>CBDIPJ010000011.1:0-225430 GCA_965283655.1 Limisphaerales bacterium | reverse complement strand
TTTGGACCGGTACTTTGGCTCGGACTCGAACAGGCGCCGCGGGAGGATGGGCAACGGTGTCCGTGTCGGGTCGGAGGTAGGCCGTCATGGAAATCCGTGATGAAGGGTATTCCACCTCGGCGGGCTCGGCGTCTCGGCGTGAGAATCAGTTTCGTGTCGTTGGTGGACTTCGGGGTTGAACAACGGCGGAGTGTTTAACCACGAAGCGCACAAAGGGCACGAAGGGAAGATGAGGGGGATTCAGGTCGATGGGGGGAACTGTCTGAGCAGGCCGGCCACAACCGCGATGCGGTTGGGTGGGGGTGGGATGTGGTCCCAGGGTAGGCCTCGTTCCTCGGCCAACCCTGGGCTAAAGGACGCAACGCCGTTGGCGTTGATGGGGGGCCACGATGGGGCGCGTGGTCTGGGTTTGGACCGGTACTTTGGCTTGGACTCGAACAGGCGCCGCGCGCGTCGGATTCGGGATCGGGATCGCCATCGGATTCGAAAACGAAGAGGTGGGAGAAGCACCGGGCTCGATCCCGATACCTATTGCGATTCCCGATTCCGATCCCGGGACGAGGACGCTCATCGCCCTGAGGAAGTGGCGTCTCCCCAAGGCGACGAGGACGTCGCTACCCCGATTGGGAATAGCTTTGGAAGGGCGATGAGGACGTCGCCACCCCGTCCGATGTGTGCGCCGTTGAGGGGGTGGTGGGTTTCAAGGTGTTTGACAGAGTGTCAAAAGCTGACACTCTGTCAGCCATGGACGCAATCGGGCGCAGGTGGACGATGGGCATCGGGGTGGGGTTGGCCGGATGGATCTTCATGGGTTGCCGGCCGGCGGTGGCACCGGTCGATCCCGCGGTGGACGCGGGCGCGACGGTGCCGGTTCAGGTGGAGAGCCTGGTCTGGTCGCGGGAGGCGCATCCGGTGGAGGTGGCGGGAACGTTGGTCCGGAAGGACGAGGCCAGCCTGGGGTTCACGATCGGCGGGATTGTCGGGGACGTGCGGGTGCGTGCGGGGGATCGGGTGGCGGCGGGACAGGTCCTGGCGGTGCTGCGATTGGAGGAGGTTGAAGGACGGCTGAAGCAGGCTCGGGCGAACGTCGAGCGGTGGCGCTTGGATGTGGAGCGCGGACGGCGGTTGCTGGCGGACGCGGTGATCACGCGGGAACAGATGCAGCATCTGGAAGCCGCGCTGGCGGATGGCGAAGGACAGTTGCAGACAGCGGAGCATGCGCGGCGTCATGCGGAGGTGGTGGCACCGGGTCCGGGCGTGGTGGTGGAGCGGATGGGTGAACCGGGGCAGGTGATGTCGGCCGGGATGCCGGTGATCCGGTTTGCCGGGGATTCGGGAGGCTGGCTGGTGCGTGCGTCGATGACCGAGGCCGAGATGCGGGTGGTGCGCGTGGGCAACTTGGTCGCGATGCGGTTGGCGAGCGACGACACGAAGGCGCTTTCGGGGCGGGTGAGCGCGGTGGCGGGCGGGGTCGATCCGTTAACGCGGATGGTGCCGGTGGAGATTTCGGTGGAGGCGGTTCCGGAGTGGGTTCGATCCGGGTTCACGGTGACGGCGCGGATCCAGCCGGAACCCGGGGAAGAGCGTGCGGTGGTGGCGGCTTCGGCGTTGGTGGAGGGGCAGGGGCGGGAGGCTTGGGTGTACGGGGTGCGGGAGGGGCGCGCGGGCCGGATGGGGGTGGTGCTGGAGCGGTTTCGTGGCGATCGGGCGTGGGTGCGCGGGGAGTTGCCACGGGCGATGCTGGTGGTGGTTCAGGGGGCGGAGTTCCTGAGGGAGGGCGCGCGGGTGCGCGTGGCGGGAACGAACCTCTGGGTGGCGGGTGCGGGTCAACCGGAGTGATCGCATGAACTTCGTGGAATTCTGGGTGCGAAGGCCGGCGTTCACGCTGGTGCTTACGCTCTGTGTGGTGGTGTTGGGTTGGGTCAGCTTCGTCCAGATTCCGCGGTCGGAGGATCCCGCGCTGCGGATCCCGGTCTACAACGTGATCGTGGTGAGCCCGGGGTGGAACCCGAAGGATCTGGAGCAGTTGGTGGCGCGTCCGATCGAGGATGCGGTGAAGGAGTTGGAGTCGCTGAAGAAGGTGCAGACGGTGATCCGCGACGGGGTGGTGGTGGTGACGGTCGAGTTTGAGTACGGAACGGATCCCGACCGAAAGCACGATGATGTGCTGCGTCAGGTGAACGAGACACGGGACCGGTTGCCCGCGGGAGTGGTCCGTTTGGAGGTGAAGAAGATCCAGACGATCGACGTGGCGTTGATGCAGGTGGCGCTGGTCTCGGAGACCGCGAGCTATGCGGACCTGGCGGACACGGCGGATCGGTTGGTCCGGCGGATGGAGTCGGTGCCCGGGGTGCGCAAGGCGGAGCGTTGGGCGTATCCGGAGAAGGAGGTGCAGGTGGTTTTGGATCCGGTGCGGTTGGAGCAGTCGGGAATTCCTGTGGCGCGGGTGGTTGCGGCCGTGGGTGGGGACGCGCAGACGATCGCGGGCGGAAGCGCGGAGATGGGCGGACGGCGCTTCACGATCAAGACGACGGGTGGATACGAGACGTTGGAGGACGTCGGCATGACGCCGGTGGGGGGCGGATCGGGAGCGGTGATCCGCTTGCGGGATATGGCGTCGATTGCGTGGGGGTATCGGGAACTGGAGCACATCGGACGGTTCCGCGGGGAGCGCGCGGTGTTCGTGACGGCCATGCCGCAGAAGGGGGCGAACACGCTGGCCTTGCAGGGGGCGTTGAAGGAGCGGTTGGCGGAATTCCGGGGACGGTTGCCGGGTGGGATGCGACTGGAGGAGGGCTTTGACCAGGCGACGAACGTGGAGGCGCGGTTGGGGCGATTGGAGCACGACTTCCTGATCGCGTTCGGGTTGGTGCTGTTGACGGTGCTGCCGCTCGGGTTGCGCGCGAGCTTTCTGGTCCTGTTGAGCATCCCGTTGTCGCTTTCGCTCGGGCTGATGCTGCTGATGCAGTCGGGGCATTCGTTGAACCAGCTTTCGATCGTGGGTCTGGTGATCGCGCTCGGGTTGCTGGTGGATGACAGCATCGTGGTGGTGGAAAACATCACGCGGTTGCGGCGTCAGGGGTTGGGACCGACGGAGGCGGCGATCGCGGGGACGCGGCAGATTGCGGTGGCGGTGGCGGGCACGACGGCGACGCTGTTGTTTGCCTTCCTGCCCTTGCTGTTGCTGCCGGGCGGGCCTGGGCAATTCATCCGGGGATTGCCTCTTGCGGTGGTGTACACGGTCGGCGCTTCCCTGGTGGTTTCCCTGACCGTGGTGCCGTACCTCGCGGGTCGGTTCCTGGGCGGGACGGTGGCTCCCGAGGGCAATCGGTTGCTCCAATGGATGGAGTGGTTGATCCACGCGACCTACCGGCCGTTCCTGCATCGGGCGATGGCGCATCCGTGGTGGACGCTGGCGCTGACCGGCGGGTTGTCCTTGGCGAGCCTGGCGCTGGTTCCGGTGATCGGGTTCAGCCTGTTTCCCAAGGCGGGCACGCCGCAGTTCGCGATCCGGATCTACGGCGGTGAGGGCAACTCGGTGGTGGCGACGGACGCGATCGTGCGGCAGGTGGAGGCGGCGGTGCAGGCGACGCCGGGTGTCGACTGGTGGTTCGCGAACGTCGGGCGGGGAAATCCGCAGATCTATTACAACGAGATCCCGGAGGAATTGTCGGCGCGTATCGGGGACGTGTTCTGTGCGTTGAAGGCGTGGGATCCGCGACGGAGTCCGGCGGTGCTGGAAGATCTGCGGCGGCGATTGGCGGTGATTCCCGGAGCGCGGATCGTGGTGAAGGAGTTCGAGAATGGGCCGCCGATCGAGGCTCCGATTGCGATCCGGGTGTTCGGCGAGGACCTGGGGGAATTGCGGAAGCTTTCGGCGGAGGTCGAGCAGGCACTGCGGACGACGCCCGGAACGGAGTCGATCGACAACCCGCTGCGCGTGTCGCGGACGGATGTGCGCGTGCGGTTGGATCGGGCGAAGGCGGGGCTTCTGGGGATTGCGGAGGCGGAGGTGGATCGGGCGGTGCGCCTCGCGTTCGCCGGGTTGGAGGTGGCGCGGTTCCGGGAATCGGACGGGGACGAATACGGGGTCGTTCTGTCCTTGGGACGGAAGGATCGGGCGAACCTGGAGCACTGGGAAACGGTGTGGGTGCCGACGGGCAGCGGGCGTCACGTGCCGCTGCGTGAGGTGGCGACGCTGGAGATGGAGTCGGCGCCGCCGTTGATCCAGCGGTACAACCGGGAACGTTCGGTGACGGTGAGCAGCCAGGTGGGGCTGGGGCAGAACACGGATCGGGTGACGCAGGCGGTGGTGTCCAAGCTCAAGGCCATGCGGTGGCCGCCGGGGTATCGGTTCGGGCTGGGCGGCGAGGTGGAAAGCCGCGAGGAAAGCTTCGGCGGGCTGGGTGCGGCGGTCGTGCTCGCGGTGTTCGGCATCCTCGCGGTGCTGGTGCTGGAGTTCGGGGATTTCCGGGGGACGGTGGTGGTGGCGAGCGTCATCCCGCTGGGAGTCGTGGGCGGGTTGGTGGCGTTGGCGGCGACGGGCTATTCGCTGAGCTTCACGGCCAGCATCGGGTTCATTGCGCTGATCGGGATCGAGATCAAGAACAGCATCCTGCTCGTGGATTTCACCAACCAGTTGCGTCAGGAGGGACTGCCGTTGCGGGAGGCGATCGAGCGCGCGGGTGAGGTGCGCTTCCTGCCGGTGGTCCTGACCACGATGACGGCGGTGGGGGCGCTTCTGCCGCTGGCCACGTCAGGGTCGGCGATGTACTCGCCGCTGGCGTGGGTGATCATCGGGGGATTGGTGAGTTCGCTGGTGCTGAGCCGGGTGGTGACGCCCGTGATGTACGGGTTGTTGCCGCCGAAGGGGGGTAGGGGGGCAGGGGAGTTTCAAGTTTGAAGATTCAAGTTTGAAGGAGGGGACTGAAGGCCGGGTGCCCTCACCCGGCGGAGGGGGAAGGGGGGTGAAGTTTGAAGATTCAAGTTTGAAGGCGGGGGCCCAAAGGCCAGATGGCAATTCCTGGAACCGTGCTCGTGCCCCGAAGGGGCAACCGGTGACAGCCCGGGGTGGAACCCCGGGGACCACGCCACATAACGAACTTTGTGCCCTGAAAGGGCACACGGAACAGGGTGGGTGTGTTCACCGTTCGCCCCGTTGGGGCGAGGTGTCATTGGGTGGGGTGACCCAGGGTTCCGCTCCGCTCCACCGCTGGGCTGCCGCCGTGCGCCGCGTTGCGGCGAGCGCGGGCGCGGGATGCATGTCCGGGGGATGCGTCCCCAAAGGCACAGCGGCTGACTTAAGGTGGCCGGGCCCCGCGGTGCCAAGGTTAAATCAGGACGTGACACCACACTGGCGACTGGGAACTCCCACCTTGTCTGCCTCGTGACCTCGTACCTCCAACCGTAGCAGACGACGTCAGGAGGCTGTGGATGAGGAGCCCAGTTTCCAGAAGACAGTCCTTTGACTCTGCCTCGTTACCTCGTCAGCTACCCTCCGAGGAACTGGCAACTGGGAACTGGCGACTTCCAGACTACGCGTCGGTCTGTGACGAACGATTCCATCAACGGGGCGAAGGCTTCGATGGGCGGGGTGATCATCGTGGGGTCCTTGCCGCGGTCGTCGTAGCGGCGGACGGTGATGGCGGTTTCGAACTGGGGGAGTTTCTCGAAGGCCGCGGCTTCGTCGGGGGACATGGGTCCGCCCTGCAAGGCGAGGCTCTTGCGGGAGGCATCGGACAGGTCCTCGAAGTATCCCGCCTCGCGGAAGCACAGGTAACGCTTCGACGCGGCGTGGAGTCGGATGGGTTCGACGATGGCCGGAGGGAACCAGGCGGAGAGGCGATTGGCCCCGACGTGCTCGTGGCGGGTATCGACGCCCTTGTCGGCGATGTCCTCGCCGAGGTCATGGAGGAGGTGGCCGAAATCGTGGAGGAGGCTGGCGACGATGACGTCGGCGGGTTGCCCTTCCTGCTGGGCGAGGGTGGCGCACTGGAGGGCGTGCTGGGATTCGGTGATGGCCTCGCCGTACATCCGGTTGCCGTTGCGATGGTAGACTTCGAGGATTTGCTGGACGACTTCGCTGCGGTTCATCGGGGGACAGGTTCCCACGGGGGTGGGATGGTCGCAAAGTGAAGATTCGATGGCGCCGGCAGAGTTTGAAGATTCAAGCTTGAAGATTGAAGTCTGAAGACGGGCGCATGGAACGGGGTGGCGACGTCCTCGTCGCCGTTCCTAAGCCTTTCCTTTGGCGATGAGGACATCGCCGCCCCGAAACCATTCCCAATGGGGGCAGTGTCGAGATGTGCCGCTCCTTCCGCCTCCCCCAAAACTTGAAACTGAAAACTTCGAACCCCCTTCAGGGCCTCGTTACCTCGTCCACTACGTTGCCAACGTGAGGAGGCGGAGGAGCAAGTTTGAAGTTTGAAGATCCACGACGCTATGCGCGAGGATCGCAGGGTGATCCCCGCCTCCCAGCCTGCCATGCGCACCGCATGGCTCGTCGTCGCCCTGCTCGCGCCGGTCGCGCTATTGAACTACCTCGACCGACAGATGCTGGCGTCGATGAAGTTTTCGGTGATGGCCGACATCACCAGCATCGGTTCGGATGCCAACTGGGGACGGATGCTGGGGCAGTTCAAGTGGGTCTACGCCATCCTGAGCCCGTTGGGTGGGCTGATTGCCGACCGCTTCAGTCGGCGGTACACGATCGCCGGCAGCCTGTTCGCATGGTCCGTGGTCACTTGGGTGACCGGGCACGTCACCACGTACGAGGCGCTCCTCTGGACGCGTTCGCTGATGGGGATCAGCGAGGCCTTCTACTTCCCGGCGGCGCTCGCGTTGATTGCCGACCATCACTATGGCGCCACCCGATCCCGCGCCGTGGGCATGCACCAGATGGCTATTTACACGGGTGTGATTCTGGGTGGCTTCAGCGGGTACATCGCCGATGGACCGACCCTGGGTTGGCGGACGGCCTTCACGGTGTGCGGGATGGTGGGCGCGTTGTACGCCTTTCCGCTGTTGTTCTTGCTGCGTGAGCCGGTCCGGTCGGCATCGGCGGAAGCGGCGCGCAAGGCGTCCTTCCTGGGATCCTTGCCAGGGTTGTTGACCAACGGTTCGTTCCTGCTGCTGGTGCTGTACTTCACCCTGCCGGCCCTCGCGGGATGGATCGTGCGCGACTGGATGCCCGCCATCCTCAAGCAGGAATTCAAGATCAAGCAGGGGCCGGCCGGCGTGGCAGCGACCAGCTCGTGGCAAGTCGTCGCGATCTTCGGGGCGGTCATCGGTGGATGGCTCTCGGACCGATGGCTGCAAACCAACATCCGCGGGCGCATCTATGTCAGTGCCATCGGCATGGCCATCATCGTGCCCGCCATCTTCGGCATGGGGAACGCCGGCACCCTGGTCACCTCCATTGCCTTCCTGGGACTCTTCGGACTGGGCTGGGGCTTTTTCGACTGCAACAACATGCCCATCCTCTGCCAGATCGTGCGGCCTGAGTTGCGTGCCACCGGCTACGGGATCATGAACCTGGTGAGCATCAGCTGCGGCGGCCTGGCCGACTGGGGTTTCGGGAGGCTTCGTGACGCCAAGGTTCCGCTGAACGTGACGTTCTCCGCCATCGCATCGGTGGCCGTCGTGGCGATCATCCTGGTGCTGCTGATCCGGCCCCGTCCCGAGCCTGTCAGTGCGGAATCCACGGAGGGCTGAGCCGTCGGGGGGGGGCTTGCCGGGGCCGTCGGATCGATTGGATCCAGGGTAAATGTATAATATTTAGACGCGACCCCATTGCCTGCAGACCCCATTGCCTGCATTGATGCTGCCCCAGCATGGAACGGGGTGGCGACGTCCTCGTCGCCGTTCCATAGCCTTTCCCAGGGCGATGAGGACATCGCCGCCCCGATACCATTCCCAAAGAATTCATTTTCAACGTGCGGCTCATGAAGGGTTGAGAGCGGAATCGCTGTTTCCAATCAAGGGTGCCCTGTTTCAGGATGCCGTCCGCCATGTCCCGTGTCGTCCGCATCCTGATCGCTGAGTCGCCGCAGTCCCCGATGGTCGCGCGGACGGCGGCCCGACTCGTTCCCGCCCGCGGGGTGGTGGGCGACCGCTATCACGACGGGCTCGGGACCTTCTCGCCGCACCCGCACAAGCCGGACTTTGAAGTGACGCTGATCGAATCGGAACAGATCGCGGAGTTCGCGCGGGTCTCGGGGCTGCCCTTCACGGCGGAGATGGCCCGACGCAACCTGGTGACGGAGGGCGTGGACCTCAACGCGCTGGTCGGGAAGGAATTCTTCGTGGGAGAGGTCCGCCTGTTGGGAATGCGCCTGTGCGAGCCGTGCCATTATCTGGCGAAGACCACGTTTCCGGAGGTGCTGGCGGGGTTGGTGCACCGGGGAGGACTCCGGGCGCGGATCGTGACCGAAGGCGATGTCCGCGTTGGGGACGGCGTTCGAGTGCACCAGCCCTGAACGTGGGCGGAAATCCGGAGGGACGGGGTGGGTCGCCCTTTCAGGGCTTGGGATCGTTTACCGGGTGGTGAACCGCAGGGCGTCGGCCCTGGGCTACCTGCCGGGGCTGCCCCGTTCGGGCGAAGGCCTCAGGTTGCGATGGGCGCAGGGCTGACCCGCGGAATCCGGAGGACGAACTCGGAGCCGACGCCGGGTTCGCTGTGGGCTTCGACGTTGCCACCCATGGCGCGGGCGTAGCGGCGGGAGATGGCCAGGCCTAGTCCGGTGCCGCCGTAGGTGGCGCTGATCTTCTTCGAGGCCTGGACGAAGGGTTGGAACAGGCGTGCGAGTTGTTCGGGATCCATGCCGATGCCGGTGTCGACGACACGGAACTCGAGGGCCGGGTCTCCTGCCAGGTCACTTCGCCCACGGTGAGGGTGAGGGTGCCGTGGCGGGTGAATTTGGCGGCGTTGCCGAGGAGGTTGATCAGGATCTGCTTCACCCGTACGGCGTCGGCGTTGAGGGGAAGCAGGCCTTCGGCGACGTGCAGGAGGAGGCGGTTGCCGTTGCGGATGACGGTGGCGCTGATGGTCGCCTGCACTTCTCGGCAGAGCGCGGGGACATCGATCGAGGAGGGGGAGATCTCCAGGATTCCTGCGTCGATCCGGGCGAAGTCGAGGATGTCGTTGACGAGGTCGAGGAGGTGCTGGCCCGCGACGGAGACGTGTTCGGAGTACTCCGCCCAATCGCGGTTGCCGGCCTCCAGGAGTTCGGACTTGAGGATGTCCGAATAGCCGATCACGGCGGACAAGGGGGTGCGCAGTTCGTGGCTGAAGCGGGAGAGGAACTCGCCGCGGACGCGCAAGGTTTCCTCGGCGTCGGCGCGGGCGATGGACAGGCGGAGGTTCTCCGTCGCCTGTCGGGCTAGGATCCCGCGGAGGCGCAGCTCGCTGGTGACGGCGGAGGCGAGTTGCGTCACGCGTTCGATCTCGAGGGGTGTCCACTTCCTCGGTTTGTGGTCGATGACGCAGAAGGAGCCGAGGGGACTGCCGCTGGCGCTGGTGAGCGGGATGCCGAGGTAGGCGATCACGCCGAGGTCCGGGATGGCGAGGTTGCCGGCGACGCGGGGATCGGTCCGTGCGTCCTCGATGACCAAGGGGGCGTGATCCTGAACGACCCGGGCGCAGAAGGAGTGGCTGAGGGGTGTTTCGCGTCGGGTTCGCCAAGGTTCGGGCAGGCCGACGGAGCTCTTGAAGAACTGCCGGCATTCATCAACGAGGGAGACGAGCGCGATCGGAGCGCCGGTGAGGGATGCGGCGAGCTGGGTCAGCCGGTCGAACTCCGGTTCCGGTGGTGTGTCGAGCACCCCGTGCTGCCAGAGGTCCTCCAGACGTGCGCGTGTGTGCTCCGGGCGAGCGTGGTCTGCCTGCATGATGCCGCGGTTGCGTTCTCCTTTTCGGTCCTCGTTGTGAAATGAGGAGCAAGGTCAACGTGCGGTTTGAAGACCATCGGTCAAACGGGGTTTCACCGGAGATGTGGGGCTGACAGTTGAAAATCCGGATTGCGATTGGCGGCTTCCTTCGCATTCTCGCGCCCATGTTGGACATCAAGCTCCTGAGGGATAAACCGGACCACGTACGTGAACGCCTGGCAGCACGCCACGGTGGGGACGAGGGAAAGGTTTCCGAGATCCTTGAACTCGACGATCAGCGGCGCGCGGCGCTGTCCGAGGTGGAGCAGTTGAAGGCCCGGCGGAACAGTGCCTCGAAGGAGATCGGGGCGTTGATGGGACAGAAGAAGCTGGCGGAAGCGGAGGCACGCAAGGCGGAGGTCCGGACGATCGGGGATCGGATCACCGAACTGGACCAGTTGGTGGCGGCCGCGGAAGTGAAGCGGGATCAGATCCTGCTGACGGTGCCAAACCTGCCGCACGCGAGCGTGGCGCTGGGCCATACGGCGGAGGAGAACCCGGAGATCCGGCGCTGGGGTTCGCCGGCGGAGTTCGGGTTCAAGGCGCTCAATCACGTGGAGCTGTGCGACAAGTTGAAGCTCGTGGACTTCGCCCGCGGGACGAAGCTGAGCGGATCGGGGTTCCTGCTGTACACGGGTTGGGGAGCGCGGTTGGAGCGGGCGTTGATCAACTTCCTGTTGGACCTCCATCAGCGGGAGCACGGGTATCGGGAGGTGGCGCCGCCGTACATCATCGGCGAGCACTGCATGGTGGGTGTCGGCCAGTTCCCCAAGTTCCGCGACCAGGCGTATGCGGTGCAGGAGGGGATGGATTCGTCGACGATGGGCAAGCTTTACCTCCTGCCGACGGCGGAGGCTCCGGTGGCGAACATCCATCGGGAGGAGATCCTCGCCGAGAAGCAGCTGCCGATCCGTTATGTCGCGTACTCGCCCTGCTTCCGGGCCGAGGCGGGTGCGGCGGGGTTGGGCACACGTGGGATGATCCGGGTCCACCAGTTCGACAAGGTGGAGCTCATCAAGATCGTTCCGCCCGAGCTTGGGTACGAGGAACTGGAGGCGATGGTCCGCAACGCGGAGACTGTTCTCCAACGACTCGGGCTCCATTATCGGGTGATCAACCTGTGCACGGGCGACATGGGGTTTGCGTCGGCGAAGACGTATGACATTGAGGTCTGGGCGCCCGGCCAGAACCAGTTCCTGGAGGTTTCGAGCTGCTCGAACTGCGAGGATTACCAGTCGCGCCGGATGAACATGCGTTACAAGACCGAGGGCGGGGACAACCGGTTCCCGCACATCCTGAACGGCAGCGGCACCGCGCTCGCCCGGTTGTTCGTGGCCTTGGTGGAGACCCACCAGCAGGCGGACGGTTCCGTGCTGGTTCCCGAGCCGTTGCGGCCTTACCTGGGAACGGATCGGATCCCGGTGGAAGCTTGAGCTGCACCCATGCCGCTGGATGATGGAGAATGACTCGCGCAGAGACGCTGAGACGCGGAGAGAAAGTGCCTTCAGTTCCCGTCATCGAGTCACCCAGCGGTGAGTCCTTTCAGGGGTTTCCAAACTCCCATTTTCCTGTCGTTCTCAGCGTCTCTGCGCCTCTGCGCGAGATCCCTGCTGCATGGAGTCGCCTGAGATTTTGCAGGCGTGTGGGTCAACTGGCGTTGGCCAGGATCCACTCGCAGGCGGCGGGGAGGTCGTCGACGACGACGGCGTCCCGGAGTTGGTCGCCTTGGTTCTCCTCGGTGGCGCTGCCGTAGCCGGTGCGCACGAGCAGGCTTCGGGCGCAGCCGGCGTTCCAGCCAGTTTCGAGGTCGATGAGCTTGTCGCCGATGATGTAGCTCCGGGCGAGGTCGAGGTCGAAGTCCTCGGCGGCCTCCTGAAGGAAGGCGGGGGAGGGTTTGCGGCCTCGGCTGGGCTGGTCAGGGGCTTCCGGTGCGACGTAGAAGCCGTCGAAGGTCACGTCCTCCGCGGCGAGTTCCGCCTCGATGTGGGCATGGACGCGGTCGACATCGGCCATGGTGAAGTAACCGCGGCCGACACCGGATTGGTTGGTGACGATGAAGAGGAGGAAGCCGGCTTCCTGAAGATTGCGCAGGGCTTCGGCAGAGCCCGGGATGAACTCCACCTCCTCCGGTTTGTGGAGATAGTGTTTGTCAGCGATGAGGGTGCCGTCGCGGTCGAGGAAGATGGCGGGAGAGGGCATGTGGGCGGGTGGAAGGTTCAGGAACGGGGAAAGCTGGAGGCGAGTTCGGCGGGCGTGACAGTGGCGGTGCCGAACTTGCCGACAACGACGCCGGCGGCGTGGTTGGACAGGATGGCGGCCTCGACCGGGGAAGCCCCGGCGGCGATGGCGAGGGTGAAGGTGGCGATGACGGTGTCGCCGGCGCCGCTGACGTCGAAGACCTCCTGGGCGACCGTGGGAATGTGGAACGGAGGTTGGCCGCGCCGGCACAGGAGCATGCCGAGTTCGCCGAGGGTGATCAGGAGAAGGGCTGGCTTCAGTTCGGCGAGGAGCTTCTCCGCAACGCGGAGGAGTTGGGGATCGGAGAGGGGATCCGGATTCCGTGTGTTGTCGGTGAGGTCTGCCAGTTCGAAGGCTTCCTTGCGGTTCGGCGTGATGAGGGAGAGTCCGTGGATACCGAGGTGATGGACGGGCTTCGGATCGAGGCTGATCCACTTGCCATGGGCGTGGCAGCGCTGGCGGAGGCCATCGAGCAGTTCCTGGGTGACGACGCCCTTGCCGTAGTCGCCGACGATGATCGCATCGGCTTTGGGGAGATGCCGGTCGACCTTCTGGAGGAGGCGTTGGACGTCGATGGGACGGAGGCTTCCGCGGGTTTCGCGGTCCAGCCGGGTGACCTGTTGGTGGCCGGCGACGATGCGGGTCTTGGTGGAGGTGAGGCGGTTTGCGATGGGCAGCAGGCCGGTGCAGGTGACCCCGTCCTGACGGAGGAGGGAGGCGAGTTGCGGCGCGGCGGAATCGCGACCAACGGCACCAAAGATGCCGGCGCGAGCACCGAGGGCGGTTAGGTTGCGGGCGACGTTGGCGGCACCGCCGGGCATGGAGCTTTCGCGTTCGAATTCCACCACGGGAACGGGGGCTTCGGGGGAAATCCGGGTGACCCGACCCCAGATGAACTGGTCGAGCATGACGTCACCGATCACGAGGACTCGGACGTTGGCAAAACCGGACAAAAGTTCCTCCCGGCGGGCCGGATGGAGGATTGGCGGGGTGCTCCGCGCGGGTCCCGGTGACTTCGAAGGCATGGGTGGGACGATAGAATGGGGGATGGGTTGATTGAAGCGGAGATTGTCGCCGGGGCGTTGCGGCCCCATGATGCGACCCATGTCAGGCGTCATCGCCATCGTTGGCCGGCCCAATGTCGGCAAGTCCGCACTCTTCAATCGCATTGCGCGAAAGCGCATCGCCATTGTCCATGATCAACCGGGAGTCACACGCGATCGTGTGACAGCGGAGGTTGAGTGGCACGGGCGACCGTTCACGTTGATCGACACCGGGGGAATCGGGTTGATGCGTCGGGAAAAGGCGGAGGACGTCATCACGGCGGCCATGCTCGACCAGGTCGAGCTGGCGCTGGAGGCGGCCTCCGTGATCCTGCTGGTGGTGAACGTCCAGGAGGGCATCGTGCCCTTGGACGAGGAGGTTTCGGCCAAGCTGCGGTCCACGAACAAGCCGGTGCTGGTGGTGGTGAACAAGGTCGACACGGACCGGGCAACACCGGGCGTGGCGGAATTTTCGAGGCTCGGGTTCGACCGGATGTTCCCGATCACGGCCATCCATGGAGCCGGTATCGATGATCTGATGGACGCGGCGGTCAGCTACCTGCCGCCCCTGGATCCGGCGTTGGTCGCCGCGGCGGCGCAGGCCGCAGCCACGGCCGCCGAAGCGCTCGCCAACGGGGAGGAACCCGTGAAGCTCAGCCGGTCCGAGAAGCTGAAGCTCCGGAAGCCCGACGTCCGGAGCGGTCCAGTGCGGATCGCCATCGTCGGCCGTCCGAACGTGGGCAAGTCGTCGTTGATCAACGCAGTGACCGGTTCCACGCGGGTGATCGTGAGCCCTATTCCCGGGACGACCCGCGATGCGGTGGACGTGCCCTTCGAGGTGGATACGGAAGGCGTGCGCGACCGGTACCTGCTCATCGATACCGCCGGTGTCCGCAAGGCGCGGCGCATTGATGATTCGATCGAGTATTTCAGCGTGGAGCGCACGAAGGACGCGATCGGCCGTGCGGACATCGCCGTGCTGGTCATCGATGCCGAGAGCGGGATCACCGAACAGGACAAGAAGATCGCGGACGTCATCGTGGAGAAGCGGTGCGCGTGCATCGTGGTCGTGAACAAGTGGGACTTGGTGTCCGACACCGTCCGGAAGGCGCGTGAGGCGGAGATCGAGGAACGGATGGCGAAGACGCGCGATCGGGACGATCGCCGGAAGCGTCTGACGACGTTGTCGGAGTTCGGCGACTGGGTGCAGGAGCGTTTGTTCTTCCTGGACTACGCGCCGGTGATCTTCACGTCGGCGACCGAGGGTTTTCAGCTGGATCGCTTGCTGGAAGCCGTGCGTTTCGTGGCGGCGCAGTTGAAGCAGTCGGTCCCGACCGGGATCGTCAACCGGACCTTGCAGGACGCGATTGACCGGCGTCAGCCCGTGAGCAAGCAGGGGCATCGGTTGAAGTTCTTCTATGCCACCCAGGTGGGGCAGTCGCCGGCGATCTTCCGGTTGTACGTGAACCGCGACGAGCTGTTCAGCCCGCAGTATGAGAAGTACCTCGGGGACGAACTCCGGAAGGCCTTCGGTTACGAGGGTTGCCCGATCTTCATCCAGGCCAAGCCGCGTCCCAAGACGATCGATCCCGTCCGCAACCGTCGCCATCGGCCTTTCGATGCCAACCGCGACGTGCGGCATGGCCGGATCCTGAGGCCCGCGATCGTTCGGGAGGCGCCGGTCGAGGAACGCGAAGGAATGCCCAAGGGCAAGGCGGCGCGGTCCGCCGCTCCGGGGAAGACCTTCGGCAAGCCCGGTGGCAAACCGTCCTTCAAGCCTGCAGGAAAACCCGCTGGGAAACCGGTTGGAAAGCCGGTTGGAAAGCCGGTTGGGAAGCCCTCGGCGTTCACCAATACGGGAGCTCCCGTCAAACGGCCCGCGAAGGCGCCGCGTCCCGCGGGTCCGATGGGCATCCCGACCCGCGCAGGATCGCGGACCGGCAAGCCCGCGGTGGGTGGACGACCGGGTTCCGGTCGGGCGCGCCCGCTGGCAGGCAAGACGGCCCGTCCTCCGGCGAAGCTGGGCGGACGGTCTGGTGGACGCGCCGCCCAGCGTCGTCGGCGTTGAACACGGCGGCCTTTACCGCGGTGGGGACGTCCTGACACCGCCTCGGACAGGACTGGAAGCTGGCGGCTGGCATCCCGGATCTTCTCTTGTAGGCCGCGTGCCCCCACGCGGCGCGTCCTCGTTGCCCGCCGGGACAATGCTCCCTCCGGACTGAGTTCAGGGAAACGCTTTGAGACGGCGACGCGGACGTCGCCTCACCGTTTCTTGCGGGTGCGGTGTCGGGATGCCCCACCGTTCACCGCGACGCGCTGGGCTTCCGCGGGGTCAGGCTTCGGCGCAGGGCGAGTCCAGCAAACCCAAGGCCGAGCAGCATCCAGGTGGAGGGCTCGGGCACGACGCCGACCGCGGCGGTGTCGAGGACCACGGCGTCCATGCTGAGGCTGGGTGACGCGGCGGCGAACTCGATGCGGTAGGAGGACAGGCCAAGGGCGTTCACGTCCCAGTCCCATTGGCTGGAAACGTTGACGCCCAGTTGGACGCCGCGGTCGAGTTCGAAGCGGCTGTTCGGCGAAAGGAAGAAGGTGGAACCGCCGGAATCGTAGGCGAGCCGCACCGCACCGTAATCGAGCTCCGCGCCCAGGGAACGGACCTGGAGGGTGATCCAGCCCACCGGTTCCGTCGGGTTGTGGGTGAGGACGAAGGAGCTGATGCCGGCGATGTTGTAGATGTTGCCGGAACCGGTGACGAAGGCGCCGGGGGCGAGTTGCACGAGGCTGGCTCCGGAAAGGTTTCCGGGCAGGTCGGGAATGTTGACCGGTCCCACGGCGCTCGCCGTGGTGAAGACTTCCCATCCGCCGGCGGTGGATCCGGCCGTGCCGCGGTACGCCGGGATGATGAATCCGTTCGTCGAGGCGCGGGTGGAGGTGGTGAGGCCCACGCCGAGGGCGAGGGCTGCGAGGCAGCTCAGGGTTTGATGGCTGGTGTTCATTTTATGGAAAAAGCGTTCATGTCCCCCGGCGATCGCGGGATCAGGAATCCGACGCGTCCTGCAACGGGCGCATCTTGACACCGCCCCCTTTGGGAAAGGTTTCGGGGTGGCGATGTCCTCATCGCCTTGGGAAAGGCGTTGGAACGGCGACGAGGACGTCGCCACCCCGTTCCATGCGGGGGCAGCATCACGACGCCTCCTCCTGCAACTGGTATCCCACACCCCACACGGTGCGGATGACGGTGGGGTTGGCGAGGTCGGGTTCGACGAGTCGACGGAGCTTCATGATGAAGTTGTCGACCGTTCGCGGGGTGGGGTACTCGTCGCGCGACCAGACCTCGTCGAGGATTTCATCGCGTGGGACGACGGAACCGCGGCGGGCGAGGAGGAAGCGGAGCAGGGCGCCTTCCCGCGGGCTGAGTTGGGTGGATTGGCCATCGCGTTCCGCGCGGAGGCTGGCGAACCACACCCGGGCCCGCCCGATCTGGACGACTTCCGGAACGGCCTCCCAGTGCCGGCGTCGGCGCAGACCGTTTTCGATGCGGAGCAGGAGTTCCTGGAAGTGGAACGGTTTGACGACGTAGTCCTCCGCCCCGAGTTCGAGTCCGTGGACGCGCTGGTGGGGATCGCCCAGGGCGGTCAGGAAGATGACGGCCGTGGAAGGCCACTGGGAGCGGATGTCGCTGGCCAGGTCGAACCCGTTGCCGTCGGGCAGGCCGACGTCCAGCAGGGCGAGGGCGAAGCGGTTGAGCGCGAGTTCCTGTCGGGCTTCGCGCAGGGACCGCGCCCAGGTGACGGGGAGGTTGGCCGCGGCGAGTCGCTCGGACAGGGTGCTGCCGAGGTTGGTGTCGTCCTCCACGAGGAGGATCGAGGGCGAGGGACGGTCAGCCACCGGACACCTCCGATCGGAAAGTGAGTTCGGTGCGGAAACCTTCCGGGCCGGCGTTGAACCGGGCGTCACCGCCCATCCGTTGCATGAGTTGGCGGGTCAGGTAGAGACCGACGCCCGCGCCGCCGGACTCGGACCCGCGGGCGAAGAGCACGCCCAGTTGGGCCGGCAGTCCCGCGGTTGGGCCGCCTTGGTCGGCGATGACGAGCGTCGTGGTTGTCTCGGTGGCCTGCGAGGTGAGGGTGATGAGAACGGGATTCGAACGCGCGTGACGCGCGGAGTTTTCCAGGAGGTTTCGCAGCAGCGTCTGGAAACTGGCGGGATCGGACATGGCCCCGACGTCGTCGACGTGGTTTCGGATCTCGATGGTGCGGCCGGGCGGCGGACGCCAGGTCCGCAGGCATTCGGCGACGAGCGGGCGGAGGTTGACGGGTCGGGTGATGACGCCTCCGCCGCCTTCGAGTCGGGCGAGTTCAAGCGCGCGTTCGACCTGGGATTCCAGACGTGCGGAGTCCTCCAGCATCCGTTCTACCAAGGGGCGACCCGGGTGGGTGGAGGGAAGGATCTCGGCGAGTCCCTCGGATTCGAGGCGGAGGGCGGCGAGCGGGGTCCGGAGTTCGTGGGTGACGGAAGCGAAGAAGGCCTGGAGCGTCCGGGCACGGCGGTTGTCCCGCCAATGCAGGCCGGCGATTCCGCCCAGGCTGAGGACGAGGAAGGCGAAGAAGGTTCCGCCCTCCCAGAACAGCATGCGCTGGGTGCGCACCCACTGGCGGTGGGCATCCACGGCGGTGATGCCGGTCTGCTGTTCGAGGGTGGCGATGCGGCCGGCCTGGCTGAGCATCAGCGAGACCCACCAGGCGCCGAGCACGATGAGGAACAGCAGCCACGCCGCCTGAAGCCCCATGAGGTGGCGGGCCATCGGACGGGGCGGACTGCCGTTGGCTCCCGATCTGGAATTCATCGGGCGCATGGTCGTTCGTGCCTGTGTGCCTCGTCCATTCCCGGATTCGAAGCCGTGCGGGGCGCCCGCCATGGCCGCAACGCCGTCCATGGCCGTCCCGGGGAACGGGGCGGGGACGGGGGCGGCGTGTGGCGCGTGCAAGGTCACGATGGCCAATTCTGCCGGGTCGGCGGGGGGAATGTGTCATCGGTCTGTCATGGGATGCTGAAAGTTCCGGCTTCCGGGGACGAAGGTCCGTTGGCAACGTCGCGTCGCGCATGAAGATCACAAAGGCCCTGATCACCGCCGCCGCCCCGAATCAGCGAACGCTCCCGCTCCAGACCCTGGTGGATCGGACGGGTGTGCCGAGGACGGCGCTGGCGATCATCGTCGAGGAGGCGTTGGCCGCGGGCATCGAGAAGATCGGGGTGATCGTGCAACCGGGGGATCAGGCCGCCTTTGCGGCTGCGGCGGGTGGGCACGCGGCGCGGTTGGAGTTTCTGGAGCAGCGTGAGGCGCGTGGATTCGGCCACGCGGTTTGGTGCGGTCGGGAGTTCGTGGGTAACGAACCGTTCCTGTTGTTGGTCGGGGACCATGTGTATGTGAGCTCCATCGAGGCGGGGTGCGCCCGCCAGCTGGTGGCCGTGGCCTCGCGCGAGGAGTGTTCAGTTTCCGCGGTGCAGGCGACGCATGAGAGCAAGCTCCCGTACTTCGGGGCGGTGGGTGGTCGACGTGTTCCGGGACAGGCCGGCCTCTACGAGGTGGCGGAGGTGCTGGAGAAGCCAACCCCGACCGAGGCGGAACAGCGCCTGATCGTCCCTGGACTGCGCGCCGGTCGATACCTGTGCTTCTTCGGCATGCACGTTCTCACGCCGGGGGTTGTCAGCCTCCTGGATGCCGGACTCGCAGAGGTTCCGGAACGAAAGGGTTATCACCTGTCGACGGCGCTGGCCGAGTTGGTGCGGCGCGAGAGGTATCTGGCCTTCGAGGTGGCGGGATCCCGGTACGATATCGGCGGGAAGTACGGGCTCCTGACTGGGCAACTCGCCCTGGCATTGTCGGGAAGCGACCGTGAGGAGGTGCTGGGGACCTTGGTCGACTTGCTGGCCCAACGGGCACGCTGACGGTTGACGGCGGGAGGGCGCATCGGGGAGGTTGGCCGGGTCGTGGAGAACCGATCGCTGATTGACCTGATCACCTCGCCCCTTTCCGAGGTGCGCAACCTTCCCTTGGAGACCGTGGCGGCGGGCGCATCCAGCGCTCGCCTGCTGGAGATGGCGGCGGAGTTGGACGCCTTCCGGCGTCGCTCGGAGAACCTGTACGAACGCGTCCGGGCACTCTTCTTCCTCCATGCCATCCATCGGTTCCATGTCCCGGCGCGGTTGGCATCCGAAGGAGGCGGCGCCCAGGGCCTCGTTCCGTTCCGCGGCTTCGAACACCTGTTGCACCGTCGGTTCGAGGAGGCGGTCGATGCCTTCCTGGCGCAGCAGGCTGTCGAGGGGGCGAGCGATGGGATTTCGTCCGCTCTCGCGGCCGCGTACCACCGGTTGGCGTTCCAGACGCTGGCAGACCAGGTACGACGCAGCGTCCGTTCGGTCCGCGGCAATCAATGGATGTTCCGCATGGGGCACCCGCTCGACCAACCGCTGCGCGTGCGTCCTGAACTCATGGTGCGATCGGCCGATGGTTCGTATCCGATCCTGCGGGAACAGACCCCGGTGCGCATGGACCTCACGCATTCGGCGTGGTCGGACATCTTCTTCCTCGGGATGGATTACCCCGAGGGCGCGAAGGTATTGAACATCTCCGTCGATCTCGGGGTGCATGGACGGGACGCGGCTCCGAGGCCTCCGGTGAGCGCGTGGCTTCGGGTGATCGACGAGCCGGTGCTCCGTTTGACCTCGGTGGACCTCGGCGCGACGGCGGACATCCACTCGTTGTCGGACGTCTTCGATTTCGCGAAGGATTACCTCGGGTTGTTGAAGGCGGCTGTGATCGCGTCCGGCGTCGTGCCGCCGGGAATCGAAGGTTCGGGACATTCGCTCCAGGACCTGCTGGCGCGTCTGGTGGGGGTGGGTCGGGGACTGGAGATCGTGTCGTGCGTGAACGACATTCCCAAGGGATCGCGGCTCGCGGTGAGCACGAACCTGTTGGGATCGCTCATCAGCGTGTGCATGCGTGCGACGGGGCAGGCGGCGTCGTTGACCGGGGCGTTGGAGGAATCCGAACGGCGTCTGGTTCTTGCGCGGGCGTTGCTCGGTGAGTGGTTGGGCGGGTCGGGTGGCGGGTGGCAGGATTCCGGTGGTGTCTGGCCCGGGATCAAGTTGATCACCGGCACCGTGGCGGGGGGCGATGATCCGGAATTCGGGATTTCACGGGGACGGCTGATGCCCACCCACCATGTGTACCGCCGGGATGAGATCCCGGAATCAGCGCGCAAGGCGTTGCAGGATTCCCTCGTCGTGGTGCACGGCGGCATGGCCCAGAACGTCGGGCCCATCCTCGAAATGGTCACCGAGAAGTACCTGCTGCGTTCGGCGGCGGAGTGGGTGGGGCGACAGGATGCCCTGTCGGTGCTGGATGAGGTCATCGGGGCCCTCAAGGCGGGTGACATCCGGGCGTTGGGTGCGGCCACGACGCGCAATTTCCGTGGGCCGATCCAGGCCATCATTCCCTGGGCTTCGACGCATTTCACGGAGCAGTTGATCGCGCGGGCGACGGAGGCGTTCGGGAAGGATTTCTGGGGTTTCTGGATGCTGGGCGGCATGTCCGGAGGCGGCATGGGGTTCATCTTCGCACCCGAGCGGAAGCAGGAGGCGCAGGAGCGCATGAAGGAGATCATGCTGCGGACGAAGCGCGAGTTGCAGAACGCGCTCCCGTTCGCCATGGATCCGGTGGTCTTCGATTACGCCATCAACGAGCACGGGACGGTGGCCGACCTGCTGACTTCGGAGGAGGCGTTGATGCCGGCGAACTATTACGCGCTGACGGTTCCCGGTTTGCTGCGGATGGATCGCCACGACATGCCGATCCAGCGGCGCGTGGAACTGGACAAGTTCGGTGCTGCGGCCCGCAACCGGCCGGAACTTCGGGGGATGGTGCAGACCCTGTTTGATGTGCTTTTGCCCGGGGTCGCCGGGACCGGGCCGATTCGATGTCCCTGTCCGAACTTCTGGAAACGAACGGATTCGACCGCTCGCAACATGAGCAGATCCGGATGGACCTCAAGGAGGGCAGGATCGGGCTGGCCCAGAACCGGCTGCGGGCGGACACGCAGATCGAGGACGTCCTGTCCGGGGACGTGAGTCTGTGGGGGATCTCCACAAGGATCCGGGGCTGCACGCGGCGGGCGTGGCGGCCTTGGCGGCGGGCGAGGTGGCGGTGGTGACGCTGGCGGCCGGGGCCGGATCGCGGTGGACCCAGGGAGCCGGGGTCTGCAAGGCGCTGCATCCGTTCTGCAAGATGGGCGGGAAGCACCGGACGTTCATCGAGACACATCTGGCGAAGTCACGGAAGGCCGGGCAGAGGTTCGGCGCGGTGCCGCCGCATGTGTTCACCACGAGTTACCTGACGCATGGGCCAACGGCGGAGTTCCTGGAACGGGTGGGCCGATACGGTTACCCGGGGCTGCTGGAACTATCGCAGGGACGAAGCGTAGGACTGCGCATGATCCCGATGGTCCGCGACCTGCGGTTCGCGTGGGAGGAGATGCCGCAGCAGATGCTGGACGTGCAGCAGCAGAAGGTTCGCGAGTCGCTGCGCACCGCCTTGATGAACTGGGCGCAGACGGTGGGCGAGGCCGGCGATTACACGGACAACCTCCCGCTGCAATGCATGCATCCGGTGGGGCACTTCTACGAGATCCCGAACCTGCTCCGGAACGGGACCCTGGCCCGGCTGCTCCGGGAGCGGCCGACGCTGAAGACGCTCCTGCTCCACAATATCGATACCCTCGGGGCGGACCTCGATCCCGTCCTGCTGGGGGCACACCTGCGGAGTGGCGCGTGCCTGACCTTCGAGGTGATCACACGCCGACTGGAGGATCGCGGCGGTGGGTTGGCCCGTGTGAATGGGCGTCCGCGCCTGGTCGAGGGTTTGGCCATGCCGCGGGAGGAGGACGAATTCCGGCTGAGCTATTACAACAGCATGACGACGTGGATCGACATCGACCGCCTGCTGGAGGCGTTCGGGTTGACCCGTCAGGATCTGCTTGCCGCCGATGAAGGTCGCATCACCGCAGCGATCCGGGCTGTGGCGCATCGGTTACCCACGTACGTGACGGTGAAGGATGTGAAGAAGCGGTGGGGTCATGGGCAGGAGGACATCTTCCCGGTGGCGCAGTTCGAGAAGCTGTGGAGCGACCTCACGGCACTTCCCGAGATCGAATCCCGGTTCGTGGTGGTTCCGCGCGTCCGGGGGCAGCAGTTGAAGGATCAGGCCCAGCTCGATGGTTGGCTCCGGGACGGTTCGGCGGCGCATGTCGAGTCGATGGCGGCCTGGGTGTGAGCTCGAGAACGGCCCGGTTGGCCCGGCGTATCTTGTGCGGCTCCCGCATGGAACGGGGTGGCGACGTCCTCGTCGCCGTTCCAGAGCCGCTCTCAGGGCGATGAGGACATCGCCGCCCCGAATACATTCCCAACGGGGTCTGCTCCGCTTGGCCCCATGACGGAATCTGGTCGGGACACTTGGCATGGGACCTGCCAAGCATTGTGGCAACCGCATGAAGCTTGTCTGGAGATTGGCGCCGTTGGTTCCCGCGATGGCCTTGATGGGGTGGTTGGTGTGGCGCGGGCATGGACCCGCTGTGGTTCCTCCGTTGGCCAGCAACGCGTTGCCGACGGCGCTCACGACGGCCGATTCCGCCCGCTTGCTCCCGGGCGACCAGCAGGCGGCACCCGCAGAGGGGGGGACGGAAACCGCGGGTGAAGACAAACCCCGACGGGTCCTGCCGCCTGCGGATGTCCTTTGGCGGACGATTCCGGCGGAGCCCGCCTTAGCAGGCTTCCGCACCTGGGTGGATCGATACGACCACGCCACGGAATCGGAGCGCTCGTCGCTGGAGGCGGAAGGCGTGGCGTTGGCCCGACGACGTCGGGAAGAGTTGCGCGATCTGATCGGTTCCGATCCGCGGCGGGCGTTGGAGTTGGCGGTGCCGCATTCCGTGCGGGGGCGATTGCCCGGTGCGGTTTTGGCGGAACTGGAACAGCGGGTGGAAGGGCAGGGCGATTTTGAGGTCCTGGCGGCGATGGCACCCGCCGATGCCGAGGGAACGACCCCCGGCGTGTTCCGCAAGGTGGTGATGGATGGTCGGCGGTTCACGGCCAGCACCTATGGCCAGCGGATGTTCCAGCCGACGCTGTTCGGTGTCCCGTTGCACGGCATCGCCGTGGACGATCAGATGGCGCTGGCGGAAAGCCCGATCCGACGGTTGGAGGATTCCGAGATCGCCGAGTTGGGCCTGAACGTGCGCGCACCGCTCTGCGCCCTCGACAACGCTGCGCTGGCGCAGTCGGGAGACGATGCCGGTGGGGTCGGGATCGCGGGGGAGAAGTTGGTGTGGACTTGCGGCAACGCGCATCTGGAAGCCATGAGCGAACGGATGCAGGTGCTCGCCATGAACGCCGAGTCCTTGGATGCCAACGGCGCTCCGCGGACGCGTCGCGCCTATACCGAGGGGACCAAGCGCCTGATCTTCATCCGGGTCGATTTCTCCGATCTCGCTGGAGCTCCGTTCTCGGACACGACCGGAACCAACCTCCTGACCAACCTCGATGCCTTCTACCGGAACCAATCCTATAACCGGATCGGGTTCTCGCCGTTTGGAGCGAACGGTTCGGTCATGACCCCGACGCTGCGCTTGCCGAACACGGCGGCGTATTACGGATCACGGGATGCTGCCGAGGTGCGCACCGCCGCGCGGAATGCGGCGACCGCGGCGGGCTTCAATCTTTCAAATTACGCGTTTGATCTGACCTGCTTCGGGTCGGTGCCCGGGTTTGGCTGGGCGGGGTTGGGGTATGTGGGGGCACCGGGTTCGTGGATCCGGGCGGCCTATGACACAGCGGGAGGCGTGGTGGCCCATGAGTTGGGGCATAACCTTGGCCTCTTCCACTCGAACTTCTGGGATACCGGCGGTGATTCGATCCTGGGCGCGGGCAGCAACGTGGAATACGGCGACAGCTTCGACACCATGGGGAACGCCTCGGCTGGCCGGCGCCACTTCAACACGCGGTACAAGAACTACCTCGATTGGCTTCCCAACACCTACGTCCGGAATGCGCTCACGAATGGCACCTACCGGGTGTTCGCCATGGACAGCACCAACGACGTGACGTCGGTGCGCGCCCTGACCGTGCGACGGAATTCCCGCACCAATTATTGGATCGAGGCCCGCCAGCAGTGGACGGCCAGCACCTTCGTCCAGAATGGCGTGGGGATCCGATGGGGGCAGACCGGCAACACGACGTCGCTGTTGCTCGACATGACCCCGGGCTCGGTGGATGGGAAGAACGACTCGCCGCTCGGTCTGGGTCGGACATTCAGCGACCGCGCAGCAGGAGTGCATATCACGACGCTCGCGAAGGGCGGGACGGATCCCGTCTGGTTCGATGTGGCGGTCCGGTTCGGCAATGCCACCAACAACACGAAGCCCGTGATTGCGTTGACCGGGACGTCCGCGACAGCCGCCCTCAACGCCACGGTCCGCTTTACGGCCACCGCTTCCGATGCTGACGCGTCGGACACGACGCTCGCGTACGCGTGGGACTTCGGCGACGGGACCTTTGGAACCAACGGACCCACCGCTTCCAAGTCTTGGACGACCGCCGGTGATTACGTGGTGCGCTGCGTGGTGTCCGATCTGCGTGGGGGCACGGGATCGGATTCCTACCTGGTGCGGGTGGGTTCCCCGACTACGGTGCGGTTGACGGGACGGGTGACGCGGGACGGGCAGCCCGTGGAGGGCGTGCGGATCTATACGTCGAACACGAAGCAGACGTTCACCGACAGTGATGGCACCTACATCCTCGCCGGGTTGGCGCGCGGCAGTTATACCCTGCGCGCCTTGCAGGAGGGTCTGTTGTTCACACGGCAGGGCTTCACCAATCCATTGAACCTCCAGGCGAACCGCGTCGACGTGAACTTCGAGGCGTCCACGCCGGGTGACCTCCAGAATGTGACGCTCGTTCCTCTGGGAGCGGTGTGGCGCTTCCACGACAAGGGGACGCTTCCGGTGGGAGGTTGGACCTCGCGGACCTTCAATGATTCCACCTGGAGCAGTGGCGCGGCCCAGTTGGGTTATGGCGACGACGACGTCGTCACCACCGTCAGCTTCGGTCCGAACCCGACCTCCAAGTACATCACGACGTGGTTCCGGCACGCGTTTCAGGTGGGGGATCCTCGGACCCTGCTTTCGGCGACGCTGGGGATCATCCGGGACGATGGAGCGGTGGTGTACCTGAACGGAGTCGAGGTCTTCCGGAGCAACATGCCCACGGGGACGATCACACCCACCACGCTGGCCTCCGCTGCGGTGGGTGGCGAGGATGAGTCGGCGATCTTCGAGGCGGACATTGATCCGGTGCGGTTTGTGGCGGGGACAAATGTGCTGGCCGTGGAGATCCACCAGAGCGACGCCACCAGCAGCGACCTGAGCTTCCAGTTGCAGTTGAGCGCGCTGCTGCAGCCGATCAAGGACCCGCAGATCCTGACGACGATCACCGCCGAGGAACTGCGCATGGCCTGGCCGCTGGGGGCCATTGGCTTCGTTCCAGTGGAGAGCGGGTCAGCGATTGGACCGTGGTCGGATGTGGAAGCCCCGGTGCAGTCGGCGGGCGGTCAGAACTTCCTCGTGGTTCCGGTTACCACGGGTGCGCGCTTCTACCGGTTGGAGAAGCGCTGAAGCTGAGAATGGCGGTTGGATCCGCAGATGACGCAGATCACGCAGATGATCAGGAGCTTGGACTGGCCGTGCCATGCACCTGCGGGGTGAACTTTTGGCAGGGGTCATCCCCCGGCATTTCTGCCTGCCTATCTGCGCAATCGGCGCCATCTGCGGATAGATGAACTGCCGATTTCAGGCTGAACCTTCCGGGTCGCGCCTACTTGCGGGTGGGAATCTGGCAGAGGGCGTTGTCCTCGGCACCGAGGGCGCTGTTGAACTTGGCGCTCATGTTCTGGAAGGCGATCCAGGCGGTGAGGGCCACGATGCCGTCGTCGCTGAACTGGGCCTTCAACGCCTGGATCTGGGCGGCACTGACCCGGCGTGTGGTGTCCGTCATGGTTTCGGCGTAGTCCAGCGCGAGGCGTTCGCGTTCCGAATACAGGTTGCTCGTCCGCCATTGGTCCACGGCCTCGGCCTTGGCGATGGAGCCGGTGGCCTGAAGGAGGTTGTAGGAGTTGAGGTCGACGCAGAACGCGCAGCCGTTGAGTTGCGCGATGCGCGCGGAAACAAGGCTGCGCAGGGCCGTGTCGACGGGGAACGATTTCCGCTGGAAGCATCCCAGCAGCACGAGCAGCCCTCCGAAGTGCGCAGGAAGGCGCCCCCAGAGCCACGACGGCGACAGCGTCATGCCGTACTTCCGTTCCTGTCGTCGGAAGAACCAGCGCAGGTAGAACGGATACTCGTTCAGCGGCTTCGGTGAGATGAAGGCCATGCGGCGAGCATAGGGAACGGAGCGCGCTGAGGCGAGGCAGGCGTCTCACGCGGAGACGAGGAGAAGGCGAAGGAGCCAGAAACGTGTCTCACGCCGAGACGCGGAGAACGCGGAGAAGGCAAACCGTCCAGACGCGCACCCTCAGGTACGGAGCACCGACAGATGGTAGCCCACGGCGTGAGCCGTGGGACCCGCGTCCCCCATGGATCTTCAGCCCCAGCGGGGCGATAGACGGGGAAGTCCCAACAAGGAAAAGCCGCGAAGCCGCCAAGCCGCGAAGGGGCGCATCATGGCACTGCCCCCACAAGGAACGGGGAGGCGACGTCTTCGTCGCCGTTTCAAGGCGTTGCCCCCGGCGATGAGGGCATCGCCGCCCCGAATCCTTGTCCACCGGGGGCAGTGTTGAGATGCCACCGCCATACGGGATATGGGACTGGCTGCATTGGCTTCCTCCTATCGGTGTGGTAGGGACAAGCCTTTACTGAACGGAAAGCTATCTGATCCATCCCCATCTCATGAGAATCACCCACCTCCCCTCCATGAGACTCCCTCGAACCCGTTGGCCGCTCCTGTCGTTGTCACTTTGGCTGCTCGCAGGGCGCCTATTCGGACAGGAGTTGGTCTTCGACACGCCCTCCGCTGCGCGTGAACTGCTCGGGAAACGTGATCCCTTCATCGAGCGTCTCAGTCCCTTTGATCGCGCCGCCCGGATGAAGACCAACGGTCCCGTCGACGAAGCCACGTTCCTGCGTTTCGTCGCTGACTCGGTCGTTGAGTGGAAACCCGCCGAGCAGGATCGGATACGCGCCGGGTTCGACCTGATCCGCGAGGGACTCCAGAAGACGGGCGTGTCGTTGCCTCCCGTGATCCACTTCATCCAGACCACGGGACGCGAGGAAGGCAACGCTCCCTACACCCGCGGCAACGCCATCATCGTGCCCAGCGGTACCGTCCGTCGTCCCGCCGCCCAACTCACCGGGATGCTGGCCCACGAGGTCTTCCATATCCTCTCCCGATCCAATCCCGCCCTGCGCGACCGACTCTATGCCGCCATCGGGTTCGAGCCCTGTGGTGAGGTCCGGCATCCGGCCACACTCGCGGATCGCCGCATCACGAATCCCGACGCGCCCATCAATGCGCACGCGATTGAGGTCCGCCTGGACGGCGAACGGGTGCATGGGGTTCCCATCCTTTTCTCCACGTCGCCCACCTACGATGCCGAACGCGGCGGCGAGTTCTTCGCCTACCTGAAGTTCGAACTGCTCCTCGTGGAACGGACTCCCGACGGAGGACATCGCGTCCTCTCCGACGCGGCCGGCCCGAGAATGGTCCCCATCGAGAAGGTCACCGGCTTCCACGAGAAGATCGGCCGCAACACCGGCTATATCCTCCACCCGGAGGAAGTCCTGGCCGACAACTTCGCCCTGATCGTCCAGGGGATCACCACCGCCAAATCACCCGAGATCCTCGATCGCATCCGAGGAGCGATGGGGAGGTGAAGGGGAGGACGAAGTTTGAAGATTCAAGTTTCAAGGCCGGCCCGGCGGAGGTGGACGGGAGTTTGAAGATTGAAGATTCAGGTTTGAAGGCGGGGGCCCAAAGGCCAGATGGCAATTCCTAGAACCTTGCTCGTGCCCCGAAGGGGCAACAGGTGAAAGCCCGGGGTGGAACCCCGGGGACCACGCCACACAACGAACTTTGTGCCCTGAAAGGGCACACGGAACAGGGTTCGTTTGGTCACCGTTCGCCCCGTTGGGGCGAGGTGTCATGGGGTGGGGTGACCCAGGGTTCCGCTCCGCTCCACCGCTGGGCTGCCGCCGTGCGCCGCGTTGCGGCGAGGGCGTGCACGGGATGCATGTCCGGGGGATGCGTCCCCAGAGGACCGACCCTCTACGGAAAGGGTGTGTTGCAGCAATGAACTGGTGGTCTACGGGAACATCACGATGTTCGCCTACGGCAAGCCCAGCCTGTTCTAACTCGCGGCCAGCTACGCCTTCGGCATCGTGAAGAACCTCCCGTTCATCGACGGAAACAAGCGGACGGGCTTCGTCGTTGCCAGCGCGTTCCTGCAGATCAACGGCCGGCATCTCGAAGCCAGCGAAGTCGACGCCACGCTGCGTACGCTCGCCCTCGCGGCAGGCGCTATGACCGAGGCAGCCTACGCTGATGGGTTGAAAGCCCGTTGCCGTCGCATCTGAAGTCCGCAGCCCCCGACAGGGTAAGAATCCTGGCCCAACACCCTTCCTCATCCCTTCGCGTGAAGCCGCAACGGAATCGTTCCGGCTGGGGACTAAGCGTCATTGGTGCGTGGGCGATTCGAAGGACGTGGTCCTGCTGGCAGAACGTTTGACCAGGAGCCAGTCGCGGAGACGAAAGGCGGGACGCTCGATGGCATGGTGCATGAACAGCGCGAAGCCAACGGCGGCCCCGAGGCAAAGGACCATCATGACCAGTCCCTCCTTGGGAACGCTCGGCCCACCCAACCGATCCTGTGCGAGATGAAAGACGATCTTGTGCGAGAGATAGAGTGAGTACGACAGGGTGGCCACCCACCCCAGCGTTCTCGAGCGCAGGTTATAGAGAAAGGAGTTCGGGCTGATGGCCGAGACGACGATCAAACCAAAGCCGATCGAGACCAGCGGGAAGAGGAACAGGCTCGGGAAGAGGGCGCCGATGCCCACGTAGACCCGCGCGGTTCGATCAGCCGTGTTTTCCAAAACGAAGAAGTAGGAGATCGCCACCACGCCGATTCCCGCCAGCAGGGTCTGGACGTGCCGCGCGGCCAACCATTCGCGGGCGGATGATTTGAAGTGAAAGAGCCACGCGATGAAGACACCCACCAGCAAGCCGTCCAGGCGAGTCTGCGTCGGATAATAGATCCACTCCATCCATCCCGCCGGGTCCTTGGCGAGAAGTCGAAAGCTCAGGAAGCGAACAAGGACTCCCAGGACCATGAGGGCAGCGATCGTCCGGGCCGTACCATCCCGCACCTTGGCAAACCCGATCACGGACAGGCCCAGGGGGAGGACCAGATAGAACTGTTCCTCGATGCACAGGGACCAGGCATGCGAGAAGGTCCGGTGCCTGGCGACATCGAGGCCGATGTTCTGGGTAAAGGTCAGCAATTTCCACAGCGGCGGCAGGGACTCCTTCTCCCGTGCCGATGGAAGGAGAACGTAGATGGCCAGCACGAAGGCGAACGGAGGCAGGATACGAAAAGCCCGCTTGATGTAGAACCTGTCGAGGTATAGCGACTTGCGCGCATCCATCTCGGTCAGCAACTGGGAATGGATCAGGTAACCGCTGAGGACGAAGAAGAGGTCAACCCCCGTCCATCCAAACTTGAAGAAGCTGCTCTCAAGCCATCCCGGGTGACCGAAGAAGTACTGGTAGTGGAAGAGGAGGACGGAGACGATCGCATAGGCACGAAGGGTCTCCAACCCGTGAAGTTTCAATCTCATGAAGGCCCGATGGCGGGGCGCACTCAACTGAACGCCGACATGCCGAACAAGCCCATTCTCTCGGGCGTGTGCCGTTCCTTTCGCGGAGCCGAGAAGACAGGTTTTGATCAGTTACCCAAGGATTGGGTCGGATGAGTGAATGTTGTCCGTGCGGGAGTGCACCGCCTCGTCACCTCGGCGGCTACCTTCAGAACCGGCCCGGGGTCTGGTTGGGGAAATCCTCGGCGTAGCGGCGGAGGAGTTGCTGGGTGTCGTTGGGAAGGAGGTAGATCTTCTGGCGGATGCGGCGGGATTCGCCGGGTTGGAGGCCACCGATCCACGGGTCGCTGTGGAGGCAGACGTAGACGCCTTCGAAGAGTTCGAAGGTGCGGTCGCTGGCAATGGCGAGCACGGAGGAACCATCGGCCGAGACAGCTCCGATGATCCCGTTGGTGATGCGATCGAGGGCAACGGGACGGGGGTTCGCATCGCGTTCCTCGATCCAGTCGGGAAGGAAGACCTGACCGCCGAGGTACAGGGCGTTGGTGGTGCGGCGGAGGGCGTCGAGGGGCGTCCGTCCGGATCGCGTGAAGACGAAGCTGCGGGCGGTGTAGTTGGATTGGCTGGCGCCGGTGAAGCGGCCGACGCGGATGCAGGCAGGTTGGAACCACTGGATCGGCCACGGTTGGGTGCCGCGGTGGGTGATGAGGAAGTCCATCTCGACGAGGGTGCCGGGTGGGCCGGTGCGGACTTCGTGGAGGACTTCGGTGTCGGGTCCGATGGTGGAGCGGAAGCGGAGTTCGGATCCGTCGGGGGTGGTGTTGAGGAGCGTGGTCTGATGCGGGATGCGGGTCTGGCCCCAGATGCGTTGGTGACCGCCGGGGAGGCAGAAGGCTTCGAGGTAGAAGACCTCGAGGGATCCCCCGGGCAGGCGCACGTCGCGGACGACGAGCAGGTTGTTGGTCCACGAAAGGTGAGTGGAAGGGGATTCTGCGCGCCCATTGCCGTCGGGGACGAGTAGGCCGAACAGCAGGACCAGAAGCAGGTGCGGGCGCGGGAGGATCACGTCGCGAGGCTATCCGCGGGGCCGGGGAAAGGAAAGACCCTGGGTTGGTGCGGTTGCTCCTGCTCCCGATGATGGGGACTTGAGCGATGAGACGGAGTTAAGTGGCGAGGTGCAGTTGCGTACCTTGAGAACCTACGTATGGTGTGCTCAGCGGCTCCAACAACACCGCGCGCTGACAAGACCATGAAAACCACTCCTGTCCGTTCTTCCACGGCGATCCTGCGATGGACGTTTCTGTGCCTTGTGATGCTTCTCCAGTCACAGACCACCTTTGGAAGACAGTTCCAACTCGTGGCCGAAAGCCCGGTGATCGAGGCCGATGAGAACCGTTCGAGGATTGCCCTGTCGGTGCGCCTGGAGCCGGGGCTCCATCCAGAACCGATCACCATCCGGTTCACGCCCGTCGGTGGAACTGCGCGGGAAGGGATCGATTACGAGTTGCCGGAGCCGACCATGGTCCTGGAGCCGTTCGTGCCGTGGGGTTGGGTTTTCCTGAATCTGATCTCGGACGGGGTGGAGGAGTCGACGCGTGACATCCTGATTGACGCCACGATCGAAGGATCGACCAACGCGCCGGTCCGGATCGAGGTGCGGATCCTGGACGGGGATTCCCAGGGACGGGCGGGGTTCATCTCCACGCGCTTCTCGGTGAATGAGGCGTCGCCGCGGGAATTCGCGGAGATTACCTTGTGGCGGACCCAGGATGTGAAGCGTGCGGAGGTGGTGACCTGCCGGATCGAGGGGCAGGATTTCGGGTTGTCGGTGCTGGGCGGCACGAACGTGGTGACGGCGCGCTTTGAGCCGGGGGATTCACGGGCGTACCTGAGGATTCCGCTGGTGAACGACTCGTTGCCGCAGGGAGATCGCGACCTGCGGTTGTCCATCGTGGCGGCGGACACGACGCTGCCGTTGATCGGCGAGTTGGCGGAGGCGGTGTTGACGGTTGCGGATGACGACACGAAGCGGGCGGAGGAAGCGCTGGTGATCCGGAATTGGGTGAACGACGGGATCCGGGGGTGATGATCACGACCCGGGTGCCTCGCGGATTCCAGCAGCTGTTTGAGTACTCGAACAAGGGTTTGGACGGGCCATGGGAGATCCTGACGGTGTCGCTGGGGCAGGACGGCGACGCGTATGCCTTCGACCAGTATGAGGAATCGTTCGGGATGCGGATGTATCGGACGGTGCCGCCGGCCCCCTTGGAATCGACGCTGCCGTGGTGAGGCGGAGGCTGCGCGCGGCCGGGCGGATCTTGACCTTCGCGCGATGTCTGCAATCATTGTCAGTCATGAGTGGTGTCACGACGTTCACCCTTCGCGACCTCAATCGCCAGCCGGCAAGGGTTCTTGAGGCGGTCCGCAAATTCGGGGTCGCGGAGGTGCGCACCCGGAAGGGTGAGGTTTTTACCGTGTCTCCCAAGGCAGGCCTCGGGGCACGACGACCTTCGAAGCTGGTCCCCGATTTTGAAGGGCTGTGGAAGAAGCAATGTGATGCTGGGCACATCTCGCCTCCGACGCGGGAGAACGAGCGGATCAACCGGATCATCGCGGGTGAGGAATGAGAGTCTTCGGGCGTAGGGTGGGTGCACCCGGCACTGGGCCAGGTTTTCAGGGCTTCAAACTTGAACCTTCCAACTTCCAACTCCTCAGTCATTGAGGGGTTGGGTGGAGCGGAGGTAGGCGAAGAGGTCGCGGACCTGTTGGTCGGAGAGGTCGGTGAGGAGGCCTTCAGGCATGAGGCTGGACGGTGACGGGGCGAGGCTGGCGAGGTCCTTGGAATCGATGGGCACCGTCTGGCCGTCGAGGGTGCGGAGGACGACCCGACTCGGGTCCTGGTCGGTGATGAACCCGTTGAGGAGTCGGCCGTCGCGGGTCTCCGCCATCATGCCCTGATAGCCTTCGCGGATCTCGGCGCCGGGGTTGACGATGTTGAGGAGGAGGTTGGCAAGGTCGGTGCGCTGGTAGGTGGTGAGGTCGGGTCCGATCTCCCCGCCGCGATTGAAGAGACGGTGGCAACCGGCGCAGCGGTCGATGAAGAGCTTCTTGCCGGGGTAAGGATTTCCGGTGGCGACATCGATGACGCCGGCGAGGCGCTGGATTTCCTTCTCCAGTTCGGCGGGTGCGGGTTGGCCGAGCCGGGGCCAGAGTCTGGCGGTGAGGCGTCCGGCTTCTTCTCCGGGGAGTCCCTTGAGGCGGCGGGCGACGTCGGTGGGAATGGCGGCGACGGGGATGGACGAGGATTCGATGGCCCGGAGGAGTTGAAGGGCCCACGCGGGGCGCGTGGTGAGGGTACCCAGTGCGGCAGCGCGGACGTCGGTGGGCAGGGAGGGGAAGGCGGCCACGATGTCGGAGCCAACGACCGCTTGATCGAAGGATTGGAGCGCGCCGAGGGCGGCGCGGCGGAGGTCGGAGGACTTGGAATCGCGGACGAGGGCGAGAAGGGCGGGCAGGGCGGCTTCCTGACGGGTTTCGCCGAGGACCTGGACGAGTTGGAGGCGTCGGGCGACCTCGGTCTTCTCGTCCTGGATCCGTTGGATGGCCTGTTGGACGGAGGCGGCGTTGCTGCGTCGGACGCCGATGAGTAGGGAATTGGATCCGGCCTTCTCCATGGCATCGACGAGTTCGGTGGGCAGGCCGGCGAGGGGGCGGCCTTGGGAGGCTTCCTCGAAGCCCTGAGTCAGACGGGTGGTCTGGGTGGGGCCGGGGGAACGCTGGAAAAGGGTGGCGAGGGCGAGCAGGTCGTCGCGTCGGCCGGAGGCGGCGAAGCGGCGGGCGAGGCGGTGGAGAAGGTGGTTCTGGACGATCGGGGAGCGCCAGAGTTCGGCGTCGAGAGAAGTCCGAGGACGGCCTGACGGTCCGTTTCGCAATGCTGTTCGATGGCCCACCACAACATCAGGGGTTGGCGCGGATCGCCGGCGTCGCGGTCGTGGGCGAGCAGGGCCTTGACCACAGCCATGGCTTGGGCGGCGGGGAGACGGCGGGCGGTGGAAGCGTACTGCGAACGGGCCTCGACGTCGGGTTCGATGGCCGCCTGTTCCGCGATCGCGGCGGCGATCCCGGGACTCATCGGGCCGACGTCTCCCTTGAGCCGGGCCGTCCAGAGGCGGACTTGCGGATTCGGGTGACGCAGGGTTCGGACGGCGAGCGCATCGTCGAGGAGTCCAGCCCGATGGGCCGCCCACAGGCCTTCGAGTGCGAGGTCGGGGCCCGCGGCGCCGGGTTGCGCGCGGAGGAAGGTATCGAGGGCTTTCTGGACTGCGCCTTCGTCGGGGCTGGCGAGCAGGCGGAGGGCTTCCTGCCGGACGAAGCGGTTGGTGTGGGTGAGTTGGGCGAGGAGCGTGGCCGGCGCCGGGTTCTTTCCGGGACGACGGCGCGCCCGGGGAGGACGTCCTTGTGGCGCAGGCGGTAGATGCGGCCGTTGGAGGCGTCCATCTGGCCTTCGTGGTTCCGGTAGTGGTTCACCTGGCGGTCGTACCAGTCGCAGACATAGAGCGCGCCGTCGGGCCCGAGCTTGATGTCGACGGGGCGGAAGAACGCGTCGGTGGAACGGACGGGGTGGCCGAGGTCGCGCGTGCGGAAGGTGGAACCGTCACGGGTGATCTCGGACAGGACGATGCGGCCTTGAAGGGGTTCGACACCGAAGAGGCGGCCCTGGTAGGCCTCGCCGAGGGCGCCGGAGTCGTAGAGGACGAAGTTGTGGGTGAAACGATCGACGTCCGGGTGAGGGATCGCGGGGAAGTAGCCGTAGGCATGGGGATTCGAGAGCGGGCCGTGCTTGTCGAAGCCCTTCTGGAGGTAGGCGCCTTGCTGGTAGTGGAAGCCGCGGGTGTTGCCGCCGTTATGACCGGAGAAGATGCGGCCGGCGGAATCGAACTCGAGTCCGAAGGCGTTGCCGCCGCCTTCGCTGAACACCTCGTAGACGCGGCGTTCCGGGTGGTAGCGCCAGATGTTCTGGCCCTGGAATAGATCGGCTTCGCGTTGAGCGCGCGGCCTTCGGCGGAGTGGACGAGGATGTTGCCGGTGACGGTGGAACCCTGGCAGCCGTAAAGCCACCCATCCGGACCCCAACGCAGGGAGTTGGCGACCGAATGGGTGTCCTCCAGCCCGAATCCCGAGAGTCGGACCTCGGGATCGCCGTCGGGTTTGTCGTCGTGATTGGCGTCCGGATAGAAGAGCAGGTAGGGCGGGTTCAGGACCCAGACGCCGCCGCGGTCGAAGGCCACGCTGGTGGCGATGTTGAGGCCGTCGACGAAGATCGAGTGGCGGTCGTAGGTGCCGTTGCCGTCGGAGTCTTCATGGATGCTGATGCGGTCGGCACCGCGGAAGTGGTTGGGAGGTGCGGGTGGGACCTTGTCGTAGACGGCGCGCCAGAAGTTGTCCCGGGAAACCATCTTCAGTCCCGCGGGGTGCGGGTATTGGCGGTACTCGACGACCCACATCCGGCCACGCTCGTCGAAGGTCAGGAAGACGGGTTGGGCGATGTCGGGTTCGGCGAGGACCTGATCCCAGGCGAGGTCGGGAGCGATGTTGAAGCGGAGGGCGGCTTCGGCGGGTGGGAGGGGGGCGAGTTGAGGTGGAGGAGTGGCGGCAGGTGCCGTGGCCGCCGGAGCCGTGGTGGGGGAAATCGAGGCCGATGCTTTCGCTCCATCGAAGTCGGCCTTGCTGGGTGGATTTGCAGGTTTCGACCACTCGGGGTTGTCGCCGGTGCGGAACTCCCATTCGCCGGTGAGGGGTAGGGTGCGGTTGCCGGCGCGGATTTCCGGGGCGCGGCCCTTGAAACCGCCGCGACCGCCGTTGTCGAAGATGCGCACGGCCACGAGGACGGATTGGCCGGGACGCAGGGTGACCGGATAGGCGGCGCCGGATCCCAGCCCGGACTGGTAGGCGGGCGGGAATGCCCCTGCGGCCCCCACGCGGACGCCGTCGAGGTAGGCTTCGTGGGCGTCATCGACCTGTTCGACGAAGAGTTCCGCTTGGGTGGGCCAGTCGGCAGGGATCTTGACCCAGGCGCGATACCACGCGATGCCGTCGAACGCGGCGAGTCCGTTGCGGGAGGTTTCGTCCCAGGTTCCCGGGACCTTCAGTCGTTGCCATCCGCCCGCGTAATCCACAGTGGGCGCGGCGGCGGGCGGAATGAAGTCGTCGAGGGCCCACAGGATGCCATTCAGGAGGAGACGCTGGAACGTGGGGTCGGCGAAGTCCTCGGGGCTGCCGAGGGAGGTGTAGAAGACGCGGCGATTGTCGCGTGTGTTGACCCAGGCGACGGGTTCGACCTCGGATTTCCCGTCCTCGGTCTGACCGCGGAGGAGCGGGGTCACGGTCCGGAAGAGATTCCGGTTGCGATAGAGGTGGGAGGTGAACCGGGCGGTGGCCGGGATGCCCGTCAGCACGGGATGGCCGGTGGCCTCGGGGACAACCGAGACGAGGGTCTCCCGACCCGGGCCCTTGCCGTAGTGGTCCTGATAATCGGCCCCGAGGATCTCGTCGTCGAAGTTGGGCCAGGTCTGGGGTGTGGTGTTTGTCTGGCCGCGGATCTCGAAGGCGTGGCTGGCGGTCCGGATGCCGACGATGGGCTTGCCGGCCGCGACGTGGTCCCGGATGGCCTGGATCATGCCGGGAGGGGCCGTGCGCCGCCGGACGCTGAGGATGAGCAGGTCTGACTTGCGGATGGTTTCCCAGTTCTTGAAGTCGCCGTCGCCGTCCTTGGGCGATGCGGAGACCATGTCGAATCGATAGCCGCGGATGGACAGGTGGTTTCGGGTGAAGACGGGCAGGGTTTCCCACGTGCGATACTCATTCTCGCCGATGACGAAGGTGACGCGCTTGGGTTGGTCGGCCTTGAAGCGGAAGTCGGGTCCGGGGATGAACTCCGAACTGGTGATGCTGGGGCACCAGAACTTCTCGATGTGTTCAACGACGAGTTCGGTGCCCCGGAAGTGGGAGACGAACGGGCGTTTGCGGTGGTTGTACATCGAGTCCGTCATATCGCGGACGAGCACGACGTTCTGGCCCTGGCGGATCATCTGGCGGATCGAGAACGGTCGGCCGAGGACGCACATGTTGATGTGGACGCCCATCACGATGACGTTGGTGATGCCGCGCTGGCGCATGAGGTAGAAGGCCTCGGCGGAATCGGTGATGGCGTCGCCCGGTTGGATCTCGAGCGCGGGATGCTGACGGGACCAGGCCTTGAAGGAGGGACAATCCGGACAGCCGTCGCAGCCGCCGTCGGAGTCGTCGATCGGCAGGGGGGCTTCGACGTCGGGCTTCAGGGAGCACCACCCTTCCAGGGGATGGTCGTGGCGACCTTGGGCGCGGACTGGGCGAGCTTCCGGCCGGGGTGATCCTTGTAGAAGTCCATCGTGTCGGACGGGCAATGGATGATCAGGCATCCCCGGGCGCGTGCGGCCTTGATCATCTCATTCATGCGGGGGGCCATCTCCCCGACGCGTTCGGTGGCATCGGGGCAGTGGTGCTTGTCCCACATGTCGCACACGACGACGGCGGTGCGGGTGGATTCCCACTGGGCTGTGGCGTGGTGGATGCCCCAGTCGTTGGTGTTCCTGACGGAGCGGATGCGCGAACGGGTGCTGAGGGTGAGGGATTCCGCGCAGGCGCTGGTTCCCAGGCCGAGCACCAGCACCATCATCCACCACCAACGGAGGAGTCTTGGGGAGATCATGCGCCGAGCCTAAAGGGATGCGGGCATCGCCGAGAAGCGCTGACTGGGCGGAGGACGGAAATTGGGTGGGGTCGGCGGCGGGCGCGCGAAGCCGGGGAGGAGACACGGTATTGTTTCACGCCGAGACGCCGAGATCGCCGAGGGTAATGTGGCCTTCCATGTTGTCGGGTTCATGGCTTGCCAACGCCACCACCGGGTCAAACTCGAAGCACCCCGCTCCGCCGCAGCGTCCGGGGCCCGGATCCGAGGAGGACGAACCGCATGAAGCCAGCCTCACGCCGAGGTTCAATAGGTGCGGAGCACCGACAGATGGTAGCCCACTGCGTCAGCCGTGGGACTCGCGTCCCGAAGGATCACCAGCCCCAGCGGGGCGACAGACGAGGCGTGCTGCAATGAACTGAAACCTCACGCGAAGACGTGAAGGAGTCAGGGCGTTGTTTCACGTCGAGACGCTGAGCCCGCCGAGGAGGGCTCTGATGAAGGGTGTTCCAACCTCGGCGGCTCTGTGTGAAAATGAGTTTCGGGCAGGAGGGGGGCACGCGAAGAAGGCGCTGGTGAAATAGGACAGTGCGGATCTGAAACCGGTTGAAGCAGGGGGATTCCAGATCGGCGACGACGGACCCCTTGGCGGTTTCGATGATTTGCGGCCTATCCGCTTCGTGTTCCGGGGCGTTGTCGAGCTCCGGTGACGCGAACGGTTGCTGGTGTTCGCGGGGGGAGGGGATCTGTCGCCCCTCCTAGGGCTGGAATTCCATTGGGGGGGAGGAACCCAGCGCTCACGCGTTGGGCCATCATCTGCCGGCCCTCCGCGCCTGGGGCCACGGCTTGGGGACAATGCGAAGGTGTGCGTCTGTCGTCCAGGCGAGTGCTCGCGGTGGACGGTTTCATCGGACGGGAACTGCCTCCTTTTGCGTCCTCTTGTGATTTTTGCGGCCATCCTCCTGTGATTGAGGCGAAAGGGTCTCACGCAAAGCCGCCAAGGGGGAAGGGACGAAAGGCGGATGTCATTCCATGCCTGTCTTTGTGTCTTTGTATCTTTGTGTCTTGAGCGAAGCGGGCGTGAGGAATGCATTCTGATCGGGTGGGCCGCTGTTCATGGGAGGTGATCCCGAGCTGGCGCGTCTCGGTACTGCTTCGTTCAGGTCGAGGCTCGCCGGGTGAGGGCACCCGGCCTTCAGCGTCGTGGAATGGGGTGCATCTTGACACTGCTCCGCTTGGAAATGGTTTCAGGGCTGTGATGGTCCTCCTTGCCGTGGGAAAGGCTCGGGAACGGCGACGAGGACGTCGCCTCCCCGTTCTTCGGGGGCTTCAAACTTGGAACTTGAAACTTCAAAACTTCCCCCATCACGGGCGTGACTTTCCCCTCGCGTGCCCGGTCAGAGGAGGACACGGTTTTGCAGAATGCTTCCCCCTCTCATGGTTGGCCCGATTGGCCTGCGCAATGGCGTGGGGTGTGTGCGCGTTGGCGGCCGGAGCAGGCGAGGGGACAAACGGAGCCACGATCCCGGCAGGCGCGGCACGGGTACCGAGTTTCCGGCGGGAGGTGGAACCGATCCTGACCCGGTTGGGGTGCAACCAGGGCGCGTGCCACGGAAAGCAGGCGGGCCAGAATGGGTTTCGGTTGAGTCTCCGTGGCTACGCCCCCGAGTTGGATCATCACTGGATCACGACGGAACTGGGTGGCCGGCGCATCCAGCCGGCTTATCCAGAGGGTTCGCTGTTGATCACCAAACCACTGGGCAAGGTGCCGCATGAGGGGTTGGTGCGGTTCGAGGAAGGGTCCCGGTATCATCGGACGCTGGTGGAGTGGGTGGCGGCGCGGGCGCCCGGTCCCCGTTCGAACGCGGACGAGCCGGATCCGGTGAAGCTGGAATTGCTGCCGGGGGACAAGACGTACGCGGTGGGCGCACGGCAGCCGTTGCAGGCTCGGGTCCAATGGCCGGACGGGCAGACCGAGGACGTCACCTGGCTCGCGCAATTCTTCTCGAACGATGAAACCGTGGCGACGGTTGGCGCGGACGGAACGGTCTCCGTCCTGCGCGCGGGGGAAACGTCCATCCGGGGTCACTTCATGGGCGTGGTTGGGGTCGTCCGGGTGACGGTTCCGCAGGAAACCCAAGTCGAACCGTGGCGGTTCGGGAAGGCGCAGAACCCGATCGACGACGCCGTCTTCGCCAAGTTGAACACGTTGGGGATCCCGGCTTCGCCGCGGTGCGATGACGCCACCTTCCTGCGTCGAGCCATGCTCGACACCATTGGAACCCTCCCCACGCCGGTGGAGGTGGGGGCCTTTCTGGAGGATCGGACCCCGGACAAGCGGGCGCGTCTGGTGGAGGCGATCCTTGGCCGCCGCGAGTACGCGGACTATTGGACGCTCCAGTTGGCGGACCTGCTGCAGAACCGCCGTGAGCGGGATCATGACGTCCGCGGGACGAAAGGCGTGCGGGCGTTCCACGGGTGGTTGCACGGACGGTTGGCGGCGGGTGTTGGCTGGGATCGACTGGCGCGCGAGATCCTGACGGCGGAGGGTGACAGTTTCTCGAATCCGGCCGTGGGTTATTATGTGACGTTGGTGGGGGAACAGCGTCCGCCGGAATCGGAGGTGACCGATTCGGTGGCGCAGGCGTTCCTGGGCACGCGGATCGGTTGTGCGCGGTGCCACAATCATCCGTTGGAGAAATACACCCAGGACGACTTCCACCAGTTCTCGGCCTTCTTCAGCCGGATGCATCTCGATCGCAAGGAGCCGGAGAAGGGGGCGACGGTGCTGGTGCCGACGAGCAAGGAACAGGGCGAGCGCCGCCAGAAGCTGGAGACTGCGAAGGCGAAGTTGGTGGCGGCGGAAGGCCGGGTTGGGAGCGCGGGGGATCAGGCGTCCGTGCAGAAGGAACTGGAGGGATTGCGGCGGGAGTTGGCGAAGCGCGAGCGTGAGTTGGAGGAGTTGGAGGCAAAGGCTCCCGCCACCGAGCAGCCGCGGACGCACCAATCCGTCGAGGCGCGTGCCCTGGACCGACAGGCCGTGAACTGGAAGCGGGGCGAAGATCCACGTCGGGTGCTGGCGGACTGGGTGACCTCGACGAACAACCCGTTGTTTGCGGAGGCGATGGTGAACCGCTTGTGGAAGCACTTCCTCGGGGTGGGCATCGTGGAGCCGGTGGACGACCTGCGGGCGAGCAATCCGCCGTCGAACCCGGAGCTGATGACCTACCTGGCGCGGGAGTTCCGGAGTTCAGGGCATGACCTCCGGCACGTGATGCGGCTGATCCTGAATTCGCGGACGTATCAGTTGAGTTCGGCCTCCGTGAAGGCCAACGAGACCGATCGGAAGTTCTTCTCCCATTATCAGGCGCGGCGGTTGCCGGCCGAGGTGCTCGCGGACGCGGTGGCCGTGGTGACGGGATTGGCGGAACGGTTCGATGGCCACCCCGTGGGCGTGCGCGCCATCCAGTTGGCGGAGCCGCAGACCGGGAGCTATTTCCTGTCGCTGTTCGGACGCAGTGAGCGCGTCACGGCCTGTGCCTGCGAACGGAAAGGCGAGGTCACGCTGCCGCAATTGCTGCACCTGCAGAATGGCGCCGAAACCATGCGCAAGCTGGCGGACACGGACGGACGGATCCGTCGGATCGCACGCCCGAAGCGGGAACTGTCGGAGGCGGTGGGCGAGTTGTACGTGGTCGCGCTGGGACGACGGCCGACGCGTGCGGAACTGGACGCGGTGTTGCCGACGCTGGAGGGAGTGCCGCGGGAAGAGGCCTTGAGGGACCTCGCATGGGCGCTGCTGAACTCGAAGGAATTCAATTTCAACCACTGATCGACGACGAAGGAGGCATCCATGATCGATGTGACATTCGGCAGGCAATGGAAGCAGTGCGGAGGCGTGAGCCGCCGGGATTTCCTGCGGTTGGGGGCGCTGGCGCCGCTGGGGCTTTCGTTGCCGGCCTTGCTTGCCGCCGAGAAGGCCAACGCGGCCGCAGCAGCCACGGGAACCGCCCGCCGCGCACGGGCACGTTCCGTGATCCTCGTGTTCCTGGGTGGCGGCATTTCGCACCACGACACGTTTGATCCCAAGCCGGAGGCCATCGAGGAGATCCGCGGCATCTACTCGACGATTCCCACGACCGTCTCAGGACTGCGGATCAGCGAGCGGTTGCCGCGGTTGGCGCATCGGATGCATCACTTCGCGCTCGTCCGCTCCGGGACACATGAGAACGACCACCACGAGACCGCGAGCAACTGGGTGTTGAGCGGCCGGTTTGGGTCGCCGTTCGGGGATCATCCGGCGATGGGTGCGGTGGTGGCCCAACAACTGGGATTCGGCGGACGCGTGCCGCCCTACGTGGCGGTTCCGAAGAACCCGGCGTTCACGTGGGAGCTGGGGAAGGCTGCGTGGCTGGGCGGACGCTACGAGTCGTTCTCGGCAGGCAACCCCAACGAGAAGGAATGGAAGGTGCGCGACCTGAACCGTCCTGCCGGAGTCTCCGACGATGTCCTGGCGCGACGGAAGGCGCTGCTGGCGTCGGTGGATCGGTTGGGCGGACGCGTGCACGGGAACGACCAGGTGGACACCCATGACGAATTCGCGAGGAAGGCCGCGGAACTGGTGTTGTCGCCGAACGCGCGGGAGGCGTTCTCGGTGGAGATGGAGGATGCCCGCACGCGGGATGCCTACGGTCGGAACGATTTCGGCCAGTCGTGCCTGCTGGCACGGCGCCTTGTCGAATCGGGCGTGCGCTTCGCGGCGGTGAACTACGGGGGATGGGATCACCACGGGAAGATCTTCGAGTCCCTCGACAAGAAGCTTCCTGAGTTCGACATGGGGCTGGCGGCTTTGGTCACCGACCTCGACAACCGGGGCTTGCTCGACGACACGCTCCTGCTGGTGATGGGCGAGTTTGGCCGGACGCCGAAGGTCAACAAGGATGCCGGACGCGATCACTGGGGTCGGGCCGGTTCCCTGCTGTTTGCGGGCGCGGGAGTGCGCGGTGGACAGGTCATCGGCGCGACGGACAAGGAGGGCGCTTTTGTCACCGAGCGTCCGGTGCGGCCGGCGGATGTGTGCTGGACTGTGTACGAGTCGCTGGGAATCGATCCGCGGACGATCCTGCGGACGCCGGAGGGACGTCCGGTGGAGATCCTGGATCAGGGGGGATGATCGAGGAGTTGTACGTGTGAGGGCGGTCGCGGCCTTGATGACGTTGGCGTGGGCGGTGGGCGCGCAGGAACCTGCAAAGCCGCCCGCGAAGCCGGAGTCGCCTGTCGTGCGGTTGGTCCAGCCGATCGGCGTGGAGGCCGGGAAGTCGGTCCGCCTGAAGATTCGCGGACAGCATTTCGATGGCACGAACACGGTGACGGTTCGCGGTTGGGAGGGGGCCGGGCCGTTGGTGGCGCTGGTCCAATCCGAGGCCAAGGCGGTGACGGGTTTCGATGCCACACGGATTGGTGACCGGTTGATCGAGGTGGAGTTGGTGGTTCCGGCTTCCGCGCCCGTGGGGACCAACGCCGCTGTTGTGGTCTCGGGCGTGCATGGGGCTTCAGCCCCTTTCCCACTGCTCGTCCTTCCGGCGGGTTCCGTCACCGGGGAGAAGGAGCCCAACGACGGGTTTCGCACGGCACCGGGGGCTCCCTTGCCCATCCGTGTGCGCGGGGCGATGGAGGCCAAGGGCGACATCGACGTGTTCCGCGTGTCCCTGAAGGCGGGCACGCGGCTCCGGGCGGAGGTGTTTGCGGCGCGATTCCAATCGACGCTGGATGCGATCCTGACGGTGTACGATGAGCGCTTCGCGGTGGTGTCGGCGGTGGATGACAGCGTGGGTCGGGACCCGATGCTGGAGGTCGTGGTGGAGGAGGGCGGTGAATACTTCGTGGCGGTGGGGTATGCCAATGACCTGGCGGCCTCGACGCATGAATACGTCCTCTTGGTGGAGACGCGGTGACATTTCGATGGAGTGGTGGATGCCGGCTTCGCTCGTGTTGGGTGTGAATGAGTTCCATTCATCAAAACCATGTAGCGCGCGGGCGAAAAAGTAGGGATTCCCAAACTAGGATCTTGTCATGCTTGGCGTCGTTTTGACCATTATTCGGTAGTGGATGCTCTTCAAAGCACAAGGGGGCCGAGGACGCTGGCGGGCTGGGTGGTGGCTGGTTGCCTGGGACCGTTGGCGGCGCAGGCAGCCGGAATCACCGCGTTGCAGCCAGTTGGTGGTGGCGTGCCGGTCAGTGTTGCTTATTCGATCTCTGCCGATGGCCGCACTGTGGCTGGCTCCGTCAATACGTCGACCGGCCCCGTCGGGTTCCAGTGGACCGCTGCCGGCGGCGTTCAGGGGCTGTCGGGATTTCCTGCGGACGTCTGGGGCAACGCGCCATCCGGCGTCTCGGCCAATGGCGGCGTGGTGGTGGGTCAGATGGCCAGTCCCCGAGGGTGGGAAGCCTACCGATGGACAAGCGATGGGGGGAGCGTGGGCCTTGGAGATTTGCGGGGCGGGGCTGACCTGAGCAGTGCGCATGGCGTCTCGGGAGATGGGCTCTCCATTGTCGGTCGCAGCTACCAAAGGAGCTCCTCCGAGGCGTTTCTCTGGACGGCCAGTGCAGGGATGGTGGGGCTTGGAGATTTGCCGGGGGGACATGCCGAGAGTGCTGCCTACGGAATTTCGCGGGATGGAACAACGGTGGTTGGCTATGGCGTTTCGGCCTCCGGCTATGAGGCGTTCCGCTGGCGTGCCTCGGGTGGGATGGAGGCGCTGGGGGACCTGCCGGGTGGGTTTTATGACAGCGGGGCGTATGCTGCGTCCGCAGATGGTAGTGCGATCATCGGCTACAGCAGTTCCGTTGCTGGCTATGAGGCGTTCCGCTGGACCGAAGCGGGCGGAATGGTTGGGCTGGGAGATCTCGCCGGTGGCGACTTCATGAGCATGGCCCACGGAATCTCCGCGGACGGCAGCGTGGTTGTTGGCTTCGGGACGACGGACGATGGATGCGAGGCGTTCGTCTGGAGTCCAACCCAGGGAATGGTCTCATTGGAACAGCGATTGCGCGACCAGGGCGCGAACCTCACCGGATGGACCGAGCTGCGATCCGCCAACGGGGTTTCTGCGGATGGGCGGTACGTGGTGGGTTTTGGGATTTTCAACGGTGTTCCGCGATCGTTCATCGCGGACCTGAGCCGGGTGACGTTCACGAACGTCCCGGAAGCCTCGACATGGGCCGCGGCGGCTGCGGTTGTGATGGCCGCGGGCTGGGTTGGGTGGCGGCGTTCGCGGTAGATCCGGCCGTGCCGGATTCGGGGTGGGAAAAGGATCCCGGACTACGCGTTTCCGGGTAGAGGAAATGGTTCGAGTGCGTGTCCGAGGCCCGGTAGCGTCGGTTGGATATGGGCGGTTTCCTGAAGCGCATCAGTCTCACCCACTGGATCCTGATCTCGATGGTGGTCGGGGTCTTCATCGGCTGGGCGTTCCCGAGTGGCTCCCAGGAGCTGAAGGTGGTCTCGAACCTCTTCCTGAAGATGATCAAGTGCATCCTCGTGCCCTTGGTCTTCGGGACGTTGGTGGTGGGGATTGCAGGGCATGCGGATGATCTGAAGGCGGTGGGCCGGTTGGCCCTGCGTTCACTGCTCTATTTTGAAGTGGTGACCACGATCGCGCTCTTCATCGGATTGGGCGTCGTGAACTTCGCGCGCCCGGGGGTCGGGGTGAAGTTGCCCGCGCCGGATCCCACCGCTGCGATCGTGAAACCGACGGCGGTGACGTTCAGCGGGATCCTGGAGCATGTGGTCCCGAAGAGCTTCTTCGAGGCGGCGGCCCAGAACGACGTGCTCCAGATCGTGTTCTTCGCGGTGGTGTTCGCCATCGCATTGGCCCAGGTGCCCGCCGACCACCGCGCCCCGATGATGCGCTTCTGTGAGTCGCTCACGGAGGTGATGTTCAAGTTCACCGGACTGGTGATGAAGTTTGCGCCTCTGGGCATCGGCGCGGCGATGGCGTACACGGTCGGTCACAGCGGCTTTGGGATCCTGCTGAACCTCGCGAAGCTGATCCTCACGCTCTACGCCGGACTGTTGATCTTCTGCCTTGTGGTGTTGTTGCCGATCGCGCTCTGGGCGCGGATCCCCGTGATGCAATTCCTGAAGGCCATCAAGGAACCGGCGATCCTCGCGTTCACCACGACATCGTCGGATGCGGCGTTGCCGGACGCGATGAAGCGGATGATCCAGTTTGGCGTGCCGAAGAAGATCGTCTCCTTCGTGATGCCCCTGGGTTACTCGTTCAACCTCGACGGTTCGACGCTGTATCTCGCGGTGGCTGCGGTGTTCGTGGCGCAGGCTGCCGGCGTGGAACTGAGCCTGGACAAGCAGATGTTGATGCTGTTGACCCTGATGCTGACGTCGAAGGGCATGGCGGGAATCCCGCGTGCGTCCCAGGTGATCCTCGCAGGAACGCTCGTCTCCTTTGGTCTGCCCCTCGAGGGCGTGGCCCTGATCATCGGCGTGGACGAGTTGATGGACATGGCCCGCACGACGGTGAACCTCACCGGCAACTGTCTCGCCACCGCTGTCATGGCGCGATGGGAGGGTACCTTCCGTTCCGAGCCGGCCGAGGCCACACCGGCCGTGGACGGCGCCGCATGAGCTGCGGCGGTTCCTTCAGCGACGCTTCCCGAGGAATTGCTCGACGTATTTCCCGAGCATGTCCGCCTCCAGGTTGACGCGATCGCCAACCTTGCGTTCCTGAAGGGCCGTGACTGCAAAGGTGTGCGGGATGATCCAGATCCGGAATCCCTTGGGTGTCACGCCTGCGACCGTGAGGGAGATGCCGTCCACCGCGATCGAACCCTTGAACACGACATAACGGCGGACTTCCTTGGGGGCGGCGATGTCCAGAACGTGGTCCTGTCCGTTGCGCTCCCAGCGGGTGATCGAGCCGGTGCCGTCGATGTGCCCGGTGACAAAATGGCCGCCGAGGCGGGCACCCACGGCCAGCGCACGTTCCAGGTTCACACACGCGCCGACCGCCGTGTCTGAAAGGTTCGTGCGTTCCCAGGTTTCCTGGAGGAGGTCGAAGTCCAGGGTCCGCCTCTTTCCGCGACCGCTCACCCCGACAACGGTGAGGCAGCATCCGTTGACCGCGATGCTTTCCCCGAGTTGCGCGCCCTTGGCCGTCACGGCCGCCTCCACGCGGAGGCGGATGGCGTCGGAGCGGGGTTCGATGGCGATGATTCGGCCAGTTTCCTCAACAATTCCGGTGAACATGGAGATCTGTGCGAAGGCGCCTGATGCTGGCCTTCGTTGGGCGACCATCGTCCGGAAGTGCCGGGAGGGAAAGTTCCAAGATGGAGAGTGGTGTTGGGGGCGCATCTTGACACAGCTCCCGCGTGGAACGGGAAGGCGACGTCCTCGTCGCCGTTCCAAAGCCTATCTCAGGGCAATGATGAAATCGCCTCCCGCGTTCGCCGCTGGGGTGGTGGCAAGGACACGGTTATGGTCCGGGGCTTGCCGGAATCGGGGTTCGCGACCACGGTCTCACCTGATGCGCATGACGAATCGATGGCTCGCAGCCGCATGGGTGGCGGCGGCACTGGCACAGAGCGTCCGGTCGGACGAGGGGATGTGGCTGTACTCGAATCCGCCGCGGGAGCAGATCCGCGCCAAGTACGGGTTCGAGCTCACGGCGGAGTGGCTGGATCACCTGATGAAGTCGTCGGTCCGTTTCAATTCGGGCGGGTCCGGTTCGTTCGTTTCCGAGGATGGGTTGGTGTTGTCGAACCATCACGTGGGTGCGGACGCGTTGCAGAAGCTTTCGACGGAGAAGAGGAACCTGCTGAAGGAAGGGTTCCATGCGAAGACGCGGGCGGAGGAGGTCCGGTGTGTGGATCTGGAGTTGAACGTCCTGCAATCGATCGAGGACGTGACCTCGAAGGTCAACGCAGCGGTGCCGTCGGGCGCGACGGCGGAGGAGGCGTTCAAGGCGCGGCGCCGGGTCATGGCCGAGTTGGAGAAGGCCTCACTGGAGAAGACGGGTTTGCGGAGCGACGTGGTGACGTTGTATCAGGGCGGGGCCTATCACCTGTATCGCTTCAAGAAGTACACGGATGTCCGGTTGGTCTTCGCGCCCGAACAGCAGGTCGCGTTCTTCGGCGGGGATCCGGACAACTTCGAGTACCCGCGCTTCAATCTCGATGTGTGCTTCTTCCGGGTTTACGAGGACGGAAAGCCGGCGAAGGTGCCGCATCATCTCGCATGGTCGAAGTCGGGTGCGGCGCCGGGTGAGTTGACCTTCGTCTCGGGCCATCCTGGGCGTACCAGTCGGTTGCTGACCGTGACGGAGTTGGAGTACCTGCGCGACACCCAGTTCCCTTATGTGCTGGAGATGTTGAAGCGTCGGGAGGTCCTTCTGACGTCCTGGAGCCAACGGAGCGCGGAGAATGGACGCCGGGCCAAGGACGAGTTGTTCGGCTACCAGAATTCCCGCAAGGCCCGGGATGGTGGGCATGCCGGCCTGTACGATCCGGCGGTGATGCAGGCGAAGATCGATGCCGAGAATGCCTTTCGTGCGCGGTTGGATGGGCGCGATGAGTTCGTGGAGGCGAAAGAGGCGTATCGGAAGATCGCGGAAGCACAGGCCGAGATGGGCAAGATCGCGCTCCAGGCGCGGTTGATGGAGACCGGGCACGGGTTTGCCAGCGATCTGTTCGGCATCGCCCGGAAGCTGGTGCGGGCCGGAGATGAGTTCGTGAAGCCCAATGGCGAACGCCTTCGGGAATACGCCGAGGCCGGCAAGGAATCGTTCGAGATGGATCTCTTCTCGGACAAACCGATCCATGCGGACCTCGAGATCCTGTCCCTCGCCGACAGCCTCACGTTCATGGCGGAAAAGATGGGTGTGAAGGATCCGCTCGTGCAGCGGGTACTGGCGGGCAAGTCGCCGCGGGCGCGGGCTGCGGAATTGATCGAGGGCAGCCGCCTCACGGACGTGGCCGAGCGTCGCCGGTTGTACACGGGCGGCGCGGGCGCGGTGGCGGCGTCGAAGGATCCGTTGATCCTGTTGGCGCGTTCGATTGACGCGGAAGCGCGCGAGGTGCGGAGGAAGCTTGAAACGCTGGATGAGGTGAAACGACAGGGCCACGCCGCGATTGCGAAGGCACGGTTCGCCCTCGAAGGCGCGAGCAACTATCCCGATGCGACCTTCACGCTGCGTCTTTCGTACGGCGTGGTGAAGGGGTACGAAGAAGGAGGAAAACAGGTGCCTCCCTTCACGGTGATGTCCGGGCTTTACGAGCGCGCGGCCAGCATGGAGTACCGGCCGCCGTTCGATCTCCCGAAGCGTTGGATGGACAAGAAGAAGGCGCTGGACGGGAACGTGCCGTTCAACTTCGTAGCCACGCACGACATCATCGGGGGCAATTCGGGAAGCCCCGTGGTGAACAAGGCGGGTGAGTTTGTCGGCATCATCTTCGACGGAAACATCCAGTCCCTGGTGCTCGACTTTGCCTTCGAGGAGCGTCAGGCGCGTTCGCTGTCCGTCCACAGCGCGGGAATCCTGGAGTCACTCCGGAGGGTTTACGGCGCAAAGGCGCTCGTGAACGAGTTGGTTGCGACCGGGCACAAGCACTGATCAGGCACCTTCATGAGTAACTTGAAACTGACGCTGGGGCATTCGCCGGATCCGGACGATGCCTTCATGTTCTACGGATTGGCGCGCGGGCTGATTGCCACGCCCGGCCTGGAGTTCGAGCACATCCTCCAGGACATCCAGACCCTCAACGAACGCGCGGTGCGCGGGGAATTGGACATCTCGGCGATCTCGATCCACGCCTATGCCTACGTGAGCGACACCTACGCGCTGTTGCCCAGCGGTGCGAGCATGGGCGATGGGTACGGTCCGATGCTGGTGGCGCGGAAGGCGTGGAGCCGGGAGGAAGTCGCGCGGAAGCGGATTGCGGTTCCCGGCAAGATGACGAGCGCGTTCCTGGCGCTTCAACTGTGGCTCGGCAAGCCGGCTTCGGAGTTCGACTTCATCGTGGTGCCGTTCGACGAGATCTTTGCCGCGGTGAAGGATGGCCGCGCGGATGTTGGGTTGATCATCCACGAGGGACAGTTGACCTACCGCAACGAGGGTTTGGAACTCTGCGAGGACCTGGGGATCTGGTGGGGACGGGAGAACGACGGCCTTCCGCTGCCGTTGGGTGGAAACGTCATCCACAAGCGTCACGCACCGGCCGTCCGGAAAGCCATCTCGGATGTCCTGACCGCCAGCATCCAGTTCAGCCTGGACCACCGGCCGGAGGCGGTCGCGCACGCGATGCAGTGGGCTCGCGACATGGGAATCGATCTCGCCGACCAGTTCGTGGGTATGTACGTCAACCACTGGACCCTGGATTACGGCGAGAAGGGGCGGGAAAGCATCCGGCGGTTCCTGAAGCGGGGCCAGGATCTGGGCGTGCTGCCGAAGGCGCCGGCGCTCGAGTTCGTGGAGTAGGGGACCGAGGGGGGCGGGTTCCTCCCGTTGGAGGCCGCGTGTCCTCACGCGGCGTCCCCACCATCCCCGCCGGGTGAAGACACCCGGCCTTCAGCCTCGTGGAGTGAAGGCCGCGTGTCCTCACGCGGCGTGGCACCTCTTCACATTGCCTCCTGAGTAAACGGATCCGGGGCGGCGATGTCCTCATCGCCATGGGAAAGGCTTCGGAACGGCGACGAGGACGTCGCCACCCCGTCCATGGACATTGAACGGGGAGGCGATGTCCTCATCGCCGTGGGAGGAGGCTCTGGGGAGGGCGACGAGGACGTCGCCACCCCGTTCCGTGCGATGAGATGGGCCCACACGCGGCGGGATCATGGACAACACTGGCCAAGGTGGGCTCTGCTGGAGGGCGTCATGCGGGCGCGCATCTACCAGCTTCCACTCCGGCAGTTCTCCAATGTTGGAAGCCCGCGTCGGGTGAATGGATCGATGGCGGTGAATGGGGTGGGACGGTTTGCCGACATCGGGGAGCGGGCCTTGGGTGCGTTGCGGGAGATGGGGTTCACGCATGTGTGGCTGATGGGCGTGTTGCGTCAGGCCACGGGGACGGATTGGTCGGTGGTGGGCTTGCCAGCCGATCCACCGGATCTGTTGAAGGGAATTGCGGGATCTCCGTACGCTGTCCGGGATTGTTTCGATGTCTGTCCGGATTACGCGACCGATCCCGCCCGGCGGCGCGAGGAGTTCCGTGCGTTGGTGGAGCGGATCCACCGGGCTGGGCTGAGGGTGTGGATCGACTTCGTTCCGAATCATGTGTCGCGTTCGCATCACACGGTGGTGCGACCGGACCTGGAGTTTGGGGTGACGGACGATCGTTCGCGGTTCTTCGTTCCGGACAACCACTTCTTCCATCTGGTGGGGCAGGGGCCGTTACGGTTGCCGGAACGCGGTTTGAGCGATGGGCCGCGGTTTGAGGGGGAATCAGAACATGCACGGGCGACGGGCAACAATGGCGTCTCTGCGGCGCCGGGCATGAACGATTGGTTCGAGACGGTGAAGCTGAACTACGGATGGGACTTCACCCAAGGAGCGGGGGCTGGGCAGGCGTATCCGACTTCGGATCATCCGGACCGTCCCATTCCCAGCCTGTGGCACCGGATGGACGCGGTGCTGGCGCACTGGCAGGCGATGGGCGTGGATGGCTTCCGCTGCGACATGGCGCACATGATCCCGATGGAGTTCTGGGCATGGGCCGTTGCCCGGGCGCGGGAGCGTGGGCCGGGGACGGAGTTCGCGGCCGAGGCCTATGCGGATGATCCAGCGCGTTCGGTGCGTGGTGACCTGTTGTCCGCGTTGGTGGGGGCGGGTTTCGACTTTGTGTACGACCACGCCGCGTACGGTTTGGTGAAGGGAATCTCCGAAGGCCCGAAGTGGGCCAACGATCTGGATCCGGTGTTGTGTCACCCGCAGGCGGCCCATCGGGTGCGCTACGTGGAGAACCACGACGAGGTGCGCGTGGCGCATTCGCAAGCCTGGGGTGGGGCCGGGTCGTGGGCGGGGTTGGCGTCGGCAGCGGTCCTCTGGGGCACAGGGGCGGGAGCGGCGTTGGTTTATGCGGGGCAGGAAGTCGGGGAAGCGGGAAATGAGGCGGAAGGGTTCGGCGGGGGGAATGGCCGGACGAGCCTGTTCGATTACGGGATGATGCCGGAGTTGGCGAAGTGGGTGAACGGGCACGCCTGGGACGGCGGCGGAATGTCCGGGGACCAACGGGAACTGCGCATGGCCTACGGGCGTTTGTTGCGGTTGATGGAGCATTCGGTTGCACGCTCAGGACGATTCGTCCCGCTGAATCCGGTCAACCTGTGGAATCCGGAGTTCGGTCGTGCGGAGGGTGATCCCGCAAGCGGGCATTGGCTCTACGCATGGGCTCGGATCAGCGTCGAGGGAATGCAGGTCTGGGTCGTCAATCTGGGACGGGAACCGAGACGATCCGTCCGGGTGCTGTTTTCCGAAGAGGTGCAGTGGGCACTCCGTTCGAGGTCGTCCCGTTCGATCGCCACGGAGATGTGGCGGGGATTGCCGGTGGCCGCCGGGACGGTGACGGACAGCGGCGTCTGGATCGGGGATCTGGAGCCGTTCGGGGTCCGGATTTATTCGACGGGAGGATGAATCCTCAGGATCCGCGAACGGTGAGCGCGCCGATGGCGGCGGCGAGGAGACAGAGGACAGCGACGGCGCCGGGCTTGCCGAGGGGAGTACGGGAGAGCCGATGCGAGAGGTGGTTGGTATCCCCGATCCAGAAGGGTTTGCCTTGGAGGGTGCGGTAGACGGTGACCTGGGCGACGTCGAGGAGCGGGATGGCAAGGACGAGGAGCGGATTGAGGACGGCGAGACGCTGGGTGGCGTCGTGGCGCTCGGCGTAGAAGTGCGGAAGGATGCTGAGGATGGCGATGAGGAATCCCACGAGATGGCTTCCGGCGTCGCCGAGGAAGACGGACGCCTTGGGATAGTTGAAAGGGAGGTAGCCGAGGAGCGCGCCGAGGATGGTGAAGCCGAAGGCGGCGACAAGGTATTGGCCGTGCGCGGCGGCGAAGGCGGCGAGGAAGAAGGCCGCGATGGCGGCAAGTCCGGCGCACAGGCCGTTCATGTTGTCGCTGAGGTTGAGCGCGTTGGTGACCGTCAGGATCCACAGGATCGTGACGGCGTAGGAGAAGGCGACGCTGGGAACAAAGAGGGTGATGCGGACACCGGCGGCGGCGACCGCGAAGGCGATGAGGAATTGCGCCCCGAACTTCACGGGGGCCTTCAGTTCGTAGCGGTCGTCGCAGGCACCCAACGCCAGCATGGCTGCCGCGCCGAGCACGATGGCGAGCAGTTGCGGGGCGCGCTTGCCGAGGCCGTAGGCGAGTCGGTCGACCGAGACCGGGTCGATCCAATGCGCGGACACTGCGAGGACGCCGCAGGCGAGCACGGCGGCGAGCCCGGTGAACACGGCCCATCCGCCGGCCAGCGGGATGGGGGTGTTGTGGATCTTGCGGTGGCCGGGGTCGTCGACCCAGTTCCAACGTCGGCAGAGGGCCCGCCAGAGCGGTACCGAAAGGCCCGTGGCCACCATGGCCCCGACGAGGGCGAGGAGGTAGGCGTTGTTGGGGAAGGTGGGCACCGGGCTACATGAGCTTGAGCCGGGGCAGGTCCTGGCTGTCGACGAGGTCGACGGCCTGGGTGAAGGCGTCGTCGAGGAGGCGTTCGACGGCCCGGAAGGCCGCGATTTCGAGGCGGAAGACTTCGCGGGCGCGCTGAAGGTGCGTGCCCACGGGATCAGCCAATGAACGCCTCGTGGACGGCCTTCACGGCGCGGTCGCCGTCCTTGAGGTCGATCACGACCGAGATCTTGATCTCGGAGGTGGAGATCATGCCGATGTTGATGCCTTCGTGCGCGAGGGTCTCGAACATGCGGGCGGCGACACCGGAATGGCTGCGCATGCCCACGCCGACAATGGAGAGCTTTCCGATGCTTTCGTCGGTGGTGACGCTGGTGAAGGCGAGCTCCGGCTTGAGTCCCTCGATGACCTTGGAGGCCTTGAGGAGGTCGGGCTTGTCGACGGTGAAGGAGATGTCGGTGACGCGCACGCCAGCCGCATGGCTGACGTTCTGGACGATCATGTCGACGTTGATGGCGGCGTCAGACAGGGCCTTGAAGATGCGGGCGGCGCGACCGGGTTGGTCGGGGACGCCTTCGACGGTGATCTTGGCCTGGTTCTTGTCGATCGAGACGCCGCGGACGACGACGTCTTCCATGCTCTTGGTTTCCTCTTTCACGATGGTGCCGGGATTCTCATTCAGGCTGGAACGGACTTCAAAGATGACATCGAACTTCTTGGCGAACTCGACGGAGCGGAGTTGCATGACCTTGGCGCCGGCGCCGGCGAGTTCGAGCATCTCGTCGTACGAGATCTCCGGAAGCTTGCGGGCGCTGGGAACGAGGCGCGGGTCAGCGGTGTAGACGCCGTCGACGTCGGTGTAGATCTGGCAGAGATCCGCCTTCAGGGCGGCGGCGAGGGCGATGGCGGTCAGGTCGGAGCCGCCACGGCCGAGCGTGGTGATCTGGCCTTCCTCGGTCTGGCCCTGGAATCCGGCAACGATGACAACATTTCCGGCGTCGAGCAGGCGATGGACCTCGTCGGGGGTAATGTTCTGGATCTTGGCCTTGGTGTGGACTCCATCGGTGACGATGCCGGCCTGGGCTCCAGTGAGGGAGACCGCGGGGACGCCAGCGGCGTGCAGGGCGATGGCGGCGAGTGCGATGGTCTGCTGCTCGCCGGTGGCGAGGAGCATGTCCATCTCGCGCTCGGAGGGCAGGGGGGTGATCTCCTTGGCCAGCTTGATGAGGCCGTCGGTGACCCCGGACATGGCAGAGACAACGACCACGATCTGGTCGCCTTCCGCACGCGATTTTGCCACCCGCCGGGCAACGTTCTTGATGCGATCGGTGTTGCCGACGGAGGTGCCGCCGTACTTCTGGACAATGAGTGCCATTGCGTTAGCCCGTGGTTTCTGCCGGAAACGGGCCGTCCGGACAAAACTTTTCTGGGATGAATGAAGGGTTTGGTCGCATCCGGACACTGCCTCTTGTGAAAGTGGTTTTGGGGCGGCGATGTCCTCATCGCCTCGGGAAAGGCTCTGGAATGGCGACGAGGACGTCGCCGCCCCGTTCCAGATTGGGGCAGTGTCAGGTTGTGCCCGCAGCGTCTGGGGCGTTGGATTGGGAGAGGCACCCATGATGGAATCGGGCTGGCTTGGGGCCGCGCCTCCGGAATAGGATTCCGGCATGAACCTCCGTGCATGGTGGGCTGGTGCCCTGTTGCTGGCTTCCTCGGCGTTGTGTCTCGGTGAGGACGCCCCAAAGCTTCACTCGGGAAAGCCCATCCAGGTCCTGCTGATCACCGGGGGATGCTGCCACAATTATCCGTTCCAATCCGCCCAGTTGACCAACGCGGTCGCGAAGCGCGCGGATGTGAAGTTCACGGTGGTCAACGAGGGCGGCAACGGGACGCGCGGCCAGATCGCCCTGTACGACAACCCGGATTGGGCCAAGCCCTACGACGTCGTCGTCCACAATGAGTGTTTCGCCGATACGGCCGACATCGACTACATCCGCAAGATCACGACGGCCCATCGTGCCGGAAAGCCAGCGGTTGTCGTGCACTGCGCGATGCATACCTATCGGGCGACGAGCTTTGATGACTGGCGTGAATTCCTCGGGGTCACCAGTCGGTATCACGAGCACCAGAGCCGCTATCCGGTGTACGTGATGGACCGCAAGCATCCCGCCATGGCCGGCATCCCGGAGAAGTGGGTGACCGCGATGGACGAACTCTACATCATCGAGAAGATGGCGGCCTCGGCGCGCGCGCTGGCCACTTCCCGGAGCGAGAAGACCGGCGCGGACCAACCGGTGGCGTGGGAGAACAACTACCACGGCACCCGCGTCTTTGGGACAACCTACGGGCATTCGGACGATGCGTTCCGCGATCCGGTGTTCCTGGAAATGCTCGCCCGTGGAATTGTGTGGGCTTCGAAGCCCGCAACGCCCGCCAAGTGAACGGCGGTTTGGTCTTTGGGTTGCCCATCTCAACGCTGGTTAACGGATCAAGGGACAAGTGCCATGAGGAATGAACGTATTGCAGGTGGTTTGGGTCGTCGTCGGTTTCTGGGTGGACTCGGAATTGCCGCCGGGTTTTTTGCCGTCCCAGGGTTGTACGCCGAGGCCTTGACGCGGACGCCGGCACAAACCGAGGGTCCCTTCTATCCGGACAGGTTGCCGCTCGACACCGACAACGACCTGGTGGTCCTCAACGATTCACTGACGCCTTCCGCAGGCATCATCACCTGGTTGGGAGGGCGCATCCTGGATGCGCGGGGCATGCCGATCCGCAATGCAGTGGTGGAGATCTGGCAGGCGGATGCGAATGGCGTTTACCTGCACAAGGACAGCGACGGTGGCAATCGGCGGGACAAGCATTTCCAGGGCTTCGGCCGCTTCCTGACGGGATCGTCCGGGGAGTATCAGTTCCGCACCATCAAACCCGTGCCGTATCCTGGCCGGACTCCGCACATCCACTATTCGGTGAAGGTGCCCGGCCAGCCGAAGTTCACGACGCAGTGTTACGTGCTGGGCGAGCCTGGGAACGAGAAGGATGGGGTCCTGAAGGGCATTGCGGATGCCAAGGCCCGGAAATCCGTGATCATTCCCTTTGCCCCGTTGGAAGGATCGAAGGCGGGAGAGTTGACCGCGCGGTTCGACGTGGTGCTCGGGTTCACACCGGAGGCGTGAGGCCTGAGGCTGGCCGCTCTGGCCTTCCTTCAACGACCGGCAAGGACGGCCTCGATGCGGCTCTGCAGTTCCGCGTTGATGGCGTCCGGTGATCGCTCGCCGTCGACGATGTCGAATCCGTAGGTCTGCTGGAGCCGGCGGAAGGTGTCGCGCATGAGCCCCTGGTACCGGAGGAAGCTGTCGAACATGTCGCGGGAAAGGCCCAGGTCCATGCCGCTTTCCCAGTAATCGAGGGATTGGTTTTTGGCGAAGACGCGCTGGACGAGGAGTTCAGGGCAGACCTCGAGGTAGAACACCGCGTCGGGGGCGAGGGCAATGCCGTAGAGATTGCGCAGCCAGGTTTCATCGACACCCCGGACGAGGTCCCGCGCCATCAGGGTGTAGATGTAGCGGTCGGCAATCACCATGGAGCCGGCGCGCAAGGCGGGCAGGATGGTGTTCTCGAGTTGGTCGGCGAAATCCGTCGCGTAGAACAGCGACAGGGTGGTCCGGGCGAGGATGTTCCCTTGCTGGGCCTGTTCGAGTTCTTCCGAGACGAGGGTGGATCGCTTGAGTCCCACCTGGACGGTGTGGTGGCCGGACGCCTCCAGCCATTGGACCAGACGCGCGATCTGGGTCGAACGGCCGGAACCATCCGCGCCTTCAACGGCAATGAGCTTTCCGGTGAGGTGGTTGGTGTCGATGTCCGGGATCCCTTGGCCATAGAAGGTCTTGGGATTGACCTTGGGAACGAGAACGCTGGAACCGACGATTCGGGCGACTCGATCCTTCGAGGCGGATTTGCTGCGTGGCATGGCGGGAGGCGGAAGGGGAGTTCAGGCGGCGCGGGTGAGGCGGAACTGCCCGAGATCGATGTGGGTCGATACCAGGCGTCGGACAAGCCCTTGTTGTTCCTCGATCCGTTGGTTGGCGTCCATGACGAGGAATCCGAATTCGGTGCTCATGGAGAGGTACTGTTCGAAGATCCTTCCCTGGAAGATCCGGAAGCTCTCGTAAGGATCCGGGGAGAGGTTCAGGTCCATGCCGGCTTCGTGGTGTTTCAGGGTGGGCCGGTTATCGAGGATGCGCGACAGGGAGACGTCGAGGCTGGCCTTGAAGAAGAACGTGAGGTCTGGCAGGGCGGCGAAATTGTAGACCCCGCGCACCCATTCGGGTGGGCAGCCGCGTACGACGTCCCGGGCGTACGCGGTGAAGATGTAGCGGTCGCAGAGGACGATGTAGCCGGCCTTCAGCAGCGGAACGAGTTGGCGCTCATATCGGTCCGCGAAATCCGTGGCGTGGATGAGGCTGAAGGTCGTTGGCGTGAGGAGGTTCTGCTTCTTGCCCTTGCTGGTGGCGGACTTCACGAGGGCGGAGGAGTTCCACTCGCTGAAGAAGACCTTGAGGCCCTGCATTTCGAGCCATCGCTTGAGCAGGAAGATCTGCGTCGACTTCCCGGATCCGTCGAGGCCTTCGACAGCGATCAGGCGGCCGGGGTAACCAAGATCGGAGAACTTCTGCATCACAGGTGGAACTTTCCGGATGCAGGGCAATGTGACAACGGGATTCTCCAATCGTCGCATCCGTCATCCAGGGGATGGATCCCGTGGCGGTCAGTCCTTGGGCGGATTGCTGGCATCCTCCAGGAAACGGTCGCGGAGGCGGAGCCGCCAGACAGCGTACATCCCGGCGGCGAGCGCTGCGAAGATGGCGCTGAAGATCAGTTGTCGGCCACGCTCCAGTTGGGAGAGCAGGATCGCGGTGGCTCCAAGACCTGCCGCGACCGCGTAGAGTGTCCACGCGGCCTGACGGTGGTTCATGCCCATCTCCAGCAGGCGGTGGTGCACGTGGTTCTTGTCCGCTTCAAAGATGGACTTTCCTCGGAGGGCGCGCTGGACCATGACGCGAATCGTATCGAAGAGCGGAAGCCCGAACAGGATCATGGGCACCGACAGCAGTGGACCGGCGGTCTGTCGGCCTTCGTGGTAGAGGGACATGATGCCGATGCCTGCAAGGATCATTCCGATGGTGAGGGATCCCGTATCCCCGAGGAATATCCGTGCAGGGGAATGGTTGTAAGGCAGGAAACCCAGGCACGCTCCGGCCAGGCTGAGGGTGAGGAGGGCGATGAGGATGTTGCCGGTCAGGATGTTGATGATTCCCAGACTGAGGGCCATGACCGCTGTTACTCCGGAGACGAGCCCATCAATGCCGTCCAGGAGATTGATGGCATTGGTGACGCCCACCACCCACAGCACGGTGATGGGAAGACTCAACCAGCCAAGCTCGAAGGATTGACCCCACGGGAGGGCCAGGTCTTCGATCCGCACGCCGCCTGCCCAAAGTCCGATCGCGGCGAGGGTCTGGATGATGAGCTTCTTTGGAGCGTCGGCTCCCTTGATGTCATCGTAGATCCCCAGGAGGAACATCGCCGATGCGGCACCCAGGAGCGCCGCGAAGCGTTTCTCGAAGTCGCGGAAGGTGCTGGTTACGGGATTATCGATGAAATAGAGCGCGATCCAAGGCAGGCAGAAGCCCAGGAACACCGCGACACCACCCATCCGGGGCATGGGCTTCGCGTGGACCTTGCGGGCATTCGGGATGTCCACGGCTCCCCACCGGATAGCCAGGTGGATGGCGAACGGGGCCAGCAGGAATCCGCCAACACCCGACATCAACATGACGAGAAGATATGTCTTGTATTGGCTCATTCGCCTGAGGACTTCCGGCTTCGGAGTTCTTCGAAAAGGTTCCAGTGTCGTTGAATCATGGCCTGCTTGCTGAACTCGGCTTTGGCCCGCTCAGCTCCGCGCACGCCGAGGCGACTCCGAAGTTCCGGGGAGGCGCCCAATTCGGCCATCACTCGGCCAAGTTCTGTGGTATCCATCGGGGAAACCAGTACGCCGTTATCGCCGGCCCGGCAGACGTATGGCACCCCCGACCTCAGGTGACAAGCCACCAGTGGCTTCCCGCAGGCCATGGCCTCGACCAAGACCAGTCCGAACGCCTCATTGGGCGTGATCGATGGGAACAGGAAGACATCACACGCGTGAAGGAGGGCTGGGAGGTCCGCATCGGCAACATCCCCCAGAACCGGACCCGTTCACTCACTCCCAGACCCGTTGCCAGAGAGCGGAGTTCCTGTTCAAGCGGTCCGGTCCCCACGAGCCAGAGCACCGCACCTGGAACCGAAGGCAGGGCTTCAATGGCAAATCGTTGGCCCTTGTACCCTACGAGTCGGCCGATGTTGAGGAAGACGGTGGAGTTGCGGGAATCAGCCCGAAGTTCCGCCGCGCGGGCGAGGAGTGGGGCGGTTGGCTGGAATCTGGATAGATCCAATCCGAAGGGGATCACCACCACCTTGTGTGCGTACGGTCCCAGCCAGTCCGAGTACTCCAGGTGTTGGGGCGTGGCGACGACCACGCGGTCCGCCCGGCGCAGCATCGCGTCCTGGATGGGCTTGTAGAGCTTCAGCAGCGCGCGTTGACGGACGATGTCGCTATGCCAATGAACGATCACGGGCACATTTCGCGGAGCCCGGATGACGGCAATATCTGCCAGGGGATTTGGGAAATGGGCGTGGATGATGTCTGCTGGAAACCGTCGGGAAGCCCCGGGGTAGGAGGGGCACAGGGAAGCCGAGAAGCATTGCCCGTGGCTGGAGAGTCGGTGGACCTCAAGGCCTGGTTGGCGTTCGACGACGGTCTGGGCGGAGCGGTTGGCGACGACGCAGGTGACCTGGGCTCCCTGGTCCCGAAAACCCTCAGCCCAGATCTGCAGGAGGGTCTCCATTCCCCCGCGCTCGGGAGGGTAAAACTTGCCCAATTCGAGAATCCTCACGTCGTCGGTCCTCCCGTGGCGTGCCGGTTGAACGCGTCGAGGAAGGCGTTGACGGGTCGATCCCAGCGGAATTCCGAGCGTGCGAATTCGGCGCAGCGGGCACGCGAGGGCAGCGGAAGGCGTCCAGCCAGGATGGCCTCGAGCCGTTCGCCAAGGGCACGGGCATCACCGGTGGGATACACCAGGGCCCGGTCGAGGGGGCCGACGAGTTCCGGGTTGGCTCCTGCGTTTGATGCGAGGACGGGTGTGCCGCAGGCGAGGGATTCCACCGTGGCGAGGCCGAAGCCTTCCAGATCGAGGGAGGGCATGAGGGTGACATCGGCGGCCCCGTAGAGTGCCGCAAGGTCGGCTTCGGGCACGAAGCCGAGCAGGCGGGCCTTGCTGGCCAGGCCCAGTTGTTCGATGAGGGCCTGAAGTTCGTCGCGCTGAGGGCCGCGTCCCGCCATCCACAGGCGTGCGCCGGGATAGGCCTTTGATGCGGACGCAAACGCTTCGATCAATGAACGGAGACCCATGCGCGGATCGAGACGGCGCACCGTCAGGAAGAGGCAGTCGGAGGAGGATAGATTCCAGCGCGCACGGACTGCCCCACGGTCGGCGGGAGGGAAGAAGTGGGTGAAGTTGGCGCCGCCCGAAACCACGCGGACCGGCGAGGAAACCTTCGGATGCCACGTTGGCAGGCGTTGCCGGGTGTAATCCGAGGCGACGAAGATCTCTGGGGCGGCAGCGAGGGCCCTGCCTTCGGTCCGGTGAAGTTGGCGTGCGATCCAGGGATCCAGCAGGCGGCGCAGCATGCCCCGGGGTTTGGCCTGTTGGCTGAAGGCGTACTCCAGGCCCCAGGCGCCCTGAAACATGAAGACCGTGGGTCGTCCCCGCGCCGCGGCTTCAAAATAGGCCTGATGGGTGGCCAGCAAGGTCCGAGGCGTGCCCGGGCCAAGGAGTTCGTCCAGCACGGCGCGGGCGGCAGAATTCTCGGTCCGCCAATTTGCGAAGAAGGAACCGGTCCCATCGGGAACCCGATGGAGCGTGACGCCATTGCGGGACTCGTTCGCCGGCAATGCATTCCGTGGATTTGGATAGACGGCGTGGACCTCGTGGCCAAGCGCTGCCAACCGCTCTGCGACTTCGGTCGCATAGCGGTAGCCGCCTCCATCGAGGTCGGGGTGATAACCAAGGGTGAGGAAAACGAAGCGCATTACCCGGGAGGGGGTGCTACCCTAGTGCCCCCCTTGTGGGCAACCTGTTAGTCGATCCGTCCGTCCTCCGTCGGAAGGATGACGACGCCATCGGAGCCGGAATCAGAAGGTCCGGACTCTTGCCGGAGCTTCCCTGGGATCACCGCGCACCTTGCACCTTCAGCTGCGCCCCGTAGATGGACGTGCCTGCGGTGATGAACAGGTAGTCGTGCTTCGCACCCCCGAAGCGGACGTTGGCGGTCCAACCCTCCGGAATCTCGAAGTGAGCAATCCGGGTCCCCTCGCGGTTGAACACGGTGACTCCCTTGCCGGTGAGATACACGTTGCCCTCCTTGTCGAGCGTCATCCCGTCGGATCCCATCTCGCAGAACAACTTCTTCCCGGCCAGCGTGCCATCGGCCTGGATGTCGTACCGGTAGGTCTTTCCGGCGCCAATGTCCGCCACGAACAACTGCTTTCCGTCGGGGGTGCCGACGATGCCATTGGGTTGCTTGAGGTCGTCTGCCACCCGTTGGGGTGCGGAATGATCGGCTGGAAGGAAATAAACGTGCTGGCCCTTCTGCTCCGAGGGCCCCCGATTCCAGTACGGACGCTTGTAGAAGGGGTCGGTGAAGTACAGGCCGCCATCCGGCCGGACCCACACGTCGTTGGGACCATTGAAGAGTTTCCCCTGAAAGTCCTTCAACAGCACCCGCACGGTCTTGTCCGGGGCGATCGACCACAACTCGTTCTTTTCGTCCGCGCAGGCGATGAGGTTTCCCTGATGGTCGAAGAACATTCCATTGGCCCGGCCTGCGGGCTTCATCCAGTCCGCAAACGTGCGTGTGGTGGCATCCCAGCGGACGATCCGGTCATTGGGCTGATCGGTGAAGTAGATGTTGCCCTGCTTGTCGGCGGCAGGGCCTTCGGTGAACTGGTACCCGGACGCCAGCTTCTCGATCTTGGCATCGGGGGCGAGCAGGGGATTCTCGGCGGCGGTCAAGACGGTTGCGGAAGCCAGGACGGCCGTCATCACAGCCGCAACGGGGATTCGATCGGGAGTCATGAACGCAGCGTGCGCCGACTGCGCGAACATTTCCAGTCCCGGCATTCCGCCCAGGCCCCGGTGAAGTGCCATCTTGACGGGATTCTCCGGACGCAACGATGCCATGCGGCCTCGCGACTTTTCTGCATGCTTGCGGCGTGCGGCAGGATCGGGGTTTGCTCCCGGCCGCACCGACCACTGTCCGAGCCATTTCCGCCCCGCCTGGATGAGACTTTCACCGATACTGCAACGCGCGTTGCTCCTCCAGGAGCAGGATCGCCACGACCTCGCCGAAAAGGAGTTTCGCCATTATCTGGCGTCGGATCCCACGGACGGATTCGCCCTCGCTGCCCTCGCCAACACGCTATTGGAACTGGAACGTCGGGATGATGCGGAAGCGACCGCGCGTGAGGCCATCGGGCATGTGCCGGACATGGCCTACGCGCATTACGTGATGGCGCGGGTGATGTCGGATCGCAACAGGACGCCCGAAGCCCTGGCAGCGATCCTGGAAGCCATCCGGTTGGAGCCGCACGATGCGGACTATCACAGCATGCTGGCGGCGATCCAGTTCGAGCGCTCGAAGTGGGCAGAAGCGTTGTCCGCGGCGGAAGTCGGATTGCGTAGCGACCCGGAACATGTCGGGTGCAACAACCTGCGGGCGATGGCGCTGGTGAAGTTGGGGCGGAAGGTGGAGGCGGGCACCACGATTGGCAGCACGCTGGCACGGAATCCGGAGAACGCCTTCTCGCATGCGAATCTGGGTTGGACCTTGATGGAGCAGGGGAAGCGGAAGGAGGCGATGGACCATTTCCGCGAAAGCCTGCGGCTGGACCCGACCAACGACTGGGCCCGGACCGGGTTGGTGGAGGCCATCAAGGCGGGGAACCCCGTGTATGCCGGGATGCTCCGGTATTTCCTGTGGATCCAGAAGCTGCCTGGGGGTGTTCAGTGGGGAATCTTCCTGGGAGGCTATTTCGGCAATCGCCTGCTCGGGGAATTGGCTTCCGACAACCCCAGCCTCTCCCCGTGGATCACGCCGATCCGCGTGGTGTACATCGCGTTCGCGCTCCTCACCTGGCTCGCCAGTCCGCTCTTCAACCTGACGCTCTTCCTTCATCCGGTCGGGCGTCACGCCCTGAGCCCGGATGAACGCTGGCAGGCGCGGTTGGTAGGGTCGACGCTGGCTCTGGCGTTGGCGTCCGTGGGTGCATGGCTGGGGACCGGCCGTGACGCGAGCTATCTGATTCCGGCGCTGGTTTTCGGACTGTTGGCGATGCCCGTGGCGGCGGTCTTCAACTGTCCGCGCGGGTGGCCAAGGTGGGCGATGGGTGCCCTGACCGCGTGCATGCTGGTCGTCGGACTGATTGCCGTGGCGTCACTGACGCTGCTGAACCCGACGCGGCGTTCGTGGTTGGGGATGGCGGGCGTTGGTTGCTTCAACGCCTTCCTGATTGGCAGCTTCCTTTCCCAGTGGGTGGCCAATTTCCTCATTTCCGTACGTCCGAAGCGGTGAAAGCGCTCGGTAGAAGCGCACAGGTTGCTGGCTACCTGCATTCGAATCCCCGCATGATGACGGCCATGCGGCATTTCTTCACCGGACAGGTGATCAAGACCGAGCTTTTGGTGGAGTGGTTGCACCAGCACGGGATCGAAGCCCGGCAGGAATGGGTGGAGCCCGGTTTGCCGGACGACGGAGACCTTGGGCGCGAGGCCCGGGTCCTGGTGTCGGAGGCGCACTATGACAGGGCATACCAATTGTTCTTCGCCGAGCGGGAGGATGAAATATGACGGATTCTGAATTGCGATTGGAGAAGACGGAGGCGGCGCTGTCGCACCTCGAGCATCAGTACGACCAGTTGAACGCGGTTGTCGTTGAACAGGGCAAATTGCTGGAACGGTTGCGAAAGCAGGTGGAGCGACTGAGCGAATCCATCGAAGCCCAGGAAATGGACCGGATCCGGAGCACCAACACCAAACCGCCCCACTACTCCGTTTGAGGAATGGTTTCGGGAAGGCGATGTCCTCATCGCCCGGCGAGTGGCTTTGGATCGGCTGCGAAGACGTCGCAACCCTGCTGGGCCAGCGAAGCCACAGAATCCTTGTCCGGTTTCGCGTGATGTGTCCGTGATGTGGAAGGAATGGATGGGGCTGACCAGGAATTGCTGAGGCACTACGTGGAGCGTCGGGACGAAGCGGCGTTCGCGGAGTTGGTGCGCCGCCATGCCGGCATGGTCTACGGCGCGGCCCTGCGCCAGACCCGGGATCCCCACCAGGCCCAGGAGGTGACGCAGGCGGTGTTCCTGCTCCTGGTCCGAAAGGCTCCGGGAATGGATGGTTCTGTGGTTCTGGGTGCCTGGTTGTTCCGGGCGGCCCATTTCGCCGCCAATGACCTTCGCAAGATGCAGCGGCGTCGCGCCGCTCGGGAAACGCCTATGGAAACGATGCCCGACCTGCCCGAGGAATCCCACGACACCGCTGCGCCAGCCGCGTGGCAGCCCTATCTTCCCTATCTCGATCGATGCCTCGCACGCCTGTCCGATCCGGACCGTCACGCCATCTGGCTGCGATTCTTCGAGGAAAAGTCATTGGCCGAGGTGGGATCCGCGTTGGGTGTGGCCGAAGAAGCAGCCCGGAAGCGTGTGCGTCGCGCCTTGGATCGGTTGCAGGTATTGCTGGAAGGGGAGGGAGCCCGCATCGACGCCGGGAATCTGGAGTCCATGCTCCATCCCAGCCTTGCGGCCGCCGTCCCCGTTGGATTGGTGGCTGCAACCGTCGCGGCAGCGATGGGGCAGGCCCCCGCAGTGACCTCCAACGCCGTCGCCGCCGGAGTCCTGCGGACCTGGCTCTGGATGGCCGTCAAACCCTGGCTGCTGACCGCGACGGCGGTCCTTGCTTTGTCAGCGGGCGTCCATGCCGTCCGGACGCCGACCTTGGTGGAGGCCGGACAACAGATCCTCGTCCTCGATGACTATTCCCCGGCTGGATTTCCCCGGCCTGAACCCGTTCGCCATCTGGTCCGTGGGTTGCAGGCTGCCATGGTGCGCGGCGATGCGGTTGCGGTCGCGGAGTGGGTCCGCTTTCCACTTCGGGTCAATGCACCCGGAGGGTCCTTTGTCGTCGAGTCGCCTGCGGCCCTTGTCCGGCGTTGGGATCAGGTCTTCCCTCATGAGGTCGTCAGCCTCATCCTGAAGTCGCCCGGGACCCGGCTCTACTGCGACGCACGCGGTGTGATGGTGGGAACCGGTCAATTGTGGCTGGCACCGATCAACGGAGATGACGGGCGCGTGGATGCCCGCATCACGGTCGTAAACACCCATCCACGATAGGATCGGATGTCACATTCCCACCCATGCGAACGAGGAGAGGTTCCGATGCGGCCGAGACTGACACTGCGTGCGTTCACCCTGGTTGAGCTGCTGGTGGTGATTGCGATCCTCGCGATCCTCGCGGGATTGCTCCTCCCAGCACTTTCGAAGGCCAGGCTGCGGGCGGATGCGGTCCGCTGCGCCGCCAACCTGCGTCAGTTGGGAATCGGGATGCGGATCTACGCCGACGACGACACCCAGGGCCGGCTGCCCTCCCCACCGCGCAACGGCCCCGGACCGATCGGCGCAGACCCGACCCCGTCGTGGGTTTTCGTGCTGACCAACGCCGTCGGAGGCATCGACAAGATCCGGCTGTGCCCGAGCGATCAGATGCGCGGTTGGCTCCGGACCAACGGAGGATGCAGCTATCTCCTGAATGATTACATGCTTCCCGCCCCTGACACCGCAAGCGCCTCGATGACGCCAGGGACGGGACCCGACGGGACACCCTTCGACGGAATCGACCGCGAGACGCGGCTCGACCGGCTGCGGCGGCCGTCCGAGACGTTCCTCGTGTTCGAGGCTTCGGAGTTGGGGCAGCGGTTGGGAGATCCGCGGACCCATCCGGACACCTGGTTCCGTGGATGGGAGAACGTCACCGCGGACATCGATCCGCAGCGCCATGGCCCGGCTTCGAACTATCTCTTCGCCGACGGGCACGTGGAGCGCATCGCGGCCATCGTTCTGAAGCGTCGGATTGAAGCGGGCGACAACATCGCGTTGCCGCCATCGCACTGAAATCCACATGTGTCGCATTGGAGAAAGGGGTTGGTTGTGGGTGGTGGGCGCGCTGGGTTTTGCAGCGGGTGCCGTGGCTCAGGAGTTTCCTGTGCTGCTTGCCCTGAAGCAGGCCACGACGCTCGCGGTGCGCGGATGGGGACCGGAATCGACGCTGGGCTCCGCCTCGGCCGTGTATGACTTCGGTCAGGTCGTGGACATGCCGCAGATGCAGGTGCTGCGTTCTTCGCAGGATGGGATTTCCGCAGAAGGGACCCTGACAATGGTTGGTTTTGGTACGTTTCCCGGATTCGGTGAAACGGTGCATGCGACCTCCACGGGGAATCCCAACTTCCTCCTGGTGGCCTCACCGGACTTTGGGCCGGGTCGTGATTTCGGCGATGGCCTCGCCACGCTGGGCATCGCGTGTGGTGAGTTCCACACCCTCCTTCTGAAGCGCGACGGAACCGTGACCGGACGTGGCTGGGACGGGCTCGGACAGGCAACGGTGCCACCGGGTCTGACGAATGTGGTCTCGGTGGCTTGCGGACTCGATCACAGCGTCGCCGTGCTCTCCGATGGGAGGGCGGTCCTCTGGGGGCGGAACGACCTGCGTCAGTCCGAGATCGACGAAGCCGACAACCATGGCTTTGTCGCCGCAGCGGCCGGATTGCTCCACACGGTGCTGCTCCGTTCGGATGGCACGATCCACCTGACGCATCCGTCTTTTCGGCCGGAGTTGTCTGGCATTTCCACGATCCGCGATGCCGTGGGGGTTGCGGCCGGAGCGGCCCATTCCGTGGTGCTGCATCGCGATGGCCGCGTGGCCTCTTTCGGGCGGACGTTTGCCGCCTCCGCCCGGGTGCCTGCCCAGGCGCAGGGCTGCGTAGCCGTCGCCGCAGGAGGGTTTTTCTCCCTGGCGCTGCGGTCGGATGGGCGCGTGGTGGCGTGGGGCGACAACACGTTTGGACAGACGGCGGTGCCGGCCTCGGCAACCAACGTCGTGGCCATCGCGGCCGGTTCCTATCACGCGGTGGCGCTGAGATCGGACGGAACCCTTGTCGTCTGGGGCGAAGGTTCGAACGGGGCGTTGACGGTGCCGCCGGGGCTCAAGGACGTGGTGGCCGTGGCCGCGGGCGGATATCACACACAGGTGCTCGTCCGGAGTGGGCCGGCGCTTTCGCCTCCTCGGCGTGCGGGCGGCGCTTGGGTGAGCGATGTCTTCCTGCCGTCGGGAACGCGTTACGCGGTGGAGCGATCCGTGGACCTGCGAAGTTGGTCGCAGGCGGAAGTCCAGGTGGTTCGCCCGGGAACCCTGACCCTGGACGTAGGTGGGGAATTTACCGATGGGGCGGAATTCCTGCGGCTGCGTTCCTGGATCGGTGCAGTCGGAAATGTCGAATGGTGAACGTCCGTGCTGCGCTCAGTAGGACTTGCGCAGGTGACTGGGGAGCACGTTCAACTCGGCGCGATACTTGGCCACGGTGCGGCGGGCGATCTTGATGCCACGGACGAGCAGTTGATCGACGAGTTCCTCGTCGGAAAGCGGCTTTGAGCGGTCCTCGCCCGAGATCAGTTCGCTGAGGATCGTCTTCACCGAGGTGTTGGACATCGTCTCGCCGGATGAGGTCTGAACACCCGAGGTGAAGAAGTACTTCATCTCGAAGACGCCCTGCGGAGTGAGGATGTATTTTCCGGAGACTGCGCGGCTGACGGTGGTCTCATGGACGCCGACAACCTCGGCGACCTGCACCATGGTCATGGGCTTGAGGTGGGCGACCCCGTTATCCATGAACTCACGCTGGCGTTTCACGATCTCCTGCGCGATGCGGGTGATCGTGTCCTGCCGTTGGTGGATGCTCTTGATGAGGAATTTTCCGGCGCGGATCTTCTCGCGGATGTACTCGCGCACCTCACCGGACGTCTCCGACTGTCCCAGCAGATCCTTGTACGTATTGCTGATCCGCAGGTGGGGGATGTAGTCGCTGTTGGTGGTGACCGCGTAGTCGTCCCCGTTTTTCGTCACGGTCACTTCGGGAACGACAAACGAATGATCGTCCGGCGTGGTGTCGCGTCCCGGTCGCGGGTTCAAATCGGCGATGAGTTCTGCCGCCTTCTGCGCTTCGTTGGCGGAGATGCCAAGGTGACGGGCAATGTCCGGGAAACGACGCTTGCCGAGGGCCTCGAAGTGATCGCGCAGGATGCGGTATTCGAGTGATTCCTGACGGTCGGCCCGCTCCAGTTGGAGCATCAGGCATTCGCGGAGATCGCGGGCGCCGACGCCGGGTGGGTTGAAGGTCTGGATGATCTTGAGGACAGCCTCGATCTGGTCGGCAGGGACACCCGTCGAAAAGGAAAGCTCGTTGGCTCCCGACTGGAGGTATCCGTGGTCGTCGATGTTGCCGATGAGCATCTCGGCGATCTGACGGTCGGTGGGGCTGAAATCCGTCATCCGCACCTGCTCGAGGAGTTCCTCCTGAAGGGAGGTCTGGGCGACGAGCGAATCGAACATGAACTGCCGTCGCTCCTCATCCTCCGGAGATTGGCGACTGACGCTGGACCCGGCGGAGTATTGGTCACGCCATTCCTGATCGAGCTGGAGCAGTCGTTGGAGTTCCTGGTCGAACGGGTCGTTCGGGCTGTCGCCGGGCTTTTCGGTGGCGGGATCGAACTGGACATCGGCCGGTGGTTCGGCGGGATCGGCGGCGGCCGAGGCTTCCTCGCCGCGGACTTCGCGTTCCTCGGCGGTTTCCTCGGCGATGGCGGACTCCTCGAGGACAGGGTTCTGTTGGAGTTCCTGTTCCACCAAGGCCTTCAGCTCCAGCACCGGTGCCTGCAACAACGCCAGCGATTGCTGGAGCTGCGGCGACAGCACCATCTGCTGCGACATGCGCTGGGAGAGATGGAGTCCTTGAGACATTGAATGTGCGGCCACTCTAGTCGGGGTGGATTCCACGACAAGGAGCGAGTTGGCATTGCGATTGCTTTCCTTGGCGTACGCCCGCCTTCCCACGTCGACCAAGACTCTTTCGATGGTGTCCTGTGATCCACCGTGCCGTGATCCGCGACCGGCTGGAATCACGCCGGGTGGGGGCACCCGGCCTTCACCGAGTTCGCAGAGGCCAGTTGAGAGGTTCCGGATTTGTGAACTCGTGCCCCGAAGGGGCAAGCGGTGAAAGCCAATACGGGGTGGCACCCCGGGGACGACGCCATACAACGACCTCTGTGCCCGGAAAGGGCACACGGAACAGGGTGGGTTTGGTCACCGTTCGCCCCGTTGGGGCGAGGTGTCATGGGGTGGGGTGACCCAGGGTTCCGCTCCGCTTCACCCTTGGCTGTCGCCGTGCGCCGCGATGCGGCGAGGTCGGGCGCGGGATGCATGTCCGAGGGGATGCGCCCCCAGAGGCCCAACCGCTGACTTTGGGAGACTGGAGGCTGGAGACTGGGAACTTCCCTCGAAAGCGCGCTTTCCATGGAGCGGATTCCCGACTGAAATCCGCGGGTCATGACCGTCCTGCCTGTTGTTGCCCGGGAACTGCGCGTCGCATCGCGACGGCGCTGGAGTTACTGGGGGCGCACGTTGGCGGCCGGGGTGGCCCTGTTGGTGGTGATCTGGTTCGTCCTCATCGAGAGTCAGTTGTCGTTGAATCGCTTCGGGCAGCAGTTGTTCGCGGCGACAAGTTTCTTTGCCGCGTTGTTTGCCGTGTTGTCGGGAGTCATCTACAGCGCGGATTCCCTGGCGGAGGAACGGCGCGAAGGAACCCTGGGACTGCTGTTCCTGACGGACCTCAGGGGATACGACGTGCTCTTCGGCAAGATGGCGGCGAGCTCGCTGGGGTGCATCTTCCACCTGGTCGCGTGCCTGCCGGTGATGGCCATTGCCATCCTCCTGGGAGGAGTTTCAGCCGGGGAATACCTGCGGATGGTGGCGCTGCTCCTCAACGCCCTGATGTGTTCGTTGTCCCTCGGGATGTTGGCTTCCACGTTGACCGCAGACTCCAAGCGCGCCGCAGCGATCACGCTCGTTTTCGTGTTTGCCCTGTGCGGATTGATGCCGGCCCTTGGCGGGATCACTTACTGGCTGGGATGGAAGTTCGATCTGGATTCAACGACGCGGGACGCGGTCTTCGAGACGTGCTTTCTCTGGGCGTCGCCCGTGGTGGGTTTTTTCCACGCCTTTGACAGTGAGTTCGGCGGAAAGCCCCGATTGTACCACCTGCCGATGGCCTTCGTCCTGGGCGTGAGTGTGGCCGCGCTCGGGCTGAGCGCGTTCCGGTTGCCCCGGCTTTGGCAGGAGAAGGGGGCCGCCGAGGCGCGCCGCGGGCTCAAGGCTTGGATCGAACGCCGACGCTGGCCCGACGCCTTGTCCCGCGGGCGTTGGCGTGAATACATGCTGGAGCAGAGCCCGATGGTGTGGCTGACCGGGCGGTATTGGATGCGGCCCATCACGGTCTGGATCTTCCTTGGGGTCGCCGCGTTGATCTTCCTCCTGATCGGACTGGAGGTTGGCAAGGACTGGTTCGAGGCTCCGACCTTCGTCATCACGTCGATGCTGGTGCACTTGAGCCTGAAGGTCTGGATGGCTTCCGAGGCGCCGCGACAGTTCCACGAGGACCGCCGGAGCGGTGGCATGGAGTTGCTCCTGTCCACCCCGCTCACCGTCGACGACTTCCTGTCAGGTCGGATGCGCGCGCTGCGACATCAGTTCGAATGGCCCGTGGTGATCATCCTCTTCGTGGATCTGGTGTTCTTGGTGAAGGGGATTGAGTGGAAGAATGCCTCCTCCGACGGCGATTGGGCGGTGTTCTGGATCTGCCGGATGCTGTTGTTTGTCTCCGACGCCTACACCATGGCCTGGGTGGGCCAGTGGATCGGGATGAAGTCAGCCGGGAACCGGACAACGATCCACGTCCTGTGGCGCGTGATGGGTGTGCCCTGGGCCATCAGTTTTGTGGTGATGACGTTTGTCGGCATCTTGAGCCTCGGCGGTGGTGGTGGGTTGCTGAACGACATGGGGTTCAAGGGCGGACTGGTGGTGTGGTGCCTGATGTGCCTGGGAAACAATCTGGTGTGGATGAACATGGCTCAGGCCGAGTTGAAGACGGGCTTCCGTGTCCTCGCACTGGGGCGGCCCGGCGAGAAGAAGACGGCCTCGCCCGCGTGAGTTGATCCGCCCAGCCGACTCCAATCCACATGCGCACCCTGTGGCCGGTCCTGGAACGCGAACTGCGGGTGGCCGCACGTCGTCCCCAGACGTGGCGGTTGCGATGGATCACTGCCACGGGTGCGATGGCAGCGTTGCTGACGTTGGTGTGGTTCTTCGGGCGTTCCGGAGTGCAAACCGCGAGCGGTCAGGTCGGGACCGTGGTCTTCCATACGATTGCCGGGCTCGTCGCGGTCTGGGCGTTGTTCCTCGGTTGCCAACGGACCGCCGACAGTCTGGGGAAGGAGCGACGCGAGGGGACGCTGGGGTTGCTTTTCCTGACCGATCTCAATGGATGGAGCGTGGCCGGCGGAAAGCTCTTTGCGGCCGCGCTGGATACGGTTTTCCAGTTGGTGGCGGTGGTTCCGGTCCTGGTGGTTCCCTTGCTGCTCGGGGGCGTGGGTCTGGGCCAGTTGCTGATGCTCCTCCTCGCGCTGGGCAATGGGTTGCTCCTTTCGCTCGTCAGCGGGTTGCTTGCGTCCCTGATTTCCCGTGATCCACGGCAAGCCGCCGGTCTCGGGGTCGCGTGGATCCTCGGACTGATCTTCATTCCGTGGGGCGTGTTTGCGTTCCTCACCAGTCTCGACGTCCCATGGACGCCGCAGGAGGCGTCGTGGGTGCTTCTTGCCAGTCCCTCGGTGCCATTCATTGCCGCCTCGGTGTCCGTGCCTGTCGCTCCGTTTGGCGATTGGCGCGAGGCTGGGTTTGTGGCGATGGGGTTCCAGGGGGTCCTCTCAGGGGCGATGTTCTGGATCACGGCCCATTGGGTCCGTTTCGTCTGGCAGGAGGGCGGGGGCCCCGGGTGGCGTTTGCGGTTGCAGCACTTCGCCCTCTGGTTGCGCTTCGGTGGCGCCCGTCGTCGCGCCGCCTGGCGATCCCGTTGCCTCCAGCAGGGAGCCTGGGACTGGTTGTCCCTCCGTGACGTCTGGAAACCATGGATGCCATGGATCCTGATCGCCGCGTTTGTGTTCATCGAGGGGGCTTCCATGCTGGGCGTCGGAATCCGAAGTACGCTCGGCCCGCCCAGCGGTGTCGTGGCGATGCTGTTCCACGCGCTCTTTGTCGTCTGGGTCGCGGGTGAATCCGCCATCACCCTCTCGGAACAACGTCTCGCCGGCGCGTTCGAATTGCTCATGACGACCGGTCTGTCCGGACCGGAGATCCTGGCGGGGCAGGGTCGCGTCCTGCGTCGTCTGCTCGCCCTGCCGCTGGTCGTGTTGGGGTTGTTCGACCTCTGGGTACTCTTGTACCTGCCCTGGGGCGGGGAAACATGGAACAACGTTGCGTTGGGGTGGTGGCTGCACCTGACGGGAATGGTCCTTGCCCCATGCTATTGGTGGGCGATGCGATGGGCGTCGACACGGGCGGTGCTCGAAGGACGCCCGATCAACCTGGCTGTGGGCATGGCCCTCAACTCGGTCTACCTGCTCCCGGCCGTCGCCTCGTACGGTATCTTCGGTGGAGCCGCGACGCTCCTGGGCCTCGCCAATCGTCTGACCTGGGCGGAGTCCCTGGTCCTGACCTTCATCCCGCCGTTGATCCTGATTCCCGCATGGTGCCTGTGGTGGGGAAATCGCCATCAGCGGTGGGTGACGGGTGAATTCCGAGCCGCGCTGACCAATCGCAACGCTTCGCCGTCGGGATCTGCGTAAGGTCTGTAAGTCCAGCGTCGCTGCGAAGGGGGGCGAAAACAGTGCGGAGGTCGCCGTTGCCGACGACCTCCGCACCCCACGTTTCCTACTCCGATGTTCCCAGTCTCTATCAGTCTCCAGTTGGCCTCCGTTGGCAGGCCCGATCACGCAACTAACACCAATATGTGAACATGGACCGTGCCATGTCGTGCGCGGTGATCCGTGTCCCGCCAAACAGTCCGGAGTTGGTCATTCCGTGACACGTCTGGATCCAGTGGCTGGTTAATTTTGGACGGTCAGTCTGATCTGCGCCGATGCTTGGTCGCTGCTCACACCAGCGATTGATGCTTCGGACTCTGCGCCAGCTTCCGCACCAGTTCCTTGATCTTCTGCGCTTCCGCCCGCGATGCGACCAGCACCGCGTCATCCGTCAGCACCACGATGGAATCGCTGACGCCAACCAAGGTGATCGTGGTCCGGCCACGGGTCCGACCGTCATAAACGATGTTGCGCGCGGCATCGACGTGCACCAGGTCTGCCACCGAGGCGTTCCCGTCCGCATCCTGGGCCACGTGGCGCGCCAGCGCGGGCCATGCCCCGAGGTCATCCCAAGCGAACGAACCATCCGCCACCACGACGTTGCTCGCCTTCTCCAGCAGCGCGTAGTCGATGCTGATCTTCTGGATGGTGGGGTATTCGGCCGCGAGGACCTTCAACAACTTCGGCGCACCCGCCGCCGCCGCTTTCTTCCAGCGTTCGCACGCAGCCGAGATCTCGGGCTGATGCTGCGCCAGACCCGCCGCCACCGTCGCGTACGACCAGACGAACATGCCCGCGTTCCAGCGGTATTGACCCGTGGCGAGGTACTCGGTGGCTTTCTCCAACGACGGCTTTTCCACGAAACGCTCGGCCTTGAAAAAGGCGGTCTTGTAGGTGCGCGCGCCATCGGCGGCGGCCAGCACCGGCCCCGTGTGGATGTAACCGTACCCCGTCGCCGGTTCCGTTGGCTGGATCCCGATCGTCACGATGACGGCATCCCGCGAGGCGAGGTCCAGAGCGTCCTTCAAGACCTGCTGGAAGCGGCGTTCCTCGGGGATCACATGATCCGCCGGCAACACCGCCATGACCGCCTTCTCCGATCGTGCACCGACGATCGCCGCCCCCAACGCGACTGCCGCGCAGGTGTCGCGTCCGATTGGTTCGGCGACGATGTTGTCCTTGGGCAGTTCGGGGAGTTGGCGGCGGACCTCAGCCACCTGGGCTGCATTGGTGATGATGAGGACGTTTTCTGCAGGCACGACCGGCAGCACGCGATCCACCGCCTGCTGCAGGAAGGAACGTTCACCCAGCAAGCGGATGAGCTGCTTGGGCGTCTTCTCCCGCGACACGGGCCAGAAGCGTTCGCCCCGGCCACCCGCCATGATGATGACGTAGCGTTGCGAAACCTTTCCCGACGGTTTCTTCGCTGGTGCGGCGGGAGTCATGGGCTTCGCCGCCGCGCGCTTGGGCGCGGGCTTCACGTTGGCGGCGGCTTTGCCTTTGGGGGTCTTGGGGGTGGCCATGGGGTATGCGTGGGTTGTTGTTCTTCCGCTAAAGAATCACGGCTTCGGGACGGACGCCGAACGCACCGCCTCCGACAACGTCTTCACGAACGCGCCTACCTTCGCGGGCATTCCCGGATCCGCGCCCTGTTCCGCGATGCGGTTCACGATCGCTGATCCCACGACGATGGCTTCGGCATGCGATGCCACCTCGCGGGCCTGCTCGGGATTCGAGATGCCGAAGCCCACCGCGATCGGCAGCGACGAGTGCTTTCGGATCCGGTCCGTCATCTCGCCGATCGTGGTCGAGACCGTCGTCTGCATGCCGGTGACACCTTCGCGGGAGACGTAATAGATGAAGCCCTGCGCGCGGCGGGCGATGCGCTCGATCCGGCTGTCGGGTGTCGTCGGGGCAACAAGCCACACCGGGCACATCCCGGCGGCCGTCATGAGGCGTTCGTAGTCGTCGGCCTCTTCCGGTGGAAGATCGAGGATCAGCAGTCCATCGACGCCGGCGGCGGCGGCATCCTGGATGAAACGTTCCAGGCCGACGCGGTGCAGCAGGTTGAAGTAGATGTAAAGGACGATGGGGATCTGGGAGTCGCGGCGGATCGCCGCAACGGTCTCAAGGACACGGGGTGGAGTGGTGCCGGAGGCAAGACCCCGTTGTGCGGCCAGTTGGTTGACGATGCCATCGGCGAGCGGATCGCTGAACGGAACGCCCAGTTCGAGGACATCCACGCCGGCGCGGTCGAACTCGAGGGCGAGTTGGTGTGTGGCGGCCAGGGAAGGATCCCCGGCGCCGATGTAGACCACGAGACCCTTGAGGCCCGCGCTGCGGAGTTTGGCGAAACGTTCTTCGATGCGATTCACGGAGGCCGGAGTGTGGGACGAAAGCCCTCGCGCATTCAAGCGACCGGTCATTCCCGATCGAGGCTGGAGGCTGGATTCACGCTCCGGGCCTGACCCATGCCGGAGGGTGAAGGTTGAAATCCATCGGAATTCCGTCTTGCCCAACGGCGTGGCGTGGCGTTTATTTCGCGGGCCTGCAAGGGCGGGGTAGCCAAGTGGTAAGGCAGAGCTCTGCAAAAGCTCCATCCGTCGGTTCGATTCCGACCCTCGCCTCCAGTCTTCATCTTGCCGTGAGACATGGCCCGCGGGTTTTGAGGCGTTTGGACACTGGCCCATCGTTTCGCTTGGGGCCGCAGCCCCCTCCGCTAGGTTACTTCACCGCCTCGAAATCAAAGTAGGGCAGATTGTACCTGAGTTCGTAGTGCAGGGTCAGCAGGTGGACGCCCGCTTCGGGAAACGTGATCCGCCAATCTCCCGTCGGGTCCACGTGGGCATGCTGCCGGTTTCCCGTCCACCGAGAACCGCAAGGGCTTCATTCCTGCAATGTTTGCGTGCGCGGCGATGACTTTGTAATCGCCGGCGCAGGCGGACTGGCGCGCTGGCACGACGCCAACGCCAGCGCCACTGCGATGCCTAAACGCTTGAGCGGGTCTAATCGTCTCATCACTTCGGTGGCTGTTTTCACCACGTCCGGGGAACCGCGCATGGCTAGCATCGGCCGGCAACTTGTTCAATTCAGCCGCGTGCGTGGTGCACCTCCCCGGATAGCTGCACTTCCCCGGGATCCTCACGGGGCGGGGACGGCAGTGCCGACGACTTCGCCGATTCGCAAAGGGGATCGGAGCTCAAGGTAGGAGGCGCGAGTGCCGCCCAGACGTTCGGGAGTCCTGTGTGTCAGTCGAAACCAGTGAAAGCGGAGCCAGATGACTGCCCGACCTGGCTGCTCGATGGGCACGTACGTGATTCCGACGACGGAATTGAGGTTTGTGACTTGGACTGGGGATCCTTCACCCTGAAAACGGCGGTTTGATCCGCAGATTGCGCAGATGACGCAGATCATCAGGAGGTTGGATCGGCCATGTCATGCACCTGCAAGGTGATGTATCCACCAGCGTCGGGTGCTCGCGTTTCTGCCCCTCTATCTGCGCAATCGGCGCCATCTGCGGATAAATGAACTGCCGATTCTAGGTTCACGCCTTCATCTCGGTGATCTGCTTGGTGGCGATGCCGAGGGGGCGATCGAGGGGGATGCCGGCGCAGGTCAGCAGGGTGGTGAGCAGGTCGCCCTGGTTGCCCTGGACGTTGGAGAGGAAGCGTCCGGTCTTGAGGGAACCACCGCCCTTTCCGGCGATGATGAACGGGAGGTTGTCGCGCCGGTGGTTGTCGCCGTCTTCGAGGCCCGAGCCCCACATCATGATGCAGTGGTCGAGCAGGGTGCCGTCGCCTTCCTTCAGCGCGTTCATCTTCGTCACCATGCGGGCGAATTGATCGACGTTCAGTTTGTTGATGGCCGCCACCTTCCGGATCATCTCCTGGTCCTTGCCGTAATGCGTCTGCGAATGGTGCTGGTCGGAGAATCCCAGCTCGGGGTAGGAGGCGCCGTTGGGCCGGGAGCTGATGTAGGTGCTGACGCGGGTGGTGTCGGTCTGGAAGGCGAGGACGGTCAGGTCGCACATGACCTGCATGTATTCACTACGCTTGTCGCCTTCGGGAATCTTCACCTCGATGGGCGCCGAGTCGGTGGCGTGGCGTCGGGAAGGAGCGACACCGTTCTTCTCCAGAGCCGCCTGCTGTTGGCGGGTTTCGATGGCGGCGATGCGACGTTCCACCGAGCGGACGCTGTCGAGGTATTCGTCGAGCTTCTGTTGATCTCCCCGGCCGAGGTTGCGGCGCAGGTCGCGGGCGCCACCGAGGACGCGGTCGAGCATCTGACGGTCCAGCGGGTTGACCTGCGTGACCTTGCCTTCCTTGCCACGTTTGCCGAAGAGGCGGTTCAACACATTGCGGGGATCGGTTTCGGCCGGGACGGGCTGGGTGGGTGAACGGAAACTGCAGTGATTGTAGTAACCCTCGTGCAGGCCTTCCTGATTCTCCTTCCAGGTCTGCGGCATGGTGGCCAGCTCCAGCGAAGGGAGCAGGGTCTGGGCGCCGACATGGTTGGCCATGATCTGGTCGGCGGAGATGGAGATGTTGATGCGGTCGCGCGAATCGGGGTCGGGCAACCGCGCGGTGAGCCACGTGGACAACTCGAGTGCATGCGGAGCACCGCCGAAGGGTGTGGTTGGCACGCCCGAGATCCCTTTCATCATGAGGCACTGATCCATGATCGGCTTCAGTGACTGGAGGATGGGTGGCGGCGAGAGGAGGAACTCCTCCTCACTCTTGGGCCAGAACTGGTCCATGATGACGCCGTGCGGCATGTACATGAACGCCAGGCGCACCGGTGGCCTGGCGGAATTCGTGCCGGCCGCCCAGCCGAGGGAATCGAAGAATGGCAGCGCGAGGGAGACCCCCACGCCTTTCAGGAAGGAGCGGCGATCCACGGGGGAGGGCGGATTCATGGGATTCATGTGGGTGCTTTGATGCTGAAAGCGGCAGTTGGAACCGCAGATGGCGCAGATAGTCAGGAGCTTGGATCGGGCGTGCCCTTCACCCGCAAGGTGACGTGTGCACGAGCCTCGGGTCCTGGTATTTCTGCCCCTTCATCTGCGGAATCGGCGACATCTGCGGTTAAATGAACTGCCGGTTATAGGTTGATGGTGGTGCGTTGTGGTCACTTTTCGACTCTGCGGTGGGTAAAGAGGTAACTGGCGATGACTTCGGTCAGGATCGTCCTCACCCGGTATTCGTCTGCGGCAATCCGGGCGAACAATTGGTCGACGACGACTTCATCGTGGCCTTCCAACTGTCGCCCGAGGGCGTAAGCCATGAATCGATCGGTGAGGTTCCGGGCCAGGTCGGACTCCCGTCCGGACAGGAGTCGCTTCAAGTCCGCTGGGGTGGAGAAGGCGTCTCCGGTGGGAAGCTTTCCTGCCGAATCGATCGCGACCCCAGCTTCATTCCTGTCACGCCAGCGGCCGATGGCGTCGAAGTTCTCGAGGCCGAAACCGATCGGGTCGAGCGTCCGGTGGCAATTGGCGCAGACGGGATCCTTCGTATGGAGTTCGGTCCGTTGTCGCAGGGTCAGGCCTTCCACCCGGTTCGGTTCCTGCGCGTCGAGTTCGGGAACGTTGGGAGGGGGCGGCGGCACGTGTTCACCGAGGATCTGCTCCAGCACCCAGACGCCGCGACGCACGGGGCTGGTCCGGGTGGGGAACGAGGTCGCGGCCAGCGTGGCCGACATGCCGAGGACGCCGCCGCGGTTGGGGTTCTCCAGTTTGACCCGGCGCATCTTTGGCCCCTTGACGGAGGACCCGAGGCCGTACAACTCAGCGAGCGGCCCGTTCAGGAAGGTATAGTCGCTGTCCACAAGCCGGATGGCCCGTTGGTTCTTGTGCACGATGCTTTCGAAGAACAGTCGGGCTTCATCCACCATCGCGGCCCGCAAGGCCGGCGTCATCTGGGGGAACAGCTTGGGATCGAAAACCTGGCGCTCGAGGTCGTTCACCCTCAGCCACTGGGCGCCGAATCCGTCGAACAGGGCCCGGGCGCGAGGGTGGAGCAACAGCCGCTTGGTCTGGGCGCGGAGTATCCTGGGTTGGTGCAGTTCGCCCTTGTCAGCCAGGGCGGACAACTCGGCGTCGGGCGGCGCTGACCACAGCAGATAGGACAGGCGCGCGGCCAGATGGTGGTCGTCCAACCGGACTGCCTGTTCGTTGGGTTGGGCTTCTCCTGAGGGGGCGATGAAGAGGAACTGGGGAGAGACCAGGACGGCCTTGAGCATCAGGCCCAGCGAGGCGGTGTAATCCAGCCCCTTCTCCCGTGCGAGGTCGAAGACGTCCACGAGGACGTCCATCTCGGCCTCGGTGGGTGGTCTGCGGTAGGCATCTCGGGCCAGGGAGCGTGCGACCTGGCGCGCGGCCTTGCGAAGGTCGCCACCCTCGGGTGGCTTGTTGCCAAAGAGCCGTTTCTGGACGGCGGTCGGCGCCATTCCTGCCGGCGCGACGATCTGGCCGACCACGTCGTTGGCGATCTCGAGGAACAGTTCCGATTGCAGTGGGGAGATCGAGTTGAGGTAGCCCTCGCCGACGACTTCCTCCGGAAGGCTGTCGGCGATCGACGTTTTCACCCCGTAGAGCTCATGGAGCGTGTTGGCGTATTCGACCTTGGACAGCCGGCGCATCACGAACGGGCCGGGACTTCTTGGGCTCAGGTGTTTCAGCTTGCCGATCCACGCGATGAACTGGAGGCGCTCCTCCTCGCTGGGTTGTTTGGCTGCGTCCTCCGGGGGCATGTCGTGCACCCTGACGTTCGCAACGGCCTTCTTCCAATGCATGAACGCGGTGCCGCGGCCGGGATCCTTCAGGTCGACCTCGAAGTTGACGTTCGCCTTGGCGCGGCCACCGCCGTGGCACTTCGTGCAGTAGGTCTTCACGAAGGGTTCCACGTGTTCCTTGAAGGTCTTCCTCGCGTCGGCGCGGAGAGCCGCCGCTTCCGGACTATCATCGTCCGTTTCCGCGAGACACGGTGAGACCAGCAACAAGACCAGGGCGCAGCCGAAGGCCGCGGTCCTCGCGGCTACGAGCTGGACAAGGTGTGATGGCTGCATTTCCGGCATCCAACCACGGCTGCCGGGAGAATGGAATGACGAGAATGCGCCGATGCCAGCGCGTCGCCGATCCGTTCCGTGCGGGGGCAGTATCAAGATGCTCCCGACGCTTCTCCCGTAGGAGAACGGCGATGGCCCGATTTCGACAGGACCTGTGCGATCAGGTCTGGTCCGGGAGATGAATTGCGATCACCTAAACCCGATCACGGGGCAGAGGACGACTCCCCGGCACCCTCGTTGGATCTCCAGTCCCACACGACAACATCCCAAACGCGCCCTTCGTAGACGATGGAGTGTGCGATCCGGAAGCCGGTGTTTGGGTGGGCCCGAAGGGAGCGGACGTTTTCACGAGCGATGTCGGTGACGGCGCAGTGGTAATCGGATTGCAGGGATTCGCGGAAGTGTTGGTAAAGGCTTTGCACCAACCCTTGTCCGCGATGGTGGCGGCCGACGCAGAGTTGTCCGACGACGACGTAAGGTGTTTTGTCGAAGGTCTGGCTGCGGAAGAAGATGGGGTCGATCGCTTGAAACAGCGCACCGATGAAGGGGTGCCCGTGTCGGATGGTTTGGGTGGCTACCAGGGCGTATCTGACCACCTGGGACTGGTCGACGGCGATGATGGAAGGGGCCGCGGCGTTCATGGCGCGCAGGTAGGGGAGATCGTATTCGGCGGTGAGGAACCCCTGTTTTGGTTTTGGTTCGCCAGCCCTGCTCGGCTCCAAGGGAGCCAAGGAGCAAAGATCACGGACTTGATCGCAATCGTCGCGAGCCAGGTGTGGACGGAGTGGAAACGTCCATTGCTCGATCAGCGGCCACCGGAATCGCTTGCCTGCCTGGGCTTCGCGCCCTGCCAGCCATTTCGCCACTGCGCGGTCAGCTTCTCGATCAGCGCTGCGTTGGCCGGATCCTTGGCGATGTTGGTGTTCTCCTGGGGATCCTTCTGATGGTCGTACAGTTCGATGGCATCCACCTGGGAGTGGTCATTGCGTCCGACCCAGACGGTGAAGCGATAGCGGTCCGTTCGCATCGAGTAGCCCATCAAAGCGCCGACGCCCGACTTGCCAGAGGCGCGCGGATACTGGCTGAAGGCAGCGGATTTCCAGGGTCGCTTTGGAGCTTCGAGCAACGGTTTGAAGCTGGTGCCTTCGAGATGTGCGGGCAGGGGGAGGCCCGCGAGATCGGAGAGAGTCGGGTAGATATCCACGAACTCCACGAGGGAATCGGTGCGTGCGCCGGCGTGCTTCATGCCTGGCACCGACAGCAGGAGCGGGGCGTTGACGTCGTTCTCGGTGTTGGAGTGTTTACACCAGGCGTCGTGCTCGCCGAGTTTCCAGCCGTGGTCACCCCATAGGATCACGATGGTGTTCCTGCGGAGGTTGAGGCGGTCGAGTTCGTCCAGAACCTTGCCGACCTGAGCATCCATGTAGCTGATCGCGGCGTAGTAGCCGTGTTTGAGTTGCCGGGCGAGGTCGTCGGGAATGGATCCTTCCGGGATGGCGTGATAGTTGCGCAGCTCACCGCCGGGAAGAATCGCGTAGTCCGGTGCGTCCTTCGGACGAAACGGGTTCGTGGCGAGTTGGATCTTTGCAGGGTCGTACAGGTCCCAGTACTTCTTCGGCGACACGAAGGGGAGGTGTGGTTTGGTGAATCCCACGGCGAGGAAGAATGGTTGGGTCTTCGTGCCCACCTCGCGCAGTGTGGAGACGGCCAACTCGGCGACCTTGCCGTCCTGAAATGTGTTGTCTGGAACATCCGCCCCTTCGAAGGCTGGACCGCGCAGGTTCTTTGCGGTCGCCTGCTTCTTGAGCTTCTTGCCCTTCGGTTTCGGCTCGCCATCCGGATCGGCGGCGGCAGCCGTGCGCTGATGGAGGGCGAGGTTCTCCGGGAGCGCGTAGGGTTGGGCCTTGGGTGTCTGCCACGGCACTGACCATGTGGGCGCGTCGTCGAGGCTGCCGTGATAGATCTTGCCCATGCCCTGGACGAAGTAGCCGTTGTTCTTGAAGTGTTGGCCGAGCGTGATGACGCCGGGCAGCGCGGCGCGAAAGTGGGTCTCGAGATCCCATACCCGGGTTGTGTCGGGTCGGGTGCCGGTCATCAGGCTCGAACGCGAAGGCGAGCAGACCGCCTGCTGGCAATAGGCTCGCTGGAAGGTGATTCCCGATTTGGCGAGTCGATCGAGGTTGGGGCTGCGGATGGAATCGAATCCATAGGCACCGAATTCCGGCCGAAGGTCATCGACGGCAATGAAGAGAATGTTTGGCCGGTTGGCGGCGTGCAGCAGGCCGGCGGACAGCAGGCAGGCAATGAGTTGAAGGATTCGCTTCATGGAATGGGATCACTCTTTGGAGGACTTCTTCTTTCGATCGCGGTTGGCATGGCGACCGGTCCCGTCGCCCGTGTCCGGGATGCCGCCGGCGGGATTGAGTTCGGCGAGGACAGCGGCGAGGCGAGTGCGAGCGGCTTTGCTCGTTTCGGTATCTGCGGAGGCGGCGACCAGTTTCTCGGTGAAGGGCGCGCCGGCCATGTCGTAGAGTTCGCCCTTCTCGTTCAGCTTCCATCCGGCATCGCGGACATACCACATGGCGGCGAGTTGGTTGAAGATCCACTCGCGCTTCTTGCCGCTCCCGCCGCGCAGTTGCGGGGCGAGGCTGCGACCGTCGAAGCTGGTTTTGGCGGGCAACGTGGAACCCGCGAGTTCGGCGAACGTAGGCAGCAAGTCGGTGGAGTCGATCAGATCGGCAGAGACCATTCCGGACGGGACTTTGCCGGGCCAGTTGGCGATGAACGGCACGAGGCCGCCGCATTCGAGCATGGAGCCTTTCGAGCCGGACAGGTTGCGTCCGCCGATGGTGGACAGCTTTTCGTGCAGCTTGGCGGTGCCGTTGTCGCCCATGAAGAGGATGAGCGTGTTCTCGCGTAACTTGAGCGTGTCGAGTTCGGCGATGAGTTTGCCAACGAGTTTGTCCATGTAGAGAAGGTTGTCGCTGAAGAGATCCTTGCTGTCGGGCGTGCTGTCGGGCGTGGGTTGGATCTCCGCGTGGACGTGGACGAGCGAGTAGTAGAGGAAGAAGGGCTTTGCCTGGTGTTTCCGGATGAACCCGATGGCCTGGTCGTGCATCAGGTCAGGCATGTATTCCTTCTCCCCGAGCTTCAGATCGTTTCCGTTCACACGGTAAGGATCGGACCTGCCCGCCTTCTTGTTCCGGTAGAGGCCACTGCCATTGAAGCGGAGGTAGTCATCGAATCCGGCCTCGTTCGGTTCGCCTGGAAGTTGGCCCCACTTGCCGATGGCGGAAGTGACGTAACCGGCGGCCTTGAAGGTGTGGCCGATCTGGAGTTCAGCGATCGGCATGACCCGGCAGGCGTCCTGACTGGAGGAACCATTCCGGAAGGCATAGCGCCCCGACATGATCATCGCCCGGGACGGCCCGCAAAGCGCCGCCGTGAAGGCGTGCGTGTAGCGAGTCCCGGTGGCTGCCAGCTTGTCGATGTTTGGTGTCTTGGCGTGGTCTGAGCCGTAGCAGCCGACATTTCCGACACCCAGGTCATCCGCGAGGATGAGGATGACGTTGGGCTTTGTCTGCGATTTGGATCCGGCCCCATTGAGCATCGCCATCGGGCCGGCTAGCAGGAGGAGGAGAAGGAGCAGGTGTTTCACGGGGGGGGGAGCGGCATGGCGGAACGGCGCATTTTGATCAGTGACCTCAGGTGGCATTGATGATGATTCCCAGACGTCGGGCCATGCTCCTGCGAACCGAGTGTTTTGCACACCGGATTTCGTCGGCGGTGTCCGGGCACTGGATTCGGTCCTTCGCGCTCGTGCAGCGTGAGGCTGCAGTTGTTCGATGGAGTTGAAATCGAAATGGCGCGCCCAGCTTGCCCGGAGTGGGTCTCGAGTCCGTGCATTGAATAGCCATCATCGGTATAGGCCAAAGCGAAGCAGCGGCGGGGAGGGTGTCATTGATCTCGCCGGTCGGCCGAGCCCGGTTCACGCTCCCAGCATGAGTTCGAACTCCCTGAGGCGACCATTCCGGCGGAGGTGGGCGGCGCTGTTCGCTGTCGTCACGCCGCCGAAGGGTCTTGAGGTTGGGTACATCCCCGTTGTCACCCGGCAGGAACCTGCAAACTAGACCTGTCATGAAACACGCCTCACTCATTCTTGCGACGCTTCTGGTCCCGGCGATCGGCTGCGGACTCTTCGGCCAGGCTCCGGATGCCGGACCCGGTGGAGAGCCTGCGGTGAAGCCGTCGTCTTCGGCTCTGTTGCCGGTCAAGGCACCGCCGACGGGGATGAAGATTCCCGGCTTCTATACCAAGTATGTGGAAGCGGAAGGCTACCCCATCGTGGGGTCGGAACGGGTGAACGACTACGCGCTCCGCGAGGCGGCCTACCTCGTCAACCTGATGCTCGCGAAGCGGCCAGACGTGCGTGCGGCGATGATCCGGAGCGGATCAAGGCTGTGCATCATCGCGCACAACGAATTCACGACCGACCTGCCGGAGTGGACGCACATGACCCCGAAGGCGTGGTGGGACGCGCGGGCCCGAGGCACGGGTGGTTCGTCGGAAGACCCTTTCTGTTCCTGTGGTGAGGAGAACCTGCTGGCTTACGTCGGGGACCCATACGCGGCGGAGAACATCCTGATCCACGAGTTTGCCCACAACATCCACCTGCGTGGGATGGTGAACGTCGACTCGACGTTCGATGGGCGGGTGAAGGCCGCGTATGATGCGGCCATGAAGGCGGGGCTCTGGAAGGGGAAGTACGCCTCGGTGAACCACCATGAGTATTTTGCGGAGGGGGTGCAGTCGTGGTTCGACGACAATCGGGTCAATGACCATGACCACAACCACGTCCACCTGCGGTCGCAGTTGATCGAGTATGATCCGGGGTTGGCGGCGCTCTGTCGCGAGGTCTTTGGCGATACCGAGCTCAAGTACACGAAGCCGACGACCCGGTTGACTGGGCATCTGGAGGGATACGACCCGGCCAAGGCACCCAAGTTCGTGTGGCCGGAACGGTTGTCGGAGGTGCGGTCCGAGATCCGCCGTGGTGCGCAGGCGAGAAGTGATGCAGCCGAGGGCAAGCCGAAGTCCGCGGGCGCGAAGGCGGGCGAATGATGTCGGGATCGGTGTGGGGCCGGTTGCGGTTCAGGGGATGTGGGGGAGTGTGCCCGCCATGGAGAATCTCGTGGGGCCCACTTTTGTCGGGGCGCAGGGGCCGTCGTTGCGGTGCGCGTCACCTGTCCGGCTCGAAGGGGCCGGGAACAAGGAGCGACGCCGATGACTGCAGAACAGGCCGTGTTGGCGAGGCGTCGGCTTTGGCTGGGCATCAGCAATGTGGGTTTCTGGGTGGTGGCATCGGCAGTCGGGCTTTGGTGGTTGGTGTGGGGTCGCAGCGGGGGGGCGAGCCTGAATCCCTTCGTGGTCGGATTGGGTGTGATCGCCGTGCAGGGGATCTTTGATGGGGTGGGTGGATGGTGGTTGATGCCGGCGCCGCGTGGCAGTGCGGCAGGGTTCCTGCGGGGCTGGATCCGGGGTGTGCTCGTCCACTCATTGGGGCTCGTTGCCGTGGGCGTCGTGGGAACGCTGAGCCTTCGTTGGACCGGGGGCTTCTGCACGGGCGTTGTGGTCTCCAGTGCATTGCTGGCGCTTGGGCGTGGGTTCCTCTTCAGCGCCGTGTCGGGAGGCCCAATCAGGAAAGCAGTGATGGAGGGTGGTGAGACGGTGTCGGTCAGTCGCGTGGGTGACCCGGCTTTCACTGGGGGCGTCATTGGCTTTGGTCGCGGTGCGAAGGTCCTGATGCCGGAAACGTGGATGGATCGGGTGCCCCGTCCGGACTTGGCCGTCGAAGTCTTCCGTCGACGTTGGCAGATCGAACAGGGGTTGCCGGGCCGGGCCTTCCTGCTCGTGCTCGCGTGGAATCTGATCGGGGCGTGGGTGGGCGGAATGGTTGTCGATCTGTCTACACTTCCGTTGGGCTACGCGCTCATGGGGTTCGCTTGTTGGATGACGTTGTGGACGTTCGCGAGCCTTCTCGTTCTTCCGGTGCTCGGACGCGGCACCGTGTTTGCGTCCGACCGCGCGGCTGCGGATGCCGGAATGGATCCTTCGGGGTGGATCCGACTTTTTCCCAAGCTCACCGGCGAGGACGGAAACTCCCGGGCCGCGCTCCAGAACATCTTCTACCCGATTCCATCCGCCGAGTTGCGATTGCGTTCACTTGGCGCAAAGCGCGGTGGATTGGTCCTGGGCCCGGTGGCCCGCGGCAACCTGTATTATTCGCTGGCTGGGTTGACGCTGCTGGGGCGGTCGGTGCACTGCAACGTGGGACGGCCTGGACTGTGGGTGTTCCCGCCCATGACCTGAGGGTGTACTTCGTTCAATCGATCGGCTCGGGGTGATTGGGGGAAAGAGACAGGATGGCTTTGGCCGCCTCGAACCCGGAGAACGCGGCTCCTTCGACGCTACCTTGCCCAAAGGCGTCACCGCCCAGTACGAGCGGAGGCAAGCTGCTCGCCAGCAGGCAGGGTTCGGGGGGCGTGACACGAGGGCGGCTGTAGCGCCATCCGTGGACCTGATATGTCCTGACACCTGCGCCGAGCCATTCCGTGGCTGCAGCGAGGAGCAGGCGTCCGGTTTCCATGCGGTCGCGATCCCACTGTTCGAGGCTGAATTCCGGCGTCGCCTGGAGCGTGACCGCTGGTTCCCTCGAGATTCCCTTCCACTGGTTGTCGGTGATCGAGGCGATGGGGCCCGTGTTGAAGAAGATTCCACCGGGAGGCGGGACGCGTGAGGGGCCCTCGAGGACGGCCATCACGGTCAGGCATCGGTCGTATTCGATGGCGTTGAGGCGTTGGCGGAGTGCGGGTGCCAGCGGGAAGCCGCCTGCATCCAGCAGGGCGAGCGACTGCGGTACGGGCGGCGTGAGGATCACGGCCTTTGCGGTGACCGATCGACCGTCGAGGGTGGTGGCGACCCAACCATTCGCTTCTGGGCGCACCGACGTGAGGGTTGCCTCGAGTTGGACCGGGACGCCGAGGGCAAGGTGCTTCGCAACGCCGGACATGGAGGGCACGCCACGCCAGTGGTGTTGGCCGGATCGAGCGGCTGGGGCTGGATTCCACTCGGCAACGGCTCCCTCGAGTCGTTCGCGCAAACCAACGGCGGTGTGGCAGGAATCCCCTGTCGTGAAACCCTGTGCGCCATGGTCGAACGCGGCACCATCGATCCGTCGGCTGGCCAGCCTTCCACCCACGCCCCGACCCTTGTCGAGAACCGTGACGGAACGACCGGCGCGGATCAGTTCGCGGGCAGCGATCAATCCCGTCATGCCAGCGCCAACCACGAGGACATCCGTTGCCTGTTTCAGGGAATCCATTCGGGCGCGGACGCTTCCCTTCATGCGCCCTGGCGTCAACTCAGGGGAACACAGAACACTTCGGGAAGGTGCGGCGGCGTGCTATCCGCCTTTGGCCCGTTTCGCCAACGGGTGGACGCCACGCCGACAGGCATCGGAGCAGTAAAGGACCCGATCCCAATCGCGTTCCCACTTCTTCCGCCAGGTGAAGGGTCGGGCGCAGGCGGCGCAGATCTTGGTGGGGAGGTTTGCTTTCTTCATGACGCGACGGTTGGCGACTGCCTTGGCAAGGTGACCCCGGTTGTGGGGATGGCAAATCCAGCCTAGGGTGGTTCATGTCCAAGATGCTTTGGTGGGCGGCTTCCTCCGTGTTCGTGCTTTCGGCGACCACGCTCACCGGATGCTTCGCTACGCGCGCGGGTTACGAGACCGCGCCCTATCAGGTTGTCCGGCGGGATGGGAAGGTCGAGGTCCGCTCGTATCCGGCGATGACATTTGTGGAAACGCCCACGGGTGGAGACGACTTCATGCGGTTGTTCCGGTACATCTCGAAGGAGAACGCCGGCGAACAGAAGATCGCCATGACCACGCCCGTGTTCATGACGGGCGCGGGTTCCGATGCAAAGAAGATGGCCTTCGTCATGCCGGAGAAGATGGAGACGGCCCCGGCGCCGAAGGACGGGAAGGTTCAGGTGCGCCGGATTGAGCCGGGAACCTTTGCGGTGCTTCGCTTCCGTGGGGACCAGCAGGGTCCGGAAGGGGAAGCGTACCGGACGCTCCAGGAATGGATGAAGGCACAGCAGCTCACGGCTACCGGGCCGGCCACGTTCGGTTACTTCGATCCGCCGTGGACCCCGGGTTTCCTGCGCCGCAACGAGGTGATGATTCCGACGGTAGCTGGGCCTTGAAAGGGGGGAGTTGAGTGGCTCGGGCAGGCTGTTTGGCACCCTGTTGGGGTTCTCACCACGAATAACACGAAATGCACGAAACTACTTGGTAGCGGCGCCGGGAACCTTTTGTTAGGTCCGTGAAATTCTCGGCGCACGGAAGTAGGCGACTTTTGCGGTGCCTCTCTTGACCTCAGTCTGCCCATCAACCACGTCTAGTGCGATGGGTCCAAACGACAAATGCCCTCCGCCTTCGCATACCGCTGAAGTGTTTCGCAAGGAGGTCCTACATCCAGAACTCTCCTACTCGATTGTCGGGGCGGCCATGAAAGTGCTGGCCTCCCTTCGGCCGGGGCTGAATGAAAAGGCTTACGAGAATGCGATGGTCATCGAGTTGGCGATGAGGGGGCACTTGGTACAGCAGCAGCGCCGGTTCGAGGTTCGGTACGAGGGGGTTGTTGTCGATACCTGGTGCCAGACCTCTTGGTTGATGGGTGTGTGATTGTTGACGCAAAGGTTGTCACGGAATTCGCTGATGCGCACATTTCACAAATGATTGGTTATCTGGCAATTACGGGATTCAGGTTGGCTATCCTGCTAAACTTCAAGCATGCAGAACTTCGCTATCAGAGGGTCGTTCGATGAGAGGCATTCCAGAGCACAAGGCAGATTGGATCGACACGCTGATCAAGAACTCTCCAAACCTACGCATCCAGTCCCATTCGTGAGTTTTGTGTTATTCGTGGTTTCGGTTTTCTAAAGCTTTTTTGGATTTGCAGTCTTTTGCCGGCGTTGCGGTGGGGCGGGGGGCGTGCCCAGAATCCGGGCGTGCTGCGACGGACGTTTTGTCATGTGCCGGGAGTTGGGATCAAAGCCGAGGAGCGGTTGTGGGCTTCGGGCGTGACCTCGTGGGATGCGCTGGGGACGGAGGCGGTCGTGGGGATGACGGCACGGAAACGCGATTCGCTGGAGCAGCACGTGGCGGAATCGCGGCGGCAATTGGAGGAAAAGAATCCGTTGTTCTTCGCGGAGACCCTGCCTTCGGCGGAGCACTGGCGCCTGTTCCCGGAGTTCCGTGACAGCGTGGCCTATGTGGATATCGAGACGACGGGGTTGGGCGGGTATGGGGATCACATCACGACCATCGCGTTGTATGATGGTCGGGTGGTGCGCCACTACGTGCACGGGCAGAACCTGGCGGACTTCCGCGGGACATCCGGGAGTACCGGTTGCTGGTCACCTATAATGGCAAGACCTTCGACCTTCCCTTCCTGCGGTCGGCCTTCGGGCTGGCGTTGGACCAGGCGCACATTGACCTGCGTTATGTGCTGGCCGGGTTGGGGTACAAGGGTGGGTTGAAGGCGTGCGAGCGGAGTCTTGGGTTGGATCGCGGGGATCTGGCGGAGGTGGATGGGTCCTTCGCGGTGCTGCTGTGGAACGAATACAAGCGGCGGCAGAACGTGCAGGCCCTGGAAACGTTGCTCGCCTACAACATCCGGGACGTGACGAACCTGGAGGCGCTTTTGGTGCGCGCGTACAACCTGAAGGTGGCCGCGGTGCCGTTCGGAGCATCGTTGGTGTTGGCTCCACCATCGCCACCACCGGAGCCGTTCCGGGCGCATGAACCCACCGTCCGCCGATTGAAGGCGGCCTATGGCTGGGGCTTCCAGCGGTAGATGAGGCTCTTGGCCTTGTAGTTCTCCTCGACGAAGACGAGGTACTCGCCCGTGCTCCGCTTGAAGGCGTTGATGCCGGTGAGGAGGTCGATCCATCCGGTGTTTTCGACGCCTCCAACGGTGGGTCCCGGTTCGAAGGTCCCGACTTCGGTGCCGTCCTGGATCCGATTCACCCAGACGCGTCCGCGCGTCTTCCAACCGCCCGTGAAGACATAATCGCCGGCAGCGGCCATGCACCCGGCTTCCCTGCCGGCACCGGGGACGAACGAGACGGTGTCGCGGTTGCCGGCGAGATAGCCGCGGCAGATGTGGACGCGCTGGATGTGGCGCATGCTGGGCTTGCCCTGTTCTTCCACCCCTTCCTCGGCGACGACCAGCGTGTCGGAATCGTCGAGGTAGCAGACGCGGGCGACGGTGTTCACGCCCTTGGGCTTGTCGAGGAGGGTGACCTTGTTCGCGGAATAGATCGGGTTGCCCTGAGGATCGAGGCCCTGGAAATCATAGCGGAAGAATCCGTAGGCCATCCAGATGTTGCCCTTGCGGTCGACCCAGAACGGGCCGGGCTTCACGCGTGGGGTGTTGGGGGTGAACTCGGCGGCCTGGTAATCGCCGTCGCCGTTGGTGTCGCGCCAGATGCTGGTTCCGGCAGGCTTGTTGGGAGGCCAGGTGAGGTCGGTGTTGTAGAGGTTGTTGCCCCATTGGAGGATGAGTCCGGAGGGCACGGCGATGCCGTCCTCGAAACGGAAGATGTTGATGAAATTGCTGGCGAACATCCCGCCGACGAACAGGAACCGTTTGCCTTCGAGGTAGACGACCTGCGGTGACGTGAGGCCGTGTTCGCCCTGCTGCTTCACGTGCATGAGGCCGCGTGGATCGTTGGGATAGCGGTGCCGGTTCAGGGTATAGAGGACCCACCGAGAGTCGCGGCCCGGCGGTTGGGACCAGTCCATGGCATATCGTTCCTGGATTCCCCAGACGGTGTTGGCGTCGTCGGAGGGATCGGCGGTGGCGACGTCGCAGAAGAACTCGCCGTGGACCTCCCAGCGCAGTTGGCCATCCGGGGTGAAGGAACGGAGGACGGAACCCTGTTCGCTCATGGCGACATAGAGGTTCCGGCGGCGTCCATACCGACGCCGCGGATACCCCAGAACTTGGTGGGCGTGATCTGGCCGGGCGTGCCGGAAGCTATCCCGCCGCGTTCGCCGAAGGCTTTGAGGAGGCGGGGTTGGGACGGGGTGGAGACGTCGTAGAAGAGGATCTGCTGGCGGGGTCCGGTGCCGGAGTCGGCGACGAGGAGGGTGCCGTCGTTGGCGGTGGCGATTGCCATGGGTTGAAAGAGTTCGGGGAAAGTGAGCGGCTTCCCGTCGCAGGTGATGCCCTTGGGGATGAAGTCCCATTCCTGATGCTTTGGGTCGGTATAGGTGACTTCGATCTTCCAGAGCCGGCCGGCGGTGTCGCGGGTTTCGAGGCTGTTCGGGTTGACGTTGGTGTTGCCCACGACGTCACCGTCCTTGTAGATGCCGAACTTCTTTCCGCCTTCGTCCCAGTGACTCCACGTGTTGACGGTGCCATCGGGTTGGACGCGGGTATGGATGAAGAAGTTCTGGACCCACCGGTTGCTGGCGCCGGGGAAGGAGTTGCCCACCCAGGTGACGCTGTGATCGAGGGGGGCTGCGGCCTGCAGTGTCAGCGGATCCATCGCGCAGAGCGCGAGCCACAGGGTGGCGAGGATGCACTGGAATGGCGTTTCCCCAGCTTGGCGGAGCTTCAACGAGCGTCGATGACGTGGCCGCGGTGACAGGGGGTGGTTGCTCACAGTGGGGGTGACTCCATCGGTCTTGGAGGGGACGGTCAAGTCCGGGGTGGTTGATGCGCTGACCCCTGTTTCAACCGGAATGGAGAAGGTTCGTGAGTGGCTTTCGGATCACAGTTGGTTCCTGTTCGGTGGCGTGTTGGCTGGGAGCGCTTCTGTGGCCGTCTGGATATATGGTGCCAAAGCAAGGCTTCTGAATCGGGCTGTTCCACCCATAGGTGAAGACCTCCTATCCCTGCGGTGGATTGGCAACGAACGTATGGACGTCCAGCAATGGACACTTTCAAGAAGGCTCTTATGAAACGGAATATCGACATCATCTTCACCGCGACAGCGGCATCCCTGCTCTCGCTCACAGCATTCCCCAGGACACGACCACCTCCCGGATTGGCCGGCCTGACAGCACCCGTGAAGAGGTGAACCGGACACCCGGTGATTGGAACCGGACCGACCGACTGCACAGCGCGGCCAAGGGAAGCGACGTGATCGGGATGCAGATCAAGAATTATGATGACGAGACCCTCGGCAAGGTGGACGACCTCGCGTTGGATCTGGAATCAGGTCGCATCGTCCAGGTGATCCTTTCCTCCGGTGGATTCATTGGGGTGGGTGATTGTCTGACGGCGGTGCCGCCGGGGGCGTTGCACCATGATGTGGCGAACAAGGTCCTGCATCTGAAGGCAACCAAGGACCAGATCAAGGGCGCGACAGAATTCAAGAACGCCTCTTGGACGGACTCATTCGACACGAACCATCTTTCGGCGGTTGCGACCTACTACGGCGAGGAATTGGGCACGGGTTTCATCCATCACGATGGCGCCTTCGATCGAAGCAAGCCCGCACCGACGCGGAACACGGACGGCACCTGGAGCAAGGAGCGGCAAGGAATGATTCCCTCCTCACGACTGGGACACGTCCAGCGGGCCAGCAAGCTGATGGGCATGACGGTGAAGAACCAGCAGGACGAGAAGTTGGGCAAGGTGGAGAACATCCTGTTCGACGTTCAGTCGGGCCGCATCGTGGCGGTGGTGGTTTCCTCCGGTGGATTTCTCGGCATGGGAGACGAGCTCAGTGCTGTTCCGCCGACTGCGTTGAGCTTCAATGGCGATCGGGACACGATCCAACTGGACGCCACCCGTGATGTCCTGGTTGCTGCGCCACACTTCAAGGCGGACCAGTGGCCCGACTTCAATGAACCCGCGTACTCCGACAGTGTGTATCGCGCCTACCGTGTGGAGCCCTATTTCCGGACGAACGTGGTTTCCAATGCGGACAACACCGGCCGGAATGTCCGTGACCGCAACAACAGCACCCTCACGCCGCTCGACCAGGGAAACAGTCGGTCCGACATCCGGATGACCGCGGACATCCGGAAGGGGATCACCGACGGCAAGGACATGTCCGTGAATGCCCGGAATGTGAAGATCATCACCAATGAAGGGATGGTTACACTGCGCGGCCCCGTCAATTCCTCGGAGGAGAAGCGCCTGATTGGTGAAATTGCCAACTCGTTTGCCACCGTTGGCAATGTGGACAACCAACTTGAGATCAAGTGAAGGGAAGGTCTTCGGACCTTCTGATCTTCCCACCCCAACGGCGACCAGGGTCGTGTAGTCGCCCAACTTCCATCAACCATCAACAATCAACTGTTAGACCTATATGAATACCAAGACACTCAAAGACCTTTTTCTCACGGAACTTTCCGACATCTACGACGCTGAGAAGCGGATCTCGAAGGCGTTGCCGAAGATGTCGGAGGCCGCGACCTGCCCGGATCTCAAACATGTCATTGAACACCACCAGAAGCAGACCCTCAGCCACGTCGCCAAGGTCGAACAGGTGTTCCAGTGCTTCGACCTGCTTGCCAAAGGCCAGACCTGTGAAGCGACGAAGGGGTTGCTCGAGGAATGCGACGAGATCAAAGCGGAGTTCAAGAACTCACCGGCCATCAATGCGGCACTGATTGCCGTCGCCCAGAAGGTCGAACACTACGAGATGGCCTCGTACGGTTGTCTCCACGCGTGGGCCACCCTGCTGGGGAACACCAAGGCTGCCGGGATCCTTGCCGGGATCCTTGGTGAGGAGAAGGCTGCCAACGAGGGGTTGACCAAGCTCGCCATGACCAAGTGCAACAAGGATGCCATGGGTGTGGCCTCAGCACCGGCCAAGCCTGACGCGTCCAAGGGTGCGCCGGAGCGGAAGGCCCCCAAGGTGACAAGCAAGGAGCCATTGGTGGCTGCGGGTGTCCGTTGATTCCGCGGGCTCCGAGCGGGAGTGCAGGATGCTGGCCGCGCTCGGAACGAATCCAGATCCTGCTTCGAACGAGCCGGCTTCAGCTCTGCAGACGTTCAACGGCGCCAGCCTTCGCGGAGTTCGAGGGCAAGCCAGGAGAGCACGGCGCGGAGGACAGGTTTCCCACTGGAACGATCGGGCAGGAATCCGTTCAGGAGGAAGCGCTGGCTGTGGTTGGCCCGGCCGAAGGTTCCCCGGCGTCGGCGCTTTTCGGAAATGCGCGCCAGCCGGCGATTGTACGTCTCCATCAGGCGATAGGGAATGTTGCTGGGCGCAAGGCTGAAGACCGGGTTGCGGAGGGCGTCGGGTCCATCGCGCAAGGGTTGCGAGACGACGCCGAGGTAGTACATGCCGAGGTCGAGTTGGAAGCCGATACGGAGGAGTTCGAAGTCGCCCATCCAGGAGTATTTGTCGCGATAGACGGCGTTGAACCATCGGTGAATGGACTGGTTGAAATCCTTGTTGTGGGCTTCGGCGAGCGGCGCGACCGGTTCGCCAGCCAAGGCGCGACGGACGAGTTCAACGGCGCGGGTTGTGGTATAGCTGAGCCAGTCCATACCGGGGCTGTAGAGCGGATCGATGAATCCCGCCGCGTCGCCGGCGAGGACGACGCCATCGCTGGCGATGGGGTCACAGGTATAGGCCAGTTGGGCGCGCCATTTCACGTCGCCATCGATGGGGGTGGCGTCGCGGAGTATTTCGGCCGCCGCGGGATGGGCGCACAGGAAAGACTTGAGACGATCGCCGAGCGGGGCGGGACCTTCGGGCCATTGGACACGGCGCTGGTCGAACACGACGCCGACGGAGGTGTCGCCGCCGCGGAGGGGATGAACCACGCCCACCAACCATCGCCCACGACGTGATTCGTGGCGGTGTTCCGGATGCCATGGCACGCGGCTCCCCACTCGGGGAAGCGTCGGGTGAGGTCGAGGTTGTCCCAGTCCTGGACGCCGCGCCAACGGGCCCAGCAGGCGGTGGTGGGGTGGTCGGTGTTCGGACGGAGCCAACCCTGTTGCCGGGCAACGAGTGCGGTGAAGCCGCTGGCATCGATGATCCAGCGGGCGGAGAGGGTTTCGGTGCCGCGGGCGGATTCGACGGTGACGCTCTGAGTTCCCCCTGGGGCGAGTTGGACATTGCGGGCCTTCGCAGGTCGGAGGAGGTGGGCGCCGGCCACGGCGGCCCGACGCAGGACTTCCTCGTCGAGGGTGCTGCGGTCGACCTGCCAGGAGGGAACGCGGGCCAGGTAACGACCGCCCACTTCGGAACACTCGGGCAGCGACCGCGTCTGCGGGGTGGCGAACCAGAAGCGCATGCCCTGCTTGGTGAGCTGGGTTTCATTGAGGAACCCGGTGAGGCCCAGAACGCGGCTGAGGAAGTAGCCGCTGACCTCGACGGTGGCCTCGCCCACGCGTCTGGGAAAGTGGGTGGACTTCTCAATGATACCGATGCGGAGGGCGGGGTTGTCCCGGAGCAGGAGGAGCGCGGCGGCGGAACCCGCGAGGGAGCCACCGATGATCAGGACGTCGAAGGATGTGGATGGCGGCACGTTGGCTGTGAGCCTGAAGGTTTCAGTTCCAACTTTGAAGCATGGATGTGCCGAGGCCTGCTGGTCTGTCCAAGTTTTCAGGTTCCATGGTGCGAGCCGGGTCCGTAGCGTCGGCGAACGCTGCAAACGATGCTGTTCCCATTTTCCAGGAGAACGTTCGAGCCGGTCCGGGTGGTCGTCACCGGAGCGGGGATCATCACGGCCTTGGGCTGCGGGTGGGAGGTGAACGCAGCGGGTTTTCGGGAGGGGCGGACGGCGGTTCGCGAAGTTCGCGGGTTTGACGTGTCGCGGCAGCGGACGCGTCGTGCTGCGGAGATCGATTTACCGGAGCGTCTGCCGACCACGGCGCTGGGATCGCGACAGGAGCGCCGGTTGGATCGAGCGGGTCGGATGTTGCTGATCGCGGCGGCCGAGGCCTGGGCGCAGGCAGGATGGGAAGAAGGTCTGGCCGGGCTTCCGTTGGTGCTGGGCACGACCAGCGGCGGGATGGCGCTGGGGGAGGAATACTTCCGACGGGCCTCTGCCCAGCCGGCCGTGCGGATCGGGCAGGCGACGCGTGTGACCCATTATCAACCGCAGCGTCAGGTGCTGGACCTGATGGAGGCTTTCGGATTCGAGGGGCCTTCCACGGTGATTGCGAACGCGTGCGCATCGGGTTCCAACGCTGTGGGTGAGGCGTTCGAATGGATCCGGTGGGGGCGTGCGGAGCGGGTGTTGACGGGAGGCTACGACGCGCTGAGCCAGTTGGTGTTTGCCGGATTTGATTCATTGCAGGCGTTGTCGACGACGACTTGCCGGCCGTTCGACGCGCGGCGAGACGGCCTGGCGTTGGGCGAAGGGGCCGCGGTGCTGACCTTGGAGTCCTTGGCGAGTGCGGAGCGGCGGGGGGCGCGGGTGTTGGGGGAAATCGTGGGCTATGGCGCGGCGACGGACCGGCATCATCTGACCCAACCGCATCCGGAGGGTGATGCCGCGCTGGCGACGATGGTGTCTGCTTGTCGGCAGGCGGGGATTGGGGCGGATGCCGTGGATTACCTGAATGCGCACGGGACGGGGACGCCCTTGAATGATTCTGCGGAAGCGTCGGCGATCAACCGCTGGGCCGGTGCATCGGTGGAACGGATTCCCGTGAGTTCGACGAAGGGTGGGATAGGGCACCTGTTGGGTGCGGCCGGAGCGGTGGAGGCGGTGATCTGTCTGATGGCGATGGAAGGGCAGTGGATCCCGCCGGGGTGTCCGGTGGAGGCTCCCGATCCGGCGTGCCGGTTTCCGCTGGTGACGTCGCCACGTGGGGCTCGGGTGGACTGTGTCCTGAGCAATTCGTTCGGGTTCGGTGGTGCGAACGCCAGCCTCGTGATGCGGAGGTTCCGATGAGCCGGGTGTTTGTGCGTGGATACGGTGTCGTGTCGCCTGCGGGTTGGGGAAAGGAGGCGTTTGCGAAATGGTTGGCGGGCGAAACGGAGGTGGTGCCGACGGAAGTGGAGCGCCCGGATGGACGGCGTCATGCCGTGATGCGGGTTCCGGCCCCGGGCGTGAGGGCTCCTTGGCAGATGCATTCGCGGTTGCGGAGGGCGAGTCCGATCTCCCATTTCACAGTTGCAGCCGCGTTGGAAGCGGTGGGCATGGCGGGTGGCGCGACCGATCTGGGACGATTGGGGATCGTTTCGTGCGTGCTGGGTGGGAGCGTGCAGTACTCGCGACGGTTCTTCAGTGAAGTGGGAGTGGATCCGTCGACGGCGAGCCCGATGCTTTTTCCCGAGACCGTTTTCAATGCGCCGGCGTCCCATCTGGCCGCGGTGCTGGGGACGACGGCACGGAACGACACATGCGTGTCGGATGAGACAGGTTTCCTGAGTGGGATGGTGATGGCGTCGGACTGGCTGGCGCGTGGGGTGGTGGACCATTGTCTGGTGGTGGCCGCGGAGGAGTCGGACTGGACGACGTCGGAGGCGGTGCGGTTGTTTTCGCGGTCCGCGGTGGCCTCGGAGGGTGGGGCGTCGGTCCTGCTGGGAACGGGTGAGGGGAGCGTGGAGTTGGAATGGGTGGGATTGCCGCGACCTTATCTTCGGGGGCGTTCGCGTGCGTCGGTGATGGGGGCGGTGCTTTCGGAAGTTCGGGGAATGGGGACAGAACGGGTGTTGGGGGTCGGGGTTGGGTTGGCTGGGGTGGAGGAGTTGACGGGGCGCGTTGGGAGCGGGTTGGGTGTGGCGGGTGGCTGGGGATGCGTGGCGGCGATCGAGCGGGTGTTGCGGGAGGGCGGACGGACGGGAGTGTGCGTGGCGGGATCGAACCTGCAGGTGATGGCGGGGTGTTTGGGAGGAGTTTCGAGTTTCAAGTTTCAAGTTTGAAGCCGGATCCGGGGCGGCGATGTCCTCATCGCCATGGGGAATGCTCTGGAATGGCGACGGGGACGTCGCCTCCCCGTCTTGGAATGGGGTGGTGAGGTCTTCATCGCCTTGGGGAGTGGGCTTGAGTGGGCGACGAGGACGTCGCCTCCCCGTTCCCGGAGGGGTGTTGGATTCCTGCTTTGCGGCGAGGGAGGGAGTTGGTTGGGTGAGGGCCATGCAGGTTTCATTGGTGACGGGCGGCAACGGAGGATTGGGAGTGGCGGTGGGTCGGGCATTGCTTGGGGCGGATCCGCAGAACCGGGTGTGGCTGGGCGTCCGTTCCAACCGAGAGATTGCCGAGCGGTTGTGTGTGGAGTCGGAGGGACGATGCCGGTGCGTGGATCTTGAAGTGACGGAGCGGGAGTCGTGGGCCAAGGCGGTGTCGCTGATCGAATCGGTGGATGGGCGGGTGGACGTCCTGGTGAACAACGCCGGGGCGGCGGCGGATGGATTGTTGGCGACGATGCCGGTGGCCTCGTGGGACCGGGTGTTGGCCGTGAACCTGGACGGGGTGTTCCATGGGTGCCAGGCGGTATTGCCGGGGATGATCGCGCGGCGGTTTGGCCGGATCGTGAACATGGCGTCGTTGAGTGCGCTGCTGGCGCCGCCGGGGCAGGCGAATTACGCGGCGGCGAAGGCCGGCGTGGTGGGATTGACCCACGCGTTGGCGAAGGAGGTGGCGCGACTGGGAATCACCGTAAACGCGGTTTGTCCCGGGTATGTGGAGACGGAGGCGCTGGCGCACCTGACGCCGGAACGGCGTCAGGCGGCCCTGCTGACGGTGCCGATGCGGCGGTTTGGTCGGCCGGAGGAAGTGGCGGCGGTGGTCCGGTTCCTGTCGGGGGTGGAAGCGGGGTATGTGACAGGGGCGGAGTTGAAGGTGGATGGTGGTATCCTTTGAAGGTCGGAAGGAACCCGGGTATATCGAGCGGGCACTCATGAACGAAACCGACCTTCGGAACGAGATCCGGGCGATGCTGGTGGAGACGCTGATGCTGCCGGTGACGGCAGAAGAGATCGGAGATGATCGCCCGCTGTTTGGGCCGGAGGGGTTGGGGCTTGATTCGGTGGATGCGTTGCAGTTGGTGGTGGCGCTGGACAAGAAGTACGGCGTGAAGATCACCGACCAGCAGGTGGCGCAGCAGGTTCTGCGGAGTGTATCGACGATGGCCGCCGCGGTGGCGGCGAGGCCACCGGCGTGACGAAAGGAGGATGGATGAATCCCTGGTTGTGGGTGGCGGTTGGCCTGGTCGTTCTGGCTGTGGTCGGTGGGTTCCTCGCGTGGATGAAGACGCGGATCCGTTATGTGGTCGGCCGGACGAGCCTTCGCATCCTGTGTTTCGGAATGACCCTGCGGCAGATCCCCTTTTCGGAGATCGAGCGGATTTCAAAGCCGCGTCGGGATGGCGGCCTGCTGGATACGGTCTCCTGGGTGAACACATGGGACCCGGGTCATCGTGAGATGGTGGTGCACGTGCGCAGCGGTTGGAGACGACGGATCCTGATCACGCCGAAGCATCGCTATGCGTTCCGGTCGGAGTTGCGTGCGGCAATGGAGAAGGCGGGGCGGGCGGCGGAAGAGGAAGAGGATTGGGGTTGAAGGCAGGGCCCGTGCGGCACAGGTTTGGCGCATGACTGGAATGACGATTCGGAAGGTTGGCGCGATCGGGATGGTGGTTTGCCTGGGAGCGCTGATGGGTGAAGCCGCGGATTGGCCGGGTTACCGTGGTCCGTTGGGAACAGGGCATTCGCCGGAGAAGATTCGTCGGTCGTGGCCGTCGGAAGGGCCAAAGGTCTTGTGGCGGGTGCCGAGTCGCGGTGGGTTCAGTTCGTTTGCCGTGGCGGATGGGCGTGCCGCGTGTCTCGAGTTGCGTGAGATCAACGGGGTGGATCAGGAGGTGGTCGTGGTCCGGGACGCCGGAACCGGCAAGGAACTCTGGGTTCACGGTTTGGGCACGATGAAGATCAACGACGGCGGAGAAGCCGGTGCGGATGGCAACAAGGGTGGCGACGGGCCCCGGTCGAGTCCGGCGATTGCCGGGGGGCGGGTGTATGCGATGTCGGCGAAGCTGGTGTTGGTCTGTCTGGAGGCGGCGAGTGGCAAGGAAGTCTGGCGGCATGACGTGCTGAAGGAGTTTGGAGGGAAGAACATTTCGTGGCAGAGCGCGCAGTCCCCCGTGGTGGACGGGGACGTGGTGTTGGTGGCAGGAGGTGGGGCGGGACAATCGTTGCTCGCGTTTGATGCAGGGACGGGTGCGGTGCGGTGGAAGGGTTTTGATGAGACGATGACCCACTCGACGCCGTTGGTGACCGAGATTCACGGGCAGCGGCAGGCGGTGTTCTTCCTGAAGTCCGGATTGCTGTCGGTGGATGTGAAGACGGGAGCGGAACTGTGGCGTTATGCGTTCCCGTTTGCCGTGTCGACGGCGATCACGCCGGTGGTTTCGGGCGACGTGGTCTATTGCTCCGCAGGTTACGGTGTTGGGGCCGGTGCGGCTCGGATCACGCGGGAGGGAGGAGTCTGGAAGGCGACGGAGATCTACCGGAAGTCGGGGAACAAGCCGTTGGCGAACCACTGGTCGACGCCGGTGGTCTTCGATGGACATCTCTTCGGCATGTTCCAGTTCAAGGAGTACGGCACTGGACCGGTGAAGTGTGTGGATGTGAAGACCGGCGAGGTGAAGTGGGAGAAGAACGGATTTGGACCTGGGCACGTCATCGGGGTCGACCGTCACGTGCTGGCGTTGTCGGACACTGGTGAGTTGGTGCTGATCGAAGCGGCGACCGGCGGTTACACGGAGGTGGCGCGTGCGGATGTGCTGCCGGGGAAGTGCTGGACGACACCGGTGGTTGCCGGGGGGCGTGTCTTTGCGCGGAGTGCCAGTGAGGCGGTCTGCCTGGACGTCACGGTTCAGGGTGCGGGCCGATAAGGAACACTGTGGTGTTCCTGCTGAAGGCATCGATCTGGGCGGCGCTTTGGTTCGGGGTGCTTTCAGCGTGGGTCCGTCGGGACCGGGAGTGTTGGATCCTGGGCGGCGTGTGCCTCTGGGTGCACGCCGCCCTCGCATTTCATGCCGTGCATGGCTGGAGCCACGCAGCGGCGGAGGAGGCGACGGCGGCGCAGGTGGCGGCCGTCACCGGTTGGCGATCGGGGGGCGGACTGTGGGTGAATTACGCGTTCCTGCTTGCCTGGGCAGGGGTCGCGTGGGGGTGGAACCGACTCGGGCGCACCGGGCGTCTGGTGTGGTGGTCCTTGGTGTTGTTCCTCGGCTTCAACGGTGCCGTGGTCTTTGCACCGACAGGATCCCGATGGCTCGGGATCCTGTGGACGCTAGCCGCTGGTGCGGCGGTCCTGCGTCTCATTCGCGCTTCGTCCGGTTCGTCAAAACGGGCCGCCATTCCCAACCGCAGCGCGTGACGATCGAGATGAGCGGATCGCGGAATTCCGTGGTGCGCATCTCGAATCGGGCCGAGGTGTCGGAATGTGGGACCCCATGGGCGTCGTAAATGATCCCGGGCGAGCGTCGAAGGGGGCGCAGGAAGAACACCAGCCAGGGATTGGTGCGCCAATCGGTGGCGAGCTGCCCGAGGGTTCTTCGGGGGACCATTCCGCCGTCTGTTCGAGTCCTACAACGCAATGGGAGTCGGGATCGAGGGAGAGGCGAATGCGTCGGAGTCGTGGGATGCGGTTGGCGATCGCAAGATGTCGCCAATGGGGGACGTCAAGGCGCCACTCGGCGATGAATTCCTGGGGTGATTCCGCGGGGCGGATCCGGATGGGGAGCGAGAGTTCGTTCAGACGCTGCAGGAAGGTCGCCAGCTGCTGGGGAGGGGCGGGCGTGGTACCGGCGCGCGGGGCTTCGCCTCCGGCCCAGCTGAGTCCCCGCGTACCGAGGAAGAGGAGACAGACCGCGAACGGCGGCCCAAGAAGGACCAGATCTGCGTTCTGTTCCCAGAATCCGGGGGGTGCAGCGTCCGGAGGATACAGTGCCGAGCCAACGGGCAGGGTGATCCCCGATTCCTGGACGGCGGTGCGGAGGGAAGCATCGGAATCGGCCATCCAGATGCCGAGGAGCTTCCGGTGGCGGATGGCGAAGAGGCGGCCGCCGACGGGACGGTCGTACAGGAGACCGAGGTGTCCATTGGCGGTCTTGTCGCGTGGAATCCCGTGGTACCGGAGGTAACCATGAAAGCCTTGGGCAGCATCGGCCTCGGTGGTGTAGAGGGCGAGGATGGTGGATGCGGTGTTGGTGCTGGAGTCGGCCCACGCACCCAGGGCTTTGGCGAAGTCAGGCCCAAACTCCTGCTGCACGTTGCGGAGCTGCGAGTGCGAGGTATCGGGGCCGAACAGGGAGGACGCGGCTGCCGATCTGGCTTCGGGACGGGCGGTCTCAGCGAGGGCCTGGAAGGCCACGATGCGCGGAGCATCGGTGGAGCGGTTGCGAAGAAGTTCCCGGACCCAGGCCTGCAAGGGGAGGGCAGCGCAAAGGAGGAAGACCGCTGCGAGCCAGGCTACCGGACGTTTGCTTCGGGATTTCCGAAGTCGCCAGGCGAGCCAGGAACAGCAGAGGAGGCCAAGGGTGAGGGTGGTGATCAGTGTAATCTCGGAGGTGTGTTCAGTCAGGCGCAGCATGTTGGCTCATGGTTGGTTTTAGGTTGAGCCCCGAAGCCGTGAGGGACGGTGATTCGGGACGGGTTGAAATGAAAAAGGGGCCGCGTTGAGCGCCATCGGACGGCACGGCGGAGGGTGATCGGTGCCGGGACATGCCGATCTGGATGGGTCGTGTTGCGGTGGGGAGGGGAGCCGCGATGGAGTTCTGAACTTCGACCATGGGGATCCGCGCAGGATGGGTCAACGTCCGCAGTTTCCTTACATCTGAAGCTTTGTCACGTCCTGTTCCCGGGAACTGGCCTCGACGTGGGGCGTGGATCGGGGAAGCCTGCGGAATGGACTCTGATATTTGGGGAGAAGGACGCGAATGGTGAGTGGGGTTGGTGACAGTGACGGCCGGGAAGCCGGGACGGGGAACGGAAGCAGGGTTTTCGGGGTGTTCCGGGAGTTCCTGCGATTGGGACTGACCTCGTTTGGGGGGCCGGTGGCGCACATCGGCTATTTCCGGCGTGCGTTCGTCGAGCGGTTGGGGTGGATGACGGAGGAGGAGTTTTCGGGGTGGGTCGCGCTGTGTCAGTTCCTGCCGGGTCCGGCAAGCAGCCAGCTGGGATTCTGCGTGGGCATGCAGCGGGGTGGCGTGGGTGGTGCGTTGGCGGCGTTTGTCGGGTTTACGCTTCCATCAGCGGTGGTCATGGCGTGGTTGGGGATGTCGATGGCGCGATGGGATCCGGCATCGGTGGCCGGGGTGGTGCACGGGTTGAAGTTGGTGGCGGTGGCGGTGGTGCTGCATGGGGTGCTCGGCATGGGGCAACGCCTGTGCCGTGACTGGACCCGGGTCGGGGTGGCGATCTGGGTGGGGATGGCCAGCCTGCTGTGGCGGGAGGCATGGGTTCAGCCCGTGCTGATGGGGATGGCAGCACTGGCCGGGAGATGGGGAGGAGCGTCGGGAATACCGGACCCTGCGTCGGTGGTATTCGTGGGGTATGGCCGATCGGTGGGTGCTGCCTGCCTGGCTGCTTATGGACTGCTGATTGTCGGAGTGGGGGGATTTGCTGGCAGCGGCGCGGAGATGATCGGCGGATTCTGTCGGGCGGGAGGCTTGGTGTTTGGCGGTGGCCACGTGGTCCTGCCGTTGTTGGAGAGGGCGGTGGTCGGGCCTGGCTGGGTGACCGCCCATGATTTTCTGGCGGGCTATGGCGCGGCGCAGGCGATGCCAGGGCCCATGTTCACGCTCGCGGCGTTCCTGGGAGCGCGATTGCCGGAGCCGATGGGCGGAGCGTTGGGGGCGGTTGCGTGCTGTCTGGCGGTGTTCCTGCCCGGTTTACTGCTGGTGGCAGGTGTGTTGCCCTTCTGGCAACGGTGGGCTTCCGGAGATGCCACCGGCCGGATGATGGCGGGCGTGAATGCTGGCGTGGTGGGGTTGCTGGGGGCGGCCCTTTGGGATCCGGTGTGGGTCGGAGCCGTGAGGGGTTGGGAGGATGCGGGAATTGCGCTGGTTGGGTTTGCAGCGCTCCAAAGTGGGCGTGTCCCGGTCCTGGCGGTGGTGGCGGGAAGCGTCGCTGTCGGGGTGCTTCAGCGCTGACCCTCGGCGATGTCGACGAAGTTGCTGAGGAGGCGCAGTCCGTTGGCCTGGCTCTTCTCTGGATGGAACTGGGTAGCGAAGACGTTTTCGCGCCAGACCGACGAGGCGAAGGAGACCCCGTACTGGGTCCGGGTGGCGACGATGGAGTCGTCGGCTGGTTGCGGATAGAAGCTGTGGACGAAGTAGAAATAAGCGCCTTGGGCGATGCCCTTGTAGAGGGGGCAATCGGGGCGGGTGATCTCAACCTGGTTCCATCCGATCTGCGGGATCTTGAGTTTGGGTTCCCCCGGGGTTGGGGAGAACCGGACCACGGGACCGCGGAAGACGCCGAGGCCGAGGGCGCAGGAGTTGAACTCCTCGCTTCGTTCGAAGAGGGCCTGGTAACCGACGCAGATTCCGAGGAAAGGGCGGCCGTTCTGGATCCAGGCGTGGATGGCGCCGTTGAGTTCCTGCCGTTGGAGGGCGTTGAGGCAGTCATCGAAGGCCCCGACGCCAGGAAGGACAATTCCGGAAGCGTGTTCGAGTCCGTCCGCGGACTGGAATCGGCGGACGTTGGCACCGACGGCAATCAATGCTTTTTCGACGCTGCGGATGTTTCCGGCGCCGTAATCGAGGAGCGCGAGCACGTGGAAGGATGATGGATCCGGGAGCGGTGGGCGAGTGTGAAGACGGTTTTGGGGAGTTGCCCGTTGCTAGACGCCAGTTCCCAGATACCTGCAAGGGGAGTTGCCAGAGCCCAGTTGCCCGCTTGTGCCCCGAAGGGGCAACCGGTGAAAGCCCGGGGTGGAACCCCGGGGACCACGCCAAACAACGTGCTCTGTGCCCTGAAAGGGCACACGGAACGGGGAGCGTGTGGTCACCGTTCGCCCCGTTGGGGCGAAGTGTCATGGGGTGGGGTGACCCAGGGTTCCGCTCTGCTCCACCCCGGGCTGTCGCCGTGCGCCGCGTGGGGGCACGCGGCCTGCATGGATTCAGGCCGTCGCGAGCTCGCGTTCGGTGCGGAGGCGGAGTTGGCCGCAGGCGGCGTCGATGTCGTGGCCCTTCTCGATGCGGAGGGTGGTGACGACTCCGGTGGCGTCGAGGGCGGAACCGAAGGCGCGGCAGCGTTCGTCGGAGGGGCGGATCCACTCGAGTCCGTCGACCTTGTTGTAGGGGATGAGGTTGACCTTGGCGTTGAGGCGCTGGGCAAGGCGGGCGAGGTGGGGGACCTGGTCGAGGCCGTCGTTGATGCCCTGGATGAGGATGTACTCGAGGGTGATCATGCGGCCCTTGCGCTGGACATATTCGTCGCAGGCGGCGGTGAGTTCGTCCAAGGGGTGCTTGCGATTCACGGGCATGATCTGGCTGCGGACGGCGTCGGTGGCGCCATGGAGCGAGATGGCGAGCTGGAACTGTTCAGGTTCGGTTCCGAGCTGGCGGATGCGGGGGGCGAGGCCGGAGGTGGAGATGGTGATCTTGCGGGCGCCGATGTGGCCGCCCCAAGGGGCGTTCAGGGAGCGGAGGGCGGCGAGGAGGTTGTCATAATTGGCGAGGGGTTCACCCATGCCCATGATGACGAGATTGTTGATGAGCCGGCCTGGCGTGGTCGCGGTGGGGGTGGCCGCGGGCTGTGCGGCGGATGGATCGCTGGATTCGGATGTGGCGGGCTGTGCGGGCTGGCTGGCGTGCCATCGTTCGATGGCGACGACCTGACCGGAGATTTCCCAAGGGGCGAGGTTCCGTTTCCAGCCTTCGAGGCCGGAGGCGCAGAAGCGGCAGCCGTAGGCGCATCCGACCTGGGTTGAGACGCAGAGGGTGTGGCGGTCGGCGCGGTCCCCGTACAGGGCGGGATTGGCGGGAATGAGGACGCTTTCGACGAACGCGCCGTCGTGAAGGCGCCAGAGGAACTTCTGCGTGGTGTCGCGGGACCCCTGTTTGCGGGCGAGTTCGAGGGTGCGGAGCGAGTAGGTTTCCGCGAGGCGGCTCCGGAGGGCCTTGGGGAGGTTGGTCATTTCGTCCCACGAGGCAGCGCGCCGGGGCCAGAGCCACTGGAGGAGTTGGTCAACCCTGTATTGGGGGACCTCCCACTCGGTGAAACGGGCGGCGATGGAGTCGCGGGATTCCTGTCGGACATCAGGCAGCACGGGGAGAGCCTAGCGGGTGCTGGGCCAGAGTGGGAGTGCCGAGTTTGGATCAGTAGCCTTCGGACGAGGCTGGGAGGCCCTGCAGGATGGCGATGCCGGAGGAAGTGCCGAGGCGGGAGGCGCCCGCCTCGATCATGGCGAGGGCGGTGGCGGTGTCGCGGATGCCGCCGCTGGCCTTGACCCCGAGCTTGGGTCCGACGCAGGCGCGGAGGAGGCGGACGTCTTCGAGGGTGGCGCCGCCGGTGCTGAAGCCGGTGGACGTCTTGACCATGCGGACACCGGCTTCGACGGCGAGTGAACAGGCGGCACGTTTCTGGTCGTCGGTGAGGAGGCAGGTCTCGAGGATGAGTTTCACAGGGACGGATTCGGCGGCCTCGACGACATCCCGGAGTTCGCGGAGGACATACCGGTGATCGTCGTCCCGGAGGCGGCCGATGTTGAGGACGAGGTCGATTTCCTGCGCGCCGAGGTCGATGACGGTTTCGGTTTCGAAGCGTTTCGAATCTGTATCGGCGGATCCGAGAGGGAATCCGACCACTGCGGCGACCTGGACCCCGGAGTCTTCGAGTCGGGCGGCGGCGAGGGCGACGCGGGAGCCATGGACGCAGACGGCGTGGAAGTGGTGGGTGCGGGCCTCGTTGCAGAGGCGTTCGATGTCGGCGGCGGAGGCGTCGGGCTTGAGGAGGGTATGGTCGATGAACCGGGCGAGGTCAGGAGCGCGAAGCGACATGGGGGGAAGCTGTCGTTCGTGGGGGATGTGGTGCAAGCGGGGAGTCATGTTCCCCGGACGGTATCGAGGAGTCGGACAGGGGTGCTGGAAGAACCGGGTCGGCGGCTTTCGGGGCTGAGGACTGCGTCAATGGCGGTGGCGAGTTGATCGGGGTGAACGAACGGACGACGGAGGGTTGGAGCGAGCGGGGCCGGGGTTTCCGTGCGGTGAGGGTGGGAGGGCGAGGTTTCGAGGAGGATGAACGGGAGCCCATGTTGGTGGAGGGCTTCTGCGATGGCTGGTGTGAGCGGAGCCTCGGCGATGACGGCGGCGAAGGGGCGAGCGGAGGCGGCGCAATCGGCGAGGACGCTGAGTCCGGTGGCGGAGTCGACCACGCTGGTCTCGATGCCCCATTGCCGGCATTGGTTGGAGATGAGGCGCGAGGCGATGGGGCAATGGAGGGCCAGGATGAGCCGGGTTCCGGGAGGGGCAGCGGGAGCGTTGGTGGAGGCGGTGGCGGTGGGGGGGAGGGGAAGGTCGAACCAGAACGTGGAGCCCTTGGAGGGTTCGCTGGAGAAGCCGACGCTGCCGTCCATGGCCTCGGCCAACTGTCGTGAGATGGCGAGTCCGAGGCCGGTGCCGCCCGTACGGCGGGTGAGGGAGGTGTCGACCATCGAGAAGCGTTGGAACAGGAGCGAATGCTTGTCCGCAGGGATGCCTGGGCCGGTGTCCTCGATCTGGATACGGATGCGTTGGGGGTAGGTGGGTTCGGCGGGTAGGAGGCGTGAGGACAGGAGGATGTGGCCGTTGTGGGTGAATTTGACCGCGTTGCCAACGAGGTTGGTGATGATCTGGCGGATTCGGCCGGCGTCACCGGAGATCTGGCGTGGAACTTCCGGATGCCAATCGAAGGCGAGGGTGAGGCCCTTGGAGGCGGCGCGGATGGAGAGGAGATCGGCGACGGCGTAGGAGATTTCGAGGAGGTCGATGGGTTCGGATTCGAGCTTGAGTCGGCCGGCCTCGAGTTTGGAGAAGTCGAGGATGTCGTTGATGATCTCGAGGAGGTTCTCGCCGGACTGGCGGATGGTCCGGACGTAGTGGCGGAGGTCGGCATCTGCGATTTCCTGTTCGAGGAGATCGGCGTAGCCGAGGACGGCGTTGAGGGGTGTCCGGACCTCGTGGCTGATGACGGTGAGGAAGTCCGCCTTGGCGCGGTTGGAAGCCTCGGCGGCGTCGCGGGCGCGTTCGAGTTCGAGGCGGTTCTTGCGGGATTCGGTGATGTCGACGAAGGAGATGACGACTGAGGTGACCTCACCGGAGCCTGGATCGCGCAGGGGGCGGGTATTGGCGCTGATCCAGCAGCGTTCCCCGTCGGGGCGGCGGATACCCATGATGAAGCCGGTGCAGGGTTCGCCGGTCTGGAGGGTGCGCAGGGCGGGGAAGTCGTGGTTGGGGAGTCGGGAGCCGTTTTCGTGGATGATGCTCCAGCTGGAGCTGTGGAGATCGGTGCTGCGGAGTTGTTCGGTGGAGATCCCGAGGATGCGGGAAGCGTTGGCGTTTGCGCGGGTGAAACGCCCGGAACGTTCGGCGACCATCACGCCTTCAGCGAGGACTTCGACGACGCTTTCGTAATGGATCTCCTTTTCCTGCAGGGCGCGTTTGGTGGCCCACTGTTCGAGGCTGCGGCCGAGGTCGCTGGCGATCGTGGTGAGAAGGTCGATTTCGTATCGTTCCCAGTGCCGTTCCTCGCGGCAGGCGTCGAATCCGATGAATCCGACCCAGCGTTGGCCGACAAGGACAGGAACGGCGAGGAGGGAGAGGATTCCCTGAGGTTCAAGGATGTCGGTTTCCGCACGTGGGAAGGAGCGGACGGCGCCGCAGACCGGTTCGCCTCGATCAAAGGCTTCGGACCATCGGGGGAAGACGTCCTGGATTTCGAAGTTCTGGAGAACCGGGTTGGGGAGTTCGGACGGGATGCCCGGGGCGCACCACTCGTGACGTTGGCTGACGACATCGCGCCCCGTGGTGGGTGAGGTGTGACGGAGGAAGTAATAGCAGCGGTCCGCGTTGGTTGCGGGGCCGATGCCGTGGATGACGGCGCCGATGGCACTTTCGGCGGAATCGACCGTCAGCATGGCACGGGAGAGTTTGGCGAGGTTCTGGAGGAGTCGGGTGCGGCGGTCGAGTTCGCGTTCGGCGCCGGCGCGGCGGCTGGTCTGGAGCGCAACGGAAACCATGTCCGCCATGGCACTGGCAAGGTGGGTTTCGCCCTCGGTCCAGACGCGGGGGCGGCCGACGTGCTCGACGCAGAGGCAGCCAACGACGAGGCCTTCGATGCGGATGGGGCCATCGAGCATCGAAGTGATGTCGAGGGGAATGAGGTAGGGTTTGGCGAAGGAATGGGTTCGGGGATCGGTCTGGGCGTTGAGGACAGAAATGAACCGCTCGGTTTCGATGGCGGCGAAATAGGCCGGGTGATCGGAGACGTTGATGGGTTCGGTGACCGGGGGCAGCGGGCCGCCCGGGCCGACGAGCGCGGCGCAGACGAGGGCGCGGCGGTCCGGGGACAGGAGCCAGACCGAGACGCGAGCCACGTGAATGCCCTCGACGGCGTGGCTGGCGATGGTCTCGAGCATCCGGGAGAGGTCGGCGCTGCCGTGGATGTGGTGGCGATTGAGGTTGAGAAGCAGGTCGTTGGTGCGGCGGAGGCTTTCGGTGACGGCGTGGGAGTGGGCCTCTGTGCGCAGGCGGTCAATCTCGGCCCCGACCCGTGCCGCGAGGATTTCGAGGAGTTGGAGTTGGTATTGGGTGGGGTAGAACGGGGATCGATGGAGGATGGCGAGGGTGCCGAGGGGTCTTCCATCGGTGGTGTGGAGGCGGTAGCCGACGTAGGCCTCGGCGCAGAGTTGTTGGAGGATGGGCGAGTCTGGGAAGCGTTCCCGGACGCCTTGGTGGATGCAGAGGAAATTTCGTTCCAGGACGTGGGCACATGGCGATCCGGCGACAGGGTAGGAGGCGTTGTCGGTGGGTTTTCCGACGGCCCACAGGGCGAGTGTTTCGATGGTGTCCGGGATGGTCGCGGAGGGGGAGCCGACCACGGCGTAATCGACGTTCAGGGTTTCGCCGATGCAGCGGACGACGCGCTGGAAGAAGGCTTCGCCGGAACCACTGACGGCCGTGGCGACGAGAGCGCGCAGGGCTTCCTCGATCCGGCGGCGGGCGGTGATGTCGCGTGCGACTCCTTCGATATGGGGTGGGGCTTCTCCGATGCGGACGACACGGGAGGTGATTTCAAGGGTGCGACGGTCCCCGGCGTGGTCGAAGACATCGACCTGGAACGGGGATTCGGATTCCGGTTCGGCGAGCCGGGCCTGCATGCGGGACCGGACCGTTTCGCGGTGCTCCGGGACGACGATGTCGAGGACGGAGCGATCGCGCGCTTCGTGGGGTCTGACGCCAAAGAACCGGAAGGCAGCCTGATTGAAGGAGAGGACACGACCGTTCTGGTCGAGGGTGTAAATGAGGTCGACGGCACGTTCGACGAGGAGGTCGTAGCGTTGCTGGAGGTCGGAACGGTGGCGCAAGTGTTCGCGGAGGGCATTGTCCTGACCGCGGAGTCGCCGGATGACGATGAACGATGAAATGCCGAGGACGGCGATGGCGGAGAGGCTTGAGAAGGTGGCGATGCGGTGGATGCGTCGGGCGGGAGAGACCTGGAGGACGGAGACATCGTTCCACGAGTCGACGAGGATGCGGGGAGAGGACTGATGGCGGGGAGGATTGATTTTGGGTTCGAAGACACCGATCACACGGATCCGGGCGTCGACTTCGAGGGCTTCCGGGGGAGGGATGAGGCCGGTGGAGGTATTGATGATGACTTCGAGGTGCTCACCCGGTGAACGCTGGATGGAGAGGATGTGCAACCCGGACTGGGCGCCGGCGAGGCGCACGGAGCCTTCGCAGATGACGCGCAGGCCGTTCTGGCCGCTGTACTGGATGGAGGGGATGTCGGCCGCAAGCGGTTGAGGCGGGGGAGGCGTTCCCGAGGAGAGCACGCGGAATTGGCAGGCGGTCAGGATGGGGCCGAAGTCGTCCGGTTGTGGGATGCCAACGAGGTCGAGTCGTTGGCCGATGGTAGGACGAGGGGTGGATGGAAGAAGCCGCATCCGGATGGCTTCCTGATCCCGCTGGAGGACGCAGAATCCCTGACCGACAAGGGTCACGGTGCCTTCGACGCGGACGAAGTGGAGGCGATCGTCGCCGAGGCGGAAGCCGAAGACATCGCGTAGGCTGCGGACGGGAAGTTCGAAGAGTGGAGTGGGGTCGGAATGGGTGAACTGGATGTCGTCGGTGGAGTTGAGGAAGAGGTTGAAATTCAGGTACTGGCCGAGGGCGTTGAATTCCGTGCCGCAGACCCCGACGAGGGTTAGTTGGGAGCCGATCTTGTTGGTGGAGATGGCTGCTTTTGAATGGGGCGGCAGGTAGGCAATGAACTCCCCGAATTCAGAGACGAGGTGGAGCACGTTCCGTCCATCGGGTTCGACGTGGGATTGGCCGAGGATGGCGCGGATGCGGATGCGTTGGGCATCTTCCTGACCGTGCAGGAGGCGTGCGCCGGTCAGTTCGAAGGGAGGGGGGAGTGGTCCAGTCCCGATGCGTGTCACACTTCCCGGTGGGGAGGCGTCGAGGGAGGGCGCAAACTCGCCACGCACGACGGAGCCTTGGATGCGGACGAGATCACCCGGAGTGAAGGGGTGGGAACTGGCGGTGACAAAGATTCCGTTGGTGCCCTGGGCCACCATCATCATGCGCCATACCGGATCGATATAGGTGACGACGGCATTCACCTCGATGGGGATGCCGTTGGACGGAAGGGAGGTTCGGTCGATCCTCCGGGCGTCGAGGATGTTCGTGATGAGGGACGGCGGCGCCGGTTGGCCGAGGGTGCGGAGATGCAGCCCCAGCAACAGCAGCGATGCAAGAATCAGGAACGGATGAGCGCAGCAGCCGTTCATCGGAGCGGAATTCTGGAGCGACGCAGCACGTCGATCTGGTTTGGTTTTGCAGACTTTGTCCCCTTGAACGAACCACGCCACCCCGACCCCCGGCGTGACTCGCGCTGCAATGGATGTTGAGGAACATCATGAGGTCGTGGTGGGGCAAAATGCGAGTGTGATTTTGCAAGGGGTGGGGCAAGGGACAGATTTTGTCGGGCACGCCCCTTCCATGCTGGCCAATGAGGAGGCCGTGCAGGCACAAGGGATGGGTGCGTCGGGTGCTGGTTTGGATGTTGGTCGGAGGACTTGCCATCACGGCGGGATGGTGGGGCTACGGAAAGCGTTATGCGCGTGAGCGGAGATACGATGTGATGATCCGGGAAGTATCGCTTCAGCATGGATTGCCGCCCGCGTTGGTGAAGGCCGTCATCTGGCGGGAAAGCGCGTTTCGGGTTGGGGCCCGGGGCGGGGCCGGGGAGTTGGGGTTGATGCAGGTGACCGAGGGGGCGGCGCAGGAATGGGCGGATGCGCGGCGGGATCGAGGGTTTCGGTTCGAGCACATCCTGGATGCGCGGACGAACCTGCACGCGGGGTGTTTCTATCTGGCGAAGGTGACGCGGCGGTACCTCCGGACGGATCATCCCTATGCATACGGTTTGGCGGACTACAACGCCGGCCGCGGGAATGTGCTGCGGTGGATGCAGGGGCCGGGACTGACGAATGCTGCCGTCTTCATGGGGGATATGACCTATCCGGGGACGCGGGAGTATGTGCAGTCGATCCTGGGTCGGGTGGAACGGTACGAGGGGGATTTTCGGTAGGGGGTGGTGCTGGCTTGGGGCTTCTTCCACTGCCTCCTGACGTCGTCAGCTACGACTGGGGTAGCTGACGAGGTGACGAGGCTGTGGTGGGCTTGAAGCTTAAAACCTGGGACTCCGGGCTTCTTCCACTGCCTCCTGACGTCGTCAGCTACGACTGGGGTAGCAGACGAGGCTGTGGTGGGTTGCGGAGGGAGGTGGACGTGTGTTTTTTGGGAGTGCTGTGGGAGGTGGGCGTGTCAGCATGACCACGCATGGTGGGTTTCGAACGTTGCGGGGAGGACGGACAATTCATTTTTGAGGCGGGGGATGTCCCGGGGACAGGAGGAGAGTTGGGGCGGGCGGGGGTGCTGGCCGCGGGCGAGCGTGTGGTGTCGGTGGCTTTGGCGGGACAGGGCAACATGAACCGGACGCTCCGTGTGCGGACCTCGGAGCGGAGCCTGATCGTGAAGCAGTCGTTTCCCTGGGTGGCGAAGTATCCCCAATTTGCGGCTCCGTGGGACCGGATCGCGGGAGAGCACGGCTTCTATGAAAGGGTTCGCGGTGTGCTGGGAGTCGGTGAGCGCATGCCTGCGGTGATCCATTTTGAACCGCATGGGCGATGGATGGTCCTCGAGGACCTTGGCTCCGGTGGGGATTACACGGACCTGTATCGCGGGGTGAAGATCGGGGAGAAAGATTTGAGCGGACTGGCCGATTTCCTGGGTTGTTTGCATGCCATCCGGCCGGCCGGTGAACCGGTCCGCAACCCGGAGATGCGGGCATTGAACCATGCACACCTGTTCGAGATCCCATTTCGGGCGGGCAACGGATTGGATCTGGAGTCGATCAGCACGGGGTTGGGTGCGGCGGGGTTGCGGGTGGTGTCGGACGTGGAAGTGGTGGAACGGGCTTCGGCGCTGGGTCGGACGGTTTATCTGGGCGAAGGATCCAGTCTGGTCCATGGGGACTTTTTTCCTGGGAGCGTGGTCCGTGGCGTGGGCGGGCCGCGGGTGATTGATCCTGAATTCTCGTTTGATGGGCGTGCGGAGATTGACGAGGGCGTCTGGCTGGGACACCTCGTCCTCGCCGGGCAAGGGGTGAAGGTGTTGGAACAGTGGCGGCGGTTGTATCGGGGGGCGGTCGGGCACGACATCGGGCTGGCGGTGGCTTTGGCGGGAGTGGAGATCGTCCGGCGGTTGATTGGGTATGCGCAATTGCCGCTGGGGTGTTCGGCTCGGGGACGGGTTGTGCGGTTGGAGGTGGGGGCTGGCTTGATCGTGCGGCCCGGTTGGGACGCCTTGCTGGAAGGGATGTCCTTGGTGGAGGAGGAAGGAAAGTCATGCTGACACGGAGGGGATTCATTGGGACGGCAGCCGCGGGGTTGGCCGTGGGAGGGTCGTCCATGAGTGCGGCGGAGCCGGTGGATCCGGCGCGGTTGGAGCGCATCCGTGGCTTGATGTACGGGACGTTGATCGGGGATGCGCTGGGGGGTCCGATCGAGTTTCAGCCGCCGGAGAAGGTGGCAGGCCTGGAGCGGGCCCCGAAGCGGTGGAAGCGCGGGGAGAAGCTGGATGACGCAGCGGCGGCCGCGACGAAGGATCGGTTGCGGTGGCAGTGGCGGGGCTACACCGCGTTGCGACCGGAACCGGAGCCCTACGCGCATTGGAGTCGGCAGGCGCCGCCTGGAACCATCACCGACGATTCCCGGCACAAACTGGTGTTGCTGGAATCGTTGGGAGCGATGGAGCAGGCAGGTGGGATGGAGGTGGAAGATCTGGCGCGCGCTTACCTTGACTGGCCCCGGCGGGCGGAGGTGCGTGCCGGCGAGGGACGTGCACGGCTGCTGCAGGACTGGTTGGCGGAATGGTGGTATGCGGCGCGGTGGGTGCTGGGGGAACGGGATCTGGCGAGGGCGCGTCCACCCGAGCGGATGTGGAACGGGTTGGCGACCTGCTGCGGGCAGATGACGAGCCTTCCGTTGGCCTGTGTTTATGCGGGGGCGCCGGAGTTGGCGTACGAGGCGGCTTACCGATTGGGATTCTTCGACAACGGGTGGGCACGGGACCTGAACGCTGGCATCGTCGCGGGCTTGGCTCGGGCATTGACCGTTACGGTTGGGGGATCACCGGTCGAGGCCTGGAAGGAGGTGGTGGCAGCGATGGTGGAAACGGATCCGTACGGTTATCGGTCGATTCCGTGGTGCCCGCGGGCCGTGGACCGGTGGACGGGTGTGGTTCGACGCCGGGTATCGGCGGCCCAGGGGGAGCCGGCGCTGTTGTTCGAGGGATTGGAGGAAGAATTCCAGGAGACGGTGAAGTGGGAGGCGCAGGTGCCGTTTGTGGTGGTCCTTGCGTGCTGGGAAATCGCGGGTGGGGATCCGTTGGTAGCGCTGGCCTTGACGCTGGAATGGGGGCACGACACGGATTCGTACGCCCAGATCGCCGGTGCTTTTGCAGGCGCCCTGTTTGGTACGGGGATTTTTCCGGAGGCCTGGCGTCGGGACGTGGCGACGCGATTGAAGGCGGATTACGGAGTGGAGTTGGAGGCCGAGGTGCTGCGGTTGGGTCGGTTGAACGGACTCGCGAGGAGGCGTCCGGTGGTGCGCGGTGTCCCGGTCATCCACTGAACCTGAAAACGGCGGTTGCGTCCGCAGATAGCGCAGATGACGCAGATAATCAGAAGCTTGGATCGGACGTGCCGTGCTCCTTCAAGGTGAGGTTTTCGCCAACGTCGGGCGCTCGCGTTTCTGCCTTTCCATCTGCGCAATCGGCGCCATCTGCGGATGAATGAATTGCCGAACCCAGGCTGAACCGGCCGGGTCGTTGGTCGCGGATCAGGGTTTGATCACGCGGGATCGGGGGCTGTTTGTGGCGTTGGAAGGGGAATTCGGTGGGAGTGGAAGGGCGATGTTGGTGGCGCGCGCCGTCGTGGAGCGGGGATTGGCGAAGGTCCGGATGATGCGGGGGGCGGACTCATGAGGAATGACGCCGGCATCGCGTGCCATCCAGAAGCAGAGGAGGTAATCGACGCCTGAGTGGACGACGGGTGCCTGGGGGCGCAAGGGCAGGGCGCGGGGAGAATCCGTCCAGGCGAAGGGGCTCGCGACCCGCTCGTGGATGAGGAGGGAGTCCTTGGACCATGTGGCCTGGTTTGCTGTGATGGTTGGTTGGGTGGACCTCAGCGGGGTTGCGGATTGCTGCCAGCGCGGGGGCGACGGGTAGAGCTGGAGGACGCCCTGAAGGGTGGCGGTGGCGAGGGTATCATTGGGAGCGTGGTCGAAGGCGTTGACGTACGCGGCAGCGATCCACGGGTTGATGTCCGAACCGCTTTGGCGCCAGATCTGGGTGATGCGGCCCTGGATGGACAGGCTGCGTGTCTCATTGGTCTCCAGCCGTGAGAGGGTGACCAGATTGGCGAGAGCAAACATGGCATGGCCTGCATTTCCGTACTTCGGAGCCGCCTGGGGCGGGTAAGCCATCGCTGCGGGGAAGGCGCTCTCATACCGCTTGTTGTAGCGGTCCGGATTGATGGATGCGCCAGTACGGAGGATGGCCAACTTGAGGTGGGGTTGGACGAATGTCTCGTGGCCCTGGCCATCGCGGATGCGCCACTGATCCTCGTCGAGTCTGCGGATGATGACCTCGACCAGATTGCTGGCTCGAAGGCGGACTTTAGGGTCCCGGATGCGTTTGTAGACGGAGGACAGACCGAGGACGACGGCGGAGTAAGTGTCCTGGGAGGCGCCTCCGATCCACACCTGCCCATTGGGTCCAGGGAAGGCCAACTTGCCGAAGCCCGGTCGCGCGGGATCCTCGGCACCCAGGGTGGAATACGTGGTCTTGAACGCCGGGTCCGAAGCGGGACCGGCGAATGCGGCGATGTATCCGGGCTTGCCGGAGACCTGGGTGAGGTTCTCCAGCCCGGTGAGGTTCTCGCGGATGAGGTCGAGGGCGTTGGGCTTGAGGTCGACCGAGAACCAATAGGAAAGGGCAGCGAGATGGAAGCCGGTGAGGGCGGCACTGAGCTCAAGTTCCTCGTAGGAAACGAGGGATGTCTGGTTGGTGTCCGAGTAGCGTTTGGAAACGACGAGGCCGCGGACGAGGTGGTTGGAGGCGATCTGGCGCTGGTAGGCGTCTGCCTTCAGGCGAAGGACGGTCAACTCGTTGCTTCCGGCTTCATTCCATCGTCCGGAGAAGCGTCCGCGGGCGGCCGATTCGAGGAAGGCGAGTTGCTTGGGTGGCAGAGTGTCCGGGGCGTCTGTTGCGAGCGCCTGGAAGGGGCCAAGGAAACCGCCGAGCCAAACCAACAGCCACCCGGTCAGACGGGAGACACTGAAACCAGCGCGATAGGGGGCGGACATCGGGTGCATCATGGAGCGGTGGAGGCTTCTGGGGAAGCGTGTTGGGAGGGGGCGGAGCTGTTGCGTTCCCAGGCGGCGTGGCGGGTGGCGATGCCGTCCTTGTTGAAGTCGGCTTCAAAGTCGGTGATGACCGCCATGAGTTCGGTGGGTTCGGTGACGGGGGTGAAGGCTGCCTGGGCGTTGCCGACCTCGACCATCTGTTCGAAGTAGGAGGCGTCGTCGGTCCGGACGAAGAAGCGTCCGCCGGGCTTGAGCGCGCGTGCGGCGAGTTCGGTGAAGCGGTGATTGATGAGGCGGCGCTTCCAGTGGCGGCGCTTGGGCCAGGGATCGGGGAAGTAGACGTGGAGGGCCGAGAGGGAGGCAGGCTGGATCATCCATTCGAGGACGTAGGAGGCTTCCAACCGGAGCGCGCGGAGATTGGTCAGGCCGAGGCGGCGGCCCTTGCGGTCAATCTTGCGCAGGCGGCCAAGGAGGCGTTCGACGGCGAGGAAGTTCCGTTCCGGGTGGAGCGCGGAGTACTTGAGGATGAAGGATCCATCGCCGGCGCCGAGTTCGAGTTCGACCGGTTGGTCGGCCGGGAAGCAGACAGAAAACTGGATCCGGTTCATGATGTCCTGCGGGAGGACCAATGAATCGGGCGGGGCCGCAGCGGTGATGGCTGGGGCCAGGGTGGCAACGGTTGCTTCCATGTACCGGTGGACTTCACCCCGGGACGGAGCCGGGCTCAAGCACTGACAATGAGCGCGAGCGAGGCGGTGTAGGCGTGAAAGAAGCTGCGGGAGCCGACGGGACCGATCTCGCCGTTGGCGGTGGTGCCGGCGACGGCGAGGGGACCGAGGTGCTCCTGGATGAGCGCGGCGTCGTGGTCGGCAGTGCCGAAGAAGGCCCGCCCCCGGCCGCAGCAGGTCCAGAGGAGCCCCCCGTAGAGGCGACGGTTGGTCAGGCGGCCGCGGGTCCGTTCAAGCGCGCGGATCAGGTCGGTGGAGGCGGCCGCTGAATCGCGGCGTTGGAACTGGATGGTCTGTCCGGCGCGGGGGCGGGCCCCGACGGCAAGTGCGCCCGCCTTTGGGTCGGCTCCGATGAGTTGGCGGACGAGGAAATCGCCGGGTTCGAACTCATCGCGGTACTCGTCGCTGGCGAAGCCGACCATGATGTTGTCGCGGCAGCGTTGTTGTTCTTCAGCGGTGAGGTGGTTGTAGGTATCGACGAGGACGGAGTAGGCGGGGCGGTTTCCGATGCCGAGGATGAAGTTCCTTTCGGCGCGTGTGATGGTCCAGGTCTCGCCGATGGGGCAGCAGCCCTGGGAGATGACCGGGAGGAGGGCGGCAGCGCCGCCGATGGAGAGGGCGACGGCGCCCTCGGAGAAGGCCTTGCCGTCGAGGAAGACGGACGCCTGCCGTTCGGTGGAATTGCCGGTGGCGAGACCGCCGATGATGGGGACGCCTGGGTAGGCGAGGTTCCACTGGCGGAGCAAGGCTTCGTTGTCGGTCTGGAAAGGGTCTGCGAACAGGAGCCAACCGTTGGTCGCGGAAGGAGGGATGCCCGTGAAGCGGTGCCAGTCGTCGGCGGAGGTGTGATTGGCGAGGTCTGCGTCGCAGACGTAGGTGGCCTTCACCTTTGCGCCGGGGATGTGATAGAGCGCGAGGACGATGCCTTCCGACTGTTCGGATTCGTGGCCGCCATGGATGCCGCCGGAGGTGGAGGCGCCGACGAGCAATGGGATGCGGGCCTCGAGTCGCAGGACTTCGAGGAGTTCGTGGATGGGGGCGTTGAACGTGGGTGAGACGAAGAGGACGCCGAAGGTGACGGAGGCGGCAGCGAGGTTGGCGCGGAGGCCGCGTGCCCACGCGGCGACGGCCTGTTCGTTCCAAGGTTCGCTGAAGGTTTCGACCACCCCGTGCGCCGTACGCATGGCTGAAGGCTACGCGTCTATGGCGAGAGGGCAAGGTGGGGCGTGCGGAATCAGTGGGTGGCGTTGGGGAAGACGATGATGAGGGCGGCCCCGGCGCTCATGATGCTGGCGCCGAGGAGGCGTCGGCGAAGGTGTTGCTCCTGGAAGAAGTGGTGGCCGAGGAGAACGCTCAGCAGGGAGGACAGCTGGAACAAGGCGAGCGAATAGCCCACCAGCAGCCGTTCGAAGGTCAGGAGCGAGGTGAGTTGCATGAGTCCGGTGGTGAGGGTCAGGGCGGCGAGCGTGCGGAGGTTTGGGGCCAGGTTCGCGGTCTGCGGACGGAATTGGCCGCGGAGAATGAACGCGGTGGCGCCGAGCGCGATGGGGAGGCAGAGGAAACTCCACGCCACAAAGGCGGTCAGGGCCGGTGCGTGGTGGAGGGCCCGCTTGAGGAAGACGGCCTCGATGGCCGAGAGCACCAGCGCCGCGAGGCGCAGTTGGATCCCGCGGTTTCGGAGAAGGTGCGTGAACGCGTGGATCTTTCCCTGGTCCGCGACCGGATCCGCGATGAAGAAGCTTCCGGCCACGATCAGGAGCATGCCGGCCGATCCTGCCAGCGTAGGCCATTCCCCGAGGATGAACGCGGCGGCGACGAGGCTGACCACGGATTTCCATGCGTTGATGGGGCCGAGCACGGAAAGATCGGAGGAACGGAGTGCGGCCACGATGAGGGTGTTGCTGGCCACGGCCAGAAGGGCACAGGCCGTCATCGGGATCCAGAAAGTGGCGGGAAGCGTGAGGGAGACAGGGCCGGCGAGGAGCGGCAGGACGGCGATTGCGAGCAGGAGGTGGGTAGCGGCGATGATGAGGACGGGGTCGCAGGATCTCTGGGTGAGCTGCTTCTGCAGGACGTTGGATACCGGATTGGCGAGGATCCGGGTCGCCACGAACAGGGCGGTCAACATTGTGGGAGTTCCGAGTTTTCAGTTTCAAGTTTCAAGACGTATGAAGGCCGGGTGCCCCCACCCGGTGCAAACGTTGGTTCCGCCGCGTGAGGGCACGAGGACTGCTGGGGGAGTTCCCAGTCTCCAGTCCCCAGATGCCAGATGTCTGGCCACTGGGAACTGGGATCTTCCGCGGGAACTTCCTTGTTGGCGAAGGGGGCTGGGTTTCGGAGACTGGCTGCACGCATGAAGAAGAAGACGGCAGTTCAATCGCAGGAACGGGCATTCTCGTCGGTTGTGGTGGATGGCATCGAACGCGCGCCCAGTCGCGGTATGTTGTATGCCACGGGATTCAAGAAGGAGGACTTCAAGAAGCCTCAGGTGGGCGTGGCATCCACGTGGTCCATGGTGACGCCCTGCAACATGCACATCGACCAGTTGGCGGTGAGCGTGGCGATGGGGATCAACGACGCCGGCGGCAAGGCGGTGGTCTTCAACACCATCACCATCTCGGACGGCATCTCGATGGGCACCGAGGGCATGAAATACTCGTTGGTGTCGCGCGACGTGATCGCGGACTCGATCGAGACCGTGGTGGGTTGCCAGGGCTTCGACGGGTTCGTGACGGTGGGTGGATGCGACAAGAACATGCCGGGATGCTTGATGGCCATGGCTCGGTTGAACCGGCCGTCGATCTTCGTCTACGGCGGCACGATCATGCCTGGGTCCCACGGGGAGAAGGACGTGGACCTGGTGAACATCTTCGAGGCGGTGGGCAAGCACGCCGCGGGCAAATGCACCGAGGAAGAAGTCGAAGCCATTGCCGAGGTGGCGATCCCGGGTGCGGGTTCGTGCGGCGGCATGTACACGGCGAACACGATGGCGTCCGCGATCGAGGCGCTGGGCATGAGCCTTCCGAATTCCTCGGCGCAGGCGGCGGTCTCGAACGAGAAGACCAATGATTGCGAGCGCGCTGGGGCGGCGGTGATGGAATTGATCCGTCGCGGCATCAAGCCTCGGGACATCATGACCAAGGAGGCCTTCGAGAATGCGATGACCTTGGTGATCGCGCTGGGCGGTTCGACGAACGCGGTGATGCACCTGATCGCGATGGCCCATTGTGCCGGCGTGAAGATCACGCTGGATGACTGGACGCGCATCGGGAAGAAGGTGCCGGTGCTGGCGGACCTGAAGCCGAGCGGTAAGTACGTCATGTCCCGCCTGGTTGAAATCGGCGGCACGGTGCCGCTGATGAAGATGCTTCTGGACGAGGGATTGCTCCATGGCGACGTGATGACCGTCACCGGCAAGACCATGCGGGAGAACCTCAAGAAGGCGCCGAAGTATCCGAAGGGCCAGGACATCATTCGTGGCTTCGACAATCCGATCAAACCGAGCAGCCACCTGGTGGTTTTCCGTGGCAACCTGTGCCCGGGCGGCGCGGTTGGGAAGATCTCGGGCAAGGAAGGCCTGCATTTCAGTGGCAAGGCGATCGTGTTCGAGAACGAGGAGACGGCCCTGCAGGGCGTCCTCAACGGCAAGGTGAAGTCCGGCCACGTGATCGTGATCCGGTACGAAGGACCTCAAGGCGGTCCCGGCATGCGCGAGATGCTTTCGCCGACGTCGGCGATCATGGGCAAGGGTATCGGCAAGGACGTCGCGCTCATCACGGACGGCCGTTTCTCGGGTGGTTCGCACGGGTTCGTCATCGGGCACGTCACGCCTGAGGCGTACGCCGGCGGACCGTTGGCCGTGGTGAAGAACGGCGACGCCATCCGCATTGATGCGGAGAAGCGGGCGATCACGCTGGAGATCCCGGCGAAGGAACTCGACGCCCGGTTGCGGAAGTGGAAGCAGCCGAAGCCCCGGTACACCCGTGGCGTGCTGGCGAAGTACGCCGCCACGGTGTCGTCCGCGTCGTTGGGCGCGGTCACGGACCTGGGTCTGTAATCTGGAGGATTGGTCTGATCAGTCCGATCCGAGGGATCGGACTGATTTTTTTTGAGGGCGCATGAAGACACAATTGCTGGGGAGATCGTCGTTGGCTGTCTCGAGGTTGGCGTATGGCTGTTGGCGGTTGGCGGGGTCCGAAGGGGCTCCGCCGCCGGCGGACGGCGACGCCACGGGCAAGCGTGCGGTGCATGCGGCCCTGGACGCGGGGTACACGTTCTTTGATCTCGCGGACATTTATGGCGGTGGGGCCTGCGAGCGCATCTTCGGCGCGGCCCTGAAGGAACGTCCCGCTACGCGGGATCGGATCGTGGTGGCCAGCAAGTGCGGGATCCGGCGTCTCGGGGAACCGGCGGGCGCGGTGGGGCGCTACGACTTCTCCGCGGCGCACATCGAGGCCTCGGTCGAGGGTTCACTTCGTCGGATGGGGCTCGAGTCGATGGATCTCTTGATGCTCCACCGGCCCGATTACCTGATGGATCCGTCGGAGGTCGCGGGTGCGTTCGTGCGATTGCGGGCGGCGGGCAAGGTGCGGGAGTTCGGCGTCTCGAACTTCCGGCCGAGCCAGGTGACGGCGTTGCAGCGGGCGTGCGGATTCCCTCTGGCGACGCATCAGGTGGAGGTCAGTCTCATCCACACGGCGACGCTGGAAGACGGGACGCTCGACCAGTGCCTGATGGATGGGATCACGCCGACGGCGTGGAGTCCGCTGGGTCGTGGACAGTTGGGCGATGGTCCGCTGACGGGGCTGCCCGCGGAGGCTCAGGCGCGTGCGGAGCGGGTCCGTGCGGAGTTGGATGGGCTCGCCCCGACCTATGGAGTGGGCCGCACGGAGTTGGCGGTGGCGTGGCTGTTGAAGCATCCGACGGCGATGGTGCCGGTGGTGGGTTCGGTGAATCCGTCACGGATCGCGGCGCTGGCGAAGGCGGCGTCGGTGGATATCAGCCGGGATGATTGGTACCGGTTGCTGGTGGCATCGCGCGGGGAACGGTTGCCGTAGTCATTTTCCGGCGGTGTCCGCACACTGGGCCGATGAACGGCTGGATGCGGACAACGGTGGTGGCGACGGTGCTGGCGACGGCGGGGTGTGCGTTTCATCCGTCGGGATCAAGGCCAGCGGCCGACCGGGCGGTGGACCGGGCGATCGGCGGGCACATTGCGTTCCTGGCGGATGATCTTCTGGAAGGACGCGGAGCCGGGACCCGCGGTCATCAGATCGCGGCGTGGTACGTGTCGACGCAACTCGGGAGGCTCGGGCTCGAACCGGGGTTGGGGACGAACGGATGGTTTCAGGTGGTGCCGTTCCTGGAGAGCCAGGTCATCGAGGAAAGCCGCGAGATGAGCCTGCGCCATGCGGGTGGGACCGAGGTGCTCGACTGTCCGGCGGACTTCCTGATCGGTGCGCCGTTCACGACGACCAACGCTTCGGTGACGGCGCCGTTGGTGTTCGTGGGCTTTGGGGTGCGCGCGCCGGAGTTGGGCTACGATGACCTCGCCGGGGTGGATTTGCGGGGGAAGATCGCGGTGGTGCTGTCGAAGGCGCCGTCGCGCTTTCCGGCGACAGCGCTCGCCCATCATTCGCATGCGCGTCAGAAGGCGAAGGCGTTGGCAGACGCCGGTGCCGTGGGCGTGATCTCGGTTCCCACGCCGAAGGATCTGGTGGAGTCCCCATGGGCGCGGCAGGTGATGCAGGCGCGGTTTCCCGCGATGCGATGGCTGGGTGCGGACGGGCAACCGGCGGATGTGGTGCCGCAGTTGAAGGTCACGGGGAGCTTGAGTCCGGCCGGGGCGGCGAAGGTGTTTGCGCGGGGGCCGAAGCCGTTGGCGGAGGTTCTGGCCGCTGGGGAGCGGGGGGAGGTTCAAGGCTTTCCACTGAACGTCGAGGCGACGTTGTCCGTGAGCGGTGAGCAGCGGCGGATCAGCAGTCCCAATGTGATTGGTGTGTTGCGCGGGTCGGATCCGAAGTTGGCGGGGGAGGTCGTGGTGGTGACCGCGCACCTCGATCACCAAGGGATTGGCACCCCGGTGAATGGGGACGCGATCTACAACGGGGCCTACGACAATGCGGTGGGGATCGCGATGATGCTGGAGTCGGCGCGGGCGCTGGCGACGGAGGGCAAGCGTCCGAAGCGGACGGTGGTGTTCTCGGCGGTGACTGCGGAGGAGAAGGGGCTGCGCGGGTCCGAGTATCTGGCGCAGCATTTCCCCCAAGGGGTGGGTCGTCCGGTGGCGAACGTGAACCTGGACATGGTGCTGGTGACGCAGCCGACGCGTAAGTTCACGGTGCTGGGGATCGAGCATTCCACGTTGCGTGGGCCGGTAGAGAAGGCAGCTGGGCGCGCCGGCCTGGAGTTGGTGCCGGATCCGAGGCCGGAGCGCGTGACCTTCATCCGGAGCGATCAGTACTCGTTCATCCGGCAGGGTGTGCCGGCGATCTTTCCGAAGGTGGCGGACATTCCCGGGACGCAGGCCAAGCCGGGTGAGGTGACGCCGGAGGTCTTCGTGAAGGACCATTACCACCGGCCGTCGGATGACCTGTCCCTGCCGCGGGATGGGGAATCCTCGGTCAGGTTCGTGCGGTTCATGGTGGATGTGCTCCGTCAGGTGGCGGACGCGGAGGAGGCACCCCAGTGGAACAAGGGGGACTTCTTTGGGGAGATGTTTGGGAAGGGTCGGTGACGGGGGATGGGACGGATGGGACGGATGCCGGCCGTCCCACAGGTCCCATAGGTCCCATAGGTCCCATAGGTCCCATGGGTCCCCCCCCCTCGCCTTCAGCGCTTCTTCGGAATATACCCGATCGACGTCTGGATCGAGTGGGTGCAGGAGCAGCCGGCGGAGGTTTCGGGGGCGAGGAGGAGGCCGCCGGCGGGGATCATGGAGAGCCAGCAGCCGGAGCGGATACCCATGAACTGGGAGCGCTTGTCGGTGGCGAGGTCCCACATGCCGTGGAAGTGGTGGCGGAAGAAGATGGCGTCCTTGCCGGCGGACATGACGCCGCAGCCGCGGCGTTCGGGGAGGTCCTTCCGGAGGGTTTCGCCGGTGGTGAGGTTGAAGGAGCGTTGGTCGGAGTAGAAGACGTCGCCGATGACGACGGGGTGTTGGAGGTGGCCGGAGTGGTGGCCCTTGTCCTCCTTGTGGGACTCGTTCCAGAGGACGCGTCCGCCGATGGCGGCAGCGATGTCATCGCCGGAGCCGGAGGGCTGCTTCTGGGAGGGGGCGTTGAAGGCAGTGGTGTGGAAGTGCTTGCTCTTGTCCGTGCCGGTGACGACGACCGTGTTCTTGCCGTAGACGAGGTACGTCATGAACTGGAGGGAGGAGAAGTCATGGTCTTTCTCCCAGAGTCTCTTGCCGGTGCGCTGGTCGAGGCAGACGAGGTGTTGGTCGGTGAGGAGCTCGTTCTGGATGCGGCAGGTGGCGCTCTGGACGGCGGCGGGATTGCGGCTCTCGATGAAGAAGATCATGCCGTCGCCAATGGTGATGGTGGAGTTGAGGACGGCGCCGCCGGTGTATTCCCAGAGGGATTTGCCCGTGGCGGGATCGAGGGCAAAGAGCAGGTCGCTCGTGACACGGCTCACCTGGTCGGGGGCGTATTCCTCGTACCATTCGCCGTCGTCGCCGAGGTAGGAGCCTTCAGGCTTCACGCGGCTTCCGATGAGGAGATCGCGGCCGGCGGCGACGTAGGACCAGTCGCGCGGGCCATTGGCGCCGGAGCGGGGGACCTCGAAGCGGCGGGCGCGGCTGCCGGTCTGGCCGTCGACGGCGATGCAGAACTTGTTGTGGGCGAGGTAAAGGGTGTCGCCGGACGCGGCCATGTTGGAGCAGTCACGGGTGACGTTGGCGCGGCGGACCTCGGGTGCGGACCAGTTCCAGAGGATGGCGCCGTTGTAGGCGTCGAGGCCGAAGAGGATGCGGTTGCCCTGGATGAAAAGGCGGCCGTTGACGGAGAGGGGGGCGGGATTGCGGTTGCCGCGATCGGGCATGGGACGCGGGCCGGGATCGCCCCACCAAGCGACCTGGAGATCGCCCTTCACGAGTTCGTCCTGGGAGCAGGAGGAGTTGTCGGGGCCGCCGTACTGGTGTCCCCATTCGCCGCCGCCGGCGAGCTTGCCGCGCGTGAGGACGAAGGCGACCTGCGGATTGGGGCCGGGCTTGGCCTCGGCGAGCGGAGAGCCAGCGAGCCACTGGCGGTAGGCGGGAAGATCGATGTCGGTGCCGACGACGGCGAAGGTTCCGCCGCTGGGACGAAGGACGCGGTGGAGCTCGGTGGCGGGGATGGCGGGCGGCTTCTGTCCGGTGAGGACGATCAGGTTGGCGATCAGGTCGCCGTAGGGAAGCTGGGCACCGGGGATGTGGTGGATAGAAGCGCGCATGCCCTGGGCGCCGGATTCGGTGAGGGCGGTGCGGAGGTTGGGGATGCGGGCGGCGTCGGGTTCGACGACGATGATGTCAAAGGTGGTCTGGCGGGCGAGTTCGGCGGCGAGTTGGCCATCGGTGGAACCGAATAGGAGCGAATAGCCGTCGCGTACGCCGAGGCTGGCGATGGCCTGCGCGGTGGTGGCGGGAGTTGCGGGCTTCGCGGGAGCGGCGAGGCGCGCGGGTTGGTAGAAGAACGAAGTGTCGAACTGATAGCGGCGCGAGACCACGGGACGACCGTCTTCGTCGGGGGCGACCAGGCGGTAGTAGTGTTCGAGGTCGGGCTCGAGGTTCTCGAGGGCGACCGAGTGGCTGGTGCGGGACTGTTGGTCGCCGAGTTGGCGGGTGGTGCCGCCGGGGAGTTCGAGGGTCAGCCGGGTGGGCTGGGCGGACTCGGTTTCCCAGGTGACGATGGCGGTGCGGCGATCGGACCAGTCGACGAACGGGCCGAAGGTGGGCTTGAAGAAGCGTGGGGCGGGGGCGGGCTTGGGGAAGATCGCCTTCTTCGTGTTGTAGTGCGCGACGATTTCCTCGGACTTGAGGGCGCGGCGATAGACGCGGACGTCGTGGATGGCGCCGGTGAGGGGATAACGTTCGTCGTCGTCCTTGTAGCTGCCGATGACGAAGGGGGCGGAGGGCGGGTAGAAGATGGGGCCGGACTGCTCGCGGGAAGTGGCGGTGAGCTCGCCGTTGACGAAGACGCGCATCTCGGTGCCGTCGTAGGTTCCGGCGACGTGGTACCAGTGGTTCGTCTCGAACGGCTTCGTGGAGGCGAGATAGGTCATGCGGCCCGCCTTCTCGGTGGCAAGGCCGAGCGAGAAGTTCGAGTTCACGAAACCGAGGAGCCATCCGCGTTCGAACTCGCCGTTGTCCTGAAGGGCTCCAACAAGGCCGCCCCACTGGGTGACCTTGTCGACGCGCACCCAGGCTTCGGCGGTCATCTCGGTGGCGGGAAGGAGGGTCTTGTCGATGCCGGAGGCGATGACGATGGATTCATCGCGGCCGGCGAGTTCGACGCGGGCGGGGGGCGGATCCTTGACGACGCGGGGGCCGCCGGCGAAGGAGACCTCCTTGCCGGAGACGGCGCGCATGCCGGAGTTCTGGGTGCGGTCCGGGGAGAATTCCCAGTGGCCGATGAGGCCGGCTTCCTGGCCGAGCGTGGCGACCGGGGAAAAGGCGAGGGCGACGGCGAGAGCGGTGATCCAGCGGTTCATGATGCGAGCAAGGGTGTTATCCGCAGATGGCGCCGATGACGCCGATGAGGGGAGAGGATTCATGGCTGGGTCCTAGTTGGAGGCCTGGGTGGCGCCTTGGCGGAGGCAGTGGATGGAACCCTGGTCGGTGGAGACGAAGACGGCACCGTCGGCGGCGGCGATGCCGTAGGCGCGGCCGTTGACCTTGCGGGTCCAGGCGACCTTGCCGGTGGAGGCATCGATTCCCACGACCTCGTCCTTGCCACCGGCGACGAGGGTGTCACCGGCGAGGACGATGCAGTGCTGCCAGGTGGAAGGGGCTTTCCACAGGAGGCACTGGTCCATGCCCTGGGTGGCTTCGTCGAGCTTGCGACCGAGTTCGGCGAGTTGGGTCTGGAGGGCGGTGTGTTCCGCTTCGTTGCCGGGTTTCTTGCCAAGGGACTTCAGCTTCTTGCCGAGGGCGGCCTGTTCGCGGGTGAGGCGTTTGCGCTCGCGGGCGAGTTCGAGGTAGCGGGCGCGGTCGAGGGCGGTGATCTCGGTGTCGGAGTGCAGGTAGGAGCGGGTGGGGGTCACGATCATGTGGTTGCCCTGGAAGGTGGCGAGTTGGTCGGAGCTGCCGTCCTCGACGGCGCCGAGTTGGCCGGTCTTGCCGGGGCCGAAGACGAGCATGTCGTCCGTGAGCAGGGCGTAGGTGCCGCCGGCGCCTTCGACGACGCGGACGCGCTTGCCACTCTGGAGATCGCAGACGGCGGGGTTGTCGCGCCCGGCGGGAACGTAGAGGCGGGACTTCGAGGCGAGGAGGTAGCCCTGGGCAGGAAGGTCGCTCTGGATCTGGCGCCACTTCTCTGAGCCGTCGGCGGCGTTGAGCGCGACGAGGTGGACGCCTTCCGCCGGGAACATTCCGGCGGTGGTGTAGATCATGCCGTCCTGGACGATGAGGGAGGTTCGGACGGGCCAGACGGAGATGAGGCGGCCGTTGCCGGGGATCCGGCGATCGACGGGCGTGGCGCGCGTCTTCCAGGTGAGTTTGCCGGTGGCCGCATCAACGCAGTAGACGCAGCCATCGTCGGAACCGAAGTAGGCCCGGCCATCGACCACGGAGGGCGCGAGACGGACGGGGCCCTCGGTGTGGAAGGTCCAGATCGGGGCGCCGGTGCGGGCGTCGAGGCAACGGACGGCGTCGTCCGCGGAGGAGCCGAAATAGGCGCGGTTGGCAGCGACGACGACGTGGAAGGCACGATCGAAGAGTTGGCGCGGCTTCAGGTCGTAGACCTTGTTCCAGCCGTCCCATTTGGCCTCGCCCTGCCAGGCGGGTTGGGGCGGGTGCTGGGATTGCCAGGACCAGGCTTCGGTGGGGGATTTGGGAAGGGGATCGGGGGAGACGCCACTGCGGGAGTAGTCGCGTCGGTAGGTGGGCCAGTCGGAGGCGAGGGCGGAGGCGGAGCCGAGGGCGAGGGTGAGGAGGACGGGGAGGAGGGGGAGAGGCGCCTCCTGACGTCGGCGGCTACGGAGGGGGTGGGAGGGGAGGTGCGCCTCCTGACGTCGGCGGCTACGGGGAGAGGGGGTGGAATCATGCGGGGAGGGGAGAGGGGTTTTGGGCGAGGCGGCCGGATTCGAGACGGAGTGTTCGGGTGGCGAAGGGGGCGGCGTCGTTGCCGTGGGTGACGACGAGGACGGTGCCGCCTTCGCGACGGAAGCGGTCGAGGTGCTGGAAAACGAGGTGGGCGTTGGCGGGGTCGAGGTTGCCGGTGGGTTCGTCGGCGAGGATGAGGGTGGGTTTGCGGGCCATGGCGCGGGCGAGGGCGACGCGCTGGCGTTCGCCGGCGGAGAGGGTGCCGGGGTGGGCGTTGCGGCGGTCGGAGAGGCCGAGGTCGTGGATCAGGGAATCAACGTGGGCGGCGAGGGTGCGGGCCTGGGTGGTGGACATGCCGGCGAGGATGTTCTCGCGGACGGTCAGGTAGGGGACGAGGTGGAAGAGTTGGAAGACGAAGCCGAGGCGTGAGGCGCGGAAGTCCGCGCGCTGGCTGGCGGAGAGGGAATAGATGTCGGTGCCGGCGACCGAGACGGAGCCGGATTCCGGGCGGAGCATTCCACCGATGGACAGGAGGAGGGTGGACTTGCCGCAGCCGGAGGGGCCCTGGAGGACGGCGAATTCGCCGGCGGGGATCTCGAGGGAAATGTCGAGGATGCCGGCGACACTGCCCGGGCGGGTGGTGTAGTTCCGGGTGAGGTGGGAGCAGGAGACCATGTTCAGTCGGCGCGGAGGGTTTCGGCCGGGTCCTGGGCCACGGCGATCATGGCGGGAAGGAAGGCCGCGAGGGCGGCGAAGGCCGGGGTGACCAACAGGGCCCAGCCGAGGAGTACGGGTTCGGAAGCGAATCCTCCGGCGGTGACCGGATAGAGTTTTGGACCGTAGTGGAGTCCGATGGCGGTACCGAGGAGGTAACCGAGGGTCGCACCGGCGATTCCGAGGAGGGCAGCGCGGCCGAGGAAGAGGGCGGTGATGCGGCCGGAGCCGTGACCCAGCGCGCGCCAGAGACCGAGTTCGGCGCGGCGTTCGCGGACGTTGAGGGCGGCGAGGATGCCGACCCAGGCGGCGCCGATTCCGAGCACGAGGGGTACGGCGAAACTGGAGTAACGTTCGGCGGTCTGGCGTTGCTTGGCACGGGCATCGGCCATGGTGCGCATCTGGAGGACCTGGGCCTCGGGAAGGAGCTTGGCGAGGGCGGCGCGAAGCTGGGTGAGGGGATCCTGGTCGGCGGTGAGGCAGAGGCAGTCGATGGCCTTGATCTCCGAGATGCGGCCCGGGAGGTTGAGGATGGCCTGGGCGTCAGCGAGGGAGGTGAACAGGCGGATGTCGTCGTCGGTCCCGCTTTCGACGAGGACCTTCTCGACATTCAGGAGACGGCCCTGGACGGGGAGTGACGCGCCGGGTTTGGCACCGAGGCGGCGGGCGAGGAGATATCCGACGTGAGCCTTGCCGGGGGCAATGTTGAAGCCCATGGGCTGCTTCTTGTCGCCGCCGCCCACGATGGCGGGGCCAAGGCCGGTCAGGAGGGCGTCGCGATCGCCGATCGGAATGCGGCGTTCGAGGGAGGCGGTCAGGTGGTTGAAGCTGACGAAGGCCTGGGCGCCGTTGGCGAGGCGTTGGACGGCGTCGGCGGGGAGGGTCTTGTCCGAGTAACCGGTGGCGAAGAAGAGTTCGGGGTCCGTCTCGCGTGGGATGATGCGCAGGTTGAATCCAAGGTCGCGGACGACGCGCCGGGTTTCGCGTTCGGCGGCGGTGGTGAGGAGACGGATGACGACGAGGAGTGCGACCGCGGCAACCAGACCGAGCAAGGAGAGCGCCGCGTTGAAGCGGTGGTGTCGCAGTTCGCGCAGGATGAGGGAGAGCAGGGGCATCAGCGTGAGGAGGAACGGATGAAGAGCCAGGCACCGGCGGCAATGGCGGCCGTGACCGCGCCGGCCAGGATGATCCAGAGGGTGCGGGAGGATTGGGCGGGTTGGGGAGGATCGGTCGGATCAGTCCGATCGGACGGATCGGACGGATCCGATGGGTCCGATGGATCCTTGGTGGGGGATTCGACGGATTCCTCGGAGTAGCCGAGGGCTTGGGCGGTGCCGGCGTTCTTCTTCTTTTGGCCGGGTTGGGGGCCGCGTTCGATGATGCGGCTGACCTCGGCGCGGACCATGGGGTTCTCGGGATCGAAGCCGAGGACCTTGGCGGCGACTTCCTGGAGGCTGCGGTCCCAGCGGCCGGGGTAGAGGGGGCCTCGGAGCCAGGCGCGGTCGAGGTCGCACTCGCAATCCTGACCGATGAGGACGAGGCGTTCGCGGAGGACGGTCTGGGTGATGAGGGGGCCTTCGAGTGGAGATCCAAGACGACGGCCACGGCCGTAGAGCAGGGCGAGGCGGGGTTGGTCGGAGGGAGCGGGCTCGAACCCGAGACCCCAGAGAAGGATGGCTTCGGCGGCCTGGGCGGCGGCAGGCAGGACGATGAGTTGGGGGGGGATATCGACGGGCTTGGGCATGCCCGGGATGAGCTTCGCGGTGGCGTCGATGGCGGCCTGGGCGGCGGCCTGGGCGCGTTGGTTGGCGGCGGTGTCCGAACCTTCGACCAGAAGGACGAGTCCGTAGGCGCGCAGGGATTCGCGGTAGAGCCGATCGCGGAGGGTGGAGGTGGCAACGGACTCGAGGAGTTTGTAGGCGTCGAGGGCGGCGTTGGTCAGGGTCGCGACCGGGAAGGTGCGGGATTCAGCGTCGACGAGGCGGAGGGTGGCGGGATCGCCGGGGCGCGGGGTAGGGCCGGTTTCGAGGGTGATGTTCGAGTCGAGGAGCATGACGGCGGCGGCCTGTTCCAGGGCGCGACGGCTCTCGGCGGGAAAGGAGGGCGGGGCGGAAAGTTCGAGGCGATAGGCACCGGCGGCCGCGGCGAGATCGATGAAGCCGGTGTCGCGGACCGAGTAACGGCAGGCGAGGGCGAGGCCGGCGCCTGCGAGGCAGAGCCAGAACCGGACCAGTGGATGGAACGCGCGTAGCCGCATTTGAAATGGAGACATTACAGCGCACCGCAGTCCGGACAATCCGCAATCCGGTGGAGGCGCAGCATTTTAACCTGAAAGGCACGCAGGTCGGCGACGAGGAGTCGGCCGGCGAGGGTTTCACCGAAACCGGCGACGATCTTGATGACTTCGAGCGCGGCGAGGGATCCGGCGGTGCCGGGGACGGCCCCGACCACGGGAAAGCGTCGGGTCCAATCGGTGCTGAGCTCGGGATACAGGCAGCGAAGGCAACCGGTCTGCCCGGGGAGGAAGGTGGTCAGGTGGAAGTCGAGGTCGTAGACGGCGGCCTCGACCATGGGACGGCGTTGGGCCATGGCCTCGCGGTTGAGGAGGTATCGTTCCTGGAAGAGGGGGGCGCAATCGACGACGACATCGGCCTGGGCGACGAGGCGGGCGGCGTTGTCCTCCGAGATGTTGGCGGGTTCGGCGACGATTTCGAGACGTGGGTTGAGGGCTTTCAGGCGGCGGACAGCGCTTTCGATCCGGGGTTGGCCGAGGTGGTCGTGGGTCATCAGCAACTGGCGGTTCAGGTCGCTGGGACGAAGGTTTCCGCCGTGGGCAAGGATGAGGCGTCCGATGCCCGCGGCGGCGAGTTCAAAGGCGACGACGCCACCGAGTCCGCCGACGCGGGAGATGAGGACGGAGGCGCCCTTGAGGCGGCGTTGGCCCAGTTCGCCGATGCCCGTGACGGGGAGTTGCCACTCGTAGGTGGCGCGCTCCTCGGGTGTCAGTTCCGGGAGGAGTTCCTCAGGCCTCGGGAACGGGTGTGGATTCGATGCGGCCATCGCGCAACTGGAGGACGTTGTCGGCGAGGCGTGCGGCCTCGCGACGGTTGTGGGTGATGTGGAGGAGGGTGACGCCGGTGCGTTGTCGGATGTCGGCGAGGACATCGCAGATCTCGGCGCGGGTGTCGTCATCGAGGGCGGAGAGGGGTTCGTCGAGGCACAGGACCTGTGGGTGGAAGGCGAGGGCGCGGCCGAGGGCGACGCGCTGGGCCTCGCCGCCCGAGAGACCGAGGGGGAGGCGGTCGAGGAGATGGGTGAGTCGAAGCCAGGAAGCGAGTTCGTCGACGCGTTCGGCGATGCGTGGTGCGGGCCAGCGGCGGACGTCGAGGGCGAAGCCGAGGTGTTGACGGACGGTGAGGTGGGCGAAAAGGGCGCCGTCCTGCGGGACGAAACCGACGCCGCGGGCTCCCGGGGGTTCGTGGGTGACGTCTCTGCCGTCGATGCGGATTTGGCCGGACTGGACGGTGCGGAGGCCACAGACGGCTTCAAGGAGGGTGGTCTTGCCGGCGCCGGTGCGGCCCATGAGGGCGGTGTGGCTGCCGCGTGGGATATGGCAGGAAACGTCGGTGAGACGAAAGGATCCGACCTGGAGCGTGATGTGGTCGAGTTCGATCACGGGTTCAGAGGGAACGACGGGTGGAGGGGGTGATGCCCTGGGAGCGGATGATGAGGAGGACGGTGACGGCGGCGACGACCATCAGGAGGGAGACGGCGACGGCGGCCTCCAGGTTGCCGACACTGAGTTCGAGAAACACGGTCGTGGGAAGGACCTCGGTCTTCATGCGGGTGGCGCCGGAGAAGACGAGGATGGGACCGAATTCGCCCAGGGCGCGGGCCCAGGCGAGGGTGGCGGCGGTGAGGATGCCGCGTTTGGCGGAAGGGAGGACGACGCGCCAGAAGGCTTCGCTGCGGTTGCAGCCGAGGGTGAGTGCGACCTGTTCGGGACGGGGCGAAAGTTGTTCGAAGGTGACCCGCATGGTGCGGACGGCGAAGGCGCAGGCGACCATGAACTGGGCGAGGACGATGCTGGGAACGGCGTAGGTGATGGGGAAGATCCGTTCGAGGGCGCGCAGGGGCGGGGCCTGGAAGAGGATGAGCAGGCTGATACCGATGACGAGCGGCGGAAGCACGATGGGGACGTCCAGCAGGGCATCGACCAGGGCTTTTCCGCGGAACTGGAGGTGGGTCATCAGGTACCCGATGGGGACGGCGACCCAGAGGGAAAGGAGTGTGCTGAGGGTGCAGGTCAGGAGGCTGAGGCGGATGGCGTAGCGGATCTCCGGGCTCTGGAGGGCGCGCCAGAGGTGGCCGGGGGTTGTGTAGAAAGCGTCGGCGCCAAGGGTGGCGATGAGCAGGAGGACATAGGTGCCGCCGAGGATGCCAAGGGCGATGAAGAACGGACGGTCGGAGCCCGGACGGTGGGCGGTGGGTGGCGAAGGTTGGGTCATGGTTGACGGGAAGGCCCCCTCCACTTGAAGCCCACTTGTTCGAAGTGCTGTCGGGATTCGGCGGACTGGATGGCGAGGAGCAGACGTTCCATCAGGTGGGCGTGGTTGGACCGGTTGCCGACGGCATAGGGTTGGACCGCGAGGGCGCCGGGTTCGCGGAGTTCGATGACGTCGAGTTGGTCGCGGACCTGGCTGGCGTTGGCGGCGTAGACGAGGGCGACGTCGAGGCCGCCGGCTCGGAGTTGGTTGAGCAGGAGGTCCCCGGTGGGGGCCTGGACGGAGACGTTGGGAGCGACCTTTTCGTAGAGACCCACCCGCTTGAGCAGTCGGGCGGTGAGGGCGCCGAGCGCACTCTGCTGCTCATGGGCGAGGCCGACGCGCAGCCCGGGGCGGCCGAGGTCGGCGAGTTGGGTGATGCCGCGCGGATTGCCCTTCTGGGTGAGCAGGACCATGGCGGTCTCGGCGATCTCGACCGAGGCCTGGAAGTCGTTGGTGACGGTCTCCATGAAGGAGGTGTCGCAGGCAAAGTAGGCGTCGGGTTTCTGGCCGGCGCGGATCTGGGCGGTGAGGATGCCGCAGCCATTGTAGACGCGGGTGATCTGGACGCCCTCGCGTTTCTCGAAGGCCTGGAGGGTGGGTTCGACGGCGGTGCGGTTGACGGCCCCGCTGTAGAGGAGGACCTCGGGGTGGGGGTGCCAGGCGTCGCCCTCGACGACCTTGTAACCGTTCCGGCTGAAGATGGGCAGGCCGCGATCGCGGGCGGCGAGGTAGCGTGCGAAATGCAGGGCCTGCGGGGGTTGTTCGCAGGATTTGATGATGCAGATCGAAACGTCGGAAGTCGCACCGGCGAATTCGGGAAGGCTGACGGCGGCGAGTTCGGGGTACTGGGCGACGGTGGCGTCCCAGACGATCCCGACATCGACGCTGCCGAGCTTCACATCGTTGGCGACGTCGGTGACGGTGGGCTTGAAGACGGTGGCGCTGCGGGCAAGGCGATCCCAATGCCCGGAACGCGTGAGGGCGGCTCGGGCGAGGGTTCCGATGGCGGCGGCATCCGGGTTGGCCATGGCGACGCGGACGCCGGGCTTGAGGAGGTCGTCGATGGTGGCGATGGATTTCGGGTTGGCCTTGGGAACGATCAGGACGGGTGATTGCCGGGCGAGGGGTAGGACCTCGGCGAGAAGGCCGTTGGAGCGGCCGATGGCGACGAAGCCGCTGTCGGCAGCGACGAAGAGGTCGCCGCGTTGGGCGACCTTGAGGTTGTTCAGAAGGGTTCCGGAGCCGCCGAACTGGAGTTGGACCTCGGTTCCGAATTCCTTCTGGTAGGCGGTCGCGACGGCTTCGACGGGGACCTTGATCCCGGCCGCGCAGTAGACGAGCAGGGATTTCTTCGGGGCGGCGGTCCCGGGACCGGAGGGTTTCCAGAACAGGAGGAAGCCCAGCCCCAGAAGGAGCCCGATCGATCCCAGAATGATGCTGCGCTTCGAATTCATGGCCGCGTTACCGCGGCAAGGTTGGCATGGCCGAGAAGCGTCACGCCAGCGGCCGGTTGCGAAATCTATGCAACGAAACGGGAAGGGGTGCCATTACTCCCCGAACCAGGAGAGCTTGCGGCGGCTGACGTCGTGGAGCCCGCCGACGACACGGGAGAGGAAGACCGCAGGCCAAAGTTCATTGAGCTTGTCGATCAGGGCACCGCCGATCGGAATCATGGCGTTGCGTTGATTGGCGGGGAGTTCGCCAAAACCATCGAAGTTCGGCCAGTCGGGAAGTCGATCCTCGCCCGTCGCGGTGCAATGGAGGACCTGCTGGAGCCTGAGCCGGAGATAACCCCTGGCGGCGAACTTTGGAGTTCAACCGATGACGTGCGACCGGCAGGTTTCCGGAAATGAATTGGACCCATCTGCATCTCGCGTTGAATCACCTGCCTGTCTTGGGCGTGCCCTTTGTGGTCCTTTTGCTGGCCTGGGGTTGGGTGTTCCGTAAGCCCGAGGTGGTGCGTGTGGCCGTGCTGTGGATGGCGTTGGTGAGCGTGGTGGCCATTGCGGTCAAGTTCACCGGGGATTTCGCGGTGGACGTGGATCCGAAGCGGTTGTCTGAAGTCCGGGCTTACCTGGACCGGCACGAGGAGTCAGCGGACCAGGCGACGACCGCGGTGTTCCTCCTGGGATTGGCGGCGCTGGTGGCGTTGTACCTGGGGCGCGGGGAGCGTGTAGTACCCGCCTGGATGCTGGCGGTCTTGGTGGCGCTGGGGATTGGAACCAGCGGGCTGTATGCTCGCTCGGCGAATCTGGGAGGCCAGATCAACCATCCGCAGCTGCGATCGACCGGATCGAAATAGCAGGTAACGAAGGAACACGTTCGGAAACGGGAGGGAGAAGAACCGAAGGAGTGGTGCCCGCGACAGGACTTGAACCTGTACGATGTTACTCACTAGAACCTGAATCTAGCGCGTCTGCCAATTCCGCCACGCGGGCTGCGTGAGGCGGTGAAAATGGGGGCGGAGCGTGTTTGGCTCAAGCCTTTTTTCTGGAATCAAATGCCTGTTGCCGTTGGAAGGGGGGTGGTCCTTAATCCTGCGACAGGAAGTCATGCTAGAATGGAACATCCAGTCCCGGGCGCATACGTGCCATCAAAGTGGCCACGCGTTCACCGAGGGAGAGCGCTATCACACCGTGCTGATCGAGGGTCGCAACGGGTTTGAGCGTCTGGATTTCTCAACGGCCTCGTGGAAGGCCCATGGGGCGGAGATTTCAGCCCGGAAGGGGTTCGTGTCCCACTGGATGGGGACTTACCAACCACCGGCGGCCGCTCCTCCGGAAGCGATCGGGCGGGCCGATGCGGAATCGCTGTTGCGGGCATTGGTGGCGCGGGGGGACGTGCGTCATGCCGGGGCGATCTACATTCTGGCGGTGATGCTGGAGCGGAAACGGTTGCTCAAGGTGAAGGCGCAGACGCGCGAAGGCGGTCGCCGCATCACCCTCTACGAGCAGCCGAAGACGGGCGATCTGTTCGCGGTCGCGGATCCGGATTTGCAGCTTTCGCAGTTGGAGGAGGTTCAAAGGGATGTGGGGGCCCTGCTGGAGCATGGGCTGCCGCCGGAGGAAGCTCCGGTGGCGGTGATGGAGCCGCAGGAGGAACCGTTCAACGCGCCCAGTGAACTCCCGACGTTGGCACCAGCCTAGGTGCCGCTTGCGAAAGGCCGTTGGTTGGGTGACCCACGGCCTTCCGCAATCGGCAGCGGGATTGAATGGAAGGAAATCAGATGGCTTCCGTAGCCGATCTGGAAGCGGGTTTGGGATACCGCTTTCGAGATGCGGGGCTCATGCGCCTCGCGTTGACGCATCCCTCGCTGGCCCACGAGATGGGCGGCGGACAGCAGCACAACCAGCGACTGGAATTTCTGGGCGATGCCGTGCTGCAGTTGATCATCACCACTCGCCTGTTTGAGCAGTATCCGGAACTCGGCGAGGGACCGTTGACGCAGGCCCGGGCGCAGATGGTCAACCGGACCATGCTGGCGCAGCACGGGCGCAAACTCGACCTCGGGGCCCATCTGGTCCTGAGCCGTGGGGAGGAATCGAGCGGAGGCCGCACGCGTTCATCCACGATTGCGGACGCGTTCGAGGCCTTGATCGGCGCGGTGTATCTGGACTCCGATTTCCTGCGGACCACCGAGGTCGTGTTGAATCTCTACAAGGAGGTGCTGGGCGAGTTGGAGGTGTTGCCCAACCTTTCGAATCCGAAGGGGGAATTGCAGGAACTCCTGCAATCGACATCGCCCGAACCGCCCCGGTACGAGCTCAAGTCGAGTACGGGCCCGGACCACAACCGCAGTTTCGAGTGCGCCGTGATGCATCGCGGACAGGAACTGGGACGCGGCTTCGGTCGCAGCAAGAAGACGGCGGAAAGCGCCGCGGCGCAATCGGCCCTCGACCGCCTCCGGCAAGGTGGAGCCGGCACGAACGTGGAGAATCCCTCATGAGCTCCGTCGGAAGGCAGAGGTGGATGGGCAGTATGCGGCGCATCGTCGGTGGAGTGCTTTTTGGATACGTTGTGCTGGTGCTGACGGTCGGTTGTGTCCAACGAAGCCTGATTTATCACCCGCCACGGTTTGATGCCGGGGAGGTTTCCGCCTTCGCGCAGAAGAAGGGGTTACGACCCTGGACGAATGCCTCGGGGGTGCGCATCGGATGGATGCGGTCCGGAGGTGCGCGGAAGGGACTCGGATCGGTGCTGGTACTCCATGGAAACGCCGGTTCGGCGGTGGAACGTTCCTATCTCGTCGAGCCCATCCAGGCGGGGACCGGACGGGATGTGTACGTTCTGGAGTACCCGGGATTCTGCGGCCGTGCGGGGAAGCCTTCGCAGGAGTCGTTGACGTCCGCCGCCTCGGAAGGGTTGGGCCTGTTGGCAGCGTCCGGGCCGGTCTTCGTGGTGGGCGAATCGCTGGGGACGGGCGTGGCCTGCCATCTGGCGGGGCATCACCCAGAGCGGGTGGCGGGGTTGATCCTCCTGACGCCATTCGACAGCCTGATGTCGACGGCGAAGCATCATTATCCGTTGCTGCCGGTGAGCTGGATCCTGCTGGACCGGTATCCATCGGATGAGTGGCTTCGTGGATACCGCGGCAAGGTGGGGATCGTCGTGGGGACGGCGGACCGGGTGGTCCCGGCCGTTCTGGGGCGCCGGTTGCATGCCGGATATGCGGGGCCGAAGCGGATCTGGGAGTTCGAGGGCGAGGACCATTGGGAGGGATCGCACCGGCCGCCGGAATGGTGGCGGGAGGCGTTTGGTTTTCTGGTCGAGCCGGTTCCTTGACCTTGGAAGGGTGGAAACCTAGTTTGGCCCGCCTTTCGGGCTTCCACCTATGTACGGCTTTTCCATTCCCTACGTCATCGAGCAGACGGGTCGCGGCGAACGATCCTACGACCTGTACTCGCGCCTTCTGGTTGACCGCATCGTGTTTCTCGGCACGGAGGTCAACGACATGGTTTCGAATGTGATCATCGCGCAGTTGCTGTTCCTGCAGATGACCGATCCCAAGAAGGACATCCATTTCTACATCAACTCGCCGGGCGGCAGCGTGACGGCCGGGTTGGCGATCTACGACACGATGCAGTGGCTGAGCTGCGACGTGAACACGTATTGCGTCGGCCAGGCGGCCAGCATGGGCGCCGTCCTTCTGGCGGGCGGCACCAAGGGCAAGCGGTTCTCGCTGCCGAATGCCCGCATCATGATCCACCAGCCGTGGGGCGGCGCGCAGGGGCAGGCGTCGGACATCAGCATCCAGGCGCGTGAAATCCTGCGGTTGCGCGACAAGCTGAACGACATCCTCGCATACCACTGCGGACGCACGGTCAGCGACATCGTCAAGGACACGGACCGCGACAACTTCCTGAGTGCCGAGGAGGCCCGGGCGTACGGTCTGGTCGATGAGGTGGTCCGGAGCCGTCGCGACCTGCCGGCAGCCGTCGCGGCCGTGGTACCTCCGGGTGAAGCGAAGGCCTGAGGGGCCTTTGCCTGATGGAATTCAGGCGTCCCGCCTCCTCCCCCAGGTAGGGGAGAGGGCGGGGGCTTGAGCATTTGTTCGAATTGGTAAGGATCGGTTCAGGAGACAAAGACATGGCACGCGCAAGCCAGATCACGATGTGCAGCTTCTGCGGGAAATCGAAGGCCGAGGTCCGCAAGCTCATTGCCGGGCCGGGGGTCTTCATCTGCGACGTCTGCGTGGGGGTATGCAAGGGCGTCCTCGATAAGGAATTCAGCCAGGACGCCCGGCGCCAGCTGAAGTCCCTGAGCGTGCCCAAGCCGGCGGAGATCAAGCGGCACCTCGACCAGTTCGTGATCGGCCAGGACGACGCCAAGCGCACCCTCAGCGTCGCCGTCTACAATCACTACAAGCGGGTCATGGCCCTGACGGCCGAACCCGCGGGCGAGGGGGCGGACACGGTTGAGATCGAGAAGAGCAACATCCTGATGATCGGGCCCACCGGTTCCGGGAAGACGCTTCTGGCCAAGAGTCTCGCCAAGCTGCTCGACGTTCCTTTCGCCATTGCGGACGCCACGGCGATCACTGAGGCGGGTTACGTGGGTGAGGACGTGGAGAACATTGTCCTGCGGCTGTTGCAGAACGCGGATTTCGATGTGAAGCGCGCCCAGATCGGGATCGTGTACATCGACGAGATCGACAAGATCGCGCGCAAGACCGAGAACGTCTCGATCACGCGGGATGTTTCCGGCGAGGGAGTGCAGCAAGGGTTGCTGAAGATTTTGGAAGGAACGGTCTGCAACGTGCCGCCGCAGGGTGGTCGGAAGCATCCGCAGCAGGAATACATCCGGGTCGATACCACCAACATCCTGTTCATCTGCGGTGGGGCTTTCGTGGGATTGGACCGGGTCATCCAGCGTCGGGTAGGGCGGCAGGTGCTGGGATTTGCGGCGGGCGAGGCGACCGCCAAGGCGGCGAGCCTGGATGCCGAGGCGGTGCTGGCCCGTGTGGAACCAGAGGATCTGCTCGGGTTCGGGTTCATTCCGGAGTTCATCGGGCGTCTGCCGGTGCTCAGCATCCTGAACGAACTCAGCGTGGACCATCTGGTGCAGATCCTGACCGAGCCCAAGAACGCGCTGGTGAAGCAGTTCGCCAAGCTTCTGGGGTATGACGGCGTGGAATTGAAGTTCACCGACGACGCGGTCCGGGAGTTGGCCATCCGGGCCCGCGAGAAGGGCACAGGCGCCCGGGCGTTGCGGGCGATGGTGGAACGGTTGATGCGCGACCTGATGTTCGAGATCCCGGGGGCCGAAGATATTGCCGGGGTGACGGTCAACCGGGCCGTTGTCCGCGGCGAAAGCGCTCCCCTGATCCGGCGCAAGGCGGAGCAGGAAGCGGCCTGACCGGGCTGAGGGACGACCATGGCTGACACCCCACCCGAGATACCCGTCGAGGTGGTTCCACCCGCGGAATCAACCAAGGGGGTGGCGACGACGGGTGTCGGCGGGGGGGAGGGTGCGGGCCATGGGGCAGGTCCTGGATCTTCGGCGCCGTCCGGGCCGGTGACCCCGTTCCATCCCGCAGCGGCAGGATTGATGATCCTGGTGGATAGCCTGTGGGGGATCCCGGAATTCGCCGTGGTGACGTGGCCTCTGACCGTGATCGGGTGTTTTCTGTCGGTGTTCGTTCCGTGTTATTTCATCCAGCGCAAGTCGCACCGCGACACGCCGGGAACGGCGGCGCTCAAGGCCCTCTTTCTGGCGAGCGTTGCGGCGGTGCCGCTGCCGGTGATGGGGACGTCGGTCGGGTTGGCCCTGCTGGCGTGGTTTGGCATCAAGCATCCGCGGCGGTGAGGCGCTCACACCCGGGGTACCACCCACCAGATGGCCCACTGCGATTGCGGCAGCCCGGCGACGGTGGTCGATCTGGGGGTGGATGGGTGGGGCGCATAAAGGCGCTATTCTAAGCGAGCTATACTCTCAGTTGTTCAGTGCACACGCGAAAGAAATGAAAAGACTCATACAACTGACCTTGGCTGGAACTTCATTGGCCCTCATCTCCTTCTCTATCGGCACACGATCAGGGATTCGATCTGCTGAAGCCCGTTGTTATAAGAACTTCACGATTGCAGTCATCCAGTTCGACAACATTGTCGAACGCACTTGTGCGCAAACGAACGTTTGGATGATGCGAAACGAACTGAATTCCGTGTGGCGCAAGCAACTTCAGGATTTTCAGTTAACTGGATTTGCTTCCGAGCGTGAATTGCGTTCCTGGATGCTGATGGCCGAATACCGAATCCTCAGGGATGCAAGAGCCAGGGGTGAGGGACCAAAGTTGGGTGCAATCCAATCAGCGCTTGCCAATTACTCATTTGTCACTGGCAAGGAATGGAATGGTGCAACAAATGCCGACTCCTTGATATCAACTCTTGAACCGATCCATCGCCAGATTTACAGGTCACAATAGCGGAACCCATCCTGAAGATGACTCGAGTGCTGAAAGTAGGGTGGGTGACCATCACGCTTATGTCGCTTGCCTTCACGTGCTGGAAGGTGGACAGCAATCAGAATCGTGACGTCGACCTCTTGTTAACTTGGGCAATGATTTGTCTGTGTTTTCCGGCAAGTTTGATCGGAATCATGATCAACGCCAGTCTCGGGTTCGGCGCTCACGAGGTCATCGCAATGATGCCTCGCTGGATTCAGATATGCCTGACTTGGGCAGTCTTCTTTGTTCTGGGCTACCTTCAATGGTTCGTCCTCTGGCCCATTGCGTTTCGGAAGTGGCGACGTCGCAAGGTTGCGGGCTGAAACTCATGACTCACCACCGCCGTGAAATCCGTGGTCCAGGCAACTTCCGCTTTCGGGTTCATCGCTCCTGGGTGATCTGACACGAACTCGAGGAAGCGGAGGGCGACGGCATTGCGTGGCAGGGTGAGGTGGTCCTCCGAGGAGAACAGCACTTCTTTGCGACTTCTTGTGATTTTTGCGGCCATCCTCGTGTGGTGGAGACCCGACGGTCTCACGCGAAGACGCGAAGGGAGGAGGATCAGGAGCAAATCGTGGGAGGGTAGGTTGCGTGTCGGTGGTGGACCTCTTGGTGGCGTAGCGCGGCAAGGTGTGGGGAGGTCCGGGCCATGATGGGATGGGCTTTCTGTCGCCCCTGCCGGGGCTGGTTATCCATGGGGGAACGGAACCCACGGCTGACGCCGTGGGCTACTATCTGTCGGCCCTCCGGGCCTGCGGCCGTGCCTGCGGGGATTGGCGTGGTGGGGCAGAACAAGGTGCTTTCGGTGGTTTGCCCGAGCGCACCCAAATCCCTTTGCTGTGCGCCTCTGCGTGCGAGGAGAACCAAGACAAGGGCACCCGGCCTTCAATGACGTCCGCCGGGTGGGGGCACCCGGCCTTCAGTGATAGGTAGGGCGTGCGGGATTCGCCGTGGGTTCGAAGTCCGGATGGAGATCAATCATTAAACTTTCGGTGAACACGGTGGGTTGGCTTGAGCCAATGGGGTTCGCCGATATGGTGGGGGCCAGATGTCGGTGAACGCGCCAATGGAGTCGGGGCTGAAGCAATCCGGGGACGATGTCCTGCTGGGGGACGTCCGTGCCCTGGCGCGAAGCGTGGGTGGGGAACCGTTGCGCGCGGGTTGTCCAGCAACGTCCGGAGGATTGGGATCGCTGCCGACGAGTCCCGAGGATTGGGCGGCGTGGGCGGGCCGCTACGTGCGGGAAGTGGTGGTGTCCGAGGAATGGCCCGCGGTGCTGGAGGCGTGGTCCCATGCGTCCACCGGTCGGGTGAAGGAATTGCTGGAACTGGATCGGGCCTGGGGCGAGCGGGTGGGGAATCGTCCTTTGGCGGAGGCCAGCTTCCGGGCGGGTCAGCGGCAGTTGAACCGATTGCGTCCGCTGCGCGACGCACGGGTGGTGCAGCGTTATCTGGATGCTGTGGCCCAGGGTCGGGCCCACGGATGGCATCCGATGGTGTACGGGGTGATGCTGGCGGTGTTCGGGTTGCCGTTGCGCCAAGGGTTGATGCATTACGCGGATCAGGTGCTGGGTGGATTGGTGGAGGGGCGACCGTGTTTCTCCGGAGAAGCCGAAGTGGCCTGCCGCAAGGTGGTGGAGGACGTGGGGGAGATCCTCGTGCCGGCCCTGGGGCGATTGATGCCGCCGATGATTCCGCTGGTGGTGGGTTGAACGTGACTGCGGGGTTTGAGCCAACTTTGGTTATTGTGGTGAACAGGCGCGACAAGGTGGACAGAGCGATTGACGCCTTGGAACCAAGCAGGCGTAATCACCCTCCGTTGAACCGATTCACGCGCATCATTGCGGCCACGCTGCTCGCCCTGTTTCTGGGCGTGCACTGGTTTGCGCTGCAATCGGTCGGGTGGGCTTCGATGCTGGTTTCGCGTTCCCAGGCTGCCGGATGGCAGGAAGCGGTGCGTACCACGTTTGACGGCGAGCATCCCTGCGAGGTCTGCAAGCTGGTTTCAGCGGGGCGGAAGGCGGAGAAGCAGCCCGTGGTTGAGTTCAAGGTGACCAAGATCGAGGCGGGGGTTCCCGCAGATCAGGTCTCGATTCCGGAACCGCCGGCGGTTGGCCGGGTCGCGGTCGCAATCGTGCTCGTTCCACCGAGCCTCAGCGCTGCGCCCACGTTGCCCCCTCCCAGATCCTGCTGACCGGGAGATCCGGAGTCGCAGCCATTCCCGCAACGGGACCGGTTGCACCGGATGGGTGTGGCGTGAGCCGTCCGTGGAGGACGAGGCTTCACCCCTGATCTCCCGAAGCCATCCCATGTTTCCCCGCAGGAGTTGTGTCTCCGGAGGGGATGGTCGGGGTGGGTTGATGCGGTCGATCCTGCGGTGCTGTCCCTGTCTGATCCTGTCCCTCCATGTTCCGTCTCCGTTCCAGTTTTGGTTATTCCCGTGCCTTCACGCTGATCGAGTTGCTGGTGGTGATCGCCATCATCGCGATCCTGGCGGGCATGCTCCTGCCGGCGTTGTCGAAGGCCAAGTCGCAGGCGCAGTCGACGCGTTGCCTGTCAAATTTCCGGCAGATGGGGATCGCGTGCGCGCTGTACGCGACGGACAACGACGATCGGTTGCCGATGTCGGCGCATCAGGGCGCTTCGTGGATTTCGCGGTTGGGACGGTATGGAGTGTCGAATGTCTACCGGTGTCCGATGGACACGAATCGGGTCCGGTCGACGAGTTATGCGATCAATGACTTCCTGACGCCGAAACCCTTCGGCGACCGGGACGTGGATTTTTCCCGGCTGACAACACTGCCGGCACCGTCGGAGACGCTGCACCTGGCAGAGACGCAGCCGGATTTCGAGGGTGCGGACCACTTTCATTTTGCGGACGCCCAGAGCGGAGGTTTTGGGACGAACGCGTTCGCGGGTCAGGTGGCGGTGGAGCGCCATCGCGGGCTTGCGAACTACCTGTTTGCCGACGCGCACGTCGAGGGGATGCGCTGGGCGTCGGTGCGGGTGACCCTCCAGCGGGACGGATCGCGAATGATCCGGCCTGATGGGCGGCGCCCTACGGACATCCCCTGAACTCAATGAACCAATGAAACAAACACTGAAGCGAATGCTGATGCTGGGCCTGCTGTTGCTGGCCGGGCAGACAGCGCTGGCCCAGCACGGGCATCTGAACGTCGGGGCGGTTGGGACCGCACAGGGTGACGCGTTGAACTTCGCCAACGGGGCGATCTTCGCGGAGTCCTCCGGCTACGTGAGGGCCATGCCCCTCGCGACCACGGGTGCGCGGGTTGGTTATTACTCGGGGAGCATCACGCTGACGGCCCTGCCGGCAACGGTGGCCAATGGGGGACCTGCGGCAAGTGCTCCGGCGCTCGGCAGTTTCATCCAGTACGGCATCGTGTCCGTGACCGGACCGGCGGGCGGCCAGTTCGCCTTCTGGGATGGGGGAGCGACCGCTCCGACGCTCAGCTATACGGTGGGCTACAGCTCGGTTGCTCCGACGCTGATTCCGTTGAGCGATGCCTCGATCGGAGCCGGCACTGCGGGTGCGGATCCGTTCGGTCACCTGCATGGCCGCAATTTCACGGTCACGATCCCGGGCGAATACTCGGTCGGATTCCAGGCGTTTGACACGTCGGTGAACGGCACGGGTGGTGGATCGATCCACTCCGCGTCGCCGGTGCTGACGGTGAAGTTTTCCGCCGTGCCCGAGCCGGGCGTGGTGGCGCTGTTCGCCCTGGGTGTTCCGCTGGCCCTCTGGGGTGCGGCGCGTGCCCGGCGCTGAGCGCGGATTCAAGGGTGCGGGAGCTCCGGTGGGATCGCGGGAACGGGCGGACGTTTGACAACAGGACGCCCCTTCTTCGCGGCAGGCCCACCGGGCCCCGCACCCCCTTTCTAAGTCATTTCAATACGGAGGAACAGGGGTGTGATGAAGATCAGGCACAGGACGGATTGGGTCTGGCTGGCGGGAGCAATCGCCGGTTGGACGATGGCGGCCACGGCCGTCGGGCAACATGTGCACCTGAACGCGGGTGCCGTGAACTCGCTGGCGGGCAACCCGCTCTATTTCCCGAACGGATTCAATTTCGTCACGAACTCCGGCTATTTCGTGCCGTTGAAGTTCGCGACCAATGGCCCCTACGCCGGATATCATCATCAAGGGTCCCTGACCCTCACGGCGTTGCCGGGCACGGGCGACAATGGGGGGCCGGCTTTCGGGCACGCCGCTTTTGGGGCCCGGATCGAGGCGGAGATCGTGCAGGTGGACGGGCCGCCCGGCGGTGTGTTCGGATTCTGGGATTCCGACGGAGAGGAGGATGCCACCCAATTGACCTTCAGCGTTCCCGTGGGGGAACGCGCCGGGACCCAGAGGTTCCAGTTGAGCCAGAATCAGGGGCAACCCGGGGACGACCCGTATGGCCACGTCCACGGCCGACGCTTCTCGGCGACGGTTCCGGGTTTGTACGTCGTGGGGTTCCGGTTGGTGGACACGGGCGGGAATGGTCCCGGCGGTGGGCCGCTGCACCCGGCTTCGGAGGTTTTTCCGATCTACATGCAGGCAGGAACCACCGTGGGTGGGATATCGGTGGAAGGAGGAACGCTGACGGTGGTGTATGCGTCGGAGCGGTTGAAGACGTATTGGGTGGAGCGCTCCGCCCGATTCCCGGCGGCCTCGGGTGATTGGTCTTCGGTGGCGGGTCCGCTGGTCGGGACCGGAAAGGTTGAGCGCCTGACGGGAGTGCCGATGGCCGACGGCGAGGGTTGGTTCCGATTGCGCGTGGAATGAACCGCGCGACCTGCATGGCGGGGTTGATGTTGCTGCTGAGCGGGGCGGCGGCCCTGTCGCATCAGTTGCTGTGGACGCGTCGGATGGTGGATGTCCTGGGCGCGGGACCGGGGACCTTTGCGCGGGTGGTAGGCGTGTTCTTCGCCGGGTTGGCGTTGGGGGCGGCGTGGGCGGCAGTGCGGCCGGTGCGTCCTTCGCGGGCGTGGCTTCGCGTGGCCGTGGCGGAAGGTTCCGTGGCGGTGTTGGTGCTGCCGGTGCTCGCGGCGGTTCCGATCGGGGATGCCCTGCGTCCGATCCTTGGGAATGGGATGGTGGGGTGGGTGCTGCCGGTCCTTGTGGTTGCAGCGCCGGCGTTCGCCATGGGTGTGGTTTTTCCGGCGGTGGTGACAGCGGTGTTCGCGGGCGGGCGCACGGCGCTGTTGCTGTACATGGCGAATACCGCGGGCGGCGTGATCGGGTTGGTGGTGATGACGGTGTGGTGCCTGCCGTGGCTTGGGTTGGATGCAGCCTGCCTCGCGGCCGGTGCGGTCAACGGCGTTGTGGCGATCCTGGCATTGCTGCAACGGCGGCCCAAGGATGGCCCTGCGTCCGGGGTGTCCGCGCCGTCCACGTCGGCTTCGGAAGGGGCGGTTGGCGAGCCGTGGGGAAGGCGGGGATACGTGCTGGCGTTTGCTTCCGGGGCGTGGGTGCTCGGGTTGGAGGTGGTGCTCCAGCAGCACTTCGCGCAGGTCACCATCAATTCGCAATTTTCCGGCGCGACCGTGCTGGGCTTCGTGCTGGTGGCGTTGGTGGGCGGGTCGATGTTCGCGGCTGTCCTCGGGCCAAAGGTTGCGGGAAGCCGCGCCTGGCTGGGATGGATGCTGGCCGCGGCCGGCGTGGCGGTGGCCCTGGAACCACGGATGTTGGCGGCCTTGCGTCCCGGGTTGGTTTCGGTGCCGTACACGCTGCCGGCGGGACCGTACTATGCGGCGGTGGGAGGGTTGGCGCTGGTGCTGGTGGTTCCGGGGGTGATGGCGATGGGCGCCGTCTTTCCGGCGTTGCTGCGGGGGATGGCCACGGGGCCGTCCGCGGGCGTGGTGATCGCCCGGTTGCTCGCCGTGAATGGAATCGGGGGCTGGATCGGGGCGGAGTTGATGTCGATGGTGTTGCTGCCGGGGTTGGGCCTGTGGTGGCCCATGGCGCTGTGGGGAGCGTTCGCGCTGGGATTGGTCCTTGTCCTGGGGGGCTTCGCAGGGCGGCCTGGGCAGGACTCAGCATGGGCCTTGGCGTGGTGGCGGTGATGGCGTTGGGCATGCGCGGGCTGCCTCAGGTGTCGCCGGTCCAGGGCAGCCTCACGGTGGAGGTGAAACCCGGACGCGAAGGCGTCGTGGCGGCCATGCGACGCGAGGACGACGACTGGTGGATCACCTTCAACAACAGCTACACGCTGGGTGGATCCCGTGCGCAGAGCAATCAGGAGCGTCAGGCGCACCTGCCCCTGCTGCTGCATGGACGGGCGAAGTCCGTCGGCGTGCTCGGACTCGCCACCGGAAGCACCCTCGGCGGTGTGGTTCTGCATCCGGGCGTCGAGAAGGTCGTGGTCGCGGAGTTGAGTCCTTTGGTGACGCAGTATTCGCGCGAGTACTTCCGGCGGTTCAATCGCGACGGGATCTCCGATCCGCGGGTGGAGGTTCTGGTCGAGGATGCCCGGCTCATGGTGCGGGACCGGCCACAGACGTTCGATGTGGTGGTTGGGGATCTGTTCCTGCCGTGGCGGACGGGGGAAGGCCGGATGTTCAGCCGCGAACACTTCGCCGCTGTCCGACGTTCACTCAAGCCGGGGGGCGTGTTCTGCCAGTGGCTGCCGCTGTTCCAGCTCACGAGGCCACAGGTCGAGGGGATCGTTCGGACGTTGCAGCAGGAGTTTCCCGACGTGATCGCGGTCCGGGGCGATTTCTATGCGGAGTTGCCCATCCTCGGATTGGTGGCCTTTGGAGACGGACGCAAGGCGTCGGAGCTCGATTGGAACGGGGTCAGCGACGCCTGCTCGGCGTTGCGGGCGGGAACGCACGGCAGGGTTCGGGACGGGCTTGTGCGGCATCCCGAGGGCGTGGCGATGTGCGTCGTTGGCGACCTTCCCCCGATGGGGCGTGGCCCGATCAACACACTGGGGAACGGATGGATCGAGTGGGATGCGGGAAGCAACATCGTGGGTTTGCGCAGCCCGTGGTTCGTCGGGGTTCCCGCTGCTGAGGCCTTTCGGCAATGGCACCGGACGCAGGCGCCGCGCATGCCGCCGGGGCTGCGGTTGGCCCATGACGCAGGACAGTTCTACCTGACGCTGGAGGTGGCGGCCTGCGCCGGCGGGGACCTTGTGAATGCCTTCAAGGTGCAGGTCGGGGATCGATTGCCGGGGGCGTTGCGCGAGGACCCGATGATCGATTGGAAGTTGTGGCCGAGCCGTGTGAAGCCCGGCCCCGGCGGAAGCAATCCGGTTCCCTGAGGAGGATTGGGGGAAGACAACGCCGGGTGGGGGCACCCGGCCTTCAGCCTGGGAGGTGTCGGCGGTGGATCAGCGGTTCATGTCCGGCCACTGGAGGGCAGTGAACGCTTCCGCCATGGTGGTGGCACCGGGACGCGACGAGGGCGCCGGCGGGGCCAGACGGGTACGCAGGAACTGGACGGCGGCGTCGTGGTCGCTCAGGCGGGGAAGGGTGGCTCCGGACGCATTGGGGTGTCCGCCGCCGCCTTCGAAGCGTTGGGCGGTGGCCAAGGCCTCACCGTTCAGGCTGCGGAAGCTGACGACAAACACGCCGGCCCCGCGGCGATGCAGGGAGACCAGTACCGGATAGGGTGTGGCGCCGCGGTTGAGGAGTTCGTGAACGATGAGGTTCGTGTTTCCGACCGGGGGACGGACCAGTCCGACGGTAGGGCTGATTTCCGTGACGTCCGCCAGGGCGAGCTTGTAGCCGATCGGATCCTCGACCCGGCGGCGGACCTGCATGACCTCCAGCAGCGGGTGGTCGAGAAGGGCCTCCGGTCGTCCCGCGATGACGGTGTGGAGGTTCCAGAATCCGTAGTTCTTGACCAGCGAGGCGTAATCGCAGGCGAGGGCGAAGTCGGGATCCTCCTCCAGGAACAGGTCGCTCACATGGGTGAGGTGAACGATGCGCTCCAGTTCCGGACTGCCGAGGCCGTGCTGGACGCAGAGTTCGTAGCAGAGAAGGGCCGCGGACTTGCTGAGATCGTGGATCAAGCGGGCCTGCTTGGGTCGGAAATCTCCGGCGTGATGGTCGAGGATGAGCCAGTTCGGACGATCAAAGCGGCTCTCGAAGGTGAAGTCCGCCACCCAGGCCACGCGCTCGGACATCTGGCGCAGTTTCCAGCCCTGATAATGGAACGCCTCGAGAGTGATCTCGGTTCCGAACATGTGCTTGGCGAGGCGCTGCAGGAGAAGTCCGGAAACCAGTCCGTCCAGATCACTCTCATGTGTGCAGATCACCTCAGGCGTCGCTAACGTCATACGACAGCTTCGCCGGAACCGGAGAGGCATGGGAAGCAAATCGTCGTGCGCAACGGTTGGTGGCGGCGTGTTTGGAGGATTCTTGGGAGCGACCAAGAAAATATCTTGCCCGATGGGTGGGTGCGCCTGATTCTCACCGCGCCTTCGCCCTCCGCGAGGGCGTTTTTGCCCTTTGGTCCGTGGTTTTGGTGCTGGAGTCGGGATTTGATCCTGCTCTGCCTATCTCCCGGGTCTCACCTTGATGGCCGCGTCAGGGAACGGCGGCAAAAGCTGTGTCGGTGCCAGGGTAGCTCAGCGGTAGAGCAGGGGACTCATAAGCCCTTGGTCGGGAGTTCGATTCTCCCCTCTGGCACCAATCTTTCCCGCGAGGCTGGGTTCAGGTGGTTCTGGGTTCCGGTGGCTTCACTTTGGCCACAGAGGACCTTTTTGAATTTCGTTCACTCCAAGACAGAACGGTGCGTTGACAACGCCATTGTCATGGCTAGTCTCCGCAACTCAATTTTCGAGGAAGACAGTCACTATGCCGAATACGAAGTCAGCAGAGAAGCGTGTGCGCGGAAACGTCCGCAAGGCCGCGCGCAACCAATCGATCAAGTCCCGTCTGAAGACGCTGGAGAGGAAGTATGTGACCGCGCTGACCGCGGGCAAGGTGGATGAGGCGAAGACCGCGCTGCTGTCCGTGTCCTCGGCCTACGCCAAGGCTTCGAAGGATGGTGTGGTCCACAAGTCGACCGCCCAGCGCAAGCGTTCCCGCCTGCAGTTGCGCCTGAACGCCGCCGCTGCTGCTCCGAAGGCGGCCGCCTGATGGGCTGAACCGGGAATCCGAGATTCCCCCAGGGTTTTTCACAGGTTTTCCTGCAATCCCGGTTGACGACGAAGTGCCCGGTCCTCACGGACCGGGCACTTCGCGTTTATCACTGCCTTCCGGAACAGGCCTTGGGCTGTGTTGGCGGGAGGATCTCGAGGATTTCAGCGATCTCGAGGCCTTCGGGGGTACGCAAGGTGTTCTGCCGGCCGTACAGGCTGACGGGACTGGGCAGCCTGAGCGCCCGTTCGAGAAACGGATCGGATTCAACCCTCAGGAAAGCGGAGGGACGGCTGGTGTAAGGTTGGCCGCTGGCGTTGAGGATGCCGCCCAGTGGACGGCGAGAAGCCACGATATCGCTGCGCCATGGTTCCGGAAAGCGGTCCAGATGGACACGGGTGGCCCCGAATTCAACCGCCTGATTGGTTTCGTCCAGAAGCAGGACCACCTGACGGTGAAGGACATTTCCATGGATTTCGACGCTGACCACCTCGAGGTGGATGGAGCGTCCGTGGAATTGTTCGAGGGTGCTGGTCATGTCCCGGTGATGCACCAGCAGCGAACGTTCGGGTTCGGGAATCTGGTCGCCGATGACCGAATGGTGCCGCGGCAGGGTTCTACCGGAGGTCCGGTAGAACACGTTCAACGGGTGCAGCAGCGCACCTTCGGCAGCGGAGGCATCCGTCACGCGTAACGTCCCTTCCGATACTTCGGGTCGAAGAACTCCTGCAGCAGGCGATCCACTTGAAGGAGTCCGTCGCGGGTCAGGCCGATGCGATCTTCGGACTCCACCAGGAAACCCCACGACCGGAGGGTCGCGAGAGGGGTGGCAAACTGGACGCGTGGGTCGGTGCCGAACTTGGCAGTGAAGGCGGAGGCGCGGACGGAGCCCAGCTTGAGCTGGAGCATGAACTCGCGGGTGTAGAGTTCATCCGCCGTTGGGCGCAGTGCGCGGTAGATGGGCAGACGACCGGAACCGACGGCGCTCAGGTAGGGCTGGAAGTCGTGTTGGTTCTGGTAATGGACCCCGGAGAGGTGTCCGAAGCTGGCGACGCCGATCGAAAGGAGGTCGGCCCCGGAGAAGAGCCCGGCGCGGTACTGGAACTTCACCTTCTCCGGGTCCCGGACGACGGTGGTGGTGCTGGTGACGGTGTACCCGACCTTCTCGAACTCGGCGAAGGCTTCCTGAACCCAGCGTCGCTTGGTTTCCCAATCGGCCACTGGGGCGACCAGCCGGCCCTCGGCCTTCATCGTCTGGTAGATGGTCGTGTTGTAGGGCACCTCCATCTGGTAGATCGTGACCGAGTCGGGTTGCAGGGCGACGGCCTTGGCGATGGCCTCGCGCCACTTCTCCTCGGTTTCCTCCACCATGCCCGCGATGAGGTCGATGTTGATCTGCGGAAACCCGATCTCGCGGGCGTAGGCGTACGCGCGTTGGACTTCGCGGGAACGGTGGGCGCGGCCGTTGATCTCGAGGATGTGGTCGTCGAAATGTTCGATTCCCAGGCTCAGGCGTGTGACGCCCATCTCGCGGATCGCGCGGAGCTTGTGGTCCGTCAGGGTTCCGGGCTCGCCCTCGAAGGTGATCTCCTCGGCTTCATCCCACGGCAGGAGTTCCTTCATGCCGCGGGTCAGGAATCCCAGCTGATCGGGGGACAGGTAGGACGGGGTGCCGCCGCCGAAGTAGATGAAGCGCGGTTTGCGACCGCCGATCACGGGCTTGTCGGCGTACCGGCGCAGTTCGCTGAGAAGGGCGTCGAGGTAGCCGCGGATGTCGTCGGCGTTCTTGTCCGTATAAACGCGGAAATAGCAGAAGTGGCAGCGTTTCCGGCAAAACGGGATGTGGGTGTAGAGCCCGAGGGGGACGTCGGGTCGGGGTGGTTGGTCGAGGACGCCGAGGTAGGCCTCGACGTCTTCGGCCTTCCACGCGCCGAAGGGAGGGTAATTGGAGACGAAGTAATTGCCCGCGGTGGTCTCGGTCTTGGCGGGAGGTGAAGGGGGCGTGGCCACCAGCGGGATGGGAGTGGCGGCTGCGGTATCGGGTGCGGTGTTCATGCGGGGAACCCAGAAAATGGGAAAGAAGACGCGGCGTGGAAGGACGGGAGGACACGCGACGGGTGGTGGGCATCGTCGGGAGTCAATTGCCGGTAGTTGCGTGCGGAGGCCATGCGATCAAGCGGCTGTGCGGAAGTTGCCCGATCGTACGTGTACGTGCAAACGAGGAGTTGCACGGGGAGATTGAAGTTTGAAGGCTGCGAGCAGATCCCAGATTCCAGATCGCAGGCCGGGTAACCGCCACCCGGCGCGCGATCTCTGGATCCACGGAGGAAACCCTCCTGCCCTCCACCGCGTGGGGGCACACGGCCTACAGCTTTGATCTTCAGGCTTGAGGGGCCTTCCACAGCCTCCTGACGTCGTCTGCTACCCTTGGGTGGGTGCTTCCAACTTGCATCTTCAAACCTGAAACCCTCCCTCCGCCCTACGGCTTCGCCGGGAGTTCGATGGCACGGTAGAGGCGGTGCGGGGTGTTGGTCACCGAACCGTCGAGGTATTGCAGGATCGAGTTCGTCGGGAAGAACGGACCCAGGTATGTCCAGTCGATGAGGTCGGTGCTGATCTCGAGGCCGTAGTTCTTGTTGGTGTCGCCGGCGTAGCAGAGACGGACGAGGTCGTCCTGGACGAGACGCGGGATGAGGATGTGGTAGGGCGGGATGACCGTGACGGCGACGTCCTCGGCGATTCCGACCGCGCCGAGGTTGTCGGTGCCGAGGGCGGAGAGGATGTAGCGGCCCGGGGTGCAATTGTCCCAGAAGTGTGCGGTGGGATTGACGAACGCGTTGTCGGCGGAGAGGCCGTTGATGAAGAGTTCAACAAACAGGGCGGTGCCGTCGGGGTCGATGGCCTCCGCGCGGATGTTGATGGGAACACACGCGAGGTTGGTGAAGTCGTGTCGGACGCTGACGACGTTCGTGAGGGTGATCCCGTTCGTGCCGGTGATGACGTTGGTTTCGAGCGTGGTCGTGTTGAGCGGGTTCAGGATGCGCACGACGGGCGGGCGGTTCGGGGTGAAGCCGGCGAAGGTGAAGGCCCGGCAGACGCCGTTCGCGTCGACGTAGAATCCCTGGCCATCGCGCCAGCTGATCGAGGTGATGTCGGCGGTGGTGCCGGTGGAGAGGGCGGACCAGGTCAGGCCGCCGTCCGTGGAGACACACAGGACACCGCCCCGGCCTCCGATGAAGAGGACGTTGGCGGAGGCGAAGGCGGAGGTGAGGAAATCGGTGGATGAACCGACGTTGACGGGGCTCCACGAGAGGCCGCCATCGCGGGAGATGCACACGGCGCCGCCGGAACCGACGGCGATGCCGAAGGAGGCGTTCCAGAAGGACACGCCGTAGAACGTGCCGCCGAACCCGCCCGTGTTGGCGGCGAACCATCCGCCGTTGCGATACACGCAGATGGTGCCACCGGAGCCCACGGCCCAGGCGGAACCGCCGAAGGTGTAGACGCCGTAGAAGTTCACGTTACCCGGGATTCCCGAAGCCGGGGCCCAGACGCCATTGCGGTAGACGCAGATCGTGCCGCCGGAACCCACGGCGAAGCCGGTGCCGTCGCGGCCGAAGGTGATCCCGGTGAACGTCTCGGAGGTCCCGGTGTTGAACGGGATCCAGGTGACACCGCGATCGTAGCTCACGCAGAGGAGGCCACCGGAGCCCGCGATCCACCACGCGCCGCCGTAGAAGGCGGCGCCGGTGATGCGATTGGGAACTCCGGGCAGCGACGTGAGCCACGTCTGACCGCCGTTCAGGGTGAACCGGAAAGCCCCGTTGTCGCCGGTGATGAAACCGAACAGCGAATTGAAGAAGGTGACGCTGTTGAGCGGACCGGCGATTCCGGGGTTGGCAATGGGTGTCGGGGTGACACCCGGTCGCACGGTGATGGTCGCGGGATCGGTGAGAACCACGCCGAAGCTGTTGGAGACGCTGAGCCGATAGCTGTACGTGCCGGGTTGGATGTCATCGAGGACGAGGGTCCGGGACGTGGCCCCGGTGACGGTCGATCCGCCCAGGAACCATTGGTAGCTGAACGGTTCGGTGCCGCGGACGCCGGCTTGCAGGACGACCTGGGCTCCGGCGGGCACATTCTGCGACACGGGCTGTGCGGTGATCACCGGCGCCGGTGTGAAGATCTCGCCGATGTTCAACTGCACCTGCGTCGGCGCATAGTTCGGCACGAGCGTTGCCAGCGCTGGATTGACGATCGTGGAGAACGTCCCGCTGCGGCTGCCGTGGGGAAGGATCGCGAAGACATCCGCCAGCGTCGGCGTATAGCCGTCGCGCAGGGTGAGGGCGAGCGTTCCGGCGAGTTGGGCGTCACCGCTGACGGTAACCTGATCGTATTGGCTGCCCGGATTGCCGGCGGCGAGGTCGAGTTCGATGCGTCCGTTGCTTCCCTGCGACAAGCTGCGGAGTGCGAAGCTGCCGACAGGATTTCCGGGGCGGAGTGTGCCGTTGTTGGTGACGGCGAGGGCGAGGGCACCGGATCCGGAGACGAGGCCGTCGTTGATGAGGGCGATGTCGGTGCCGGTGTTGCCGAGGGTGGAACCGGTGAGGTGAAGGACCGCATTGGATCGGTTGAACCAGCGGGCGCCGTCGAGCAGGGCGGTGGTTCCGGAGTTGATGCGGACGTTACCGAGGTTCTCGAGGCTGCCGGCGATCTCGCGCAGGCCGGCGGCGTGGCTCCACTCGGTGCTGGCGGGAACTCGGGTCGAAATACCCGCGGCGATGCGTCCGCCGTTCCAGGTGGAATCGGGTGAGATCTGGAGGACGGCGTTGGTGCCGTCGATGAGCCCGCCGTTGAAGGTGTGGCGTGCAAAGCGGGCGGTGCTGCCCAGCGGCAGGACAAACGTGCCGCCGTTCTGGAGGTTGGTTCCGCCGAAGCACAGGATTCGCGGCGAGGTACACGCGGGTGTCGACTCCACCGACTGAGGTCAGGGAGCGGCGGTTGTCGAACGTGGTCCACCAGTTGGTGGGGGAGTCGATGAACACGCGGGTGATGCCGTAGTAACCGAGACCGCGGACCGGATCGTAGATGCCGATGAGCGAGTCGATGTCGATCCGGCCGGACGGCGTGGTTCCACCGAGGGCGGCGAGGTGGTGATCACCCGGGCCGAAGGCGAGGGTGGCATTGGTGCCGAGCTGGACCACACCGGCGAGGGTGTTCGAACCGCCGATGCGGGCGAAGACGGTGACACCGGAGGGGATGTCGAGAAGCCCGGTCGACGTGAAGGGCGTATTGACGGCGATGAGGCCGGGGTCGGTCAGGGTGGACCGCAGCGTGCCGTGGTTGATGAAGGCCGAGCTTCCGGCGAGACGACCGAGGCCGGAGAGAGCCACGCTGCCGCCGGCCTCCGTGGTGAGCGGTTGGTTCAGCGTGAGGGAACGCGTGATCTGGAAGCTGCCGCGATTCGTGGTGATCGCGCCGAGGACGCGGTCAGTGTTGGCGATGAAGCGGCCTCCGTTCTCCACGAGCAGGACACCGGCAGCACCGCCGCCGACGGTGACGTCGTCCAGTGTTCCGAGGCTTTCGACGCGGACGGTACCACCGAAGATCAGGTTGCCGCCGCGCAGGGTTGGGCCGTTGACGCCAATGTCTGCGCCAATGGTCAGGTCGCGGACGTTGGCGTTGGCGGTGTTCGTGATGACGTAGGTGCCGGCGGCGGTGACGAGTGCCGTGTCGTTGCCTTCGGGGACGAGGTTTGGCGACCAGTTCGCCGGGACGTTCCAGGTTCCGCCGAGAGTGTTGGTCCACGTGACGGTGGCCGCCAGCGGGCGGACGACCGTCAAGACAGCCGGGCCGCCCACGAGGGAGTCATAGTCATCGGCGACGAGGACCGTGTAGGTGCCAGCGTCGGCGAGGACGAGGTTGTTGAGTTGCAGCGAGGCGTTGGTGGCACCGGGGAGATCGGTGTTGTTCCGGCGCCATTGGTATCGGAGCGGACCATTGCCGGTGGCGGCGACGGTGAGGGTGGTGTTGCTGGCGAAGGGCACGGAGATGTCGTCCGGACCGTCGTTGATGACGAGCGCGGGACCCGCCGTAGACGTGTGCCGGAAGAACAGCCATTCGGATGTGCCGGTGGCGAGGACGCTACCTTCACCGAAGCTGAGCGAGGGTTCATCGCGGGTGGCGTCGGCGAACATGGTTCCGGTGGCCACCTGGACCCGGTCCTTGAGGAGACGCACGGAGGTGGATCCCCCGGCGTGCCGACGAACTCGACGCGCCAGGTGTGGAAGTCATCGGAGGTCGGCGTGGTGACCTTGGTGCCCGGGGTGAGGTCGGCGGTGTTGAACCACACCTGACTTGAGGTGAACTGCAATGTCGCGAGGCGGCCATCACCGCGGCTGAACGTGACGGAGACCCAGCCCCGGGCGGGATTGGAGGACGATCCCGGTCCCATCTTCATGCAGAACTCGATCACGCCGTTGGTGGGGAAGCGCGCGGCGGTGCCGAGCTTCCGCCAGTAAAGGTTTTCGCCAACGTTGGCCGTGTCGATGTACCACGCGCCGTTGGTGTGGTAGGTGTCCTTGGTGGTGCTGACCCGGAGGTAATCCCAGTCGGGATCCGTGTTGGTGGGGTTGCGTCCGGAGCAGGCGTACCAGGCGCGGAACGCATCCGCCTCGAAGAGCGGCAGGTCGAGGCCGACCATCACCGGGATCGACTGGACGCTGCCGAAGGCGTTGGTGACACCGATCGCGTAGTAGCCGGTGTCGATGTCGCACCGGATGTTGGTCAACGGCAGGGTGGCATTGGTGGCGGCGGCGATCGGGGCGCCATTGCGGAACCACTGGAAGGTGAGGGGTGGCGTGCCGGTGACCGTGACTGTGAGGTTCGTTGTTGTTCCGGCGGGAACGAACAGCGGCGCGGGTGCCGTGACGATCGCCGGTGCGGCGATGTCGGGGATGCCATCGGCGGCGGGATTGGCGAACAGGTAGTCGACCTGCGCCGCGGAGAGGATGCGGTCGAAGATCGCGATTTCGTCGAGGCTGCCGGAGAACGTGCCGGTCGGGGTTTCACCCGAGGTGACACCACCGAGGAGGAAGGCGGCGGTGTTGGTCAGGATGAGCGCGCCCGGGGTCGAATGTTCCACGGGAGCGCCATCGACGTAGATCGCGTTGCTGGAACCATCGCCGCGATGCGCGGCGACGACCTGATGCCATTGGCCGTCGTCGACGTTGGTGGTGGAGCGGGGTTCGGTGCCCGAGCCTGCCGGCGTCGTGGCGTACCAGGACGCCTTGCGCGCCTGGCCGTTGCCGCCCGAGGCGTTGAGGTTGAGCGCGTATCCGTTGTTGAACGTGAGCGTGTGCTTCGACAGGTAGGAGGCGAAGCCGTTGGCGTTGGGCGAGGACTTCACCCACGCGACGACGGTGAAGTCATTCGTGCCCAGGCCGAGCACGCGACCCATGTTCACGTGACCGTTGTTGGTCCGGTTGAACTGGAGGGCGCGACCGGCGCGTCCGTCGGTGATCGAGGTGATGCCGGCCGGGGCGTTGGTGCCGTCGTAACGGTTCGCGGTGACGTCGAGGACCACGGTGGAACCCGCGGGTTCGTCGAGGTGCCACCGGGCGATCGGCAGGACTTCGCCGGGGTCGGAGTCGAGGGCGGGGCGGACGTTGAGGCGTGCGACGCGGGAGGTGGTGGCGCCGTAATCATTCTCGGCGATCAACCGGTAACCGGCGGCATCCAGCGCGGCGACCGGCCCGAGGTTCAGGTTGGTCGTGGTCGCCCCGTTGATGTCGGCGCCGTTCTTCTGCCAGCGAAAGGTGATGGGATCCGAACCGGTGACGGCGGCCGCGAAGGTACCGGAGCCGCCCGTGTTCAGGGTCAGGTCGATGGGCTCGCCGGTGATCGTCGGGGCGGAGCCCTGGAAGAGTTCCTTGAGGTTCAGGACGACATTCGTGGTGGAGTAGGCGGCCTCGACGACGCCGTTGGCGGGCTGTTCGATCGGGTTGAACGTGCCGGTGCGGGCCGTGGTGGTGAGGACGACGTATTGGTCGTTGGTGCCGACGCCGGGGAGGAGTCGGACCTTGATCTTGCCGGCGACGCTGGCGTTGCCGGTGACGCGGATGAGGTCGGTGTTCGTTCCGGAGATGCCGCGGCCGACTTCGACGGACAACGTGCCGGTGGTCTGGGTGAACGAGGGGAACTGCAGGACGCCGATGTTACGACCCGGGGCGACGGTGGCGCCGTTGTTGACGAAGGGCAGGCCGAACTCGCCGTTGCCGGTGAGCGTGCCACCGGAGAAGTCAGCGTTCGCGGCGGCTCCGTCGACCTTGCCGCCAGCGAGCGAGAATGTCCCGGCCGTCTGTCGGAGGGTGGTGTTCGCGAACGACTGGGAGCCACCCGCGAGCGTCCATGTGCCGCTGTTGGTCGGTGCGGTGTAGTTGAAGGAGAAGTTGGTGGTGAAGGTGACGGAACCGCTGTTCACGAAGGCGGGGGCGCCACCAAGTCCGGCCCAGACGAAGGTTGAGGCGGCCGAGACGGTGGAGGTGCCGCGGAGGTCCAGCATCGGAGCGTAATAGCCGAGGAGCCGGCCAGTGCCGGACCAGTTGAACGTGCCGAACACCTGGATGTGACTGGGACGGGCGCCGTCGTAGGTGGACATGCCGTGGTCGCCGGTGCCGGTGTAATTGAGCTGGCCCCCGGCAGGAACGATCAGGACGGGCGGCGTGCCGGCGACGGAGTTGTCGCGGTTGATGGCGCCGTTGTCCCACCAGACGTTGGTGGCGGTGAGGAGCGCGCCGCGGAACTCGCCGTTGGTGAAGGCGTACGTTCCGATCGAGGACGGCGTGGTCATCAGCCAGGTGCCGCCGGACTGGTTGTAGCGGGCGATGGTGACGTTGGTGAGTTGGCGGACGGTACCGGCGGATTGCCAGACCGAGGGCGTGTTGAGGGCGAGCGTCCGGATGGAGGCGTCGGCACCGCGGAAGCGGAGGCCGTTGGCGGGCGCGGAAATGGAACCTTCGAGCAGCGCGACCGTGCCGGAGTCGAGACCGAGGACAGCGTTCGCACCAAGCGTGGCGGTGCCGGCGTGGCGGAAGTTGGAGTTCACCACGGACATCTCACCGCCGGTGTGGGACCAGGCGTTGAGGTTGGTGACGTTGGCGTAGTTGAAGGTGAAGTTGGTGGTGAAGGTGAGGGAACCGGAGTTCACGAAGGACGGGCCGGCACCGAGTCCGGCCCAGACCAGGGTCGAGGGAGCGGAGATGGTGGAGGTGCCACGGAGTTCGAGTATGGGTCCGTAGTAGCCGAGGAGGCGGCCGGGGCCGGACCAATTGAACGTGCCGAACACCTGGATGTGGCTGGGACGGGCACCGTCGTAGGTGGACATGCCGTGGTCGCCGGTGCCGGTGTAATTGAGCTGGCCCCCGGCAGGAACGATCAGGACGGGCGGCGTGCCGGCGACGGAGTTGTCGCGGTTGATGGCGCCGTTGTCCCACCAGACGTTGGTGGCGGTGAGGAGCGCGCCGCGGAACTCGCCGTTGGTGAAGGCGTACGTCCCGATCGAGGACGGCGTGGTCATCAGCCAGGTGCCGCCGGACTGGTTGTAGCGGGCGATGGTGACGTTGGTGAGTTGGCGGACGGTACCGGCGGATTGCCAGACCGAGGGCGTGTTGAGGGCGAGCGTCCGGATGGAGGCATCAGCCCCGCGGAAGCGCAGGCCGTTGGCGGGGGCGGAAATGGGACCTTCCAGGAGCGCGACCGTGCCGGAGTCGAGACCGAGGATCGCATTCGCCCCGAGCGTGGCGGTGCCGGCGTGGCGGAAGTTGGAGTTCACCACGGACATCTCACCGCCGGTGTGGGACCACGCGTTGAGGTTGGTGACGTTGGCGTAGTTGAAGGTGAAGTTGGTGGTGAAGGTGAGGGATCCGCTGTTGACGAGGGCGGGGCCGGCACCGAGTCCGGCCCAGACCAGGGTCGAAGCCGCGGAAATGGTGGAGGTGCCACGGAGTTCGAGTATGGGTCCGTAGTAGCCGAGGAGGCGGCCGGGGCCGGACCAATTGAACGTGCCGAACACCTGGACATGGCTGGGACGGGCGCCGTCGTAGGTGGACATGCCGTGGTCACCGGTGCCGGTGTAATTGAGCTGGCCCCCGGCAGGAACGATCAGGACGGGCGGCGTGCCGGCGACCGAGTTGTCGCGGTTGATGGCGCCGTTGTCCCACCAGACGTTGGTGGCGGTGAGGAGCGCGCCGCGGAACTCGCCGTTGGTGAAGGCGTACGTCCCGATCGAGGACGGCGTGGTCATCAGCCAGGTGCCGCCGGACTGGTTGTAGCGGGCGATGGTGACATTGGTGAGCTGGCGGACCGTGCCGGCGGATTGCCAGACCGAGGGCGTGTTGAGGGCGAGCGTCCGGATGGAGGCGTCGGCACCGCGGAAGCGCAGGCCGTTGGCGGGGGCGGAAATGGGACCTTCCAGGAGCGCGACCGTGCCGGAGTCGAGACCGAGGATCGCATTCGCCCCGAGCGTGGCGGTGCCGGCGTGGCGGAAGTTGGAGTTCACCACGGACATCTCACCGCCGGTGTGGGACCACGCGTTGAGGTTGGTGACGTTCGCGTAGTTGAAGGTGAAGTTGGTGGTGAAGGTGAGGGAGCCGGAGTTCACGAACGCAGGGCCGGCACCGAGTCCTGCCCAGACCAGGGTCGAGGGAGCGGAAATGGTGGAGGTGCCACGGAGTTCGAGTATGGGTCCGTAGTAACCCAACAGCCGGCCGGTGCCCGACCAATTGAAGGTGCCGAGCACCTGGATGTGGGTCGGACGCGCGGCGTCATACGTGGACATGGCGTGGTCGCCGGTGCCGGTGAAGTTGAGCTGGCCCCCGGCAGGAACGATCAGGACGGGCGGCGTGCCGGCGACGGAGTTGTCGCGGCTGATCGAGCCGTTGTCCCACCAGACGTTGGTGGCGGTGAGGAGCGCGCCGCGGAACTCGCCGTTCGTGAGGGCGTAGGTGCCGATCGAAGACGGCGTGGTCATCAGCCATGTGCCGCCGGACTGGTTGTAGCGGGCGATGGTGACGTTGGTCAGCTGGCGGACGGTGCCGGCGGATTGCCAGACCGAGGGCGTGTTGAGGGCGACCGTCCGGATGGAGGCGTCGGCACCGCGGAAGCGCAGACCATTGGCAGGGGCGGAAATGGGACCTTCCAGGAGCGCGACCGTGCCGGAGTCGAGGCCGAGGATCGGCATTCGCGCCGAGCGTGGCGGTGCCGGTGTGACGGAAGTTGGAGTTCACCACGGACATCTCACCGCCGGTGTGGGACCACGCGTTGAGGTTGGTGACGTTGGCGTAGTTGAAGGTGAAGTTGGTGGTGAAGGTGAGGGAGCCGGAGTTCACGAACGCAGGACCGGCACCGAGTCCGGCCCAGACCAGGGTCGAGGGAGCGGAAATCGTGGAGGTGCCACGGAGTTCGAGTATGGGTCCGTAGTAGCCGAGGAGGCGGCCGGGGCCGGACCAATTGAACGTGCCGAACACCTGGATGTGACTGGGACGGGCACCGTCATACGTGGACATGCCGTGGTCGCCGGTGCCGGTGAATTGAGCTGGCCCCCGGCAGGAACGATCAGGACGGGCGGCGTGCCGGCGACGGAGTTGTCGCGGTTGATGGCGCCGTTGTCCCACCAGACGTTGGTGGCGGTGAGGAGCGCGCCGCGGAACTCGCCGTTGGTGAAGGCGTACGTTCCGATGGAAGACGGCGTGGTCATCAGCCAGGTGCCGCCGGACTGGTTGTAGCGGGCGATGGTGACGTTGGTCAGTTGGCGGACGGTGCCGGCGGATTGCCAGACCGAGGGCGTGTTGAGGGCGAGCGTCTGGATGGAGGCGTCAGCACCGCGGAAGCGCAGACCATTGGCGGGGGCGGAAATGGGACCTTCCAGGAGCGCGACCGTGCCGGAGTCGAGGCCGAAGACGGCGTTCGCCCCGAGCGCGGCGGTGCCGGCGTGGCGGAAGTTGGAGTTCACCACGGACATCTCACCGGCGATCTGCGACCAGGCGTTGAGGTTGGTGACATTCGCGTAGTTGAAGGTGAAGTTGGTGGCGAAGGTGACGCCGCCCGAGTTGACGAAGCCGGGGCCACCGCCAATGCCTGCCCAGACCAGGCTGGAAGGGACGGAGACGTTCAGGACGCCAGATTGCAGCCAGAGTGGGGCATTGTAGCCGAGCAAACGGCCCGTTCCCGACCATGTCGTGGTCCCGTAGGTCTGCAGCCTTGCCTGGACGAACGTTCGGTCGCCTGCGCCACTGAGGGTCAGCGGGCCTGATATCTGGAAAGTGCCTGTGCCCGCGAGCGTGCCGCCCGCCCATTCAACGGGCGCATTCGTGGCAAACGCCGCCGTGCCGGTGACGGTCAGCGACCCTGCCGAAGTCAGGCGGAAGGACTGCGTTCCGGAAGCTGCACCGACCTGCAGGTGGGTGACTCCCGCCGCCGAGTCGAGCGTGACGAGGTACGTCCCCGAGTTTGTGATCTGGGCGGTGTCCGCGGCCACGGGCACCTTGTTGGGAGACCAGTTGGCGGCGAGGGACCACGCGCCACCGGCCGTGTTGGTCCAGGTCACGGTTTCGGCCCGGACCCCCAGCGAGGCCAGGCAGAGGACGGCCAGGAAGTTTACGCAGCGCTTCAGAACGGATTTCATTCGGCAAAAGAGGCGCCGCCGGAGCGTTCGGGGCGGTTTCTTTCCCCGGGTGCGCTGCGGCGGCCACGCATGAATACCATTCAAGGGTATTTAGGGTGAAACCCGAATACGTAGAGTTACGTAGATTGGTTACCCGCCTCCCACGCCTCCGGCTTGAGTGCCTCCCGGAAGAACTGGGAAAGGAGACGACTGCGCATCGGCACCCACTCGAACCCGAACCCGTACTCGATCCGTCGGGGCGGCCATGTCCTCCTCGCCCCGAGAATGGCTCTGGAACGGCGACGAGGACGTCGCCACCCCGTTCCAGAGAGGCCGTTCCCCAAAGGCCGTGTCAGGGCACGACCCACCGGAAGAAGCGGAGGTCCCGGAAGAAGGGGTCGCCTAGGTCGATGCTGGTTCCTTCGGGGGCAAGAAACAGGGTTCCCAGGCTGCTCCAATCGACAAGATTGGTGGATTCCTGGAGATGGAGGGCATTGATGCCGGGAGCGCGTAGCCAGAGCATCGGGGTTTCCGCGTTGGTGAGGTTCCAGCGGAACTCCACGGGGCCGAACGGGGCGGCGCGCATCGCCGGGCTGACCACTGTTTGCCAGGCGTTGGAGGCACGGAGGGTGTAGGTCGCGTCCAGTGTCGGGCCCGCCGGCCCGAGAAACAGCGTCGCGTTGGTTTCACCGGGGATGGGTTGGCCGTTCGCCAGCCATTGGAGGGCGATGGGGCCGAAGCCCTGGACGGACGCCACAAGGCGGACTGGATCGCCCACCTGTACCGGCAGGCTCGTGGGCACCACCGGGGATGAGAACACCGGGCTGAGCGTGAGGGCAGCCGATGTTTCGGGTCCGGCGAAGATCGCGGTGACGTTGCTGAGGCCGACGGGAACGGTGGCCTGGCCGCGGTTGTTTGACCCCCACGCGAAGACAGTGCCGTTGGTACGGAGCGCAAGGGCATGGCTGCTCCCGGCGGAGATCGAAACGATGTTGGAGAGGGCGACGGATGACACGGGGGCGGCCCAACCGACAGGGCGCAGATCGGAACGCAGGGCGAGGCCTCCACGCGCCAGTGCTTCAATCTGGATCACATTCGAAAGGGACGCCGGGATGGGGATGGGGGCATTGGGGCCCCAACCGACCACGGTGCCATCGCGGCGGAGGCCGAGGTTATATCCGCTCTGGGCGTCGATGGCGACCAGGTTGGTGGCGGAGGCGGGGATGTTGGTGCGTCCGCCAACCACGTCGCCCCAATTCACCGGCCTTCCGTTTTCGAGGAGGACGACCGCGTGCCGTGGGCCGGCTGCGATAGCCACCACACGGCCGAGGTTGGTTGGCATGTTGAGGACGCCGCCGTCGGGATTGCCCCACATCCGAAGGGTGCCGTCGGAGCGGAGTGCCATGGCATAGCTCGAACCAGCGGCGAGGCTGACGACGTTGTCGAGGTCGGGCGGAGCGAGAAGGGTGTTGAAGGAACCATTGACCCAGCTGCGGACGGTGCCGTTGGTGAGGAGGGCATGGGCGTGGTTTCCGCCCAGGACGAAGTCCTGGACGATGCCGAAGTTCATGGGCGGAGTGGGCTGACCCCACGTGACGACCGCGCCGGGACGGTTGCCGGGTCGGACGACGAGTTGCATGAGCCCGGAGATGGCCTCACCGAGATGGTTGGAGAGGTAGAGGGTGTAGAACCCGGCGTCATTGGTGGAGACGTCCGCGAACGCGAGGGTGCTGTTGGTGGCCCCGGGGATGTCGGTGCCGTTCTTCTTCCATTGCCGGAACAGGGGAGCGGAACCGGCGATGGTCGGCGTCCAGGCAAAGGAGTTGCCGGTGTTGGCGAGACGCCATGGCTGAAGGTTCAGGATGACTGGGGGCGAAGGAACGACAGTCAGTTCGATCGGGGAACTGTCGGTGCTCCCGAAGGCATTGGCGACGCGCAGGACGAAGGTGCCGTTGTCCGAGGCCAAGGCAGCGTGGCGGGAGAAAACGACGTTGGTCTCGCCCGCAATCGGCGTTCCATTGAATTGCCATTGGTAGAAGAACGGTTCGGAGCCCCGGACATCGACGGTGAGGCGGAACGGGGCGCCTTCGAGGACGGAGGGGGAGTTGGTGGCGGGAGCGGCAATCCGGGGAGCACTCGGATTCACGGTGACCGCGATTGAGGGACTTCGCTGGGTTCCGAAGTTGTTGACCACCTCCACCTGGTAGCTGCCAGCGTTGGTGGACTGGACGTTGGGGAGCCGCAGGATGGCGTCGGAAGCGCCGGCAACCCGCTGGTCCTGGAAGTACCATCTGTACTGGAATGGGCCAGGGCCAAGGACCGATGGACGCAGGACAAAATCCTCTCCGGCGAGAACGGACTGAGGGGCGGGAACGGCGATCTGCGGCGGGCCCAACACGGTGATCCGGGCGGGCGCGCTGGTCACGGAAGCACGGTCGTTGGAGAGGATCACTGAATAGAGGCCATCGTCTTTGTAGCCGACCGACTCGATGGACAGTGTCGCTGAGGTGCGGCCGGCGATGGGCGCGTCGTTCATCAGCCACTGATGCCGGAGCGGCGAGGTCGAGGCAGCGTTCGCAGTCAGCTGTATGTTGGCCCCGAGCGAGACCATGGCCGTGCTGGGCGGACTCAGGACGAAGGGGGCGTCCGTGAAGCCAAACGCCGTTCCGAGTCCCGCTGAGAGCCGGGAAACGCGGATGAGTCCCGGCGTCCATCGGGCCCACATTCCCGTCCGTGGGGGTTCGCACGCCCAGACATGGCCGTCTGCCGTCCGGGCCAGCAGGGTCTGGGCAAAGGCGGCGATCTCGACGACCGCCGGGTTGCCTTCGATCCGAGGCAGATCGTGGAGGCTTCCATCGCGGGAGACGAGGCGGAGGGCCCCATTGCGGCGGAGCACCGCCACGAAGTCGCCGCCGGCGGCGATCGCGATGGCGTCCATGGGTTCCGTGATGGCTGGTGAAGCCGGGCTGAACTGATCCCAGTACCAGATGGAGCCGTCCTCACGCAGGGCTCCGGCCGTGAATTCGTGCGTGGAGATGGCGGCGACGCCGTGAAGGGCGGCCGGGAAGGTGTCCGCGTAGGGCCAACTCACAAGCTCTCCATCGTCGCGGAGCGCAAGGTTGAACTGGTTGGCTGCCTCGATCTCGACGACGCGGTCCAGTCCGGGTGGGACGAGTGCCTGACCGTAGTCCGTGAAGCCTTCGTCGCGCCAGGCGCGGACCGTGCCGTTTTCGAGGAGGGCGACGGCGTGGGTGTTGCCGATGGCAAGTGCGGTGACATTGGAGATCCCGGAGGGCGGCCTCATGCGCTCCTCCATGCCGGGGTTCGAGCCCCACACAGCGAGCGTCTGGTCGGGGCGGATGCCGATGGCGAAGCCGTTCTCGGTATCCGGCTTCATCCGGGCGTCGAGGACCGCCGTGAAGCCGGGCGGTGGAGGTTGACCGAGATTCCCGGCGATCGCGGCCAAGGGTTCGGAAAGCGGACGGCGTGGTTCGCGGATGGACACGTGGGCGATGCGGGAGGTGACCGCCCCGAATGAATTGAACGCGACCAGCCGGTACTCGCCGGTCAGTCCGGGTTGGATCCGTGCGATTTCGAGGAGAGGGGAGGTGTTGCCCTCGATGAGGTTGGTGCCGTGCCACCAGCTGAAGGTTGGGTTCTCCGGCGCGATGACATGGGCCTCGATGCGGACGGGGCGGCCGGCGAGTCCGTGGAACGAAAGGGGCTCGCGCGTGAAGGCGGGGAGTCCGGTGCTGAGATGGGCCACGCTGCTGACGAAAGTTCCAAAGCGGTTGCTCACGACCACGTGGTACCGGCCATCATTCGTCAGGCCCACGGAGGGCAGCCGGAGGGTTGCGTTCGTCTGGGTCGGGAGCGGGACACCGTTGAAGTACCACTGGAAACCGAGCGGATCCGTGCCGGCAGCACGCACGGAGATGACGGCGTCACTGCCCCGAGTGAAGGCGGCGGATGCGGGGTGGACGAGGATCCGCGGCGGGACGTCGGTGACGGAAATTTCGAATGGCAGGCTGGTCGAAGATCCAAACTGGTTTGAGGCAACGAGTTGGTAGAGGCCGGCGCTCGCGGCCTGGACGTTCGTCAGGTGGAGGATCGGATGCGTGCTGCCGGAAATGGGGTTCCCGTTGAAGAGCCATTGCACCTCGTACGGATCCGATCCGATGAACGCACGGCTGAGCTGGATGTCGGAGCCGGCCGGGCTGTTGGAGACGACGCGGACGTCGCGGGCGACCGGAGCGCGGGTGAGACCGAAGTTGCGGTTGTTCCCGGCGGCGACCGAGAGGAACCGGATGGGGTCCGGAGGTTGTTCGGTCCAGGGAACGTTGCGTTGACCCCAGATCCGCACGGTGCCGTCGTCGCGCAACGCGAGCGACCACTGGGGCCCGGCGGAGACCTGGACGATGTTGGTGAGGCCGGGAGGGACGGTCGCCTGACCGTCGTTGTTGTTGCCCCAGGCAAACACCCGCCCATCCGCGCGAAGACCCAGCGCGTGCATGAACGGGCTGGCTGAGATCTGCACCGCATTCGAGAGGGCGGTGGGAAAGTTCTGGATTCCGCTGTTGTCGGAGCCCCAGCCGAAGGGCAGGCCGTTTGCACCGATGCCGAGGACGGTCTGCTGGCCTGCGGAAAAGGAACGGGGATTGAATCTGCGGGCGGGCGCGGCGAGGACGTCAAGCGTGTTGGCACCCCAGGGGATCAGGTAGCCATCGGAGGTTAGCGCCACCGAGTGGTCATAACCCGCCGAGATTGCGACGACGTTGGTCAGCCAAACGGGCGGCGTGGTGATGGCGACGCTTTCCACGTGGAAGCCGCCCCAGACAACCACCCGGCCATCGCCTTTGAGGGCGAGATGGAAGACATCTCCCGCGGCAACCGCCACGACGTTGGACAGCCCGGGTGGTGGTGTCGGGCTGCCGTCCCAGGTGAGGACGGTACCATTCGCACGCAGCGCGATGGGCCCGAGCAGCGAGGCGTCGAGCGCCACGATGTTGGTGGCGTCGGCGGGCAGTGTCATCGGGTCCGTGAGCGCCCAGCTGTACGGTGTGCCGAGGGTGGGGCCGGCCGCGTGGATCAAGGCTTGGCCCAGCAGCATGGCAGCGGCGCAGGAACAGAGGAAGAACCGTTGGAATCGCTTCATGGACGTTGAGGGAAAGTTTGGGCTGCAGGCTCAATCGACGGTGATCAGGCGGAGAAACTCGACGGCGGGCAGCGGAGGAGTGGCTTGCCATGGGATGGGGACTCCGGACGAAATGATGGTGGGACCGGAATCGATCCAGGTCTCCAGATTGGTGCTGGTCTGGATCTGGAACCTGTATCCCGCAGGCGCGTTGATCAGGAAAGCGGGGCCGGAGACGGAGGGATCAGTGGCAATGTCCATTGCGGGGGCCGCGAAGGTCAGGCGATCAGAAACTCCGACCTTACCGAGGAGGTCTCTCGCAAGGAGGCGCAACCGCGGTCCGGAGGCAGTAATCGACAGCGGGTGCTTCCACGTCCCGGACGGGAAATCGGTGGCGACAATCGCAGGGAGCAGTTCCGGCCTCTCCTCGACGGCGACGAACCGGAAGTCCACCGGAACATTCAGGGCCATGGGGATGGTTGGGAAGGCATCCCCGGGAATGAACGCTTGGCTCCAGCTCTCAATCACGTCGGTCCCCGCGTATCCGAGGGCGCCGGTGGGGATGTTGGGTGAAACCACGAGGAGGGTCAGGTGGTAGAAGAGGCCGGCTTTCAGGAGGACGGGATGTGGAAGCGCGACTTCCTGCCAGACCCCGGCGTCGAAGGGGAATGTGGCGGTGGCTTCCACCTGTTGTTGGTCATTCCAGAGCGCGGCTTTGACCCCGCCGCGGGTGCGCAGGTGAGTGACGATGACGTCGGTTTTGGGGCGCAAACGGTGACTGGCGGTGAAGCCGAATTCGGGTGTGGTCCCCGTAGGTTCGACCGGACCCATGAACAGGCGAGGCAGACCAGCCTCCTGGATCAGGCTGATCCTCACCTCACCCGGGACCGAATCCACGGTGGCACCTGAAGGATCGCGCGCTGTCAGCCTCGGCAAGAACGGCGTGCCGGGGCGGAGCGTCTGCGGGATGTCGGCCCACTCGTAACGGTCTGGCTTTCCCGCCCCCCGCTCGTCGTCAAGAATCGTGCCCATGGCGGAGGGCCGCTCAAGAAGGGCACCGACCGGGAAGCGAAGTTCGAGCCTGAGGCTGCGGGACGGTTCGTCGCGGGAATCGCCCACCATCCGGACGAACACGAACGCCTGGGTCTGTCCGGGTGCGAACGTCAGCATTCCCGATGACGCCAGGAAATCGACCCCGGCCACTGCGCTGAGGTTGCGGGTGCTGAACTCAACGGTGATCGGATCAAGAGCCGGAGCGGAAAGCGTCACCGGGAAAACCAAGGGTGGAAGGCTGCTGTTGCCCTCCGGCGAGACCGCGTCGGCCACATGGAGCCGTGGCAGTTGGGCGGCATCGACTCCCGAGAGGATACTCACGGATTGGGACCAGCCGATCCGGCCGATGGAGTCTATGGCTGTGGCCTGGAGGATGTGATTGCCCGCGGGTGGATTGGTCCACGTGAATGTGTAGGGCGGCGCGGCAAGGGAGCCAAGTTCGACACCGTTGGCGAGGAATGCGACGCGTTCCAGGACGCTGGAGGAAGTGTTGGTCGTCACGCCCACATGCATCGGGATGGATTCGCCCGCGGCAAAGGTTGTCAGGGGGATGGGTGCGAGGATTGTGACCGATGGCGGGGGAATGGGCACCATCCAGGTCGTCATCTGGAGGTCGTGTCCGATGGTGCTGCTTCCTCCGAACGTGCCCGGCACCCAATCGGTCCCGGAACGTCTCCAGATCTGTCCGCCAGGCAGGGCATCCACAACAGAGGACCGGAGATTTGCCTCCGATCCCGCAGGAGCGACCAGGCGGCAGGCGATGGCGTAGGACCTGCCGGCGACGAGTTGGACCTGGTTCGACAGAAAGGCGAAGTGGAGCATTCCGGAGCTGGATGCGTTGTATGCCTCCTGCAGGGTCAGTTGTGTCGAGCCGAGGGTGTTCGTGCCAGGCTTCAGGCTGACGGGATCGACGTCCAGAATGTCTATCCGAAACGAGTGGTTGAAATTGGCACTATTGCTTCCTCCAACCAATTCAACGGCAACCAACCGACCGTCAGTTCCAGCGATGAAAGTCTGTGCTACGCGGGAGGTGGTGCCGAAGTCTTGCGCCGCACCCCCGGCTTCCTGAACGATGTCGCGTTGTGCTACCTGCACGACATCAACCAGGACATTCGAACGCACCATGTCCCGGCCGTCTGCGGTCTCACCCACGAACTCAATGGTGTGGGTTCCTTCCGTCGTTGCAGTCCAGATGGATTGGATCCGATTGGCGGTGGGCAGGATGCGCGCAAACTCCTCGCCATCGATCACGATCCGCACGGCGCGGATGGCGTTCGTCCCGGTGTTGTCCGCGATGACAAGTCCCAGGCGCACGGGTGTTCGTCCAACAAAGACCTGACGGTTCAAGGGCCGGACTTCCCGGAACTTGGGCTGCACAGCCACTTCGATGCGCACCGGGGAAGTCTGATATCCGTCCGGGGTCGATGCGGACAGGAAATGCACGCCGGCGGGAACATTGGTCCACACAGCGTCCGCGGTGCTCCCAACCCGCGAGGCGGTGGCGATGGGTGTGATTCCTCCGAGAAGGAAGGTTGTCGTCGCGGGAATCCCGGCACCGTCCAGCGAAGTCCATAGGCACCGCAGTGGAATGGATTGTCCCTCCAGCCATTGCGAACCTTCGAGGGGGAGTTCCAATGAACCAGTGGTGAATGCAGGCAGGATTCGCGTGACCGAAACATCGTCCAGCGACGGGAACTCGGTGCCGCGGAAACGAAGCCGCGTGACCGTTCCGGTCGACCGGACCGTGAACCGGGGCCGGAGCCAGCGGATGTCGGACTCGACGAAATCAAAGCGCGCCACGCGTTGGTTGTCCCAGGAGACGTCGAGGGAATTGGGGCGCCACGTTTGCGTAGGGTCGAAGCGTTGCACCGAGAATTCGATCGTGTAGGACGCTCCGGGTTCCGTGACGAGGTCCTGGTACAATTCGCCCGAAAGCCCGATCCACGCGCTCCCCTGCGAGGGCACATAGCCGATGTAACCCGGATTGCCCTGCCAGCCGGTGAATTGGCCCCCGTTGAAGTGGCCGTTGGTCACGAGGTTCTGGGCGCGGCCAGCCAGCGGACCCCACGCCAGCAGGATCCAGAGCCAGAGGAAAAGTCGCACCGAGGACGGAGGGGCATGGCTTGGGCGCGGATTGGACGGGGGCATGACCCGCGTTGTCTGCCGTTCTATGAGAAGCAACGCAAGCAGGGAGTCGGATGGGGAGGCCGGGGGCGGAATCGAGTTCGGGTTCGAACCGGATTCTCCATTCTGTTTTCGATTCCGATCCCGATCCCGATGCCGATACCGACGCGTGTGGTGAGGGCAGCGGTTCGGGTTCCTCGTCATTCCTCACCGTGTCGGCCCGGCCTGTTGCCGATGGAGGCCCGCTCGGGATCGACGTCGAGTCGGGCGCGTGTTGACCCTGCCCCAGAGGGAACGGGGTGGCGACGTCCTCGTCGCCGAGTCGAAGTCGTCTCCATGCGAACGTTGTCTCACGCGGAGCCGCGGAGAGCGCAGAGAGAGGTGCGCTCCCGAGCATTCCAATGTCGGCAGCCATTCACCAGACGGTGACTGGCCGGTGGCATGTCCCAGAGGTCGATTCTCCGCGACCTCCGCGGCTCCGCGTGAACCTCGTTTCCTTCCCAACCGCGTGGACACAGCACCGCCGTATCCATGCTTCTGGATGACGGAGGACGACTCGCGCGGAGACGCGGAGACGCGGTGGGGAAGGGCGGTTCCACCACCGTCATCGAGTCAACAGGTGGTGAACACGCTCACGGGTGCCGAAGGTTCTACTTTTCTGTCCCTCTCAGCGTCTCTGCCCCTCTGCGCGAGATTTCAACGGCGTGGAGACGGCCAGGTCGGTGCTTGTCCCCTTTGCGGCTTTGTTGGAACAGGTTTTTCACGCAGAGCCGCAAAGCACGCCGAGTGAGTGGGGATTTATTGTTTGTTCTCCGTGGGCTCGGCGACTCGGCGTGAAAGAAAGTCAGGGTGTTGGGGAGCTCACGCGAAGAATCGACCCCTTACAGAAGGGGTGTTTTGCAGCAATGAACTGGCGGTCTGCAATGCATGCGCCGGGTGAGGGCACCCGGCCTACAGATTCGTGGCTCGGACTCAACGAACCGGTCCTCAGTTCATTGGTAGCCACGAAGCCGCGAAGAAGGCGGGGACACGCGAAGGGCTGGTTTTTGCGTCTTCTTTCGTTTCTTGCGGCAGGTCTGGGGGGCGTGTTGACCCTGTCCCCAGAGGGAACGGGGTGGCGACGTCCTCGTCGCCGTGCCGAGGCATTCTCCATGGCGATGAGGACATCGCCGCCCCGGAACGATTCGTGATGGGGGCAGTGCCGAGATGCATCTCAGGTCGGTGCTTGTCCCCTTTGCGGCTTTGTTGGAACAGGTTTTTCACGCAGAGCCGCAAAGCACGCCGAGTGAGTGGGGATTTATTGTTTGTTCTCCGTGGGCTCGGCGACTCGGCGTGAAAGAAGAATCAGGCTTCGGGGGAGCTCACGCGAAGAACCGACCCCTTACAGAAGGGGTGTTTTGCAGCAATGAACTGGCGGTCTGCAATGCATGCGCCGGGTGAGGGCACCCAGCCTACAGGGGGAGTTTCCAGGTCCCAGACTGCAGTTCCGAGTTGCTTGCCCCGAAGGGGCAACCGGTGAAAGCCAATACGGGGTGGAACCACGCGGACCACGCCCCACAACGTCCTCAGTGCCCTGAAGGGGCACACGGAACAGGGTGCGTGTGGTCACCGTTCGCCCCGTTGGGGCGAGGTGACATGGGGTGGGGTGACCCAGGGTGCCGCTCCGCTCCACCCCGGGCTCTCGCCGTGCGCCGCGTTGCGGCGAGGGCGGGCGCAGGATGCGGGTCCAGGGACATGCGACCCCAATGGCACAAACGCTGACTTCAGGTGTCAGAACCCTGCGGCGACAACGCTGAATCAGGTCGTGACAGATATCCTCTACTCAGCCTCGTTACCTCGTCTGCTACGACGGGCTTGAAACTTGAAACTGAAAACTTGGAACTCCTTCAGGCCTTCTCGATTCCGAGTTTGGTGAGGACTTCGGGAGGGGGGCCGTCGAAGCGGGTGCGGGCGACGTTGCCGATGAAGCCGACGTCCTTCATGCCGGCGGGCGAGGTGTAGTAGCCGCCGAGGGTGAGGTTGCGGAAGAGATGGAAGAACTTCGCGGCGGGTTCGAATCCGGCCTTGGCGCTGGGGATGTGACAGATGTCGTCGGCGATGCGGGATTGGCGCTCGGGGTCGAGGGTGGCGAAGTCAGACTGGAAGCGCCTGCGGCTTTCGGTGTCGAGCCAGGCGAGGCCTTCGAGGATCACGGGGCGATCGGCCTGCTGGGTGGCGTAGGGCGCGCTGATCCATTCGTCGATGAACGCGGGAACCCCGACAGCGCTGGCAGCGGGGGAACGGTCGTCGGCTGGGAGGATGAGGTCGGTGAGCGCGGTGACGGTGCGGCGCTGGGGTTCGGAGAGCGTGAGGGGCCAGAGGTCGCCGGGCTTGTAGTTCTTGAGGAGGTTGGGATCGGTGCCGTAGGGCTTTCCGCCGGGGACGGAGGCCGTGCCGGCGGTGTCGGCGCCGTGGGCGTCGGGCAGGGCGATGAGGAGGGTGGAGGCGGAGGCGATCCACTGGAGGGCCTCGCGACGGGAGATTTCGGGATTCATGGGTGGGTGCAGTTGGGGCGATGCGATTGGATCCGCAGATGGCGCAGATGGCGCAGATGGGCAGGAACCTGGAATGGCTTGCAGGTACACCCGCGAGGTGAGGTCCCCGACGGGGTCTGATTCATGGCTTCATCCTTTTCATCTGCGGAATCGGCGTCATCTGCGGATAGATGAAATGCCGGTTTCAGGATCAGAGGTTGCCTTTCCTCAATTCGGCGAGGAGGTAGTCGGAGGCGCGCCAGGCGAGGGCCATGATGGAGAGGGTGGGGTTCTTGTCGGCGTTTGAGACGAAGGGACCGCCGTCGGTGACGAACAGGTTGGGGACGTCCCAGGACTGGCACCATGGGTTGAGGACGGAATCCTTGGGGGAACTGCCGATGCAGGTGGTGCCGACCTCGTGGATGATGGCGCCGCCGGCGTAGATGGCCTTGGCACCATCGGCCTGCGGTGGGGCGCCGAGGACGCGGCCGCCCATGTTCTCGATGATGTCCTTGAAGGTCTGGTGCATGTGGGCGGCCTGACGCGTCTCGTGCTCGGTCCAGCCGAACTGGAACCGCAGGACCGGGATGCCCCACTGGTCCTTCACGTCGGGATCGATCTCACAGAACGATTTGTCGTTGGGGATCATCTCGCCCCGACCGGCGAGGGTGATGACGGAACCGTAGTAACGTCGGGCGTCCTCCTTGAGCTTGCGGCCGTAGGCGCCGTTGTTGGCATCGGTGAGCCAGTTGAAGGAACCGACGCCGGGCATCTGGCGTCCGCCGCTCATCTCGATGTGGTAGCCGCGGGCGAAGCCGAGCTTTCCGGCGAGCTGTTCCTTGTACAGCCACCAGGGGGTGTACATGTGCATGGCGGTGCCGGCGCCTTCGTCGTTCCACGCGGGCAGATTTTCGAGGGCGGGAATCTGGCCCTGCAACTGGGCACCGACGGTGTCCATCAGGTAGCGCCCGATCTTGCCGGAGGAATTGGCGACGCCGTTGGGGAAACGCGCGCTCTTCGAATTCAGGAGGATCCGGGCGGACTCGCATCCGGAGGCTGCGAGGACGACGACGCGGGCCTTGACGTGTTGGTCGGACTTCGTCGGTTTGTCGACGTAATGGACACCGGTGGCGCGGCCGCGGTCATCGACGGACACGGCGCGGACCATGGCGTCGGTGATGATGTCGAGGTTGCCGGTGGCGAGGGCGGGCGGGATGTGGACGGTGGTGGGCTGGTAATTCGCGCGGATGTTGCAGCCGCGTCCACAGGGCGTGGACCAGAAGCAGGGAAGACGCTTCTTGGCGTCGTCGGTGAAGACCTTCTGGGCCTTGGGATCGTCGGGGTGGAGGAGTTCGGCGGTCTTCTGGTAGTTCGGGTGGGCCGACTTGATGGCGATGTGGGCGGGGATGACGGGGATGCCCAGTTTCTTGCAGTGTTTCTGGATCAGGAGCTCGTAGCCGCGGGGCTTGGGCGGCGGGAGGAGGACGCCGGGGGAGGAGTTGGGCGTGTTCTCGAGTTCGGGCGTCTGGTTGGCGCCGTAGACTCCGATCAGGGCCTCGACCTTGTCGTAATAGGGCGAGAGATCCTTGTAGTCGACGGGCCAGTCGAGCCCGAGGCCGTCGCGCGACTTCGGCTTGAAGTCGTACTGGCCCATGCGGAGGGAGATGCGGCCCCAGTGATTCGCGCGTCCGCCGAGCATGCGGGGGCGCCACCAGATCCATTCCTGCTTCGATCCGACGGCCTGCCAGTCGCGGGCGACGTGGAACTTGCCGGAGGAATCGTCGGTGCGGCGCGAGGTGTAGGGTTCGCCGGGAACGGTCCAGCCACCGTCCACGGTGGCGTCGTAGAATCCGAAGTGTTTGTCGGGCGTTGGCGCAGCGCGGAGGGGCGCGGTGCCGTTGATGTTGAACATCGGGGTCTCGCGCGGCGGTTCGTAGTTCCGTCCGGCCTCGAGGAGCAGGACCTTGGCGCCGGCCTGGGCCAGGGTGTAGGCGGTCTGACCTCCGGCGGCGCCGGATCCGACGACGATCACGTCGTACTGCGGCCGCGTCTTACGGTCGAGCAACAGGGGCATGGCGAGGAGTTTGAAGTTTTCAGTTTCAAGTTTGCAAGGGAGTTGCCAGTTCCCAGTTGCCAGATCCGTGGTTGAAGGCCGGGTGTCCTCACCCGGCGGAGGTTGGGGATTGCGCCGCGTGAGGGCACGCGGCCTTCAGAGGGGAGTGCCAGTTGCTGGAGCTTGAAGTTTCAATTTTGAAGGCCGGTTGAATCCGCGCCGTTGGATAACCGCGAGAAGGCCTTCAACGCACCGTGTTCGTGCCCCGAAGGGGCAACCGGTGAAAGCCCGGGGTGGAACCCCGGGGACCACGCCATACAACGTCCTCCATGCCCTGAAAGGGCACACGGAACAGGGTGTGTGTCGTCACCGTTCGCCCCGTTGGGGCGAGGTGTCATGGGTTGGGGTGACCCAGGGTTCCGCTCCGCTCCACCCCGGGCTATCGCCGTGCGCCGCGTTGCGGCGAGGGCGGGCGCGGGATGCATGTCCGGGGGGAGGAGTTTGAAGTTTTCAGATTCAAGTTTGAAGCCCGGGCCCGGTTGTCAGTTGGGAGGTGATGAGGTCTGGAGGCGGTCGAGGCGGAGGGTGGGGGGACGGCTTTGGCGGAGTCGGGTGCGGCGGGTGAGGGCGGCGTTCCGGATGGATTCGAGCTGGGCGAAATGGAGGGCCTTCTCGCGGACATCCTTCCATGGGCGCGGTCCGCCGGGTTGGTAGCCGGTGATGCGCAGGAGGCTCCACGCCTCACCATTGCGGAGTGGGCCGATGAAGCTCCCGAGGCTGGGGGCATTCGTCTCGTTCGCGACCAGCGGCCAACGCTGCAGGATCTCGCGCTGGGTCAGCCAGCCGGTGTCGCCGCCGTTGATGCGGGTTGCGGGATCGTCGGAACGCTCGCTGAGGTTGCCGAATCCGTTGGTGGCGGGAATGCGCAGTCGGGCTTCGCTGGCGAGCTCGGTGAAGCGCAGGCGGGCCAGACCCGCCGCGGCATCGCCGGTGGCGGTGGGCACATGGAGCTGGAGTTCGGCCACACGCCAGAGCTCGGGACGTTCGAACTCGTTGGGGTGTCGGTCCCGATAATCGCGGGCCTGCGCCTCGGTGACCTGCGGCACGGGAATGGAGGCTGGTCCGTTGGTGAGGAAATGGTCGGCGAGGGCATTCTTGAGCATCTCAACGACCTCGGGACGGAGGTGATGTCCCGCCCTGCGGGCATCGGCGAGGACGAGTTCCCGATCGACGAGTTCCTCCAGGAGATTGGAAAGGGCGGGTTGCGAGGTGATGCCGCGGCGGTCGGCCTCCCAGAGCAGTTCGGAACGGCGGATGAAGCCGTCCGCGGTGGCGGCGACGATCTCCGGGTCATTGAACGGATCCGATGGCTTCGGGCGGCACGAAGCCGCGAGGCAGAGCAGGACGGCGGCGATGGCCGCCGGCCATGGGCGGAACCGGATCATTGGGGCGGAGGCTGCCCGGGGAAGGGGCACGGGTGCAATCGCGTTTCCCCGCCTTTCCCAAGGAAAGGCGGGGGGAGTTTGAAGTTTTCAGTTTCAAGTTTGAAGTCAGCTGAGGGCGCATCCTGACACTGCCCCGCATGCAACGGGGTGGCGACGTCCTCGTCGCCGTCGCAAAGCCATTCCCAAGGCGATGAGGACATCGCCGCCCCGAATCCTTGCCAAAGGGGGCAGTGTCAAGATGCGCCCGTCGGGTGGGGGCACCCTGCCTTCAGCTTCTGGGAACTGGCAGCTCTGGATCTCCCTCAGAACGGCCCGCGTGTGCGGGCTCGGAAGAAGGCTTCGGCGGCGGTGGACGACAGGGGCTCGACGGAGAGGAGGGCGTCGCCGGGGACCTCGCCTTCGGTGGAAAGCATCCACGGCGCTGGGCCGTCGATGGTGGCGCGGGATTCGAGGGTGTAACGGAGTCCCGGGGGGCCGTAGACCCAGGCCTGGATTCCGGTGCTGGCGGGGGCGTCGTCCTGTTCCATGACGAGGATCGGATCCTCGCCGATGAGGACCATGCGTCCGGCGCGCACGAGGGTGCGGCCGGGCGGGGATCCGGCGGCCACGCGCGTGGTGAGGCGGCTGGGCAGGATGGGGATGATGGTGGAGTTCGTCCCGGGGGCCGTGCCGAATCCGAGCGACAACAGCGGGCGCGTGGACAGCAGCGTGGCCGGTCGGATCTGGAGCTGGATGCGGGTGCTGCCGTCGGGGCCGGGCACGAGCGTGGCTCCGGAGACATCGGCGGCGAGCGCGGTGATGGCGGGGCTCAGGAGCCTCGAGGGAGGCAGGACGAGATCAAACCCGAGTTCGGAGAGTTCGGGCGGCGCGTTGAGCAGGAATGGGACGGTTCCTGGGTTGCCATTCAGCGTGGCACCGATGCCGGCGACCAGGAGCAGGTCAGAGGCGGTATCGCGCACGCCGATCTCGAAGGTGGCCTCGGCGGACAACGCGGGCGTGCCGTTGTCGGTGACGCGCACCGTGCAGGGGTGGATGCGGCCGCCCTGTTCGCCATTCGGCCGCCAGAGGAGAAGGCCGGTGGTGGCTTGGATGGACGCGCCCTGGGGCGCCTGGACGAGCGAGAAGCGCAGCGTCTGCGCGGGACGATCCGGGTCGGAGGCTCCCACGGTGAGGCTGAGGAGTTGGCCTTCGGTGAGCAGTTGGTTCGCGATCGGGTTCAGCGCCGGAGCGCGGTTCACCTCGCGGACCGTGACGGTGAGCGTGGCCTCGGTGGAACGGGTGGGGGAACCGGAGTCGGTCGCCCGGATGCGGATGGCCAGCACGCTGGGTCCGTCGGCTTCGGATGGATTCCACGCGTACCGTCCGGTGGTCTCGTTCAGGACGAAGCCGGCGGGGGCACCCGAAACGATGCGGAAGGACACCTGTTGTCCGGCGTCCGGGTCGACGGCGGACACCGAGCCGTCGAGCAGCGCGAGTTCGTCAATGGAGGCAGCCAGGCTTCCGGTGAAGACGGGTGGTTGGTTACCAATGGCGGAAACCGTGGTGGAGGCGTCGGCGGTGGCGGCGATGGTTTCGCGGTTGCCGGCCTGGTCGATGGCGGTTGAGACGAAGGAATAACGCCGACCGGGTTCACCGCGGTAGAGCGCGCTGGTGGCAGGGGTCCCTTGGATCCATGGGGCGAAGGGGCCGCTGTCGGTGGCGACGAGGATGTCGTAGCGGGCGATGCCGGATCCACCGGTGTCGGTGCCGGACCACGACACCGTGAACTCGCTGGGGACGGTGGCCGCGAGGGTGTTCACGCGGCTTTCGGGGGCGGTGGTATCGACGGCCACGCTGGAAGCTTCGCCGAAGACGATCTGGTAGGTGCCGCCGGGGGAACCTTCGAAGAGGTGGAAGAGATTGGTGTTGATCGGTCGCAAGTCACCGCCGCGGATGAAGCGGTCGGTGAGCCAGGCGTTGGGTGTCGGGAGGATGGAACCATCGGGGCGCTGCACGCGGAGCAGGTTGCCGGCGTCGGCCGGAGCCTGGGCGCGGATGTAGGTCCATCCGGTGGTGGGAGCGAGCGCGAGTTGGTAGACGCCCGGGACACCGGTGGGGGTGATCTCGGCCGCGGTGACCGACTGCACGGGGGCGTCGGTGCCGTTGCTGAGGAAGAGCCGATCGGGCAGTTGCTCCGGTTCGTAGGTTTCATTGACGAGCATGTCCGGGCGCGTGTCGGTGTCCGGAGTGCCGGCCTGGACGATGCGGGTCAATTCGTGGATCTGGACCTCGCGGATGAGCGAGAGGCGCCGGCTGCCGAGGGCGTCGGTGTGCTCGAAGGAGGCGGCGAAGTTGGTGAACGATCCCTGGATCGAGGAGGAGAACAGCCAGCGGGCGATGCGGTTGGTGCCGGCGGCGATGGCTCCGAGGTCGATGTCGAGGGACGGGGAGAGGGGCTGGGATTCGAGTTGGGTGGCGAGCGTCTTGAACTCGATGACGAGACCCTTCTCGTTGTCGACGACCTGGGGTTGGCCGCCCTGGATGCGGAGCCCGCGGGCATCGCCGAATCCGACGTTGCGGACGCGCATGGCGAGCGAGTAGGGGATGCTCGGCTCGACGGCGACCGTGAAGGGATCATCCGAATAGACATCGCGCTCGTGGAAGTACTCCACGATCAGCTCGGGCTGCGGGTAGACGGTGATGGGGGCCTGGGCGAGCGGGATGGAGATGTTGGTGCCGTTCTGGCGGTAGGACAGCGTGCCGCTGACCAGCAGGACGGTGGGACCATTGGTGGGCGCGACGTCGAGGCTGGGGATGAGGGTCCAGCGGGCGCGTCCGGTGGTGTTCGGGGCGAGGGAGCCGGTGCCATTGATGGCGGAGAAGGCTTCGAGTTCCGCGGGTCGGATGCCGAACGATTCCGTCACGTTGGTGCCGTTGGGGCGTTGGATGACGAGATCGACGAGGATGGAATCCAGCGGTGTTTCGGTGTCGTTCTCGACCTGGAGCGTGGCGCGGAAGGCGTCACGGGTGAGCACGGCGCTCTGGTCGAGTTGGAGACTCACCCGGGCGCAGACATCGCGCGGGGGTTCCTCACCGGCGGCGGTGGCGGCCGGACGGCTGCCGGGGCCGAGCAGACCCAGGTCCGGGGCAGGACGGCACATGCGCCAGAAGGTCGTCATGGCGGCGAAGTTGAACGGGAACGGGGGCAGGGATGCGATGAACGCGGCGACCTGCGGATCCGCACCGGGCTGGGTCCAGTACGGGATGTCGCGGTATTCAAACACGCGGGTGAAGAGTTCGGCGTCGTCGCATCCGAATCGGTCAGTGGGTGAATTCCTTGCCTGGAAGATCGAGAACGGACTGATCTGCTGTTGCGGGGTGCCGCAGACGAAGGACCAGAGCGCCGATGCGGCGATCGAGCAGGAGGCGTCGTCGAACTCGTCGTCGAGGGCCGGCCCGGCGAGGCGACTGCCTGCGACCGGGGCGGGGCGTCGGATGAGGATGGGGACCTTCACGGAGGCACCGCCGGGGAGGCTTCCGAGGTCACTGACGAGGGGCGTGGCGGTGAAGCGCGCGCCGCCGGGGATGTCGATGCGCACGGAATCCGCGGCGATGAGGCCCTGGTTCCGGACGGTGATCTCGATCTGGAACTCCTCGCCGGCGTACTGGCCGATGTCGATGGCTGCGGGCTCGATCGTGACGATGGGGCGTGGGACCTGGGTTTCAAACACCGATTCCACGCGCAGGGTGTAGCTGTCCTCGATGGTGGTGGGTTCGACGAAGAAGGAATACCGGATGGTCTCGCGTGGGAGGAATGCGGTGACGTTGGTCGTGGCCCCGGCGACCACCAGTGCGGTCTGGAGGAAGGGGCGGTGGCGATCGGCCGTGACCGAGACGAGGTAGTAGGACTCGGTCAGGTTCGGGAAGGCAGCGCGACCGTCGATGCCGGTGCGGTTGGTGCGGACGGCGGTTCCCGTGAGGGCATCGCGCAGGATGACTTCGGCGTCGGCGAGGGGTGGCTTGCCCTCGGCGAAGTAGGTGTATTCGTCCTCGGCGAGGACGGTCAGGTCGCCGATGCCGTCGGAGATGGCGCGGAACTGCGTGGGCACACTGAGGACAGCGCGCTCGCTGTTGAAGACGACGGCACCGTTGTAGTCGCCCAGGGGCAGGTCCGCGGCGGGTGCCAGCAGGAGGGTGACGACGGCGTTGGAGCCCGGCGGCAGGGATTGCAGCAGCGCGGGCGAGGAGATGGACAGCCACGGTGTCGGCGCGATGGCGACGGAGAGCGGGCCGGTGTCGAGTCCGCCCTCGTTGCGGATGGAGAAGGCCACGGGGGTCTGGCGTCCACGGACCATGGCGGCCTCGAGACGGACCGGGGTTGCCACCAGCCGGGGAACGCGGATTTCCTGACGGACACGGGTGGTCAGGATGGCTTCCACACCTTCGGCGGAGCGCACGCGCAGGCTGATGTTGGATTCAACGGCGGAGGTGTTGACGGCGGTGACGGCGACGCGCAGGCCGATCTGCGCGGATCCGGCGAGGGCGTTGGTCGTCAGCGAGGCGGAGACCGAGAGGCTGGGGTGCGCCGTGATGACGTCAGCGGTCAGGCCCGTGAGGGGGATGTCGGTGCGGTTGGCGACGGTGACGTCCACCGCGGTGGTGCCGCCTTCGGCGACCGTCAGGCTCGGGAGGGGAGTGAGCGCGAGGCCCAGCAGTCGGAACTCATCCTGCGTCGGCGGCATCGCCAAGGAGGGGTGACCTGCGGAGATCTGGTAGAGGCCGCCTTCGGTGCCGAGGGGTTGGAAGACGGCTTCGAAGCGGCCGTCCGGACCAGCCACCACCGGGAGCGTGCGCGTGATTCCGCGGACGGCGATGTGGATGGTGACGCCAGCCAGCGGGGCGGGGCTTCCGTCCAGTCGCAGGGCCCGCCCGCGCAGCGGAACCGCAGAACCCGCGACGGCGGTGGTGACGTCGGTCTCCACCGAGGCCGAGTAGGCCGCGTTCACGCGGACGGACTGCGGACTCACCCGGAGGTTGTTCGACTCGAGGATTTCGGAGACGGCGTTGGCCGTATCGGTCTCGGCGATGAAGTGGTAGTTCCCGGGTTGGTCGGGGAGACGGACGTTGAGCGATTGCTCGAAGGAAGCGCCTGCCGCGAGCGGACCGGGATAGCTGATCTGGCCCTGGAGGGTGTCATTGCCGGCGAAGGCGTCGGCCGAGATGGAGAGTCGCTGGGTGATGCTGCCGGGGACGGCGATGGCCCCGCGGTTCTCGACGCGGAGGGTGACCGGGATCGAATCGCCGGCGACGGCGTTCGTGACGAAGGTGATGGAAGTCACGACGAGGTCGGCGCGGTCTGCATCGGAGACCACGAGCGTATCCGAGCCGGCAACAAATCCCGCGGCGGAGGCCGTGAAGAGGACCGACTGATTGCCATCGGTGATGCCGTCGGCGATCGATGCGAGGGGGAAGGTGGCGCGATCGGAACCGGCGGGAATCGTGACCGTGGCCGGCGCTGTCGCCTCGGAGGTGTCGGAGGAGGCGATGTCGACGGTGAGCGGTTGGGTGGTGGGAGTATTGCGGACGACGGTGGCGGTGGTTGCCGGGCTGCGGCCTTCGGCGACGGCGTCGTCGGTGATCCGGAGGGTGAGGGTCGGACCGTCGTTGTCGGTGATGGTGAGGACGTCGGCGATGAGGTCGCGGATGGCGACGCGGTTGACGGAGTCGAGGATGGAGCCGCCGATGGCGACGGGACGGGTGCCATCGGCAATGGTGTTGTCGACGACGCCGACCGGGATGGTGACGGAAGCCTGGTTGGCGGGAAGGGTGGCCGTGCTCTGGAGGCGGACGGCGCTTGAGTTTCCGGAACTCAGCGCGACGACCACGGCGCGACTGGTGACAGGATTCCGGGTGATCGTGGCGGAGGTGGCGTTGGCTCCATCGCCTTCGCTGACGGTGCGCTGTGCGAGGGTGACCGTGACGGTCGGGATGTCATTGTCGGTGACCCCGACGGTGGACGAAACGGGCGGAATGCCGGCGGCTGATGCGGTCAGGGTGTAGAGGTTGGTCCGCTCCAGCAGGTCGTCCTCGATGGCGGCGATGGGGAAGGTGACGGATGCGGCATTCGCCGGGATGAGGACGGAGCCCGGGCCCTGGATCTGGGCAGTGTCACTGACGACGAGTTGGACGGCCAGCGCCGTGGCGGCGATGGGCGAGCGGGAGATCGTTCCGGAGAGCGAACCACCTTCCGGGACCTGGTTGGTGGACAAGGTCAGGGTCAACCGCGTGAGGTCGGAATCGACGACGGTGAAGGGCGTCTGGGCCGCACGGAAGCCGGCGCTCGTGATCGAAACGGTGACGGTCTGGTCGCCGTCGTTGACGCCGTCGGGGAGGACGGTCGCGTCGAAGAAGCCGGATGCCTGTCCGGCTGCGAAAACAAAGGTTGCGGGCGTGCTGAGTTCATCCGGCGCGGTGTTGCCGATCTGGAGGGTCAGCGGGGCGCCGACCGGGCCGTTGCGCGTGACGAAGGCGCGGGCGACGGGATTGAGGGCGTCTTCGCGCAGGCTGGTCGGTGAGAACTGGAGGGTCAGGATCGCAGGGAGCGTGAGGAGTCCGGACTCGGCGCGGTTGTTGGATTCGTTGGATTCAGCCAGCACGTTGGCGCTGTCGGTGAGGACGGCGATCCGGCCGGAGAAGTGCGGGAAGGTCACCGGGAACGACACGCTGTTGGTGACGCGTTGGGTGGCCCCGGGCGGCAGGCTGGCGGTTTGGGAACGTTGGACGAGCACCGTCTCGGTGCCGTCATCGGCGATGAAGACGAGCGCGTCGAGCCAGGTGCCGGAGGCGAGGATGGGGCCGGCGTTGGTGAGCGTGTGGATGACGTTGAAGGGGACGCCGGGTTCGATGACCGGCGGGAGGACGACATCGGTGACCGCGAGGTCGAGGGCGGTGGTGGCCTGCAGCGACGCGGTATTGTTGGCCTCGGCCGTCTCGGTGGCGTTGAACTCGGCGACGGAGTTGCCGGTGTCGAGCGACAGGAAGACGGTGAAGGTTCCGTAACCGTTCGCGCCGGAAGGCAGCGTGAAGGTGTGGGTGCGCGCGGTGGTTGCGCCCGGGGCGAGCGAGGTCGGGTGGGTGAGGGAGGTGTCGAGGACGACGACGCGGCGGTTGGCGTTGGAGACGACCAGGCGTTCGGTCCATGGGCCGGTCGCGGCGCGCGTTCCGGAGTTGGCGGTGTTCCAGCGCAATTCGATGGAGGCGCCAGGCGCCCAGGTGGCGACCGTGGTCTGGAAAGACTGCGGCTGCAGGTCGGGATATGGAGCCAATGTGCCGGTGACGGCGACGATGGCGAGGTTGTTGGCTTCGCCGGTACCGGCGGCGTTGGCTTCGCGGACGGCGCCGGTGGAATCGGCCGAGACTTCCACGGCGAGGGCACCGTTGGCGGCGGCCCCATCGGGGAGTTGGAGCGTCCGTTCGCGGGCCCGGGACTGGTTGGGGGCGAGCGGCCCGGTGCTATCGGTGGTGGATGCGGTCGCGACGACGGCACCCGAGCTGTTGCGCAGGACGACGCGGTCGGTCAGGGGGACCGTTGTCGCGGCGTTGCCGCGGTTGGCCGTTGACCAGCGCACGGTGAGGGCGCTGCCGGTGACGACCGGATCCGGTGTGGCAGACACACCCTCGGGAATCAGGTCGGCCAGGCTGAGGTTGCCCAGCAGGCTTTCGGGAGACGGGGTCGGATTGGGGACCATCCGGAACCGGTAGGTGGGCGGGGTGGCCGGGTTGAAGGCCGGCGCATTGGCGACGAAGAAATAGTCGCCGGTGTAGGGCAGTGTGAAGGGGCCGCCATCGCCATTGGCGAAGGCATCCCAGACGCTGGTGCCTCCGGAGGTGAGCAGTCGGTGATAGTTGCCGCTCGGGAAACCCGTGTACTCGACGACGTCGTGGTAGAACGACTGGCCGACCGTGCCTTGCAGGCGTCGGACGAAAGTTCCCAACGGAAGATCGAACGTCGCCTGAGTGATCGTGCCCGGAGTCAGGATCGGGGCGTCCGTGATGTCGCGGAGGCGGAAGCGGTAGCCAGGACGATCAGTGCCCGAACCATAGAACGTCAGGGAAAAGTCGCCGGGCTGCAGGCTGAGGACAACGGGGGTTCCGGGACCCTCGATGGATCGGACGAGGCTGTCGAAGTACTGGCCGCCGGGACCGTTGAGCCGCGCGTAGACGTTGCCATTGGTGAGCGGGTCGACGAGCAGCACCCGGGGTTGGAGGAGCCGGAACGTGAAGGTGTGGAGTTGCAGCGGTTGCTGGAGTTCGCCGGAAACGTTTTCGTTGAGCACCAGCGGTTGCGTGGTGTCCGCCATCCTCCAGAGGGTGAAGCGATGGACGCCGTTCGTGCCCGTGTCGGTGTGGGTACCGCTGACGAGCAGGGTGGCCCGACCGGTCCGGGGAGCGGTGAAGCGGTGGCTGTATGAGTTGAGCTGGGCCAGTTCCACGCCGCCTTCGACCGGAAGGATCAAGTCCGCGAAGACGGTGGTCGAGTAGCCGGTGGTTCCGAGTCCTTCGAGCACGTAAGTGTCGCCCGCGCGGACATCGAACGCGTAGAAGGTCGACATTGAGGTCGGTGCGTTTGTGCCGGTGATCTCGGTGTTGAAGGCGATCGGGCGGGCGGACTGGAGATCCCACACCGCGGCGCGCAGGCTGGGTGTGCTCTCCCCGGAGGCGTCAAAGGTGATCTGGTACTCGCCGGGTGTCAGACGCAGGCGCGTGGACGAGGCCTGACCGTCGATGTCGAGGGAGCTCAAGGTCTGGTTGACCAGGCGTGTCCCCTGATGGTCGAGGGTGACGTTGACCTGATTGGCCCGGCCGATGGCGTCGAACATCACCTCCCGGGTCTGGTCGAGCACGAGGCGGAACAGTGCCCGTCGGCCCGGTGCGCTGAACTGGAGGTCGAACGGGGTGTTGAGCGCGATGTCCGTCACTGTTTCCTGCGGCGTGTTCCAACGGAAACGATTGGTCGTGGAAGCCCCGGTCTCATCATTCGGGCTGGAAACCACCAGCACGTAGCGCCCCGTGTCCGGCAGTGTGAACCGGTCGGTGAAGGCGTCCGTGTAGTTCCATGTGACATAGGTTCCGGACGGACGGAAGAGGGTGAAGGTGGCGCGGCGCTGGTTGCCGGTGGAGGCGTCCCCTTCCAGGGTCCAGGGCTGTTCCGCGACGCCATCGAACCAATACATCCGCGTGCTGTTGCCCGGCGTGTGGACGTCGGTGACCCAGGCGTCGGGGGGAAGTGGGGCCGCCTCCGCGGCATCCAGCAGGCGGAAGCGGAATGGATCCGCCGAGCCGGTGATCGCCAGTTCGTATTCGCCGGCTTCGAGGCGCATCAACTGGAGATCCACGCGGTTGAGGTTGTCAGAGTCACGCAGGCGGATGCGGTCGTGGCGGACACCCACTTGGTCGCGCAGCGACCAGGTGTTGGCGCCGTTGAGGAGGGAATCGATCCCAACGAGTTTCCGTTCGGTGATCTGGAAGCGGTAGAAGTTGGTTGCCGAAGCCGAGGCGGGGCTGCCGTCGATCTGCTGATTGAACGCGATCAACGGGCCATTGAACGGCGCGGGAGGAACGGTGCCGCCGTCTTCGACGATGAAGCGGATGGTTCCGCCGGTGCCGTTTTCCTGGATGTTTCCATGCAGGGCGAGGAAGTGACGGCCCGCTTGCACGGCCCGATACGTGATCGGGTTCAGGGACGAAGACCCCGCATGGGCGAACCGGGGTGTGTAAAGGGTCCAGCTCGGGGTGAAGTTGAATCCGGTGCGGGTGATCGAACGCAGGTTGATCTGCTGGCCGGCGGCCAGGTCGATGGCGACGACCGCGATGGCGGCAGACGGCGTGAGTTGGACCTCGGATTCGACGCCGATGGCGATGGTCGGGCTGGGCTCCATCGGAACGAGCCGGAAACGGAACCGGTTGGTCCCGTCGGTGTCGTCGCGAAGGACGATGGAGGCGTTGCCCGCTGGGATTTCAAAGGGGCCTGGCTCCGAGTAGAACCGGCTGTTCGCGGCCGCGCCCCATGCACCCTCCACGCTCCACGGAATGGACGAGTAGAACAGGGAGTCCATGAGGAAGAACTGCCGCGTGGGCTGTATCCATTCGTAGCGGCGCACCTGACCCGGCGTTGTGATCCCACCCGCGACTTCCGAGCCCACCGCATAGGGCGCACCGATGACGTCCGCGCGGCGGAGGATGAAGCCGATCGATGCCGCGGCGTCGGGATTGCTGATGCGGCCCTGGATCAGGATGTCGTGGATGCCGGTGGTCCGGGCGACGAAGGGACCGAGGTCGCTGAGGGTTTGATTGACGAGGAAGTTGCCGAGGGGATCGGTGATCAGGAGGCCCGCGTTGCTGGGCAGGTTGGTGCTGCCGAGGTGATCGAAATACACGGTTTGCCCGGCGTTGAGTGCGACGCGCCAATACTGGCTGCCGCGCGCGGAATCCAGGGATACCTGATTGGTGGCGTCGAGGGTTGTCAGGATGCCGGCAGCGGCATCGAGGACGCGGAACCGATAGGGAGGTGTCTGCACGTCTTGCGCGGCGAGGACGAGGCGATAGTCGCCGGGGATCAGGTCGGATTGCCAATGGCCGTCGCTCCAGAACACGCTGGAAAAGACGGATCGGGAGGCGTTGAGCAGTTCCCATCGAACATTGGCGTAGTCCAGATGGTCGAGGGCGAGGCGACGGGATTCGGCGAGGTTGAAGCGGTAGGTGATGGTCTGCCCCGGACTGCTGATGGCCGACGCGATGAGGGTATCGAAGGCGAGCGGTTCGTCGCGCAGGAGGATCGGCAGGATGGCGAATGCGTGGGTGCCGTTTGTTCCGGCGTTGCCGACCGGGCCCTGGATCAGGAGCGTGTGGGTGCCGCTGCTGGTGGTGGCGAGGCTGGCGGTGTCGTTGAAGGACTGGGACCAGACCTGGCGTCCGCTGGGTTCGATGAGCGTCCAGCGCGGTTGCGAGGAGGGGAAGCCCGTGGCTTCGAAGGCCCGGCCGAGGATCTGCTGACCGGCATTCAGTTGGATCCGGTAGGCGAGCGCACCGTTGGGCGGTGTGTGGGCATTGGTCACCGATTGGCCGAGGGTGATCGGAAGGGCTTGGTCGAGATCCACGAGACGGAACCGGAAGGCGGGGGTTTCGCGTTGGTTTCCGCGCACGACGAGACGGTAGTCCCCGGCGCGCAGGTTCTGGATGGAGACGGACTCGGAATCGAAGCGTCCGGAGGCGATCAGGCTGGAGGGTCCCTCCAGACGCCATCCCGCAGTGGTGGAGAGCAGGCTATCAACGAAGAGGCGTCGCGCCGTGGGTAGCTGGAATCGGTAGGTGACCGATCCATCCGGCGTGGGCACGGCACCGGAGATCTCGGTGTCGAGGGACAGGGGTAGGTCGAGGTCCTCGACGTTGAGGATCTGGAAGCGGCGGACGCCTTCGGGGGTGTTGGAGTTGTTGGATCCGGGGATGAACGGGGCGGCCGTGAAGGCAATCGTGTAGTCCCCGGAAATGGGAGCGGTCCAGCGGTTCAGGTCGAAGAATCCGCCGCCAATGGAGCTGCCGTTGATCCGGAGGGATTCGCCGTTCGGCGCGAGGACTTCCCATCGTGGGGTGACGTTCGCGAAGCCGGTGTAGCTGTCGGCCAGCATGACGACCGACTGTCCGTTGGTGAGGCTGAGTCGACGGTACGCCGTGCGGGCGGACGGGGCATTCGTCATCGTCACGGATTCTCCCAGGACGATGGGCGGCGGATTGCCGGCATCCTGAAGGAGGAAACGGACCGGGGTGGGCGAGGTGGCTGTGCGCCAGACGATGAGTTGGTACTCGCCCGGAACTGCCGGGATGTGACGGGAAGCCGTGGCGACGGATTCCTCATTCAGGATCCCTGTCGGACCCTGGAGTTGCCAGCGGTCGCTGAAGTTCGCTGAAAGTGGATTGAGGCCGAGGAGGGTGGCCGTGGGCAGGGTGAAGCGGTAGCGGTTTGTGAAGGTTGCCGCCGATTCGATGACCTGTTCCGTGCCGAGGGCGAGAAGTGGTGCGTCGGGGTAGAGCGGGGTGTTGCCAAGCAGGTTCAACACCAGGCTGTAGGTGCCGGTGCCCGTATTCCGCGAACCGCCGTTGAGGATGATCTGGTGGGGTTGGGCCGCGCGCGTGGTGAACTCCGTCGGGTTCCCGAACTGGGGGTTTGCCAGCACGTTGCCGAAGGGATCGATCACATGCGCGGTGAGGTGGTTGAGATTGGTCCGGCCAACGATCGACAGTCGGTAGCGGTCCCCGGGGTTCGGCGTGAAGAGGAAGTAGGCTGCCGAACTGGCGGGATCAAGGGTGCCGGCGTTGGTGACGCCCACCGGCAACAGGGCTCCGGTAGGCAGTGGCACCAGGCGGAACTGGTAAGCGCCTGTGGCGTCGCCTTGGCCGTAGACGCGGATGCGGTGTGAACCGGTGCCCAGGTTGAGCAGGGTGTTGCCAATGGCGTCGCCGCTGGAGAAATACTGGGCGTTGCCGATTGCTCCAAACGGGCCTTGAAGGGACCAAAGCAGGTTGTCGTTACCGGTCTGGGGATCCAGGTGCAGCAGGGTCGGTTGGTTCAGGTCGAAGAGGAATTCATCCACCTCACCGGGGGCTGACACCATCCCGGTCGTCACCGGTTGGGCTTGGACAACCAGGAAACTGGCCACCGTCCACCAGAGGGCCTTCAGCCATCCGGCAAAACTTCCGATCGGCGGGGTCGCCGTTTTCGCGCGCATGCAATCCATGATTCAAAACCTGTCGTGATGCCAGAACCGGGCCACGTGCAGGAATGAGAAGCGCGCAGTCGGTTTGGCGGGATTTGCGACCCGGGAAGCCGCTCGGGCGGTCACGGTCGCAGGGGGTCGAATCCTTCCTGTCATCCTTGGAAGGCCGTCGGCCATCGGGAGCGATGCGCGAGCGTGCCGGGTGGAGGAGTTCAGACCAAAGACAGTATAGGGTTGGAACGTGCGGCGGGGGAAGATCTCAGTGGCAGAAGTTCTGAGCGCTTCTTGCCACCCCGGGACAAGATATTCGGTGGGAAGATCCACGGTTTGGTGCAGGGTGTTGCCGTGGTTCATGATGTGCGGTGCGAACAATGGCGGCCGGGGATCTGGCGGTGGTGGGCTTACAGTCCGGCCCACAAGGTCGAACTCATGTCGCATGCCGTCCGCGGCCGGGCGGGCGCCTGGGTGGTCTTTGACCCCATCCCATTGAACCCGCATTTGGTGGAAACTTGGTGCGACGGCGGCGGAATCGACACGATCGTACTGACCAATGGCAATCACGAGCGGGCCGCGGCGGAATGGCGTCGGGCCTTTGGCTGCCGTGTGGCGGGGGCGGCTGATGTGTCCTGGGAGATGGAGGGCATCCGGAACGACCGGGACGTCGTGCTGGACGGGTGGAAGGCCATACGGTTGGAGGGCGGTGCGCCCGGCGAAACCGCGTGGTGGCTCGAGTCGGAGTCACTGATGGTGTTCGGGGATGCCGTGGTGAACCTGGCTGGACGCAGCCTCGAACTCCTGCCGGACAAGTACTGCCAGGATCCGAAGGCATTGCGGAGGTCGTTGAGGAGTTTGCTGTCGATTCCCTTCGAGTTTGCCCTGTTCGCGCACGGGGATCCGCTGCCAAGGGGCGCGGCAGCGCGTATTGCGGGGGTGATGACCGGATGACCAGAGAACCGGGAGACAGGCTGGGGAGGGACTTTTGAGGGGCCTCTCTGGAGGTGGCATGGATGGACTTGTCCCGGTTCCCAAACCCCGATGGAGGGATGGAGACACGAAGTTTCGCCTGCGGTTCTCCTTCGGGGCGGGGCGGATACCCCCCTTTTTGGGTCATGGGATTGGGCTGGGCCATGGGGGGGCGGGGTTCCTACAGTCGGGGCGTACAGAGCCATGAATTTTTCCAACGAGTTGTTTCTGGATGGTGTGTTTCGGGCCTCGGCGGACGGCCGTCGGACGCCCTTGGTCGATCCCGCCACGGAAGAGGTCTTCACGGAGGTCGCCGCGGCGACGACGTCGGACGTGGACGCGGCGGTGACGTCCGCGCAGAAGGCGTGGGAAGGTGGCTGGCGGGATCTGGCGCCGGGCAAGCGCGCCGAGATCCTGTATCGGGTGGCGCGGGTGCTTCGGGAGCACAACGAGGAACTGGCCCAGTTGGAACGTCGCCAGATCGGCAAGCCGATCGCCGAGGCGCGTGACGAGGCCGGGTTGGCAGGGCGCGTGTTTGAGTATTATGCGGGAGCGATCTCGCAGTTTGGTGGACAGACGCTTCCGGTGGGGCGGGGCGGTTTTGATTTCACGCTGAAGCAATCGATGGGCGTGGTGGCCGCGATCGTTCCGTGGAACTTCCCGCTGCCGATCGCCGCGTGGAAGGCGGCGCCGGCGCTGGCGGCGGGCAACGCGGTGGTGCTGAAGCCGGCGTCGATCTCGCCGCTGACGGCGCTCCGGATGGGCGCGTTGGCCGTCGAGGCGGGGCTTCCGCCGGGGGTGTTGCAGATCCTGACGGGCAGCGGTTCGGCGGTGGGCGATGCGTTGGTCACGCATCCGCTGGTGCGGAAGGTGTCCTTCACGGGTTCGACCGAGGTGGGGCGCCGGATCATGGAACTCGCGTCGAAGAACCTGACGCGGGTGTCGCTCGAGTTGGGCGGAAAGTCTCCGAACGTCGTCTTCGCGGACGCCGACTGGGAGCGCGCGGCGGACAGTTCGCCGATGAGCGTCTTCGCGAACACCGGGCAGGACTGCTGCGCACGCAGCCGGATGTTCGTCGAACGACCGGTGTACGAGAAGTTCGTGGAACGTTTCGTGGCGGCCACGCGGAAGATCGTGGTCGGGGATCCCGCGTTGGACACGACCCAGCTGGGACCGATGGCGAGCCGGGCGCAGCGCGCTTCGGTGGAGACCTACCTGGCGGACGCGAAGGCCCGCGGGTCCACCTTCGCCTGCGGCGGCGGTCGGCCGTTGGAGCGGGGGTTCTATCTGGAGCCGACGGTGCTGCTGGACGTGGGCATGGAAGACCGCTGCTGGCGGGAGGAGATCTTTGGACCGGTGGTGGCGATCACGCCGTTCGATGACGAGGCGGCGATGCTGCGTGAGGTGAACAATTCACCGTATGGGTTGAGCGGGTCCCTGTGGACCCGTGACCTTTCGCGGGCGTTGCGGGTGAGCCGCCTGATCGAGAGCGGCGTGCTGAGCGTGAACTGCCACAACAGCGTGCATGTCGAGGCCCCGTTCGGCGGCTTCAAGACGTCCGGTCTCGGCCGGGACCTCGGCATGGCGGCGATGGACGGCTACACCGAAACCAAGAACGTGTACGTGGCGTCCTGAAGCCACCGTTCCCAATCCCTTCGACAACGACATCCCATGACGATTGAACAACTCAAGGAAGCGGTCGCCTCCGGCCGCATCGACACCATCCTGGTGGGTTTTCCGGATCCCTTCGGCCGCCTGGTCGGAAAGCGGTTCCGTGCGGATTACTTCCTGGATTCGGTGGCCGCGCATGGGACGCACGGCTGCAACTACCTGCTGACGGTCAACCTGGAGATGGATCCGTTGGACGGATTCAAGGTGGCGAACTGGGATGCGGGGTTCGGGGACTTCGTCATGCAGCCGGACCTTTCGACCCTTCGCGAACTGCCCTGGCAGACGGCGTCGGCGTTGGTGCTGTGCGATTACGTCCGCGAGGACGGCCAGTACGTGGCCGAGGCACCACGGTCGGTATTGCGGCGGCAACTGGCGGTGCTGGCGGAGTCGGGCTACGACTGCCGCTGCGCGAGCGAGCTGGAGTTCTACCTGTTCAACCAGAGCTACCACTCGGCGTTCGAGGACGGGTACCACAAGCTGAAGCCCTCGAGTGATTACCGCATCGACTACCACCTGATGCAGCCGACGCGGGACGAGCCGTTGATGCGGGCGATCCGGAATGGAATGGCGGCGGCGCGCGTGCCGGTGGAGAGCAGCAAGGGCGAATGGAGCCGCGGGCAGCACGAGATCAACTTCACCCACGACGAGCCGCTGCCGATGTGCGACATGCACGTCGTCTTCAAGCAGGGCGTGAAGGAGATCACCGAACAGCACGGCAAGGCCGTGACGTTCATGGCGAAGTACGCGCCGTCCGAAGCCGGCAACTCCTGCCACCTCCACCTCAGCCTGTGGAAGGACGGCAAGCCGATGTTCTGGGACGCCGAGGCGAAGGCGGGTTCGAAGCTGTTCCGCCAGTTCCTGGGCGGGTTGCTGAAGTATTGTCCCGAGCTGTGCCTGTTCTTTGGTCCGACCATCAACAGCTACAAGCGCTATCAGGCGGGCAGTTGGGCCCCGACCCGGATGGCGTGGTCGACGGACAACCGGACCTGCGGGTTCCGGATCGTGGGCCATGGGAAGTCGTTCCGGATCGAGAACCGGATGCCGGGTGCGGATGCCAACCCCTACCTGGCCTTCGCGGCGATGTTCGCGGCGGGCTTTGCCGGGATCCGGGAGGGCCTCGATTGCGGCACCGAATACAAGGGCAACGCCTACATCGATCCCAGCCTCGCGCGGCTGCCGTCGAGCCTCGCGGAGGCGGCGTCGCTGCTGGACAGGTCAGCCATGGCGCGCGCGGCGTTCGGGGATGCCGTGGTGGATTTTTACGTCCACCACGCCCGGTTGGAGTGTGCGTCCTTCGACGCCGCGGTGACGGATTGGGAGAAGGGTCGGTACTTTGAACAGATCTGAGGCTGAATAAAAGGGGTGGACGCCCGAGTCCGGGGATTGATCACCAGTTCAATCCTGTGACAATTCGAGCGATGCAATTTCCACCACTCAATCCGTACCGGGCGGCCCTGGCCGCGGTGCTGGGGCTGGGCATGGTTTCCGGGGCCACCGCGGCCACCGGTCCGGTGCAGTTCAACCGCGATGTCCGGCCGATCCTTTCGGACCAGTGTTTCGCCTGCCACGGGTTCGATGCGAAGCACCGCAAGGCGGGGTTGCGCCTGGACGTGGCGGAATCGGCGTATGCGCCGAACAAGGAGGGGCGGGTCGCGGTGAAGCCGGGTGATCCCGCTGGAAGCGAGTTGTGGAAGCGCATCCTCACGGACGATCCAGATGATGTGATGCCGCCGCCGGATTCCCACAAGACGGTCTCGGCGGAACAGCGGAGCGTCCTGAAACGGTGGATCGAGGAAGGCGCGAAGTACCAACGGCACTGGGCGTTTGAAGCGCCAGTACGGGGACCGTTGCCGGCGGTGGCGCTGCCGAACCCCGTGGATCGGTTCATCGTGGACCGGTTGCAACGCGAGGGCCTGAAGCTTTCCACGGAGGCGGATCGCCGCACGCTGGCCCGCCGGGTCAGCCTGGACCTCATCGGCCTGGCCCCGACCCCGGCGGAGGTGGAGCTGTTCGTCAACGATCCGGCACCCGACGCGTACGAGCGGATGGTGGATCGCTTGCTGGCATCGCCCCAATACGGGGAACGCATGGCGCGGCCCTGGCTGGATCTTGCGCGGTACGCGGACACGCACGGGCTCCACCTCGACAACGAACGCCAGATGTGGGCCTACCGCGACTGGGTGGTGAAGGCGTTCAACCGGAACCTCCCCTTCGACCGCTTCACCGTCGAACAGTTGGCGGGCGACCTCATTCCGAACGGGACCCTCGACCAATGGGTGGCGACCGGGTTCAACCGCTGCAATGTCACGACCAGCGAGGGCGGGTCGATCGACGCGGAGTTTGTCTTCCGGTATGCGGTCGAACGTGCGGCGACGACCGCCCAGGCATGGATGGGTCTCACCGCCGGATGCGCGGTGTGTCACGACCACAAGTTCGATCCGATTTCGACCAAGGAGTTCTATTCGCTGTACGCCTTCTTCCATAGCGCGGCGGATCCGGCGATGGACGGTAACGTCCTGCTGACGCCGCCGGTGCTGAAGCTTCCCACCGAGGAGGAAAGCTCGCAGTTGAAGGCCCTCGACACCGAGGTGCGCAACCTCGAAGCCGTCATGCTCGCCCAGGCGCGGGTGACCCCGTATCGCGACCCGGCGGATCAGGTGCCACGCCCGCCGGTGCAGGAGTTGGATACGGTGTGGGTGGACGATGATGTCCCGGCCGGATGGAAATCGGGAACGAGCACGGGCGGATCCACCCGCTGGGTGACGGCGGAGGAAGGTGGCCCGGTGCGGCGGGGACGTCGGGCGATCCGTCGTGAGGACGGCGGTCTGGCGCAGGATGTCTTCGAAGGCGGTACGCCTCTGGAGGTGCCCGCCGGGGCCAAGTTGTACGCGCATGTCCGATTGGATCCCACGAAGATGCCATCGGCCATCATGCTCCAGTTCCGGACGGACGACTGGAAGCACCGGATCCTCTGGGGCGATGTGGACGCGATCGATTGGGGTGCGAAGGGCACGACCCAGCGGGCACACGGCGGGCCGCTTCCGGCTGCCGGCGAATGGGTGCGCCTGGAATTCGATGCGGCGAAGGTGGGCCTCAAGCCCGGCGACAAGATTACTGGCCTCGCCTACACGCAGCAGGGCGGACGGGTGATGTGGGATGAGGCCGGGGTGAAGGGACAGATTGATCCGGCCAACGATCCGTCGCGTTCCTTCGCGGCCTGGTTGAAGCAGCAGCAGGGGCAGGACGTGGCGATGTTGCCGGCGGACCTGCGCAAGGCCTTGAAGGAAGTTCCGGCCACGAACCAGACGCCGGCGCAGGTCGCCGCGTTCCGCGATCACTACCTGGCACGTGTCTGCGCGGATACCCGCGAAACCTTTGTCGCCTCGCTGGCGGGAGTGGACGCCGCCCGCAAGCGTCGGAACGAACTCGAAGGGCAGATCCCGTCGACGTTCGTCTGGAAGGATCTGGACAAGCCCCGCGACAGCTTCGTGATGACCCGAGGCGCCTACGACAAGCCCGGCGAGAAGGTGACGCGCGGTGTTCCGGCGGTGCTGCCTCCATTGCGGACCGAGGGCCTGCCCACGCGCATGGACCTCGCGAACTGGTTGGTGGGGGACGAACATCCGTTGACGTCCCGCGTCACGGTCAACCGCTTCTGGCAGCAGTTCTTTGGCGTCGGTCTGGTGGCTTCGTCCGAGGACTTCGGATCGCAGGGGGAGCCCCCGTCCCATCCGGAGTTGCTGGACTGGCTGTCCATCGAGTTCCGTGAAGGAGGTTGGGATGTGAAGGCGTTGGTCCGCCTGTTGGTGACGTCGGCGACGTATCGCCAGTCCTCGGTGGTCACGCCGGAACTCCTGGCGCGGGATCCGGCCAACCGGTTGCTGGCGCGGGCGCCGCGGTTCCGACTCGATGCCGAGCAGTTGCGCGACAACGCGCTGACGGTGGCTGGACTGGCCGTGATGCAGATGGGCGGGAAGGGCGTGAAGACGTACCAGCCGCCCAACATCTGGGAGCCCGTGGGTTTCGTGGGTTCGAACACCCGCGACTACCGTCAGGACTCGGGCGCGTCGTTGTACCGCCGGAGTCTGTACACGTTCTTCAAGCGGACGGCGCCGCCGCCGTTCATGACGACGTTCGATGCGCCCAACCGCGAGGGACTGTGCGCCCGACGGGAGCGCAGCAACACGCCGTTGCAGGCACTCCAACTGCTCAACGACGTCCAATACTTCGAGGCAGCCCGCGGTCTCGCGCAGCGGATGCTGCGCGAGGGCGGGGCCGACATGCCCGCACGCGTCCGCTTTGGCTACCAGGTCGTGTTGGGACGTCCGCCTGCTGCGGACGAACTCGCCGTGATCACCAAAGCCCTCGAACGGGCTCAAGCGCGCTACCGGACCGATGAGGCCTCGGCGCAGAAGGCGATCGGGTTTGGCGACTCGAAGCCGGATCCGAAGATCGATGCCGCCGAACTCGCGGCCTACACGCTCACCGCGAACCTCCTGCTCAACCTCGACGAAACCGTGACCCGCAACTGAAGGAAACCCATGGATCCCCTGATTGAGTATCATGTTCAACGGACGCGGCGTCAGTTCTTCGGCGACGTCGGGTTGCGGTTGGGAGGCGTCGCCCTCGGCGGGTTGATGGCGGGCGGAGCCGGCCGGACATTGCTGGGCGCGACGCCATCCGCGGCGGACGCGACGGGACGCGTGCACCCGGCGATTCCCGGGTTGCCGCACTTCGCCCCCAAGGCGAAGTCGATCATCTACCTGCACATGAACGGCGCGCCCTCGCAGATCGACCTGTGGGACCACAAGCCGGGATTGCGGGCGTACTTCGACAAGGACCTGCCCGAGTCGATCCGCAACAACCAACGGTTGAGCACCATGACCAGCGGGCAGTCGCGGTTTCCGGTGGCGCCGTCGAAGTTTGATTTCCGGCAGCACGGCCGCAGCGGAACGTGGGTCAGCGACGTGTTGCCGCACACGGCGAAGATCGTCGACGACATCGCGGTGGTCCGCTCGGTGTTCACCAACGCGATCAACCATGATCCGGCGTGCACGTTCGTGATGACCGGCAGCGAGATTCCCGGGAAGGCGAGCATCGGCTCGTGGCTTTCCTACGGCCTCGGCAGCGAGAGCAACGACCTTCCCTCCTTCGTCGTTTTCACGCCCTCGTTTCCGTCCAGCGGCAACGGTCAGGCGCTGTTCTCCCGCATGTGGGGCAGTGGCTTCCTGCCGACCCGGTACACGGGCGTGGCCCTGCGCGGCGCCGGCGATCCGGTGCTCTATCTCCAGAACCCGCCCGGCGTCGCCGCCACCGACCGACGCGACATGCTCGCGGCGTTGAACGAACTGAACCGGAAGCAACATGGCGTCTACGGCGATCCCGAGATCCAGACCCGCATTGCGCAATATGAGATGGCCTTCCGGATGCAGACCAGTGTCCCTGAGCTCACGGATCTGTCGAAGGAGTCGGCGGCCACGCTGGAAATGTACGGGCCGGACGTGAAGCGCACGGGCAGTTTCACCCATGCCGCGATCCTCGCCCGACGCCTCGTCGAGCGCGGTGTGCGGGTGGTGCAGTTGCTCCACCGGGGTTGGGATCAGCACGACAACCTGCCCACGGCGCTGAAGAACCAGTGCCTCGACACCGACCAGGCCGTCGCGGCGCTGGTGATGGACCTCAAGCAGCGCGGCCTGCTGGATTCCACGCTGGTGGTGTGGGGCGGCGAGTTCGGGCGCACGGTCTATTCGCAGGGGCGTCTGGCCCCGGACAACTACGGTCGCGACCATCATCCGCGGAACTTCTGCATGTGGATGGCCGGTGGCGGCGTGAAGGGTGGGACCGTCTACGGCCAGACCGACGACTTCAGCTACAACGTCGTCGAGAATCCGGTCCATGTGAACGACCTCAACGCGACCATCCTGCACTGCATGGGCATCGATCACCGGCGGTTCACGTTCAAGAACACGGGTCTCGACCAGAAGCTCACCGGTGTCGAGGAGGCCCACGTTGTGAAGGAACTGCTCGCGTAGGTTGCGGTGCCCTGGCCGTCCGGGCATCGTGGGGCTTCCTTCCCATGAGATTTCTCACCCTTCTGGGGGCGTGCCTCGCCCTCTGCGGAACCATGCTGGCGCAATCTGAACCGGTGATTCCCCTGTGGGCTGCAGGCAGCGTTCCCGGGGCGCTGGGCGACGGGACCAACGACACGCCCACGCTCACCGTGTTCCTGCCCGAGTCCGGCACGGCCACGGGTGCCGCCATGGTGATCTGTCCCGGCGGCGGCTACGGGCATCTGGCCGCGCACGAGGGACGTGATTACGCCCTCTTCCTGCGTCGCGAGGGAGTTGCGTGTTTCGTCCTGAAGTATCGGTTGGGTTCCCACGGCTATCGTCATCCGGTGATGCTGTGGGATGCCGCCCGCGCGGTGCGGTTGGTGCGCGCCCGGGCGACCGAGTGGGGCGTCGATGGGGAACGGGTCGGGATCATGGGCAGCAGCGCCGGTGGCCACCTGGCCTCGACGTTGGTGACGCACTATGACGCGGGGAATCCGGAAGCGGCGGATCCGGTCGACCGCCAGAGTTCGCGTCCGAGCCTCGGCGTGCTGTGTTACCCGGTCATCTCGTTCGGGAAGTACACGCACCAAGGGTCGAGGAACAACCTGCTGGGAACGAACCCGCCGCCGGAACTGGTGGAGTCGCTTTCGAACGAGAAGCAGGTCCGCAAGGACGGCCCGCCGGTGTTCCTCTGGCATACGGTCGAGGACAAGGCGGTGCCGGTGGAGAACGCATTGCTGTTCGCGCAGGCCATGCGCGAGGCCGGATTGCCCTTCGACCTCCACATCTACGAGAAGGGCCGCCACGGCATCGGGTTGATGTCCAAGCCGCCGGCCTTCGAGAACCCGCATCCGTGGGCGCAGGCACTGGTCTTCTGGCTGCGAGGGAACCGCTTCGCGCGGTAACTGGGGCGGGCGTTACTTCAGCCGGAAGTACATGGCATCGAGGTAGGGGAGGCCGTACATGCCGGCTGTTGGCACGGACACACCTCGAGGAACCCTCGTCAGCTCTGTCCACGGTCCGTCAACCGGGTGTGGGCTCCATTCAATCATGTCGCCGAGTCCTTCGCCGGAGGTCGTGAGCATCAGACTCAATGTCGTGGAGCTTTTCCCCTGGACGGAGATCTTCAATTTCTGTTCCCGGCCGGGCTGTTTGTTTCGGACCAGACCACCCCTGGCTTGGGATAGAACATGGGGCTGGCAGTACCGGCGTCGCACCAAACCGAGTTTGTCCCCACAGAGACCAATTTCCAATCGAAGTAATCAGGATCACCCACGCTCCCGGCTGGCCTTCGAATCGAACACAAGCCTCCGGGGCTGATGGATCAGCCAGCAGGCACGGGATGGACGATTGGGAAATGGCTTAGGCGAGGATGGACCGGACGACATCGCCGTGGACGTCGGTCAGGCGGTGGTCACGGCCTTCGTGACGGAAGGTGAGCCGCTCGTGATCAAGGCCGAGCAGGTGAAGAAGGGTGGCGTGCAGGTCATGCATGTGGACGCGGCCTTCAACCGCAAGATGGCCGAGTTCATCCGTGGCTCCGTAGGCCATTCCAGGGCGAACGCCAGCACCGGCCAACCATGTCGTGAATCCCCCGGGATTGTGATCGCGTCCGGTGCCGTTGTCCTGGGCGTACGGTGTGCGGCCGAACTCGGCGCCCCACCAGACCAACGTGTCGTCGAGCAGGCCGCGTCGGGCCAGGTCCGCGAGGAGGCCGGCGACAGGCTTGTCGGTGGCCTGTGCATGGATGGCGTGTTTGGGCAGGTCGGAGTGCTGGTCCCAGCGGGGATTGGCGGTGTTGTCGCCGTAGGTCACCTGCACGAAGCGGACGCCGGACTCGCACAGGCGGCGTGCGGCGAGACACTGCCGCCCGAATTCGTCGGTGCCTTTCTCGCCGATGCCGTAGAGGGCGAGGGTGTCGGCGGATTCCTGGGAGAGATCGAGGATGGCCGGTGCATGCGACTGCATCCGCCACGCGAGTTCGTAGGAGTGGAGGGCGGCTTCGACGGCGGGATCCGCAGCGGCGTTCCGGGCCTGTTCGGTGTTGAGGGAACGGAGCAGGTCGAAGTGGCGCTGCTGGGCGGCGGGATCGGTGCCGGGTGAAGGAAGGGATCGGAACGTGATTTCGGAGGCGGGACGGCCGGCACTGCCGAGGGCGGTTCCCTGATGGACGGGAGGAAGGAATGCGGAACCCCAGTTGCGCGGGCCACCATTGCCCAGACTCGGGGCGAGCGAGACGAAGGCGGGCAGGTTCGCGTTCTCGGTTCCGAGTCCGTAACTGACCCAGGCGCCGATGCTGGGACGGACGAAGTTGGTGGAACCGCAATGCAGGAACAGGGTGGCAGGGCCATGGGCGACACCTTCGGTGTGCATGCCGTGGAGCAGGCAGAGGCGGTCGACGTGACGGGCGGTGTGCGGGAAGAGGTCGCTGACCCACTGCCCGCTCTGCCCATGGCGCGCAAAGGCCCAAGGGGAACGCAGGATGCGTTGTTCGGTTCCCCACGTTCCGGTCTTGGCGATGCTGCGGGCGTCATCGAAGGCATGGCGCTTGCCATCGAGTCGGTCGAGGGTGGGCTTGTGGTCGAAGGTGTCGACGTGGCTGGGGCCGCCCTGCATGAACAGGAAGATCATCCGCTTGGCCCGTGCGCGCAGCGGGGTCGGCCGGGGCAACAGAAGTCCGGAGTCTGCCGGGTTTGCCGAGGCGGCCATCGCGGCGAAAGCGAGGGAACCAAAGCCGCATCCCAGACGGGCGAGTGCCTGCCGACGCGTGATGGGGAGAGGGGTGCCGCGGAGGTTCATGCGAGGCGTCAGTGGAGGTTGCGGAAGTCGAGGGTCCCAAAGAGCGCGTGCGCCAGTTCCGCGAGGGCTTGGGATCTGGATTGGGACGCTTGGAGGTGGTGCTCGGCGCGGTTCCGTTCTCCCGGATGCGGTGGGCGGGCCAGGGTCCGCAGCCACAGGGCGAGCACCGGATCGGGGGCGTCCGAAACGGCCTTGGCGGCCGCGCGGGCTTGTTCGTGGACGAAGGGATTGTTGAGCAGATAGAGGGCCTGCGGTGCCACGGTGGAGCGTTCCCGGGCGCCCGTGACGCGGCTTGGATCTGCCATGTCGAAGACGCTCAGTCCTTCCGGGCGCGCGTTGCGGAACACCGGCAGGAAGATGCTGCGCCGCTGGGAATCAGTCCGGAAGTCGAAGTCGGCTGTGAGCGTCGGGGGCATGGGCGCTTCGCCCAATCCGCTCGAATCCATCCCGCCGCCGGCACGAAGCAGGGTGTCGCGCAGGACCTCGGCTTCGAGCGGACGGCTTGCGAAACGGGCGAGCCATTGGTTGGCCGAATCCTGGGCGAGGCTGGCGGCGACCACCGGGTCGATGGGATCGCTGGATCGCTGGAAGGCTTCGGTGAGCACAAGGCTCCGGACGAGTCGCTTGAGCGACCAACCGTCTTGGGCGAAGGCGAGCGCCAATTCATCCAGCATTTGCGGATGGCTGGGTTGGTCTCCGGTGGTCCCGAAGTTGTCGGTGGACCGGACGATTCCCGCGCCGAAGACCCAGTGCCACGCCCGGTTGACGAAGACCCGCGTCGTGAGTGGATTGGAGGGATCCGCCAGCCAGTCCGCGAGTTGGCGACGTCCGCTGTCCTTTGGAGGGAACACGGGTGCCGGTGTGCGGGACGCCACGGTCAGGACACCGCGCGCGACGACTTCGCCCGGGGTCTTCCAGTTGCCGCGGCGGAGCACGGGAAGATTGGTGGCGCCAATCTCGACGGGGGCCATCGCATGTGGCCTGCGGGCGGCACGCCGGGTCTCGGCCAGACGCAATTCCAGCGCACGGATTTCCAGCTTCGAAGGCGGGGTGTTGGTGTTTGCCTTCGCCGCCTTGAGGTCGGTCTCGGCCTTTTTGAATCGGGCCTCGGCCGCAACCCAGCGTTGTTCCTCGGCCTCGGAGGCGGGCAGGGGAATTTCGGTCCACCCGGAGACGTTCTCGTGCACGAGCGTTCGCACCCCGGAGAGGATGCCCGCGAGCGCGTGGTAATCGCGGGCCGGGATGGGATCGAACTTGTGATCGTGACAGCGCGCGCAGGCGATGGTCTGGCCGAGGAACGCTTTCCCGAGGACGTCGAGTTGCTCGTCGATGACGTCGAGTTCGAGTTGGCGCTTGTCCTGTTCCTCGAGGTTGGCGTCGCCCAGGACCCAGAAGGTGGAGGCGATCAGATGGCGTCGCTGGTCTTCGACGCTGGATGCGGGAAGAAGCGCGCCGGCCACCTGTTCCCGGATGAAGGTGTCGATCGGTCGGTCGCGGTTGAAGGATTCGATGACGTAGTCCCGGTAACGCCAGGCCTCCTGGAAGACGAGGCCGCGCAGCGTGACCGAATCCGCGTATCGGACGACATCCAACCAGTGGCGTGCCCAGCGTTCGCCGAACGCAGGCGAGGCCAGCAGGCGGTCGACGCGGGCTTCGTAGGCCGCGGGAGAATCATCCTGCAGGAAGGCGTCGAGTTCCGCGGGCGTCGGGGGGAGTCCGGTCAACACCAGGTGCAATCGACGGCACAGCGTGGTGCGATCCGCGGGACCGGCGAGGCGGAGGTTGTGGCTCGTGGCAGCCTCGCGGAGGTGGAGGTCGATGCGGGCCGCGAGGTTGGCTGCGGTGTTCCGCTGCGGGTTGGGACAGGCCAGAGGGGTGTAGGCCCAGTGGTTGGCGTGAATCCTGGAGTCAGCGCAATACCCAGGGCCTGCCAGAAGGCAAAGCACCAGCGCCAGGAGCAGGCCTGGCTTCAGGGATCGACGATTCCGGGGCACACGACCGTTTTCCGGGACCGTAGCGCTTCAGGCAAGAGCCCATTTTTGGGTGTGGGTGTGGGGAGGTGCGATTCCCCTCGGTTGAAGGCCACGTGCCCTCACGTGGTGGATCCCGGGCCACCGGTACCAGGCCGTGCAGCGATCGCATTGCCAGAATATGGGCATGGGAATGGAAGGTTGAGGTTCAGGACGCCTTCAGGCGCGCGTGGGTGCCGGCGGCGGAGCGATCAGGAGCCAGACGTTCGCCCCCAGGATGGCCACGCCTCCGATGATGAGGTGCAGGGTCAGGGATTCGTTGGCGTATTGGATGCCGGTGGCCGACGAGATCATGCCGGGTACGAAGAGGGTGACGAACGCAGTAAACACAGGTTCCGTGCAATACAGCAGTCCGGCCTGGGTGGCGGTGACCCGCGGTTGCCAGTGATTGGCCACCGGGAAGGTGATGAGAGTGCAGAGTCCCACCAGCAGGGCGAGGAGGGAGATGGCGGACGGCGACTGGTAGGCATTCAGCACCGCATTGAAGTTGGGGGCGGTCACGAAAGCCATGGGCCAGGCGGTGAGCGCCATGACGCCGAACATGATCACCGAGGCATGCCGGGAGTTGTTGGGATGAAAGAGGGGTCGGTCCAACCACAGGATCTGGCCAGTGAACATCACGCTCCCAGCGAGGGTTTCCCATTCACCGCGACCGAACTGGAACTTCTCGGAGCCGAGTCCCGAGAGGACACCCGCACCCACGACGGCCAGGAGGCAGGCGCCGACGACCTGGGGCGCCGGCGGGCGCAGGTAGCGGAGACACACCCAGATGGGAATCAGGACGCAGTACGCCTGGGTCAGGAAGGCGGAGGTGGAGGCGAGCGTGTAGGCCATGCCATCCATCTGGAGCACGAGTCCCATGGCGCCAAACAGGCCGAGGCCCGCACCCTGCATGACTTCCAGACGCGTGACGTTCCGGAGGGATCGGCCGCAGAACACCGCCATGACAAGCCCGGCGGCCGTGAAGCGGAAGGCCACGCACAGCGAGGCAAAGAAGACCGACGACGCCGTGGGGTAGGTGAGCCGTCCCACCTGTTCCAGCGACTTCATAATCGGGAACGAGAACGCCCAGCACGCGCAGGTGGCGACGAGGATCAGGCTGGCCTTGGCGGGTGTCGAAAGACTCATGCAGAAATAAACGAAAAGGGCCGCCGGGAATGCCCGACGGCCCTGAAGATCCAGCGGCCTGGGTTACTGGGCGACCGTGGTGTTGTTGAACATCCAGTGGACGTCGGCCTGCGAGTTGCCAGCGGGAATGTTCAGCTGGACGCCGCCCGTGACGTAACGGGTCGGAGGCTTGATGACAGACCCGACCCAACGGCGGATTTCCGAGTGACCGTCGGCGAAGGCGAAGCCGCAGGCTCCGTTGTGCGTGGACGCGGGCATGTCGATGATCTGACCGGTGCGGGTCGCGGGAGATTCGGCACCCGTCATCGCGTTCGCGAAGGCAGCGTCATTGATGGAGTCGGGATGCTCATCCACGAAGACCCAGGTGTTCGAGGGTTGGACGACATCGGAATCCTTCGCATAGGTGCGCCAACGCCTCTGTGAGGCGTTGAAGGACCGATCGAGCCACTCGCCGTTGCCGAAGACCTGGCTCATGGAGATGGAGCGCGACCGGGGAGTGCCACGGAAGTTCTTCAGCCGGCCGATGGCCGACCTGTCCGCGGGGCACTTGTAGATCTCCAGGCTGTTGCCGCCGTATTTGAAGAGAGGACCACGCACCAGGAAGGTGACGTTCGAGGAATTGGCGTCGTTGTATTCCGTCACGTCGCCTTCGCACCAGTTGGAACGGCGCAGGGGATTCTGGGCGAGGTTCTGGGCGGCAACGTGGACATCGTTGTTGTCACCGGCGTACAGCTTCCAGGCGAGCATCAGCTGGCGGCCGTTGCTCATGCACTTGATGCCTTGGGCCTTGGTCTTGGCCTTGCCGAGGGCGGGAAGGAGCATTCCGGCGAGAATCGCGATGATCGCGATGACGACCAGCAACTCAATCAGAGTGAAACCTTGCCGGTTTCTTGTCGGAGAGGACGACGGATACATAGGAGAGATTCCAAACGTGTGGTTACTCATCCGAGGCTGCCTAGTGTTTGGGATGTGTCAAACACTCATCCTGAGTGAGGGGCCGATTGATACCCTGTTCAGGGGATCTGCGCTGGATGCCGTGCTTGGCACGGCGGCGGAACCGTCCACAGTCCGCCCGACATGTTTGAGTTGCTGAAGAAGGATCCGACCTGCCGCGCAAGGCTGGGGCGGCTGACGACGACCCGGGGTGTGATCGAAACCCCGGTGTTCATGCCCGTGGGCACGCAGGCGTCGGTCAAGGCCCTGGACAACCGCGAACTGCTGGAGATGGGGTCACAGATCATCCTCGGCAACACCTACCACCTCGCGATCCGTCCCGGGATGGAGATCATCCAGGCCGCGGGTGGACTCCATCGGTTCATGAACTGGAACAAGCCGATCCTGACCGACTCTGGCGGGTTCCAGGTCTTCAGCCTCGGAAAGATCCGGAAGATCAAGGAGCACGGCGTCGAGTTCCGCAGTCATCTCGACGGCAAGTCCCTCTTCCTCGGTCCCAAGGAAAGCATGGAGATCCAGCGGCATCTCGGCTCGGACATCGCCATGGTCTTCGACGAGTGCCCGCCCCACAGCGCGTCGCGCGAGGAAGTGGTCCGGGCGGTGAAGCGGACGATCCGGTGGGCGGCGGAGTGCCTCGAGCAACCCCGGGCCGTCGGGCAGTATTACTTCGGCATCGTGCAGGGGGTCAGCTATCCCGACCTTCGGCAGAAGTGTGCCGAGGAACTGGTGGCGATGGGGTTCGACGGGTACGCGATCGGCGGGGTGAGCGTCGGGGAGCCGGAGCCGGAGATGATGAAGGCGGTGGAAATCACGGAGCCACATCTGCCGGAGGACAAGGCCCGGTATGCGATGGGGCTGGGAACGCCGGCGCAGTTGGTGGAGTTGGTGGCGCGTGGGGTGGACATGTTCGACTGCGTGCTGCCGACGCGCGTGGCGCGGAACGGAACGGCGTTCACGCGCAAGGGAACGTTTGCGATCAAGGGCGGTGCGGTGAAGGCGGAGTTCGGGCCCATCGAGGAGGGGTGCCCGTGCTTCGCGTGCCAGAACCACACGCGCGCCTACATCCGACATCTGCTGAACGTGAATGAGATCCTGGGGTTGCGGTTGGTGAGCATCCACAACTCGCACTTCTTCCTGACGGTGATGGCCGAGATCCGGGCGCATCTGGCGAACGGGACGTTCGGTGAGTACCGGAAGGAATTCGCGGCCACGTACGTGCCGACGGAGAAGGTCCGCGCCGCGCGGGCGGCCGCGGCACCCGCGTTGCCCTCGTGATGCCGGATGCGGCCACCCCACGCCACGTCTGATCCGGTCCATGTCCATTTCCTTTTCCCAACTTCACTTTGCCGATCCGTCGTTGCCGGCTCGCCGGCTCTTTTGGCACGTCCTCTCCATCGGACAGGTCTGGCGCGACGAACCGGAGCGTCACGCGGGATTGGACAAGGCGGGCCTGTTCCTCTTCCGGGTTGTTTCCGGGGCAGGAGATCTCGAGGTCAATGCCTCGCGTTACCGTCTGGGCCCCGGCCGGACCTGTTGGCTCGTGGACCTGCGGCAATCCAGGGCGTACCTGCCGCGCGGAGGAAAGCCGCTGCGGACGGAAGGTATCCGCTTTGGCGGTCCAGGACTGGAGGCTTGGTTTGAGGAATTGGGGGCAGATCCCGTCTTCGAACTCCCACCCGGTTTTCTGGGGCCGCTGCTGAAGCGGATCCTGCGTCTTGTGCGGATTCGTCCCGTGGACTGCGAGTGGCAGGTGCATTCCTTGCTGACCTCACTCTGGGGAGCACTGCTGACACAGCGTGGAGCCCTGCCGGCAGGGCGCGCTCCCGTGCCCAGGGCTGTTGGCCTGGTGCTGGACGCTGTTGCCGCCGACCCTGCCAGAGACTGGCAGGCGCGCGAGTTGGCCGAAATCGCCGCCATCAGCTATTCCCGGCTGAGGCATCACTTCCGAAAGACCCAGGGGGAATCCCTGCACGGGTACCTGCAACGGACGCGGCTGGACCTTGCGCGTCACCTCCTCAGTGATCCTCGGAAAGCGGTCAAGGAAGTCGCGAACCACCTTCACTTCTCCAGTGAATCCGCCTTCAGCAGGGCGTTCCAGCAGGGCACGGGCATGAGCCCGACCCAGTTTCGCGAGCGCTGCCGCGACTGAGCTGGGCAGTCATTTTTGCAAACCCTGCGGTCAGTTTTGGGATGGATGGCCCGGAGTTGGCACCGCAAGGTTGTGGGATGTCCCCCTCTGCAGCTTGTGGCCCCGTCGGCGTCGTTGGCCTGGGTCTCATGGGCACGGCAATCGTCGAGCGATTGCTGGAGCAGGGATTTCCTGTGGTGGTCTGGAACCGGACCCGATCGAAGGCTGGACCGCTCCTGGAGAGAGGTGCCGGCTGGAGCGACAACCCACTCGCGGAATGCCGTCGGGTCGTTGTCAGCCTGTATACCACGGAGGTTGTAGAGGCCATGCTCGACGGATTTCTCGAAGGACACCGCCAATGCGCGGTGTTGATCGACACCACCACCGGCCAACCCGGGAGGACGGCAGCGCTTGGCAGGCGACTCGCGGAGCAAGGGATCCAGTATCTGGACGCGCCGATCTCGGGTTCGAGCCAGCAACTGCGCGACGGGGAAGCCACAGTGATGATCGGGGGCGACGCGGCAGCCTTCGCCTCCTGTGCTGACTTGTGGCCGGTGCTGGGAAGGAACCTGTTCCACGTGGGGCCCTGCGGGAGCGCTGCGCGGATGAAGTTGATCAGCAACCTGGTGCTTGGCCTCAACCGCCTGGCACTCGCCGAGGGGTTGGCATTCGCCGAGGCCCTCGCCGTCCCACCGGCCGCGGCGCTGGAGATCATGGCCGGATCCAACGCGTATTCCCGGGCCATGGATGTGAAGGGGAGAAAGATGGTCGAACGGGATTACTCGGTCCAGGCCCGGCTCTCCCAGCATCTCAAGGACGTCCACCTGATCCTCGCCGAGGCGGCGGAGATCGGGCTGGAGCTTCCGTTGACCCGGACCCATCAGCGTCTTCTGGAGCGCGCCGAGGCGGCGGGCCTGGGTGATCTCGACAACAGCGCCGTGCTGGAAGTCCTCCGGCAACCCGCACTCCCCGCAAACCCGTGAAGCCGCCGCAGCTATCCCCTCTCGCCCGGTCAGCGGTCCTCGCGGCCGCCATCGGGGGACTGCTGTTCGATGGCGTCGAACTCGGTCTGATGCCAGTCGCCTCGTTGTCGGTTTCGAAGAGCCTGATGGGAGCCGATTACACCCCGACAGCGGGAGGGGATTGGTTTGCCCGGTTCACGGCCGCCCTGATGCTGGGTGCGGCCTTCGGGGGCATCTTCCTGGGAAGCCTTGGGGACCGGATAGGCCGGACGCGTGCGCTGGGAATCAGCATTCTATTCTACTCGGTCTTTGCAGGGATCGGTGCGCTGGTCCGGACTCAGGAGCAGATGCTGATCCTGCGCTTTCTGGTGGGCCTGGGCGTCGGTGGGGTATGGCCGAATGCCGTCGCCCTCGCTGCGGAATGCTGGCCGGACAAATCGCGTCCGGTGATCGCGGGGTTGATGGGAGCGGCGTTGAATGGAGGCATCCTGATGCTGTCGCAGGTGGCACGTGTCTGGCACATCACACCGGAGCACTGGAGGTGGGTTTTCTGGTTGGCGACGGCACCCGCGGTGCTTGGGGTGTGGATCCTCCTGGCACTGCCGGAATCGCCGTTGTGGCTGGCGTCCCGGAGTTGGGCAAACCCTGGGGTGGGCGGGGTGGGCAGTGCCCAGGTTCCTGCGAGGGAAGCATCGCTGCGTCCGCTCCGGACCCTGTTCCAGCCGCCCCTGCTTCGGATCACGCTGGTGGGCATCCTGATTGGATCGATTCCGATGGTGGGGGCTTGGGCAGCCAGCAAGTGGATGATTCCGTGGGCCGACAAGGTGGGGGGCGCCAGTGCTGCCGGGTATAAGGCGGTGACGCAGGGGTGGTGGGCGGCGGGGGCGGTGCTGGGGAGCTTCATGGGTGCACAGATTGCCACCTGGCTTGGACGGCGTCGGGCCTATGCCTGGATCAGCGCAGGGGCAACGGTGATCACGCTGGTGCTCTTCCTGGGAACGGCACCGTTGAGGCCGGGATTTCTTGCGGTCGTGTTTGCGCAGGGTTTTGTAGCGACGCTCTTCTTTGGATGGTTGCCATTGTACCTTCCAGAATTGTTTCCCACCCATGTCCGCGCTGCTGGAAGCGGGATCGCCTACAACGTGGGGCGCTTTGCCACGGCAGTGGGCGTGATGGGTGCCGGGGCCCTGTTCACTGCCCTGGGTGGATCCTATCCCCGGGTCGGGGCTGTGTGTGGTTTGATCTATATTCTTGGAATTCTCGCTATCTGGATCGCGCCCGAAACTGGCCGGGATTCCCTCGAGCAAGCATGAAGACGGATCCAGCCATCCATGGCCCCCGGAGCAAGCCGCAGCCCGGCATCCTGCGAACGGCCGCGGTGCAGATGATCTTTGCCCCGACGGTGGAAGAAAGCTGGCCAGGATCGACGCGGCTGTCGCCGAGGCTGCCCGGGCTGGCGCGGACGTTGTATTGCTGCCGGAGTGTGCGACGACCGGGTATGCCTGCGACTTTGGCGGTCTGAAGCCGGCGATGGTCCGCACAGCCCTCGAGGCCTTGGGGAACACGGCGACTCGGTATAGGGTCAACCTCCTTGCAGGAAGTCCGGTCTTACTGGGCCGTCGGATGTTCAATGCGCTGCTGGTCTTTGATCGGCAGGGCCGTCTGATCCATACCTATGCGAAGTGTCAGTTGACCGACTCCGATCGCCGGTGGTTCACCCCTGGCGACGGGTTGTCGCTGTTCCGTGTCGATGGGGTGGTCGCAACGGCGATCCTATGCCACGAGCGTCGTTACCCCGAGTTGGTCCGGTTGCCCGTGATGGCGGGTGCCCAGATCGTTTTTCACCCGAACGCCGGCATGGACCCGTTGGCGGTCTCGCGTCGCAAGCGCAAGGGACGGGATGGGATCGCGGTGCGGGCCTTTGAGAACGCCGTTTACTACGTGTTCGCGAACTCAGTGGGCCCGCAAGGGGACGGAAAGTGGTCGGCGGGTGACTCGAAGATCGTCGCTCCCGACGGAACGTTCCTGCAGTTGGCGGACAATCGTCGGGAGAAGGTGCTGGTGGGTGACCTTGACCTGACGGCGGCGACGCGGAAGTACGCTCAGGAGAGCCTTCGTCATCCGCGTTTCCTCGCCCCCCACTGGCGCCGGATTGTGTCTGAAATGCGCCGTCGAGCGCGCCAGAACGACCAGACGTTCCGACAGGGAATCCGGGGAGGACTTTTCGAATGAAGCATGCAGGGTGTCAGGGAGCCAGACAGACGCGGCCAATCCGCCCCAGCGGACCGGAGGAGGTTGAGGGCATGTTGAGGCGATTCGCCTGGGTGCTGGTCCTTGTGGGGTGGGGTGCCCTCGTATCCGTTGCGAATGCTGGAACGGGCGTGCCGCTGGTGATCTGGCATTCGCAGCCCGCAAAACCAGGCCAGACCGTCCTGGTCTATGGGGATGGTCTTTCGACTGCGGAGGTCCATGGGCATCGACTGCAGGACCGCCCTGCTGGTCAGCCCGGGATGGGCGGAAACGAGGCCGACGGAGATCGGGTGGAGGGGATGCGATTGATCCCGATGCAGCCACGGGATCGTGCGTTGAAGGTGGTCCTTCCCGCTGGCGATGCCCCGGGTGTGTTCTCGCTTCACGTTGCGTCGGGAGACCGCCATCAGACCGTGCTGGTGAATGCGCCACAGCCTTGGTGGGCACGCGGTGCGGAACGGTTGGAAGCCACAGTCGGCGACGACATCCGCATATTCGGATTGGGACTCGGGTGGGACGGGGTTCGGGAACCCTTGGCAGGTTCGCCACCGGGCAGTCCCAAGACGCGGGTGATCTTGGTCGGTACGGACTCCGTCGAGATCCCGGTATTGGCGTCAGACCTCTATTCAGTTCGGGCATCCGTTCCCCGGGACCTCAAGCCGGGGGATTATGCGGTGTGGGTGCACAATGGATGCGGTGGCCCGCGGGCCTGGGAGATGCCCGGAGGCGTTGCGTGTGGCAGTAGCGGTTCCATGGCCCGAGCGTGAGTTCAATGTGTTGCACTACGGTGCCCGAGGCGATGGGGTTGAGGATGACACCGGCCCGGCGCAGCGGGCCCTGGATGCGGCGGGACGCGAAGGGGGAGGAGTCGTCTGGTTCCCTTCAGGTCAGTACCGATTCAACCGGCCGCTGAGGATCCCGAGGCGCGTTCTGGTGCGTGGAGCAGGGCGGGATCGGACGCTGTTGCATTGGAGCAACCGTCACTTTGCCCGGTTGCGGGGTATCGTGCATGGTGAGGCGCAATTCGGTATTGAGGACCTGACGATCTGGTACGTCGGTGCTGAGCGCGGGATCGAGAACATGGCAGAGGTTGAGGGGAAGTCCCTGTACTCGGCCGCGAACCGGCCGCCGTGGTGGCAGGAGGGAGATATCGTGCTTCGGAGGTTGGTGATCCGCTGGAGCCCGTATGCGGCACGACCGGGATGGGGGCAGTTGAGTGACACCATCGAGATCACCCGTCAGCTGAACTTTGAGTCGTTGGATGCTGCCGGGACGGGTGTCGCCATATGGCTTTGTGGTCGGGATATCCGGGTAGAGGATTGTGACATCTACTCCGGAGGATTTCCGCTGCTGCTCGCCTTCATGTCGGACGGTAGCCTTGTTCGGAACAACATCCTGCGAACGGGTCGGGGCGGGTTGGTCTGGGCGCAACGGGGTCGAAAGGTGATCTGGGAAAACAACCAGATGCTGGGTGCGGACAACATGTCGAGGGCCGGATGGAGCACCAAGGCGCATCCGTATTACGATCAGGTCTACTTTCGGGGCAATACCGTGGCCTTTGCGCAATCTGCGGACTATGAGATCGTGGGTTCGGATGGGGCTTCCCCGGTGTATTATGGGGGGGTGGCGGCGGCGGAAGGGACCTCCGTCCAATTGGGCAGGAACGTGCGGGCCTGGCCGTTTGAGCCGGAGGGACATCTGGCGTTTGTGCTCGCCGGCCGCGGGAAGGGGCAGGCGCGGATGGTACGGGCTGGTGGGACCAACTCGATCGAGGTGGACCGCCCTTGGACGGTGCCTCTGGATTCCACGTCGTTGCTGGGGATCAACCACAGTCTCCGGCAGTGGCTCATGGTGGGCAACCAGATCGCAGACGGCGACTCCATGCAGATGTATGGGTTGAACCACGAGGTGGTCTTTGCAGAAAACCAGCTTGAGCGGGTTGGCGGCAGTTCCGAGGCGGCCCTACGATTCCTAGCCTTCCAGCATACCAGTGATGGTCCCGAGGCGGCCGAACCTTCGTTTTTCTCGCAGATGTTGGGGAACCGCTTGGTTGCGCCGCGTTTCGACATGCGGCGGTTCGAATCCGGGACGGCGGCCATCGAACTGAGCGGGGACGTGGACTCGCTGGGGCGTGCGGAGACCCCGTGCCTGATGAACGCGGCAGTCCTCCGGGACAATGAAGTGCGGGGCGGCAAGATCCTGATCTCTGTCGGGAGCCAATTGCCCTTGCGGGCGGAGGACATCCTGATCGAGGACAATCGCATCACCGATGCGCCGGAGGGATTGGACATCGGGGCTCGGACCGCCGGGTCCTCTTGCGCAGAAACCGTCTCGAGGGAGTTCGGCGTCCCTTGGTGGGTAAGGGAATTGAAACGGCGTGGATCGAGCCTGGAAAGCGCGTCGAGTATTGGTTCGAGGCGTTGGAAGGGGTCTTGGCACGGATCTCGTCCCGGCCGCGGGTGGACCTCCGCCCATTTCGTGAGCGTGCAATCCAGTTGGGTGTCGAGGCCGGGTTGGATCCACGTTGGCAAGCGATCCGGCGTGAGGTGGCCCTTGCGGTAACCCGAGCCGTTCCGGCGCCTCACAACCCGGATCTGGCCGAGGTGCTCTTCGATGTCCGGTTGCGGACCTCCGCTTCCGCGATGATCAACACGGCGCTGCAGACCGGTGCCGGGGGCGAGGGGGAATGGGATGTGACGCTGGAGCATGGCGGTCCGGATCCAGTTCTGATCGAAGTGACGCCGCGGTGGACATGCGGTTGGGAGGCGAACCCGATGCGCGCCCCGGTTTCCGCATCCGGGGTGTCGACATTGCGTCTGCCCGTAAGGATTCCGAAGGGTGCGTGGGGGACCTTTGCGCTCCCTGTGCAGGTCCAGATCTCGGTGGGGGGTGCAATCGTCGTCTGGGATGAGGTCCTTCACGCCGGGACCGGAACCGTGAAGGACTGGATGGTCGTCGGTACCGAGGCGGCAGCCTCGCCCGTGGATCCAACCATTTTCTCAAGATCTCCCGACCAATGGCGATGGGACCAGGCGGTGCGTTTCGGGGATGTGGAGAAATCCTGGCAACGGATCCCGGAAACGGCGTCCCTGGAATTCGGGAAGGTCTTTCCCGCGCCTACCGATCGAGAAGTCGGCAAGCGGGGTGCCTACGCCGTGGCGGTGGTTCAGGCGGATGCCGACGCGTGGGTGGAGTGGACGGCGGGTCTTGGTGGGCCTGGGTCCGGAGAGGAGTTGCAGTTCCATCTGGATGGGCGCGAGTTGTTCGACCTGCGACTGGGGCGCGAGACATGGTCGCCAAAGCGCCTCCCCATGTTCTTGCGGAAGGGCCGGCACGTGGTCCTTCTGACAGCCAGGTCGAAGGGACAGCTTCCGGAAGCGACGCTTTCCATTCGCGAACTGGAGGACGACGGCGGTGGTCGGGTTCGACCCGTTTCGCCGTGGTCCGGGCAATGAACCGCGGCTGAACCGAATCGCGATGCCCTTCTCTTCCAGAATCCTTTTCGTAGCCGCGGCGCATGTGGGGTGTTCCCGATGGTCCCTGCGCCTGCATCCCTTTCCCATCCTGCACCGTCGGGTGACAGGGTTTCCGAAGCAGTGGTCCGTTTCTTGTCAGCAACCATGCGAAACTCATGAAGACCTCCAAGAGCACACATGCACGCCCAGGGGCCCAGTTGGGCCTATGGCTCGGTCTGGCGCTGTCCTCCGGGGCAGCACTTCAGGCTCAGGTGATCCAATCCGTCGCGCAAGCGAACGGGGATACCGATCGTCCGGCGGCCCAGTTCACCGGGAACACCGAGGACATCCGGAACGGTGGGACGCTCCTGCGTTCCGGGTACCGGGTGCCGTTGTTTGGCGCCCGCGCCCTGTGCATGACGGACCGGATCCACGAATGGAACGCGGCCGCAACCAACGTCGTGATTCCGCCCTATCTGACGGGCGCTCCCTACGTGGCGATCGCCAACAACAACCGCGACAACGCCACCCTTGAGGTGGAGATCCAATTGAACGCCCCGTCGAAGGTCTACCTGCTGGTCGACAATCGAATCGGGGACAACGACGCCGCCAATCCACCGAACTTTGGATCGGTGATGAGTTGGGTTGCCGCGGGAGGGTGGGTGGCAACGACCAACGGCATCAACCGGGCGGCCAGCTCGGCGGTTCCCGATGAAGTCGGATATGATGAGAATGGGGACGGCAGCATCAATCAGGTGGCTTCGGTTTACGTAAAGACGGTTCCTGCTGGGGCTGTGAAGCTTTTGCAGCAGGGGGAATCCCGCAACATGTACGGAGTGGTTGTTGTGCCCGCGCTGGTGGATGCCGTCGCCTCTGTCAACGGGGACCCCGAAGCCGAGCGTCCGACCCCGAAGCACACCGGGGAGAAGTTCACACTGGTGAATGGCGCATCCACGGTCCTTGCGGACTACTGGATGCCATTTTTCGGTCCCAAGGCGAAGGCCATGACGGACCGGTTGCACGAGTGGAATGCGGTATCATCGACGATTCCGGTTCCATCCTATCTGGTCGGAAATGAATATGTCGCCATCGCCAACAACTACCGGGACAACCCTGAGTTGAGCGTGGAAGTAAGTATCGTGGGCAAGGCTCTGGCGTATCTGCTGGTCGATAACCGTATTGGTGATGGCAATGAAACCACACCGCCGGATTTCAACGCCAACATGCTTTGGGTTGCCGAGGCGGGATGGCTTCCGGTGGCCACCGGGATGAATCGGGCTGGGATCGCCGAGAATGCCGATGAGGTTGGATACGACGAGAACGGGGACGGGACCATCAATCAGATGGGCTCGGTGTATTACCGCATCGTAGAGCCTGGGGTGTTGCCCTGGGGCCCCAGAATGAAGGGCGCAACATGTACGGGTTGGTCGTTGCCCCCGCTGTTGCGCCGGTTGCTCCCCGATCGGTTGCGGTGGCGAAGGTCGGGGATGGCAAGGTGACCCTGACCTGGGAGACGGGGTGGGCGTGGTCCTATGCTGTATCACGGTCTGAAAAGGCCGATGGGCCTTTCGAGGTGGTGGCCCCGAAGGTGGGCGGCGGTTTGTTTGAGGATTCGGGCCTTACCAACGGCAAGACCTATTACTACGCCATCCGTGGTGAGAATGCGGTTGGCCAGTCTGCCGCTTCGTCGGTGGTCAGCGCAGTGCCTGCAGCATCACCTGCGAACGTCACGGCCACCGGATCCGAGACCGGGATTGATGTCCGTTGGGATGCCTTTCCTGGTGCGTCCGCCTACGAGGTTCGCCGGGCGACGGTTCCGGGTGGCCCCTATTCGACGGTGGCGGCGGATGTCGCCGGGACCGCTTACCGGGACAGCAACGCTCCGGGAGGTCGAAGTGTCTACTACGTCGTTCTTGCCCAGTTGTCCGGTTCAGAACTCAGCGGTGCTTCGGCAGAGGCGGTTGCGCTGAGCTTCCCGGACGCGCCTGTCATCTCGGGTGTCGAGACCTTCTCCGCCCAGGGCGTACTCGTGGTCTGGAGTTCCTCCAACCTGGTGGTGGATGAGTTCGTGGTCGAGCAGGCCACTGCAGGCGGCGCCTTCACTCAGGTTGCCAGTGCTGGAGGGCGTGCAACGCGTGCCGCCGTCGGAGGGTTGCCGGCCGGTGGCAGTGGCACTTTCCGCGTTCGGGCCCGCAACGCCTCGGGCACGTCCATAGCTTCCGCGACGGCCAGCGGCGTCGCCGCGCCGTCGGGTTGGTTTGTGAACTTCGCGAACAGCTCCTTCACGACCGGCGCGGCGGGCTATCCCTTGCCCGGCTATGGCAATGACTACGGCGATGTCTTTGGGGACCGCGAAGGTGGGATGACCTATGGCTGGCTCGAGGACAACACAGCCAACTCGCGCCACCGGCAAAACGACACCTCGCCCGATCCGCGCCATGACACGCTCAACCATCTCCAGAAGGACGCAGGCGACATGGTCTGGCAATTGGCCATTCCCAATGGTCGCTATGCGGTCCGGATTGTCGCCGGGGACGCCACGGCCGTGGACAGCGTCTTCCAGTTCTCGGTGGAGGATGTACTGACAACGACCTATACGCCGTCGGCAGCCGCTGTCTGGGGCACCTTCGAAGTGGAGGCGCGGGTGGCGGATGGATTGCTGACCATCCGGAGTGGGCCCGCCGCCGCGAACAACAAGATCTGCTTCGTCACGGTGCAGTCCCTTCCAGACGTTGCTCCCACGATCGGGATTGAGGCCGGACGGGTGATCTTCACGGGTCGACTCCAGGCGGCCGATTCCATCCAAGGGCTGTTCCAGGATGTTTCCGGCGCCACCAGCCCGTATCAGATGCCGTCGGGTGGGGCTCAGATGTTCTATCGATCCGTCAACTGATTCCCGTCACAGGGAATCGGCACTCCAAAAGGAGGGCGCCCGGCAGGGGTGCCCTCCTTCCCGAATTCAGGCACTCGCAGGACTCTTGTATCATGCACCCCATTCCTCGATTTCGCGTCCGTGGCTTGATTGTCGCCTTGGCCATCACCATGGGAACTTCCGCTTCGGCCCGCCAAGGGCCGGGTTGGCAGTTCGACCGTGACGTGGATCGCAACGTGCTTCCCACGGTGCCGCCCGGCTTCGAGGTTTCATTTTTCGCACGGGAGCCTCTTGTCCGGCAGCCGTGTGCGATGGCCTTCGACGCGAGAGGGCGCTTGTGCGTGGGGATGGGGCCGCAGTACCGGAATCCGAAGCCCGGGACGCCTGGCGATGCCGTGGTGGTGGTGCTGGATGACGACGGCGACGGGAAGGCGGACCGGGTGAAGACCTTCGCCGGCGGGTTCAACGCCATCCAGGGACTGGCCTGGCATGGACGCGATCTCTGGGTGGCAAACTCCCCCGACCTGACCGTGGTCCGGGATCTGGACGGAGATGACGTTGCCGACGAATACGTCCGGGTCTACACCGATCTGGGCAACCTGGAGCACGGCTTGCATGGGCTGAACTGGGCGCCAGACGGGAAGCTCTACATGAGCAAGGGCAACTCCAAGGGCCTGACGGAACCGGGCCGGGTTGCACCGAAGCCCTTCCGGGAACTGTGGGGTGTCACCGCGCCGGTGGGTACACCGGAATTTCCCGCGCCGGTGAAATTCACAAAGGATCAATACCAGAAGGCCTATCACGACCCGGAAGACGACTGGGGGCGCGAGGGCGGGGTACTGCGGTGCGACGACGGCGGCGCGAACCTGGAGATTGTTTCGCGCGGAATGCGCAATCCTTGGGACATCACCTTCGATACGGGATTCGACTGGATCGGCACCGACAACGACCAGACGACCGGGGATCGTGTGTTCATGCCGTTCCTTGGGGCCCACTTTGGCTGGAACCATCCATGGAGCGCGCATTGGGGAACGGACGTCCATGAGCCATCTGCACCGGTCAGCGGTCCGTTGTTCGAAGGCTCGGGTACGGGTGTTGTCTTTGGTGACTCGCCAGGGTTCCCGGCGTCGCATCGGGGCGTGTTCTTCATCAACGACTGGCTTCGGAAGACGACCTTCGTGTGGCGGCCGCGATGGGACGGAGCGTTGCTGCGTCCGGCGGGCGAATGGGAACCCTTCGTTCAGGGGGGGCGGTCTCTGTTCCGCCCCACGGACATCGAGGTGGGGCCGGAGGGAGCCCTGTGGATCCTGGGGTGGGGGAGCGGCTACGGTGCCGAGTACCACGACGGCCAGATGACCAGCGAGGGACGGGTGTTCCGGGTCACGGCAAGTGGCAGCCGACCGAGGGAATGGAGGGTGCCGAAACGGACGAGACCGGTGTCGCACTGGACCGTGGAGGAACTGATCGAGGATCTCGAAGGACCGCTCCCGGTGTGGCGCATCGATGCGCAGGACGAACTCGTCCGACGGGGTGCGTCGGTGCGGGGGGAGTTGGTGTCGCTTCTGGAGACGCCCAGTTCGAGCACTGGAACGGAGACTTGGCTGGCTTGGGCTCTGGGCCGGATGTTGCCCTCGGATCCCAGCGTGGACGCGTGGTTCGTGGGGCGATTGGCGAGCTCGTCGACGAGCCTGAACCTGCGTTTGCAGGCGGTTCGCATCCTGGCCCACCGCTGTCGCGGGCGGGCCGGAAACTTGTCCGATGCCGTCGTGGATCTGCTTCGGAGCCCGGAACCGCGTTTGCGGATGGAAGCCGTTGCCGCGTTGGCCGTGGCTGGCAAAGCGGCCCAGGCTTCATCGCTGCTGGCGTCGATTGCCGGAGAATCAGATGGGACCGTCTTCTACGCCGGCTGGCAGGCCCTCCGGCGGTTGGAAGAACCCGCAGCCTTGCGGGGGCGCTTGACGGATCCGAGGCCCGCGGTGCGGAAGGCAGCCTTGCTGGCGTTGCTGGAATCGCATGCGCTCAAGGAAGGTGAGGTGCGACCGCTGGTGGCGGATGCGGATTCCGGGGTGAAGGCCGTGGCTGCGCTGTGGTTGGAGAAAGCCGGGGCAGGCGGGGAGAAGGCGTTGGTGCGCGGGCGCCCGTTGGACACCGGGGCTGGGGCAGTTGCTGCGGCTTCAGTGAATCCGGTCGTGTCGATCGCGCGCGGCGTGCAGGCCCGGAGCCAACGTCGGTACGTCATGGTGCCGGGCGGATTGAAGGCGGGGGCGCAGCCGTATTCGGACCGGCGTTATGTGTTGAAGGAGGTCCCCGTGGCGCTTCAGGGATTGGATTTCATCCAGACCGCCAACGAGGACGACGGATCGCACGGCGCTGCGTGGCTCCGGTTCGAGGCGTTGGCGCCGGTCCGGGTTCATGTGGCGCTCGACAGCCGCGGAAGCTCGCCCTCATGGCTTCGGAAGGACTTCGAGAAGACGGGCGCGGTCCTGCGCGCGGATCACTGGACCTTCGATCTGTACTCCCGGGATTACCCGGCGGGAATCATTGAACTCGGTGGGAACACCGACGACGGCAAGGTGGGGGGCAAAGGGAACTACCTGGTCGTGTTGGAGCCACTGCCGTTACCCGTACCGGCGACGGCAACGGGGATCGAAGCGGTATTGCCGATGCTGGACCAAGGGGACGCCCAACGCGGGGAATGGCTATTCCATGCGACGGGTGGAGCGGGGTGCGTCCAGTGCCATCGGTTGACAGGATCCGGGAATGCGTTCGGGCCGGACCTGGCGACGGTCGGGGATCGGGCCAGCACCCGCCATCTGGTGGAGTCGATGCTCACGCCGAACGCGGTCATCACCGAGGGCTTCCAGTTGCAGACGGTGGTCACGGCCGACGGTGAGCAGTCGGGAATCCTCATCGAGGAAAGTGGGCTGAGCCTGACGCTGGGACTGGCGAACGGGGAGCGTCGGACGATCCAGAAAGGGCGTGTCACCTCACGCTCCACCGCGCCGACCTCAGCCATGCCAGCGTACGACGCGCTGCTTTCCCCGCGTGACGTGACGGACCTGGCGGCCTACCTCCTCCAGCAGAAATCGGCTTCGGCTTCCCTGGTGCCGGGAGGTTCTGCAGCGGGTCCGGATGCCAAGGACGGATTCCGTTGGTTGGAGCAGTCGGATCGGGTGGTCATCTTGCACAGCGCGAGGCCTGTGGCTGAGTTCGTGTTCCGGGATCCACGGATCCTGCGTCCGCACCTGGCGAATGTTCGCGCTCCAGACGGAACCCAGGTCACCCGGTCGCATCCGCCGGTTCCAGGAACCGATGCCACCGATCATGACACCATGCACCCCGGCTTGTGGCTGGCCTTCGGGGACATCAGCGGTGTTGATTTCTGGAGGAACAAGGGGCGGATGGAACATGTCGGATTCGTGGATCCTCCCGCCCTCCGGGAAGGGCGAATGGGTTTCACCACGGAAAGCCGCTTGATCACTCCGGATGGAAAGCCGCTGTGCCAGCTCGTGACCCGCCTTGGCTTCCGTGCGCTGACGAATGCCTGGAGGATCGATTGGGAGGCGACGTTCCGGTCGGACACAGGGGACTTTACCTTTGGCGATCAGGAGGAAATGGGGTTCGGGGCGCGTGTGGCGACGGCGATCACGGAGAAGAACGGGGGTGTCGTGACGAGCAGTTCCGGCCTCCGGGGTGCCGCCAGGACTTGGGGACAGGAAGCAGCGTGGTGTGACTACTCCGGCCTCGTTGGGGGAAAGCCTGTTGGAATCACGCTGGTGCCGGCTGCCGGGAATTTTCGCGGGAGTTGGTGGCACAACCGGGATTACGGCGTGTTTGTTGCGAATCCATTTGGACGCGCGGCGATGAAGCAGGGGCATCCGAGCGTGGTGACCGTACGACGCGGACAGGACTTCCGGCTTCGCTTCACCGCTTTCGTTCACTCGGGGGAGGGATATCGACCCGAGGAGGCTGCTCGCGAAGCCTGGTAACGACTTGTGGTTGGCGAGCGGGAACTTGGTGATGGCAGCGGTCTTTTAGGTTGCCTGCCTTCACGCGGTGGAATCAGGGGCTGCGCCGGGTGGGGCCACCCGGCCTTCAATGGAAGTTCCCAGTCTGGCATCTGGCATCTGGCATCTGGCATCTGGCATCTGCGCGGCAATTTCAGGGGTTTTGGTGGGTTCGCGGTAGGATGCATGTTTTTGGGAATCAGGCGGCTTGACCGTCGAGGGCAGGTGGGGTCTTTTGAGCGTGAAACTCCCTCATGAAAATGATTCGCAAAGTCCGTGCACGCATCCCGTGCATGGCTGCGGTGGCGACACTGCTGTCCACAGCTGCCCTTGGCGGCACCTTCAACGCAAACTTCAACGCCGGTGGACCCCCAGCGGGTTCGCAGGTCTTCGGGAACGCGGCGGTGACCGCGACCGGAGGCGTGGGTGGATCCGGCGTGCTGAAGATCACGACCGCTGCCAACGGCCAACAGGGCGCGTTCATCCTGGATGATTTCGACGGCGGGGCGCCCATCTATGGGTTCCGTGTGACATTTCAGGCGCGGATTGGTGGCGGTACGGCGATTCCTGCCGACGGCTGGAGCTTCAATGTCGGTCCGGACATTCCGGATGCGGCGTTTGGCGAGGGCGGAGCGGGCGGAGGCATCCGGGTCATCTTCGATACGTATGACAACGTCGACGGCGATCCGAACAACAGCGCGGGTGAGGCGCCCGCGGTCCGTGTGACGGTGGGTGGCCAGACGGTGGCGGCCACGTCGTTGCTGCCGCTGGCCGACCTGATTTCGTCGGCATTCGTGCCCGTGGAGATCCTGGTGGATGCGGACGGCAGCCTGTCACTCACCTACAACGGAAAGAACCTGATCCCGAAGACGTACTTCCCCGGCTATCAGGCGCTGGTTTCGCCGCGGTATGCGTTCGGTGCGCGCACGGGCGGGTTGAACGCCAACCACTGGGTGGACGATCTCGTGGTCCAGACGTTCCTGACGCCGAAGCCGGGGATCGTGCAAGGCCCGCGCAGCCAACGGGTGGTGGCCGGCAAGGCCGCGAGCTTCTCGGTGACACTCAACAACGCGGACACCGCCACGATCCAATGGCTGCGCAATGGGACACCCATCGGGGGCGCCACGGGAACGACGTACTCGATTCCGTCGGCGGCGCTGGCCGATGAAGGGGCACGGATCTCGGTGCGGGTCACGGAAGGCGCGACGACGGTGACCTCCCAGGAGGCCGTGCTCAACGTGGTGCAGATCGAACTGCCCGCGGTGGCCGCGGCTTCGTTCAACTTCAACGACGGATTGCTGCCGGCTTCGGCAGTTGTCTACGGGGCCGGGACGGCGTCGGATGGCATCTCGGGGTGGTTGCCGTTCGTGTCTGCGGCCGGTGGTGTGGGTGATTCGGGTGTCCTGCAATTGACCGAGAGCCAGAACGGGCAGAGCGGTGCCTTCCTGATCGATGACCTGAACTCAGGAGCGCCGGTGTACGGTATTGCAGCGCGGTTCGACCTCCGCATCGGTGGCGGATCGGATGTGCCGGCGGACGGCATGAGCTTCAACTTTGCGGCGGACCTTCCGGATGCTCCGGCAGGGGAAGCCGAGGAAGGCGTGGGCTCGGGGTTGCGGGTGTGCTTCGACATCTACGACAACGCGGACGGGAATCCGAACAACGCCACGGGCGAGGCTCCGGCCATCACGCTGAAGTGGGGTTCGACCGTGGTCGCCGAGTCGCGGTTGGCGCTGTCCGACCTCGTCACTGGTGATGGCTTCGCCGAGGTGATCGTGCGGTTGACGGCTGATGGATTGCTGGATGTGGCGTTCAACGGGAAGGTGCTGCTGTATCGCACGCCGGTCCCGGGCTTCGGGTCGATCTCTGGCGGACGGTTTGGTTTCTTCGCCCGCACGGGTGGTTTGAACGCGAACCAATGGGTCGACAACCTGAACCTCTACACGTACCTCAGCGCGCCCTTGCGCGTGAGCCGTCAACCGGCGTCGCGGACGGTCCTCGCAGGCCGATCGGCCGCGTTTGATGTGCAGGTGAACACGCCGGGAGGGGCGACCTACCGATGGTTCCGCAATGGCGCGCCCATTGCCGGTGCCTCCTCCGACACCTACCTCGTGACTTCGGCGACGGCGTCGGATGAAGGTGCGAAGTTCAAGGTGGAGGTCAGCCTTGCCGGTCAGGTTGTCATGAGTGAAGAGGCCACGCTTTCCGTGGTGGATCTTTCCGTGCCGACCGCGCCCCAGATCAGCCTCGACTTCAATTCCGGGCTTCCTGTGGGTGCGACCATCGCGGGCGCTTCCGCAC
>CBDIPJ010000010.1:0-250791 GCA_965283655.1 Limisphaerales bacterium | reverse complement strand
GTTGTTTGTCTGCCTGCTGGCAGGGGATGTTCTAGGGGCGCCATCACCAGACGTGGCATTCCCTTACGGTCACGCCGCACACCCGACCCGGGTGCTTGCCCGGATCCGAACCGAGTTCAGGCGTCCGGAGGGGGCGCGGTGGCTGGCGGAGGGCGCGAGATCCCAACTGGTGTTTGAGTCCAAGGTCGTTCCGGGCCTTGTCATCCTCGATACCGCACCGGGTCGCGCCGCGGGGCCGAGTGCCGTGCCACAAACCACAGTGGACCAGACCCCAGCCCTCTTGAAATCCCTGGCGGAGCTGGAGGCGACAGGGTGGGTGGAATTCGTGGAGCCGGACTATTTCGTCGAGCTGGCGGGTTCACCCACGGAGCCCGGCTTGGGATCGGGACTCCTCTGGGGACTTCGGAACACCGGCGCCGATGGCGGTCTGGCGGGCGTGGATACCGGCGCCGATGCCGCGTGGCAGATGACCACCGGCAGTTCAAACGTGGTCGTGGCCGTGATCGACTCCGGCATCCAGTCCGACCACCCGGATCTGGCTGCGAACATTTGGAGGAATGAGAAGGAGATTCCCGGGAATGGAATCGACGACGATGGCAATGGGCATGTCGACGACTACCTTGGCGTCGATTTCGTCTCGCCCGGCCAGCCTATCTCCGATGCAAACGGCCATGGAACGCATGTCGCGGGTACAATCGCTGCTGTAGGCAATGGCGGCGGAAGTGCCGCGGGAGTGGCTTGGGGGGCAAAGGTGTTGCCGATTCGGGTGCTGGATGCAGACGGGAAGGGGACTCATGGTAAGATAATTCAAGGCTTTGAGTACGCTGCCAAAAGCGCTGCGCAGCCAGGTGTCGTCAACGCCAGTCTTGGGGGAAGTTTGTATTCCGAAGCCTACTTGGCGATGCTTCGACACCTGGGCGCTAAAGGGATCCTCGTCATCTGCGCTGCAGGCAATGACTCCGAGAACAACGATGAGGAACCCTTTTTTCCCGCCAATTACCGGCTTCCGAATGTCCTCAGCGTGGCCGCGGTGCGGCGGGATGGAGCGTTGGCGGATTTCTCCAACTACGGGGCCGAGAGCGTGCATGTCGCCGCACCAGGAGAGGACATTTTTTCCACATGGCCTGTTTCTTCGTATCTGTCGGATAGCGGCACCAGCATGGCGGCCCCGCATGTCTCCGGGGTCGCGGCCTTGATCCTGTCGCTCTATCCCGATGCCTCGATGGTCGAACTGCGGCAGCGGATCCTCCAGTCCTGCCTGCCGCTTCCGATGCTGGGAAACAAGGTCGTGACCGGGGGAATGGTCCGGGCGGATCGTGCGCTCCGGATCGGGCCGGACGGGAATCCCGAGTTCGAGCTCATGCCGTTGCTGGCGCGGGCGTTGTTGGGGCAGGTTTCGAATGCGGTGGAGGTCCTGGTCTCCGACGTCCTGCCCCTTGGCGGGGGAACACTGCAGATCCGTGTGGGGACGTCCGCCTCGGCGATCCTCAAGGACGATGGCGTGGTCCCGGATCGGGTGGCTGGGGATGGGGTGTATGCCGGGACCCTCTCAGGCCTTCCGCCGGGGGCTTCGGCGATCCGCTACGAACTGACCCGAGCCGGGCGTGTGTGGTCATCGGAGCGCTTGATCCGGGTTGACCCCCAACCCGCGAATGACTCGTTCGCGGATCGCGTTCGATTGGCCTCGGTGGAGACGGTCACGACCGGAAGTTTTGCGGGGGCAACCCTGGAGCCAGCAGAACCAGGCTATTCGGTATCCAGCCCCCGCCGGAGCGTTTGGTACCAATGGGCGGTGCCTGGTGGAGTTCCAGACGTCAGAGTTGCTGCTGTAGGCTTGGACTGCGAGGCGGAGTTGGATGTCTTTACCGGCATCACGCTCGGTTCACTGAAGGCGGTTCCCGCTCAGGTGCTCTCGACGGGGACGATCGCTGCCGTGGTGTTATCCGGGGTCCCGAACCAAATCCTTCAGATCCGGGTTTCCTCCACCAATACCATAGGGGGGCGGTTTGGACTGGCTGTCCAGGGATCCGGCCTCTTGCCTGTGAACGACAATCGCGTTGGAGCACTGTCGATCCTGGGTCAGGCCGCCGCTGGCATTGCCGATAAGAAAAAGACGTCTTCGGAATTTGCGACCCGGGAAGTAGGCGAGCCCACCCATGCGGGAGTGACAGGGGGGCGTTCGCTCTGGTGGAAGTTCACGGCTCCGCAAACGGGTGTGCTGGTGTGCCAGACACGGGGCAGCGATTTCGACACGCTGTTGGCGGTGTACCCGGCTGGATCAGGCATCGCCCTTGCGGGCAACGACAACTCCGAATGGGGCGCGCAGTGGAGTCGGGTAAATGTCGAGGTCCAGGCCGGGCAGACGTACGACATTGCCGTGGATGGATACAACGGGGCGTCGGGCGGTGTTGTCCTGAGCGCGAGGTTTATACCGGCGACCAATGACGATTTTTACGCGGCAACCGAGTTGACTGCCGGACAGCCAAGCCAAGGGAACAATTTTGGTGCCGGCATTGAATCGTTCGAGCCCATCCCGCTCGTTCCAGCCGGAGCCCCGGCGTGGAAGCCCGGGGCGTCGGTGTGGTACAAGTGGACGGCGCCCAGTGGCGGGCGAGCCCGGGTGATCATCACCCCCCGCACCTCCGGATTGAACCTCAAGGCCGCCGTCTATCATGACCGTGCGAAGCAGCAGACCCTGAATTTCTTTTCCAACCTGAGAACCCTCATGTCTCTGGCGGATGTGTCGACGGCCGGTGGTGCCATCCTGGACATCCCCTTTGATGCGGCGGCAGGGCAGGAATACCGGATCAGCGTGGACGGCTTGTATTACACCCAGTTCCTCTTCGGTGACGCTTGGGAGCGGGGCGAGTTTGACATCCGTATCGACCTGACGACGGAAGTCGGGCTGATCTACAGGACGGATTTCGAGGTTAACTGGGAGGGAATGCTGAGTCCCGTGTCGCCCTTGAACGAGGCTGCCTTCACAACGCCCGGAATCTGGGACTCGGGCGCTCTCCGCATGACACAGTCCGGGACTGAGTCTTCCGCATGGATCTACCCGTTCGCCCGATTGGATGGCAATGGGCCGCTGACGGCGCGGATGAGCTTCCGGATGGATGGTGCGGCAGCGAATGCCGGGTGGGTCATTGGATTCACCAGCCTGCCCTTGGTGGGCGGTAGCTCCATCCTGTCCGAAAACGCGGCCCTGTCTGGCGTCGGGGTGGACGGGGCGGGGATCGATTCCGCGGTCTTCAACTACCAGTCCGGCTTGGCTAGTACGAATCCCTTGCCCCGGCTGGGGCCCAGCCAGCGACACTTTGTCGAACTGACGATGGATGGGGCTGCTGGGTTGATGACGGCGTCTGTGGACAATCTTTCACCGCGATCCGTTCCATTCACGCTGGCCGGGTCCCGAAACATTCTCGTTGGGCCCTACTTCGCTGGCACGCCGGGAGCCGGTTCGCTGGTAATCGACAACCTGGAGATCCGCGCTGCGCCGATGGCGCTGGGGATGCAGGTTCCGTTTGTCCGCACACATCCGGCGGGGAAGAACTTGGCGACGGGGGACACGCTCGACCTCGAAGCCCACATCGGAGGCGAGGGGCTCTCCTTCCAATGGCTCTACCAAGGCAAACCCTTGGCCGCAGGCGTTGGGATCTCCGGAACCGAGGGCACCCGGTTGACCATCACGGGGGTGACGGTGTCCAACGCGGGACCTTATCGCTTGCTCGCATCGAACTCAGTCGGACAGGTGACCACCACCGAGGCGCACGTCACAGTTCAGCCACCTCCGCCGCCCGGACCAACCAATGTGGTTTGGAGTGTGGTCGGTGGGGGAGCACGGATGGGTGTTGGGGATCTGGTGGTGGCTGATCGAGCGGGAGCTGTGCTCGGGTTTCGGGGCAGGGATGGATCAACCTACTGGCGAATCAATGTGCCAGCGGGGTTTGTGGGGCTGAATCTGGTCGCGACAGCTGACGATGGTGCTGTTGTCGTGAGCTCCCAACGCGAAGCCGATGGGAGCCACTGGCTGTTCATCTACGATGATCCAGCTGCGGGTGTACCCAGTGGATCGGTCAAACTGGACCGGACACCAACCCAAGTGCTGGCTGTGGTGGGTGACTCTCAACAACGGCGCGTCGTATTCGTGGATCCGGAAGCGCAGGGAGGCGTGTATAAGCCTGGCAAGGGATTGCTTTGGCGGAGGCCGGAGTTGGGCGCACTCGGTGGTCGATTGGTTCCGCTGAGCCGAGCCCTGGTTGGTGGCTACACATTGCCGGATGAGCATGGTGTTGCTGCCTACGATTATGGGACGGGGGCGACCTTGTGGCGTTGGCGATTCTGGGAAAGACCGCAGGTGGCGGTACCACAGCTGGTTTCGCTCAAGTGGGCAGGCAACGACGTCCTTTTAGCCCAGTTCGACAGGCGTCTGGTTGCCGTTGACGTAAAATCCGGCGCTGAGAAATGGCGGGTGGAGCTGGGAGGCGAGAGCAACGGTGTTTTGATGTACGATGCCGAAATCATCATCGGGAAGATGAGTGGCCAGTCGTCAACCTACGCATGGCGCAGGGCGACGGGTGAGCCCCTAGAAGCACCATTCATCCTGAATCAATCCCTCTGGCTCGGGGATGCGCGAGTCCTCGACAATGGTGCGATCCTGGTCCGTGACAGCGAGTATTCAAGCGGCACCGTTCGCTGGCAGATGCCGGCAGGATCCTCGCAGTCGCTGGTGGGGGTCTCGGGCAGTGGTCGGGTCATCTATCAGGGTGGGTTGGGTTTGTTTGCGGTTGCGGGGAGTGGGTCTCCGCTTTCGCGTCGATCGCCTTCGCCTGCGCCTTTGGGGACGTTCCACATTCCGGGCAGCAAGGGATACCTCGATGCCGACCTTACAGCCCTGCGACCGGCGCGCGGGTTGGCGGTGGTGCGGAATGGTGGGGTCGCGGAGATCGATGTGTTTGATCCGGGTGTCGGCTATACGAATCGGACGCCGATCTCGATCTTGGGCGGGGGTGGGACGGGTGCCGTGGCGGAAGCCGTGATGAAGGATGAAGGCGTGTGGTCGGTGACCGTCCGGAATTCGGGCAGTGGGTACACGAATGCTCCGGTCATCCGATTCGGACCGCCCGCGTATCCGGCGCGGGTGGCGGTTGCGGATCCGCAGATCGTGAATGGTTTCATTGTGGGCGTGACGGTGAAGGATGGTGGATGGGGTTATCTCCAGGCGCCCGTGGTGCGATTCGAGGGAGGCAGCGGGCGTGGAGCCACGGCGGTGGCCCGGATCGATGCGGATGGTCAGGTGAGCGCGATCGAGATGGAGGAATCCGGCTTGGGTTACACCGTCGCTCCGACGGTCTGGATTGAGCCGCCGATACTGCCGATACCCGAGTTGGCGGTGCTTCGGGGGACCCGGCTGCAATTTGATGGTTTGAACGTGGGCACCACTTACCGGTTGCAGTCGGAGACGGCCGGATGGCAGGACGTCGGCGATGCCTTCGTGGCCGGGGCCAGCTCCGTCAGTTTCCATGCGGCAACGGAGCGGGCCCATCGCCTGGTCCGGATGCCGATGCCGCAAACCGCTGCTGGAACGTTGACTGTGGTGAACGGCTTTGTGGTGGGAGTGACCGTGACTGAACCCGGCTCCGGGTACGCGGAGGCCCCGCAGGTGGCCGTGGAGGACGCGCTTGGGAGTGGGGCTCGGGTGGTCGCCACGGTGCAGGCGGGCCGCGTGTCCAGTGCAACCATTGAAGCCTCTGGACGCGGTTATACAGGCGGAGCGTCTGTTCGGTTTGCTTCGCCGCCGGTGGCTGCGCTGGTCCCGTTGGAGATCCCTGAATTGCGAGTCCAGTATTCCAACGTATCCACCAACCTGCCTTACCAACTGCACGTGGGCGCGTCCCTCGAAGCGTTGGAGCCCGCCGGGGAGGTGTTCCTGCCACCTACTGTCACGGGCCTGCTCTACCGGGACATGAACCGGGACCACGAACTGATCCAGTTGCGCTATGTGAGGTGAGGAGGCGGATGCAGTGAATCGGTCGTCGCCGAATACTCGCCCCGATGGCCGTGCAGCGCCTTGAAGGCGCCAGCACGGCCTGATCCAGGACATGCGAGCATCCACCCGGGACCTTCCCCAAACGAACTGCCATCGCGGAACCTGACTCACCGGCAGCAATCGTCCGCCATCATCGACAGCGAGGTCCTCGGTCGATACTCCGACGGGCTCCCCTGCGGGTTCGTCTGCCGAGCAATGGCAGGTTGCGGAGTCCATTCCCAATTGGAGTGCTCACTTTCACGGATGTCGCAAACGTTCCAACTGCCGTTTCGAGGCTATCCGTTCAGACGTCTGAACGCGGATGCGTCTGAGCCGGGCCTGCAACCCTTCCAGGGTAAATGCCCTTTCTGACCCATGACCCGGGGTGCGCTTCGCGACCCCGGGCTAATTTCTTGAACGCCTCCGGCGTAAGGAACCCAGGTGAGAAATTCAGACGTCTGAACGGTCCGCAGCCTTCCCCAACGCCTCGCGCAGTGCCGCCTCGATCTGTTCCGTCGTCGATTCCCCCACTCCGAGCCTGACGGTCACCGTTCCACCCTCCACCTCGAACACGACCGATGACGGCTTGGCCGTCGATCGGGGTTTACTTTCACGTGCCTTCCGCACGGTCAAGGTCCCAGCCTGGGATCGGGCCACCATCTCCCGTTGACGTTCGGGGTCGGATTCCTTGGCGATCTCCAGCAGCACGGACTTGGACGGTTGCCCGGAGGTTTGCAGCTCGGCGAGGACGCTGGGGTCCAGGTCGAGGATGCGGAGGATCTGGTTCACCGAGGCCGGGGACTTGCCGATCCGGAGGGCGAGGTCGCGCTGGCTCAGGTTGAACTCGTCCATCAAACGGCGAAGTCCTGCGGCTTCCTCCAGCGGTGTGAGGTTCTGCCGCTGCATGTTCTCGATGAGCTGGAGCGCAAGGCGCGACTGGTCCTCCACCGTGCGCACGATGCAGGGAATGGTCGGCAGGCCGAGGCTCTTGCACGCGGTGAAGCGCCGTTCCCCCGCGAGGATCCGGTAGCGTCCGTCCGGAGTGCCCTCGACGATGATCGGGCTCAACAGGCCATGACTGCGGATCGACAGGGCGAGGTCCGTGACGTCACCGACGTCCCGACGCGGTTGGTTCGGGTCGGGATCAATCAGATGCAGCGGGAGCGTGGCGAGCTGGGGCTCGTCGCGACCGGTCGGGTCGAAGCTGAGCAGCGACAGGCCGGAGGCCTGGCGTGCGAGGCGGTCTTTCAATGGGGTGCCCATAGGGTTTCAATCTCCTGAGTCAAACGTTGATAGTCGTAAGCGGCGCGGCTGTGCGGGGCGAAGGTGCCAACATCGCGGGGGTGCTCCTGCATCGGCGAGCGGTTCAGCACCTCGCATCGACCGATCCGGGTTGTGAGGACCTTGGCGCGCAGCGGTTCCAGAACCTTATCCACCATGTCGTTGGTCAGGGTTGCTTGTGGCGTGACCATGGTGAGGAGGATCCGGTAGTCCCATCCGGGTAGGAACCGACGGATGCTGTGCAGGGTTTCGAGGAGGTCCCCGAGTCCGCGCAGGGCATAGCCCGAAGGCTGGGCCGGAATGAGGAACTGATGCGCGGCCACGATGGCGTTCACGGGAAGGACGCCCAGCGTTGGCTGGCAGTCGATCAGCACGTAGTCGAATCCCTGGAGACCATCGAGCGCCTGTTGAAGGCGTTGCTCGCGGAAGTGTCGGGTGTGCAGGAGTGAGTCCGCCTTCGAGAGCGCCAGGGTTGCCGGAGCCAGGTGAAGCCGTTCGAGGTAGGTCGGCATCACGACCCCATCCAGGCCGCCCTGTTCGGAGAGCAGCGCGTCGCCCATGGTGCGACCCGCATAGGTGTCGGGGTCGAGGCCGAGCCCGAGCGTGGCATGGGCCTGCGGGTCGAGGTCGACCAGCAGGACCCGATGCCCACGTCGGGCGAGTCCGGCGGCGAGGTTGACGCTGGTCGTGGTCTTTCCGACCCCTCCCTTCTGGTTGATGACGGCGATGATTTTCATGGGTGTTGCTCCTGGGTTGTGGGCCCGCCAAAGCGGTGCCGGTGATGTCGGGCGTCCCATTCCCAGAAGCTGGGAATCGGGAAGGTCCGGTGTTGGGCGAAGTGCTCGGCCAGCGCGCGCAGTCGGGCCTCTTCGGTGTGGAAGTGGGCGAGGAACTCGGGTCGCCAGGCGCACGGACCGGTGCTGGCGCTCTCCAGCAGTCGGGCCCGATCCGTCGTGAACTCGGCGTACAGCGCCGGATGACTGGAACGGAGCTCCGCCTCCCGCGTCGCGAGGAACTTCAGGTACTCGGGCTGGAAGCGTTCCTCGTGGGAAGCTCGGGACGATTCCTCCTGCTTCCGGGTGTTCGCGGTTCGTTCCCCTTCCAGCGTCCGGAGGAGTTCGTCCCCGAAGCTGACCAGGGTCACCTGGAGCAAGGGCAGGGCGTGTCGGGAACCTTCCTGACGACGTCGGACCAATTGCCCGAAACGTCTCCCCGCCTCCGGAATCGACGCCGGGTCGGGATCGATCTGGAGGAGGCGCTCGACGAAATGGGCGGCAGCGGCGAGGTCCTTGTCGAGGGGTTGCGTGGGCTCGCCCTTGTACCCGTGATAGCCCGCGTAGTAGTGCCGGGCGAAGTCGAGGGCGTGGGCGTCCACGGATGTTCCCTCCGCTTCGGTCCCCTCCGGCTTCTCCCAGTCCTGTTCGATGGCGCGGCGGAGCATCCCCAGCCGGCTCCGGCTGGGGGCGCGCAGCGACAGCCAATCGATCTGCCGTTGGATCTGGTCGAGCGGGAATCGGTCGGCGAGTTGGCGCGCCGTCTGCGTGTCGAATCCGGTCTTGGTCAGAACCTCGAATCCACCCAGCGCAGCAGCCGCCTCTTCCTTGGATGCGCGCTCGGGGTCGAGGGGTGCTGTTGTTGTGTCTGTTTTAGTCTTCATTGTTTTAGTCTTTATACCGTCCACCTTTTTGGCCTGGTTCCCGTCCACTTTTTTGTTCCGGTCTCCGTCCACTATTTTGGACCGCTTCCCGTCCACTATTTTGAACTGGTCCCCCCGGGGGACGGGTTCAACGGGGGCGTGCGCGGCCACGGTGAGTGGAGGTTCCTGGATCCAGCGGATGGCATAGGTGGCGCTCTGACTCTTCAGGCCCGCGTTGGGGTCGAATCGGCCACGATTGGTCGCCTCGATGTAGCCCGCCGACCGGGCGTCCGTGAGGGCGAGGTGAACGTGCTGGCGGGTCATCCGCGTCAGGTTCGCCAGGTCGTTGACGGACTTCCGCACGGGGACCTTCCGCTCACCGGCAGGACCCCATTGGATGCTGAAGTAGAGCAGGGCCCCCACCACCCGAAGGACGGCGAGACGTTCGGTGCGGAGGACGTGGTCGAAGAAGGCGTTCGGGATGTTCACCCGGGCCATTGCTGGCACCGTCCCACCCCCTTTGGATTCCGGTTCGTTCTGGATGACGGCGGGCCGGTAGGCGAAGCCCCGGAACGCCTCCGGGTCATGCGAGTAGGCTCCGGTCCGGTCCCAGCAGATCTCGTACAGGCCGCTTTGACCGACGACGCCCTCGGCATCCTTCGCCGGTTTCTCGATGCAGACCAGGCAGTGCCGGGCGACCGCTTCGTCCAACGCCTTCGCTATCCCTCCGCGGGAGACTCCGGCCTTCTCCACGAGTTCGCGATAGCTCAGGCGCAGCCGGGGGCGGGTCGGGTTGCCGTCTTCGTCCACCCAGCCCAGCACCTGACGCAGGGCGTATCCGACGATCCGCACGGTGCCGCTCGAACAATTGGGCAGCACGACGGTGAAGAACTGGCGCGGCGTGTAGGTGACGTTCGCGCGGAAGTCCGGGAAGCCCGGAAATGAAATGGGTGCATCGGGTGCCAAGGGCTAGCGCTCTCCCGGCGGTGACGACGGCGCGGGAGCCGTGGGTAGGGGCAGGGGATGCCCGTGCCGTTCGGCGTGCTCGCGCACGATGGCATTGATGCAAAAGCTGCGATCGCGTTCCTGCTGTTGCGACAAGGCGCGCAGGTAATCGATCACAACCACTTCCAGGGTAACTCCAGTGGACCGGGTTTCTCGACGGCGACGTTGGTTCATGGGTGGGGTTCCTCCTCATAAAGACTCACCTTCGCGTATACCACGTCTTGCCCTGTTACGGCAATGGGGGCAGGGAAGTTCGCTGTTCCCAGTCGCCAGTTCCCAGAGGTGCGACTTCGTGCGGAAACGGGAGTCATCGAAGGGTGATCCCGATTCGATCGTAGTTCGGTTGCGTTGGGCGTGGTGAAGGGGCGATTTTGGGCTCCTACGCCGGAGGCGTTGAAGCGGGTAGCCCCGGGTTGGCGCGTGAGCGCCTACCCGGGGTCTCGGTTGATGAATGGATCCGCACCCCGGAGGGCGTGCGAAGAGGCAATGCGGCGGGACTGGCGAAAGCTCCCAGTACTGGCATCTGGGAACTGGCGACTGGCAACTCCCCCGGCTCCGCCTTACCCCCTGGCACGAAAGGTCCGGATCGTGTAACGAGGAGGTGTGACTGTGCCGCATTCCGGGCACACGAGTTTCTGATGCGCACGCTGTTTCACGCATCGTCGAGCGAGTCGTTCAAACCCGTTCAATCCACCCACCAAGTGGATCAAGGGGGCAGGCCTACCAGCTGCCGATGATCGACCCGTAGAGCTGGATGCATCGAGAGGTGCTCGTCCAGTTCGAGAGAGGCTGTCGGAAGTAAACCCGGGGCCACCAGCCCTGGAACAATCTCCGACTTCTATCTCATGGAATCGCCAACCGGAACACGGGCGAACGGGAAATGCTTGGCGAGGGACCGCAGGGTCCAGCCAAGCCGTGTTGTTCAAAGTGGGTGCGTGCAGGGCCTCCGGCCCCGCACCAATCCCCCGGATGGGATTCAGGACCAAAGCCCGCTCTGCGGGATCATCGGGTGAAAGACTCGTGAGGTTCGTTTAACATCCGCCAGCGTCGGGAGCCTGCGCGTGGTGACACGCGGAGCCGGAGACTGGGACGGTCTCCGGTGAGCCGCAGGAAAATGCGGTCAGTAAAAAGCTCAACGATGAACGGGACGTCGAGTCCTTGCTGGTCAGTCGAATCCGAGACGGTGCCGAACAGGTGAAACACATTCTGGGTGGGTAAGGAGGAGCTTCTGTATTCTGCCTCCAGAAATCAGGGGTGCCCCAGGGGCCCCTGCAAAACGCCTCGGGACGGAAGTCCCGCAGACGCCAGTGTGTGTCCGGGCCCTCATGGCCCAGCCGACGTGACGGATTCGAAGAAGGACAATGCTAACCGGGGAAGGACTGTGGGTGCCGGTGTGGTAACCGGTGCCGGGCGTGTCCGCCCGGTGCTTCAAACCCCACAGTCTGGGAGAGTGCCCCAAGTAGGAGTCGCCTTCGGGCGACCGGTGAACGTGGCAAGGCAGTCGCGTTCACGGGTGCGTGCCAACGGGTGGTGCCGGGCACAACAGCACACACGAAAGGGGTGACGGGTATTACTCGTCTCGACGGGCATCCGGAAGGTTCCGGATGACGCGAACACGTGAAGCAGCGACCACCGGCAGGCTCCTGGAAGGGAGGCTGCCGGTCGGTGCGCAGTGAGGCTGATGCCGTGCCGGGTGCAATCCCCGGCACGGCTGCGTTGTAGGGATGGGCGCAACCTCCATGGATTGCGCCACCTCCATCGAAGGAATACAGCGCGCGACCGCCATGAAACTGATTCAGGCGGCCACTAGGTTTCGTCTCCGGGCGCGCGGGAGGCATCGAGGTTGTTTACGTCGGGCAAGCCACGTTTCCAGGCGACAGGACGGGGCAGGCATCGGCGGCGAAGGATTTGTGCTTTGGGAGACTGAGCCGCGATCAGTCTCCAACCTCATTCGAGGGAGAACGAGAAAGGGAGGAACAGGCATGTACCGGTACGAGACGCGAAGTGTGGAAGGATTCGTTCAACAGCTGGCCGTCGGGTACGTCGCCCGTGGCTACCGCTTTTACGTCACGTGCCGGATTCCACCGGACAAGGACCCGGTCGGCATCGACCGGAAGCTTGTCAAACGGTACGGCCTGGATATCTCGAAGTACGTCCGGTGTCGGCGCAGGCGACAGGGCGAGGCCAGTGTCCAGTATCTGCGACACGGTCGGTTCTTCGTGCTGATTGCCACGCCGGGCCAGCATCCGTTCTTCCAGCGGGAACATGACTGGCGCGACATCCGCGAGCATCCGCTGTTCTACGGCGGATATAGCATCGGATGTCGCCGGGGTCAGGACGCCCGGTTCCATGCGTCAGTGCGGATTGGTCGACGCGAGCTGGAGCGTCTGGCGGGTCGCGTCGACCGCATCGCCCTGGTTCCCGACGCCGACCGGTTGTTCCGGTTCTGGCAGGGTCTGCGCTTCGAGCCCTACGCGCCGATCAGGAGGCAGTTGCTCCGGCTGTTCTGGCGGATGAACGACCGGCGCAAGGCTGCCGGACTGGAGTTGGTTCCGGTGCGGGCGCTCCGGATGCAACGGCGGCCCCTGTCGCCGTTTGTCCGGTGTCCGTACCCGACAGCCTCAACGGTTCGCGGAAACGCCGTCAGCGGGCTGCAGGAGCCCCTGGACGGCTTCCCGGATGAACCCACCCATCTGCGGCCAGGTGATCCGGTGCAGGGCGGCGGCGTTGATGTCGCGAGGCAGGGGCACCGGATGCGACCGGGCGACGAAATGCCCTCCGTCGATGACATCGGTGACGGTGTGGAGGGTGATCATCACCTCCGGACGTCCGTCGCGGATCATGGCGGCGATGGGGTCGGGTCCGGGATAGGACGGCCAGGTGGCGTCGCAGTGGTGGAAGTTGTAGAACCCGAGTGGCGGGACCTCGAACACCGGGCGGGGAATCTTCTGGCCGAAGGTGGCCATGAGGCACAGGTCCGGACGCCACCGGTGCTTCAGGACTCGGAGAAATTCAGACGTCTGAACACGCCCGTCGTGGAGCGGGAGGTTGTTCGCCCGGGCAAGGAGTCCGACCAGGAGTTCCTCGGCTCGGGTGTGCGGATACTTCCACAGCCGGACCTTGGGATGGGTGAAGTCCTGGGTCGGGTCATCGGTCGCGACGCCAACTACGTCCACGAGTTGGGCGAGAGGCGGTTCGAGCAGTTCGCTCAAGAGATGGAATCCGCCGTAGAAGCTCCCGAAGACAACGACCCGCGTCCGGCGTCGGGATTTGCGGAGTAGATGGGGGGCGAACCGGGCCCGGGAGGCACCGCGCTGGAGCAGCGTGTGCGGTTCGATCATGAAAGGCGCGTCTGCGCGTAAACCGTTGATTTAGATATGGCTGGAACGATTGCAGGACGCAAGGGCGTTGATCAGGGATTGTCCGGGAGCGTCTTCGTGATCCCGCCGCTGAAGGCCGCCTGCCCTCAGGCGGCGGTGGTTCACCCCTCCTACTCCTTCCACTTCCAACGGGGCAGGGCCCGCAGCGTCTGGCTGTGGCCGAGGGCGCGTTCAATCGCGAGCAGGGACTGGGTCTGGGTACCGTCGTTGGCCACTTCGCACAGACCTTGCCAACGTCGGGCAATGGCCGCCGACGCGCCATGGCCCGAACCTTCCACCGATTCCGCATCGTCCCGGGTCAGCCACGACAGGACGTTTTCCAGGAGTCGATGGTTGTCCGCCGCGTGGAGTAGGCCCGTCGGGCCGGTCTCGAAGGCGTGGGGGCCGCCGAAGAACACGAACCGGCCCAGGCCCAGTTCGCCGACCACGGCGATGGGCTTCGATTGGAAGGTCAGGTGACGATGCCGTCGGTTGTAGGCGGGGCAGGGGCCTCCCGGCGAAATCACCAGCGGGATCACCCCACTGCCCGGAAGCAGCGTGAACGTCGCCATGCTGCGCCAGCGCAGCGTGCGGACGCCGACGGCGGCCCACGGTGGGACGATGCCCTCCGGTCCCGTGACGAACTCGCCGGTGAGCGGATAGAGGCGTCCCAACCGACGCACGTCGACAACGGCGTCGTCGTTGAGGAGGCATCCGAAGGCGGCGCACAGTTCGCCGAGGTTGCTTTGAAGGAAGGAATCGCCGAACCGATATCCGAAGAGCATCAGGCTTCCCGACGCCACGAACTCGACCAAGGCACAGATCTCGGTGGGCAAAAGGCGGGATTCGGCACTGGGAAGCCAGCGCTCGCGGGGCGCGTCGTAGAGTCCGGTCGGAGGCGGGATGACTAGGAGTTCCGCCTGTCCGGAGCGGACGTCCAGGGGACGACGTCGATGCGGCACACAGCGGAGGCCGATGCGACGGAGGATCCGCGCGAGGCCCGAGAAGTTGGTCTCGATCAGTCGGGAGGTGAACCCGGTCTGTTGCCAGTTCGCCTGTCCGTGTGATTCATCGAAGAGCGCGATCCGCTCCGGGGCTTTCGACGCCATGGGCCGTCGGCCTCAGTAATCCGACGGCAGCAGGATCGTGGTCACGCTGCGGTCGGCTTCGGTGATGATCCAGAACACGGCCTTGTCCTGGGTCGTGTACGACGAGAGGAGTCGGGTGCCGTGGCGGAGCGCGGCGTCATTCGCGGCCCAGTCTTCGGAGTCCACGTTTCCCCAATCCCCGGCGGCATGTCGGCGCAGGGCCTTGGCTGCCTCATCGGCAGGAACCACCTGGGCCGCTGCCGGGGTGATCATCAATCGCCCCACGGGGAACCGGGGGACCGGATCCGTGGTCAGCGCAACCACGATGGGTGGGGGTGAAACGCGGTCCGGTCGCGGGGTTCCCGGATGCATCGCATCCGAAAACCAGGCTGTGTGTCCTGAGGTGGATGTCGAATCCGGGTAAAGTGGGGAAGGGGAAGGACGCGGGTTGAACTCGATCATGGGGCCTCCGTTGGCTCTTGGGGTAGAGCCGCATCCTATCACGGATCGAGGGCCTCAAGCAAACGCAGGGGGAGGTTGGCCGCAAAGAACGCAAGCAGGCAAAAAACGGCAGGCAAGCGCTGAGACCGCTTCTCATGGACAGTATCAACCGATTCAAGGACATCCTTCAAATCTGTCCTTTACTCAAACAATTGGATTACAATGCGTTGGTAAGGTGCTCTTGGCCGTCAAAAGCCCCGATCACAACGACTGTCCCTGACCGCGAACGAGACGGTAGGTTCGCCAGCGTCGCTCCCCGTTAGCCAGTACCGCCCCATCCCGCATCAAGTCGTTGAGGGCGCGCGTGACGCTCTTGGCACCGATTTCTGTTCCAATTCGCCGGTGGATATCTGTCCGACTGGAGTTCGGGTAGCGCTCCAGATCCTCCAGCACCAAGGCGCGGAGCCGGTGCGGCGAGACCCGTTTCAGGGTCGTCCGTTGATCCAGCCCTGCCGGCTCCCGGTGGTGTCCGTAACGCAGCACGCTGCCGGGCTGCCGCGGCATAGGCATCCTCGACAAACCTGATCGTGACTCCTTTGCGCCTTCGTTGTCCCTTTGAACTGTGATGGCGAGAACCAATGGAAGACACCATGCCGGCTTCACCTTGGTAGAACTGTTGGTGGTTCTCGTGGTGCTCAGCATCCTCGCTGCGCTCTTGGTCCCAGTATTGGGCAAGGTTCGGGACCGGGCGAAGGAAACGATCTGCTTGAACCATTTCCGGCAGATCGGGGTCGGCCTGAAGCTCTACCAGGGCGACAATCAGGGACGCTATCCGCTGGGGACAACCCTGAAGGGAGGCGCAGGAACGCCGGGACCGAGTGGAACGGCCAGTACCCTGGTTTGGGACTTTACTGGCGCCATCGGAGGCAGGGACGGCAAGGAGGAGGTTCTCATGCTGCCGCCCGCAAATGTCCGACCTTTGAACCGGTATGTGACGGATGCGCGATCCTTCAGCTGTCCTGCCGACGGTGGTGTGGATTACCGCGCCAACGGAGGCCCGCATTGGAAGAGCCTCTGGGAAAGTTTGGGCTGCAGTTACCAGTACAACGGTCCCGGCGGATCGGATGCCGTGGGCAGCACCCGCATCGGCGGGAAGGACGACACTTGGGCGATGGATGCCAGCCGGTTTGTCGTACTCTACGAACCCCCTGCGCGGCGGCTGTCGTGGAAATCGCAGGGATTCTATGTTTACTGGCATCGCGCGCGTCCGCCCAGGACGATCAACAACAACCGAAACAACGTTGGCGATGGGCGATTGATCTCACCCATCCTGTTCGCCGACGGGCATGCCGAGATCGCTGACTTCACGGAGGAGGGAGGCTCGGGAACCAACTCGGACCGGTGGTTGTGGTATCAGCCTCAATGACAGGCGCACCGGTAGCCGATTGAGGTCGTGGAGGGGTTCACGCGAAGGGACCGAGCCAGCAGAGCATTCGAGGGCGAACCCATGAACCAGACATGGATGGAAGAACTGGATCGCCGAACCAAATTCCCCGCTTCGTCGAATCCAGTCGCGATATCCTCAGCGACACGCGATCAGCGTCATTGGGATCCGTTCCGTTCCAATGCGTAATCTTCGAGACTCAACGGGGGAATGGCTCCGACCCGCTGCAGGAACGCCTCGGTGGCCCATCGATCCAGTCCAAGCAGCAAACCGACCTGCCGTTGGGTGAGGCTCTCTTCCTGGTACCTCGCAGCCGCGTAAGCCTCGAGCAGGTCGCGGCCGAGCGACTCCGGAGGAGGCAGCGCCATCTGGATTGTTTCCGGGATTTCGACGACGACCTTCATGGGCGGCGGTCTAGCACAGGCGGGGCGGAATCCTCAAGTGCTGGCCTCTTGCCGCTGTCGGAGGAGGTGCCGTGGCCGTACAGCGAGTCTCTTTTGGCCGAACCTCTTTCGGCCATGATGGCAGCGCAAGGGAGGGTGGGTTGCCGAAAAGAACGAAAGAGGGCGAAAGGAGGGGGCTGCGGGGTAGTCGGTGGGCAAGGGCGGGAAGCCGGATTGTTCTGCGCGCGCGGATTTGGCGCACCACTGGCGCGACTTTCTTCCTGGGCGGCTCCGCTCGCGGCGTCACGGATGCCTTCCGATGTCAGTTCTCCAGTGAACGCTTGCATGTTTACTGAAACAAGTAAGTTTAACGGCTGCTAAAGAGTGTACCTTTGATAAAGTGACGCCGATTCGTTCAGAGCCCGATTTGCGTGAGGTCGCCCGCGAAATGCTGACGGCGGACCCAGTCCTGCGGTGGGACTGCAAAACGCTGACCGGTCCCAAGGGCGTGCTGAAGCTGAAGCTGGACGGCCATGACCTGCGGTTCGAAGCCATCTTTCGGCTCAATCCTACTGCCCGCGACGTGGATCGCATCGCGGATAATCCCCACCCGTACCCCGCACTCCTGATCGCGCCATCGCTCTCCGACGTGCTCGTTGGGCACTGCCGCGTTCGAGGGATTCAGTGTGCCGATCTCAACGGTCGGGTCTGGGTGCAAGTCGGGTCGGTCCTCATTGACCGCTCGCCATCCAGGGAACGCCGGTACCGTCCTCTCCTGACGCCGCCCGACCCGTTCCAGCCAAAGAGCTCGCGGTTGGTCCGTGCCCTCCTCAGCCATCCGGACCGGGGTTGGACCCAGCGTGAGTTGATCACCCGAACCGGTCTGAGCCCGGGCCTGGTGTCCCGATTGACCCGGCACCTGATCCGCGAAGGCTGGGTAGAGGAAACGGGGCGCATGTTGAACCTGCATCGTCCGGACTCCCTCCTCGACGCTTGGGCAGCCGAGGATGACTGGGACAAGCGGACAACGCTCCGACAGTACTCGTTGCTGGAAACCGATCCGGAACGCGTCGCTCGCCGTCTGATCCAGAGTTTTCCGTCCCGGCAACCGGTCGTCTTCACGCAATGGTTCGCCGCCAACCTGCGGCACCCGTACACGCCTCCGCCGGTGGTTTCAGCCTATGTGCCGACGCTGCCGACCGTCGATGTGCTGAGATCGTTGGGCGCCCGATCCGTTGGCGATGGCGGAACCCTGTGGCTGATCGTGCCCAACGACGACGGCGTCTTCCGGGAGCCCCAACAAGTCGGTGAGTTCGTCCTCGCCAGTGACGCCCAAGTTTATCTCGATCTCCTTCAGGTAGGCCTGCGAGGTCCCGACCAGGCAAAGGCGCTGCGGGATTGGTCGGGATTCCGGCAATAGATCAGAGCGGCCCCCTCCGGTGTGGTGCTTTCGCTTTGGACGGATTGCCGTCAGGTCTGGACGTGGAGATCCGTCGGCGCCAAATCATCGAGCGCGTTGTTACCGTTGGACGGGCTCTTCTCCTCCTATCGTAGGCTCGGCGCCCAGAGGTGCACATAACCCCGGTTCCGCCCCAACGTCGCTGCCGTCGCTTCGTGGTTGTTCAAACCGGGGTCCGGAATCTGTGTCATCTGTGAAATCTGTGGATAACCGCCCCGTTCCGCTTCCCCATCCGCATCCCTGAAAATCTGCGCCATCGGCGTCATCTGCGGATAACTCACCCCATGCCCCTAACAGAAAAACCCCAGCTCGCGTAGCGATGTGTAGTCCCGGGGCCGGTCGGTGGTCGCGCGTCCCACGATGACGTGGTCGAGGACCTCGATCTTGATCAATCTCCCCACCTGGATGAGTTCCCGGGTGAGGCGGATGTCCGCTTCGGAGGGGGAGGGATCGCCGCTGGGATGGTTGTGGACCAGGATCACCGCCGAGGCCCGACGCGTCATCGCCAGCGCGAACACCTCCCGTGGATGGACCAGGACGGAATCGAGGGTTCCCTGGGCGATGAGATCGGCACTGATGAGCCGCCGACGCGTGTTCAGGCAGAGGACATGGAAGTTCTCAACGTTCATCGGTCGATACTCCTCGCGTAGCAGCCCGGCCACGCGCTCCGGTGAATCGACCACCGGCGCATCGGGGTAGGTCTCCCGCACCAGTCGCTGGGCCAGGAGAAAGGCCGACCGGATCGCCGCCGCCTTCGACGGCCCAACCCCGGGAACCTGCTGGAGATCGGCAAAGGACGCCTGCGCCAGGCTCGAAAGCCCCCCGAACTTCCCCATCAACCGCGCCGCCGCTGGTCTGCCCGCCAACGACGCCAACAACTCCTCATTCGACGAACCTTCCAACGACTGCACAAGAACTCCTCTGCCAACAAGCCACAAGGGAGTCAGCCTACCATCTTTCCGGGTGTCTCCGAAAGGTTCACAGTTCTTGAACTGGTTGTTTGGTAATGTCGAGACCTTGGGAACCTCGCGTTGTCGGGTTGCGGCAGAGCGCTTCCCGGCGTGCCTTGGACATGTTGCTAAGGGTCCAACACGCCTAGCGCAACCCCGGGTAGGTGTTTGATCTTTGTCACCGGTTTGGCCATCCCCCACAGCGTGACTGAGATATGTTCACCATGCAGATCCATCGCTACATAACCACAGAGCGCTTCGACGCCTACGCGTGGCAGTGCCTCGAGGCCAACCCGCGTTCATCCCTTAGGTGATGTCCCGCGGCACCTGCCTCCGATGGCTGGAGGATGTTGATGGAGTGGCGCTGCCCCCCTCCGAGGTGACGGCTATCGCGATCGGCAAGCCGCTCGTCGTCTAGAAGGCCAACGTGGTTGCCGAGCTCGCCCGACTCACCCGGCTGCGAATCAAGCACCGGGAAACCGGGTGCTGCATCCGTAACCATGTGCTTCACTTGTCCGAGGAGATCTCCCGACTCGAATGGCGCCTGACCGCCCTAGACGCCGACATCGCCCGACGTAAGGACACCCGGGGCGACCGCTTCACGATTACCTTGGGCACCCAAGACCTGAGCGACCGCGGCATCGCCGGGGAGATGCTGATCCGGGTGGCCGAACGTTCCAAGGGCCTCACCGACGAGCGTCGCCTCGGCAGCTTTGCCGGGTTCGATCATCTGATCGGCCCCCTCCCATCGGGCGAGACCGAACTCCTTCTGCGCGGGAACGCCACCCACACATGCCGGTTCCAGGCGACCGCCCACGGCACCAGCAGGGCCCTGGAGCACATCGTGAACAACCTCGAAGACACCCGTCGCCAGTTGGCCGATCACCTCATGCAACTCCACCGACGACTGGGCGACCTACGGGTGCAGATGGACGTGCCCTTCAAGCATGCGGCGAGGCTCGCTGAACTGGAGACGAGGCACAGGGAACTGGTTGTGTCCTTGGATCTGGATGCCGCTGCCGGGGAGAGCGGTATGGAATCGATCAATCCTCGCGATTGAAACCCATCCATGGCGATGCTCTGATTTTCCGGAAATCAAGATGCTAAACGAACAGACAGCCGACCTCTCCTCAATCGGGGCCCATCTCAAGAAGCTGGCCTCGGCCGTAGCGGCTGCAACTAAGGCAACAACAGAGGCTGGATCCGATGCCGCCAAGGAACTTGACGCGGCACTAGAACTAGCGACGCAGCTCGATTGGACCGCGCTGGTCCAAAGGCTAAAGAATGCGCGCGACGAGGAGCGCTCCAAACGCGACACCGCTTTGCAGTCACGGCGAGAGAAGCTCCTGGTGTCCGCGCGCGCCGCTGGGGAGCCGTTTTCTGATGGCACACGCGTGGTGCGTGTCGGCGTCTTTCGAGTTGAGTTCGAGGGGGAATTGGCGGTTGTGAGCTTGGGAGGCATCGAGGTCGAACGGACGAAGGAATCGGACGGGGAAAGACTTTTCAAAAGGCTCAAGGAACTGCGCGCGGCCTTGGAGCAGTCCCCGTTCAACCGCGCGGAGCTTTTCAAGCACATGCAGGCCAGCTACGCGACGTGTCGTCGTGCAGGGTCACCGGACGAGTTTGTTTCCATCCGCGACTTGCATCGTGAACTGGTGCTGGAACGTGCACGCAACAGCGAGGCGTTTCGCAAGCGTCCTGAGCCGAAAAACGTGCCATCCTACCCGCCGCACCAGTTCGTTTTCGACCTCGCCCGATTTCAGCGAGAAGGGTTTACGGTTGGAGACGCACGCATCTTCACCACCACGCCCTCCATGCGGGAGAGCGCGGGCACGGTGTTCATTCCGAACCTCGACCATCCGCTCGTAAGCGAGACGCCCGCGGCCCGCCTTGCCATCAAGCGCAACGCATGACCCCCCTCTCCGCATGAACGACGCCCGCGACATCCTCCGCCGCCTCGCCCAGCATGGGGTGCTGGATGTGCCGGAGGTTGCCGTGCGACTGTCCACCGGGCTGGATGGCTTTGTGTCGCGCTGGGAGCGGGAAACACTGCCGTTCCTCTCCGCAGGCGGTTCCGAATTGCGCTTTGTGGAGGGGCCGAACGGACGAGGCAAGACACACTTTCTGCAAGTCCTGGAAACACACGCGCGTCGCGCCGGATTCGTTACATCCCGCGTGGGGACGCAGACAAAACCGTTTGCGGCGTTGCAGGATACCTATCGCGAAATCGCGTCATCAATGACGTCACGTGCTTTCGGAAGCAACGGCATCTGCGGACTGGCTCCCCTGCTGGCTGGACTGACTGCCGAGCAGCTTGCCGGCTTTCAACAATCGGCACGCGGCAACCCAGGCTACCGAAATCTCATCACCACCTACGCGCGCCGGGCGCAAGCTGGACAGACCGATCAGCCCGCAACCCAAGACCTGCGAGCGCTGCTGATGAACGACACCAACCGGCGCGTGACCTTCGGCGAATTGTTCCGGATCGACCGCGACCTGCCGCGTCCCCTCGGAAAGCTCGGGAAGCGAAACGCTGGCGTCTGGCTCCGTTCGCTGCTCACGCTGCCTCGCCAACTCGGATTCAAAGGGCTCGTCGTGCTATTCGATGAGACGGGCGCGGACCTTCACCTGCGGCCAGAGCCATTGCGCGCGCGGCAGCAACACATGGCGAACCTACGCAACCTCGTGGACCATCTCGCTACCGGCGGCATTCCCGGTTGCTCGGTCGTCTATGCGACTACCAATGACTTTATCCACATGGCCTTCGAGGACTACCCAGCCATGTGGCAGCGCGTGGCGCGACTCGAAGAAGCCAGCCCATTCGCCGAGTCGACGAGAAACCCGCGCGCGGTCTGGTGCCGCCTCGATGAACTCACCGACCCAAGTCCTGCGGAGCTTAAGTTCTTCATAACATTGGGTGAAAAACTGCTGGCGTTGGGGGACGAGGCAGGAATCTCGGAGGGCCGCTTACACGCCGCCCGCCAAGCTCTCACCAGTTTCAGCGAGGAAATGGCCAACAACATCACTCAAGGAGCCGTCCGCCAGTTCATCAAACGGTTGGCGAATGAAATCCTCCGCAACGACTGAACTCTATGGCTGACCTGAACGACATCCCACTCAACGAATTGCGCTCCGCGTGGCGCACTCTAGCCACCTTTGGAACTCCACCCGCCTCTGAGATTGCAGCCCGAGTTCTGCCTGCATGGTCAGTCGGTCTTGACGGCTGGCTTGACCGCTTGGTGAACTCGCAACTTCGCGATTACGCTCGTGAAAATACACATTTCAAGCTGGTCGTGGCTCCATACGGTGGCGGCAAGACGCACTTCTTGCTCGCCCTCGGCGCACGGGCGGTGACGGAGAATTGGGCAGTCTGTTATCTCCAATGCAAGGCGCATGTCACCGTCGGCGACTGGTTCGGACTCTACGAGCAGATTGCCAAGGCGATTCAGCTTCCGGGTGTCGAGCGGACCGGTGTCCGCCCCATCGTTCAGCGGGCGCTCGACCGGATGCGCGAGCGCGCGGAAAAGGCGGCTGGCGCCTTTCCCGACGCCGCTTTGGACGAGATGATTGCCGCCCTGCGGGAAGACAATTGGCCGCACAGTTCATTCGGGCGGGTTATTGCCACCGCGCTGGATCACCTGCGCGAACCCGATGCGAATCCAGAGGAGGGAGAGGCTGCGATGGACTGGCTGCAAGGTAACATCGCCAAAGAGACTTTCCAAGTGTTGCGCCGGTTGCGCCTTCAGCCACTTACTGCCGCAGGGCGTCAACGCCACGGGCAGGAGTTGTTCTACTCGATGGCGAAGTTCGTTCCAAAAGCCGGAGTCCACGGCCTCGTCCTGCTGCTCGACGAGATGGAAGTGACCTTCAACGCGCGGGGCAAAGCGCTGGAAAAGATACTCGTGTCCATGCGGACGATGCTGGATGCGCCGGATGGCCGCATGGAGCGCATTCCGCTCTTCGGCGTTTTCGCAGCCGTTCCGGATGTGTGGAGCGAAGTCATCTCCAAACGCTACGAGGCGCTCAAGCAACGCTTTCAGGTTTTCGACCCGTTCCATCGTGGTAATGACGACGCGGCGCAAATTGACCTCGCTGAACTGGGTAAGCAGCGCGACATCCTGCGAGCCATCGGCGAGAAGCTGCTGGAACTCGGCATCCGCGTGCATGGTTGGAATCTCGACGCCGAACAGCAGCGCCGGAATCTGGAAAAGTTGGCGAGCGTCACGGCGGAGCAGCTGCTCGAAGTAAACGCACGTCGATTGTTCGTGAAAGCTTGGTGCAGTTTGCTTGGCGAACAGGGCCGCAATGGTGGGCAGGACTACACCGAAGAATTTCTCACGAGCCGTATCCGTGGCGTGAACGAAGAGTTCCGCCAGGCCGACCAAGCACAAACCAGCAACGACATCGGCTGATGGAAATTCCCGCGCGCCATCCGAAGAAAGGAGACTGCATCATCCGTGAGCGCACGCACACGCTTGGCCGTGTCAAGGTGCTCGTGGATTACCCTGATCTCGGCATCTTCCGGCGCCCAGAATACCTCGATGATCTCGTGGACCGCACATCTGGCCAGCCACTCAGCCTGCAAAGCACTCACGTTTCATCGGTACCGATTCCTGCGGCTGCGCACGTTCCCACCTGGCAGCGCGCCCGGCAGTCCTTGCTCGCTCTTCGACTCGGTCAGTCCACGTCGGAGACCGTGCGCGACCTTAGCGTGGGTCTTTCTGAAGTAGACGAGGCTTGTCGGTGGGCTCTCAACCGCGCAGGAAGCGGCCAGCTTTCGTTCCTGCTCTTCGTCAGCCCCTACGGCATGGGCAAGAGTCACGCGCTGGCGCACCTTCGCGAACTTGCGCGAGGCAGCATCATGGCGACCGGCACGGTCGTCCTTGATGGGGTGGGCACCACACTCTGTCGACCGCTCGGACTCATCAGCGCGTTGTCTCATTCTATTGAGTATCCCGAAGCGACGGCCAGCGATGGACTGCCGCAACGACTCGCAGGCTTGGTGCGGACCGGCGCGGTAGACAGGCTGCGAGTGTCCGGTGCCGATATGCTGTACCGAAGTCTCGTGAATCTGAACGGCGAACATGTGGACGACGCGGACAAGTGGGAGATGATTGAGGACTACCTAAGCCTTGAAGTTAGCGCGCCGCAGGCTGGCCGTGCTCTCGGTGTTCGGCTGCCGTCGCTGAACGCGAACCAGCTTGCGAACCGGCCCGGGCGAGCCACCGGACTTCTTAAGGAATGGGCGCAGGCGTGTTCCGTAACTAATGCGCGCGGCGGTCTCGCCGTGCTCCTTGACGAGGCGGACGTTGACTACGGCAACCGGTTGCGCAGCGAATCGGAGCGCGAGCAGCGCGCCGCATTGCTCCAAGCGTGGCGGGAGATGGCGGACGCAGGCCCGCGCGGCGGCAGTTACGCGAAGCTTATCGTTGCTCTCGCGATGACGCCCGAATCGGACGAGGACGGCCCGATCGAGGAGTTGCGGCAAAGCCTGGGCCGGCATCTCGGTATCGTGACGCTACCGGTGCTGACCGACCGTGAGATGCGTAATCTTGGTGCCAAGGTTTCCACGCTGTACCGAGCGGCTTATGAACTGGGCGATTCAGGATTGGCAGGTACGGAGCATCTGGTCGATGACGCTCTATCTGCGCAGCAGCGCAGCGCCGAACAGCTAAACCCGCGCAAATTCATCCGCCTCCTCCTCGAAAAACTCGATGCTGTCCACGCCTGACGATGTCGCAGAGCGCAGCCGACTGGACCGCCGCCTTCGCGACGGTCTCGGCGACGTGGGACAGGCGTTCTTCAATTTTCCCTCGCTTTCCGACGTGCAGCGGGCGGCCATCCGACCGATTGCCGAGGGTCGCAACCGGCTCGTCTGCGCTGCCACCGCCGCGGGCAAAACCGAGGCCGTGCTTGCACCGCTCATCTGGCATCTGCGCCGACAGCCAGCCCCAAAGGGTCGCGGACCGCGGCTGCTGGCGATTGCACCCACCCGCGCGCTCGTGGCCGACCTCACCGCGCGACTGGAGGCACCGCTGGCGCAACTCGGCTGGAGTTGCGCAGCGCAGACGAGCGACTTTGCCGGCGCAGCTTCGGAGCCGGATGTGCTAGTCACTACCCCGGAGTCTTTTGACTCCATGCTTGTGCGTCGTTTGCGTGTCGAACGTGGGGAACCTATCGGACATTTGCTGGCGAATGTGGCCGCCGTTTTTGTGGACGAGGCGCATTGCTTCGACAGCACGGCGCGCGGCGACCAACTCGTCTTTCTGCTCGCACGCCTTCGGAAGCTGCGCGAATCCGCTTTGAGCAAAGGCTGGACGACCAGCGCCGAAGTTCAGTGCTGCGCCGCCAGCGCGACAGTGCATGAGCCTCGCTCGCTCGCCCGCAAGCTCCTCGGCGGGGATGCCGACGCCATCCTCTGCCTCGGCAGCCGTCCAATGGATGTGATGTTGAAACAAGGTCGATGGCAGCGACTGGATGAGGCATCACAGGCTACCAATCTCGCCGCCACCTTGCCGGTGGAGACTTCGCATGAAGGCATCGGCACCTTGCTTTGGGCAGCGCTGGAAAGCACGGAGTGCCGCAAGGCACTGGTCTTCGTTCCTTCACGGAAGCAGTGCGATCAACTCGGCCTGCACTTGCGCCGCTTTCTCCAAAAGTACCGCCACATCTGGGTCGAGACGCATCACGGAAGTCTCAGCCGCGAACACCGCCAGCGGGCCGAAGACGGGTTTCACGATCAGCGCGACGCCGTGCTCGTGGCGACGAGCACCCTCGAAGTGGGCGTTGATATTGGCGACGTGGATGTGGTCGCGCTCGTCGGTGCTCCGGCGGATACGTCTAGCCTTCTGCAACGAATTGGGCGTGGCGGACGCCGGAGCGGACTCACGCGCCTGCTGCCAATCTCTCGCAACGCGGTAGACGCCGCCGCGATGGCCAGCCAGCTCGTTAGCGCCTTGGCGGGCACGCTGGAAGCGCGGCACCGATTCCGGCGCTGGGATGTATTTCCGCAACAGGTCATCAGCTACATTCGACAGAATCGAGGACAGGGTCGTGGCATTGAATCTTTGAAGAGCCTAGCGATTTCCGCATGGCCAACGGGAGATACGGCAGATATCGCGGCGACTCTGATTCGCTCGTGGAACAACGACGGTTTGCTTTCGGAACTGCGAGGTAAGTTCCACCTTGCGGGTGCTTGGGAGGATTTCTCCGCTCAAGCGGAAGGCGACGCTGCCATTCACTCCAACATCTGCTCCACCACCGCAGGCCGCGAAGTCCGCAATGAGCTAACTGGCGAAGTTGTCGGCCATGTCGGTGAGGCGTCCCTAGAAGCCGGCACTGTCACCATCGCCGGACGTCAGCATCGAATCCTCCGACAGGATGAATGCATCACAGTCACGCCAGTCGGTGACGATCAAGCGGACGATCGGAATGATACACCACAGTACGGTGGACGTCGGCGCCGTGTGGCGGAAACCTTTGCCGCTCACGTCCGCCGTGGCTGTGGACTCGGCGAGCACGAGGCTCCGGTCGTGCGCGTAGGCGGGCAACTGGTTTGGTTTCACTTCGGAGGCGAGAACTATGACGAGTTGCTACGGCTGTTGTTCCCGCAGGTTGTCGATGCTCCAGCCATCGCCGGACTTGCTGTTCGTGTAAGGTCCGGATTCGATGCGCATGCCATTGCCACGCCCGACCTCACGCGTTTAACGCATTGTGTCGCTGAGAAGGGTATTCGTCTATTGGACGACGAAGGTATTGGGCGGTTTGGACAGAATCTACCAGCGTCCATTATAGACCGTCTGCTCGATGAATTTTCCTTCGTCGAACGTTTTCGCCTTTGGCTTAAGGAACGAACTCTTACCGAACCGACATCAATCGAGGATTTGCCTCGGTTGAGATCCTTGCTGATTGCGGGATGATTTCACGATCAGGCCGACCGAACTCATCGGCAAACTGTCGATCTTATGATGCGCACTGTGTGATTTAATATATGCTTCTGGAAGAAAGATCGAATCCAACGAAGTAGGCGCGTTGTGAAACGCATGGGGTGCCGCGGACGGATAGCAACCGTAGATCCTTCTTTCCTCATGCAAAGGTAAGCCGCCGTCAGCCGCCCCACCCTTTGGCTTGGCCCGAGTTGTTCCTTGTCCATTGATTTTTTCCCAGCATTCCAACATCACCTCCACCATACACCCTCGCCACTGCTCCTCAAGCTGGCCCAACGCCAAACGGTCGTGGGTCGAGGGAAGCTGGGGACGGATCCTCTCAGACGTTCCAGCGATGCGGTCTACGTTCTCCATCAGGATCGCCAGCACGGCGCGGACCACCACGTTCACCGGCACCTTGCAGCCGCTGGCGGTCCGGAGTCGCAGGAGGAAAGCGTTCAGTTCGGCATCCTCGGCCCTGGTCAGAACGAAGCGCTTGATGATGGTGGACTCGGGCATCGGTTCGGGCTTCTAGGACGCCGGGGTCAGGGATAGCCGGGGGGGGGGCTGGGACGTCCGGCGAACGACGGGCAGGAGTGGTCACTTCCGGACCAGATCGTTCCGGATGGGAGCGTAGGGAGGCTCGGTTCTCGGATTCCTAGGCATGAGCCACCTCCCCGGTTGTCTCCAGCGACTCGCGTCGTGCGTTCAACCTTTCCTTAAACTCTTTGGCCAAGTCCCGGTACTCGTCGGCCACCGGACTTCGCCCTGGTGCTGCATCAGGGTCTACCCGGGATTCTGTAAGCTGCCGGTGCAGCACATCCCCCCAAACCGCTACCCAGCCAGGAGGCATCGGGGGGGCGCTCAGGCGGCGAGGTCCTTGTCGGCCTGATTGTGGCGGCGGGCCGACCAGGCGGCTGGCGTGAAACTCCCGACCGTCTTGTTGGTCGCAGCGGCGAGTCCCCCAAGCGCCTCCTTGCGGTAGTCCCACGGATCAATTCCGTGCCGACGACCACTCGCGATGATCGAGTAGATCACGGCGATCCGTCATCCAGCATCCGGGTGCCCTATGAAATCCCGACTGTTGTTGTTATGCGGAGCTCTGCATAACCGCAAGAACTGGCTGTTCTCATAGGCGATGAGGAGGCGAGCGAGCGTGGGGCGATCCTGTACTCGGTGGTAGAGAGCTGCCGGCGGCGGGGAATTGATCCCTACGAGTACCTCCGGGACATCTTGGAACGGATGCCAGGTATGTTCGACAAGGACCTGGAATCGCTCACCCCGGCAGGATGGGCTGCAGCCCTCGCCAAGCGGCGAACCCAAGCCCGTGTAGCATGATTGTAATAGCGTCCAAGCTATCACACTTGTCTCTCCCGTGGGGGTGCTTGGCGTGACGCTCACGATGCGGTCCATTTTACGCTAACCAACTTCCCAGATGGCGCCACGCGGGCGCCCCTTGCTTACCTTTACGGACGACTGCATCGTTTCGTGGAGGCAAGATTGAATGGTGCTGACAATCGACTGGAAGGGGCGCGAAAGAATCAGGCGTGTGCGGGTGGCGTTGGCAAGAGCAGCAAGGTGGCCGAATCCAACATGGCAGACTTTCGGGCTTCGGTCAGGGCTGCGACCATCTGCCTTGGCCGCAATGATGGCTGTTTAATTGAGGTGCGATTTGCTCGGAGAGAGATTTCTCCCTCAATGCCAGGTATCGCAATACAACAGACAGAACCATCCGGCTCGTAGGTCTTTATCTGAATAGTGGAATTCGTTGCCTTCTGGATTTGGTCGATAACCCCTGAAACGCTTCGCCCAGGACTAAACGCTACCCGCAGCGTGTCGACTTCCCCAAAAAGTACTTTGTTGAAGGGCTCGCTCATAATGACTGCCTCGGATTTGAATTGTCTCACAGTGAGAACCTCCAAATACATTTTGTGGTCGTCAGCGCTTTGGCAAATGGAAAGGTCCACCTCAAAGTCCTTCGTGGTAATGGCTGCGCTGGACCCATTTGCATCTAATTGTATCTCCTCGCGGGCATAGGAAAACGCCTTCATGAGAGCGTCGAATAGCTGCCTCGCGTGATCCTGGACTCGTTCCTCGGCGATCCCCTCCACGAATCTCTCAGTAGCGGCGGTTTTTGTCTTAGGAACGGAATGCTTTGCCCCAAAGCCAGGAAGACTTTTGATTTTGCCAGTGCGGGACGATCTGAAGCTGAGCCCTTTCAAGAAGTGGTTCAAGTCCCCGATCCCCTCAATTTGCTTGGCTAGCACCGATTCAAGGTTGGCAACAATGAAGTTGTTTGACAACGAGCCATAGAATTGCGGGGTCTGCGGACCTTTATCTTTGTATTCATCCCAGCGTCTTATGGGAACTTGTTGATAAAGATAATCCTGCAAATTCATGGCGAGCAAAAGCTGGTTGTTTACCAGGATGTGCTTCGCTTTGCCGCACAATGCGTCCAACAACACAGATGTCCATATGCCTAGATGGTTCCGGTCGCTCCACCTTGATGTTTCATTGGAGGCGCAGGAGGCAAACGCCACACAGTAGTTAGCGCTGTCACAAAATGCTTTAATGTCGTCGTTCGTCATGCTTCCCATGAGGCCTTTCTCCCCCTTGGGAAACTGCAAACCGGCATGGCAACAATCGAGCAGCAGGATTACCCTCTTCGATTTGGTGTCTTTGACCATTTCGAAAAAGGCCTTGATCGGAAAACCTGTGCCAGGCATTCCCTTAAGAATCGTGTCGTAGCATACCACAGATGAAACGCCGTTCTCATTCGCGCCGTGGGATGAGATGTAGATTAATACGGAGTCATCCTCACGAGCCTCCTTGAGCAATCGCCCTATCTCATATTCGATTCGCCCCTTCGTAGCCTGTTCGTTAGCTAAAATGATCTGACCACCGTGTTCTTTTGGAAAACCCAGTTCCCCAAAAGCGGAGGCGACGGCGTTGGCGTCGTTAACGGCGAACTTTATCGGAGGGATAGGCGGGTCGGAGAAGGTTTCGATGCCAATGAATAGTGCAGCGTTCATGTCTTTAATATGACGGCGGCTGCGTTAGGCAACGCACAGTCCTGATTGAAGCTCTGAAGTTCAACGCACAAGCGCGGTTGGTCATGCAGGTGGGTTATTGCAATCGCGTCCAGAGCGACGGAGAAGTAGACGGGACAAAGACAAAGTTTGAAAAGGCAATCGGTGAATCTCTGCCTGAGCAGTACCGCTTCGGTCAACCAAATGAACAGCGCGCATTCCTGAATCGGCGTGCTAAGAGCCCGTCTGAAAACCCCTTATTGCCACGGAATCACGCAAGCCGGAGAAGCATGATTCGTATCATTGCCGCATGAATCCAGCCAGTTGCGCTCTGGACGGTTCGTTCGTAGTCCCGGACGAGCCGACGACACTGCATCAACCAACCGAACGTCCGCTCCACCACCCAGCGCCGCGGCAATGCCACGAAACCCTTCGCCGCGTCTGATCGTTTGACGACTTCTACGTCCATCGCTTTGCGGAGCTTCCCGACGTGCTTGGCGAAGTCCTCGCCACTGAACCCGCCGTCTACCCAGAGTTTCCGCAGCCAGCCATGGTGACCAAGGGATTCATCGAGCAATTGTTTCGCTCCCTCTCGCTCTGGTCGATCCGCCGGGGTTACCAGGATCGCCAGGATATGTCCCAAGGTATCGACCATGATGAAGCGCTTCCTTCCTTTGGTCCTTTTGGCCGCGTCATACCCAGCTTCAGCTGCCAAGCCCGCCGATCGAACGGTTTGACTATCGATGATGGCACCCGTGGGCCGACTCCTGCGATCCTCCCTCTCACGCGAGAAGGCCCGCAATCGATCATGAATCCCAGCCATAACTCCGTTCCTGCACCATTTTGCGAAGATGTGGTAGACCGTCTTGTAGGGCGGGAAGTTTTTGGGCAGCAGGCTCCAGTGGCAGCCGGCCTTTGCGATGTAGAGAAGTGCGTTCACGACGCGCCGGAGCGGAGTTCGAGGCCTGCCTGTGCGGGCTGGCTTGGGCAGCATCGGTTCCAGAAGACTCCACTGCGCGTCCGAGAGGTCGGTCGGGAAAATCGATTTTTCCATCGCCCCGACACCCGCTTCCGCGGAGAGGTGGCCGTTTCCGGCCATGTCCTAAGTCAACCTTCAAATGCCGCTTTTGCTGGGCCTTCTCGCAGGTATCGAAGTCAGGCGGTGGAAGGTGAGTTTTCAGACGGGCTCTAAGGCGCTGAACGTTCAAGACGTCCTTTAGATTTAACGAAGGGCCAATGGCTAGCCCGTCCACGGGGAGGACGGTGGCGCGCAGTAATGAGATGCAGCGCCCAATGGTGACGATCATTTGATTCCAGTCCTTCACGAAAGGCGGCTATTCGCCAACTTTGTATTTGTCGCCACGAACACAGAATGCCCAACGTGTTCCTTCGAGGACATCGGTCACATACTTGCTCATTCCTGGATTCTCCAGAGAACCGGCGGTGTAGGTGATCGCACTTCCGTTTGCTTTGTCGATTTTCGCGTGAACGACCTGATCAGCGTCACACACAACTGCAAGATTCGGATTGTGAGTGACAATGAACACTTGTCGCCGCTTGCGCGCCTCCCGAATGCAATCGACAAGCACCTTAGCGACAGTGTGGTTGTCCAGATTGCCCTCAGGTTGGTCGATCACGAGCGGCATCTCACCTTTGTCGATGAGCAAATAGAAGACGAGAAGAAGTGTCCCTCGTTCGCCTGGAGAGAGCATCGCGAGGTCCTTTCCGTCCCACCGCAGGATGTAGCGCGGTTCGACGTACTCGAGACTATAGAGGAAATCGAAAACATCTTCGGGCTTCTTTCCCTTCAGGAGCTGGTCCCGCAACTGCACCGGCGGCGACTCTGCCTCCCGTTGGTCGGAGTGCAACGCGTCGTCCACAGCTGCAAGGAACGTTTTAACCGATTCCTCGTCGTCCCATCTTACAGCCTCAATGAACTTCTCCGATCTGTCGTGGCCCTCATCAACGCCCATGAAGCTCCCGCGCCGGTTCAGCGCGAGAAAACTTAGCAGTCTATTCGTGAAGATAACATTCGTCAGTTCTGCTCGAAATTCCAGCTTAAGCTTGTCCTTTGCTAGCTCGTGCTTGTCGATGAACTCTTGGACCGGTTGGTAGAGGCTTCGATATACGCCAGCCTGCTCGGCCTTCTCCTGGTGAATCTCAATCGCAACCTTAGCTTGCTGCTCGCGCGCGTTTGCAATCCTCTTTGGAAGGTCTGTAAGGCTGGCAAGTGCAACTTGAATTCCATTGAGGGAATCTGGGTCGGTCGGGAGTCCTTCAAGTTTTGACCTCTTTTCCTGCCACTGCCCAAGCTCCTTCAGGTAAGCCTGATATTCTCGATTGGGCGCATCAAGCTTCGATTGGGCCTCCATAACTTTCGATGCGCTTGCACCGAGCTTGGACAACAGATTGTCAGGCTCTGCGGACGACAGCGCAGTCTTTGCCATTGAGACGCCGGTCGCAGCTGTGTCTCGGATATTCTCGGCTTCTCCTTTGCTGATCGTCAGGGTGACCAACTTGCCAATCGTTAGGTTGAGCTCGGTGGCATCCTGTTCGAGGCCTGTCTTGAACACTTCGAATTCCTTCGAGAAGTTGTCGAGCTTCTCGATTAGCCGCTTTGCAACGGCATGTTTTCGCTCCTCTTTCTTCATGGTCTCCTGCACTTTGGAGACCTGTGCCTCAATAGCTTTCTTCGCCGCTTCTGCGGACTCGACTGCCTTGAGCAACTCAGGATCAGGTGAGGCTCCATGTGAATTGGAAGCAGGGGCAACTCGTTCGACTGGCTTCACTTTGTCGTGGGCCTCGATCTCCAGGGCACGTTGCCTCGCCCTCTCTTCGAGCTCGCGCTTCGTCTCTGGGTTTGTCTTCTCTTCGAGCGAGGCCCGGGTTCGGCTTACTTCCTTTAGCTGGCGTATGAGCGCGTCGATGCGGTTTTGTTTTTCCCCTGTCCGGAAGCGCACGAGTTCGTCAAGGTTCGGTTGACCCAGGCGGGAGGATTCCGGGACATGAGAAAAGATAACGGACTTCAGTTCCTTCTCGAAGCCAGTTTCACCGCTCGCTGCCAGCTCGTTACAAACCTTCTCGACATGATCCTGAGGCAGATATTTGAGTCGTTCGATTTCAGTAGCCGGTGCGGACTCGTTCAGGCAACGCGTTTTTTCTTCGTCAGACTGCCATCGAACCGAGGCACTGAAATGCTGAGCGAGGCCACTAGATGGTCTGCGGAAACGCTCACGGCTGAGAAATGAGAACGCATCGCTGTTCCGGCTCCCGCCAAGGAGACCCAGGGTATCAGCAAGCGCACTCTTTCCACTCCCCTTGTTACCGATGATTGCGACTAGACCCGGATTAAACTCTAAGCTCCCACTGAACCATTGCTCTGCTGCCGGTGCCGCCTCGCTACGCTGAAAGGTGACGCTGCGGATATACTTTGTAGGATTCTGTTCAAATCGGACGACTTCGTCAGGCCTGTCTCCTATGAATACACGGCCTTGAGGTTCGCGTAGGACCATGAGTAAACCACGGAAAGTTGGATCTGCCCTGAGCCATAGGTTTGTTTTGAGCCCATACGTCGAGATTCTGTGGTTGTCCGAGCAGATGATCAGCGGGCGCTCAAGGTTGATAGCCGGGAAGATTACCTTGAGGTGGATGTCGATGTCTTTCAGTTGCCCGATTTCCATCAGGTCGACCCAATGGCTAGTGATATTGTATTTGATCCTCTGTTGGAATTGCTCCTTGTTTTTGATTTCCTCAATTGAGTTACTTTTGCTACCAGCATGGATCGACACCACCCCTCCCAGTTTTCGAGCCTCCGCAGCACCTAGTTCGATAGGCACGTAAACCTGATCGTCGCCTCCCTTGTCTGCCACCCCCTTGGTTGTTAACCCGAGGCTTCCTTGTAGAGTTGTCCAGACGTGGTTTAGGTCGCAATCTTCCGGGAAGATGCAAATATAGTGGATCGGATGTCCACCCTGGTCCGAGCGAAGTTCGATGCCGGGAAGAACGGTCAACTGTGAGCCGCCAAGATGTTGGATTTCCCTAATCCTAGCAACATCCATGACGTGATGATCCGTGATTGCGATTACTCGAATGTCGCTCGCAATCAGCTTATCCACAAGCTGCTGATTAGTGGCATTCGGTTCCTGATAGTCGTAGGAAGCAGGCGTATGGAAATGTAGGTCCCACCGGTTCCAAAGCGACCCCCTTGGTGAGTTATGCGTGCTCATGCTTGAGTCGTTGGTCACCGAAGACAGGTGAGTTGCTGGTGCTGCTTGAAGCGGAAGTGTTTTCTTGGTTTCATTTAACCAGCTCCATGAGTTTGCTGTAGCTGTTCACTACGTCGTATTTCACCTGGTCTGAGGTGATCTTGGTGAAGAACTTACGGGCGCAGTCGATTTTGCACTCCTCGATTTTGCGCAACTCCATCGAAGACATGGTGCCTTTCGTCTCGGCGATGAAATAGACGTGCTTCACCGTTCCTTGCTGGAAGGCAATGGCCCAATCGGGATTGTAGCTGCCGACAGGCGTGGGGATGAAGAAGCTGCGCGGCAGCTTGGCGTAAACGACGACCTCGGTGCCGGTGTCGAGATCCTTGACGAAGTCGCGCTCGTTCTTGGAGTCAGTGAAGACGTAATCGTAAATGTGGCGGTCTGTTTTGACGGCCTTGCTGAAATCCTCCTTGGGCCTTTCCTGCGTAAAGATGTCCAGTGTGTGGGTGTCCTCGACGGGGTTGTAGGCGAGGTGCTCGACGATGACAGTGGCTTTCTGCTCGTTGATGATGCGGCTGGTCTTTAGGATGAAATCCTCGGGATTCACCTTGTATTGCCTGAACACCGCGATGTTCATGCCCTGTAGAATTCCACTAATCGTGCTCCGGGTCAGTTGCGTGTCCTCGGCAATCTTCCCGATTAGGTCGTATTTGACAGCGGACTGAACTGACGCCCTGAGCGAGCCCGTATCTGTTTCTGCCAGTCGGAACGCCTCGCCCTGCTTCAACGCCTCGGCCGTCGCGTTCTCTGTCTGCTCGCCACGCTGAATCGTGTATTGGAGCGGACTGACCTTCAGTTCGTTGTCGAGGGCGGTCACGCACTTCTTCACCAACTCGGAGGTTTCGAAGTGAACCGTGTAGGCGGCCTTCCGGTTGATTCGAATCCAGAGTTTCTGGAACTCCTTCTTGTGGAAGTTGCCGTTGAGCGGGTTGACCTTCGCCTTGCGCTCGTCCTCGATGGCTGGGAGCTGGGCATCACTGAAGACGGTGTCGATCAGTTGGAAAACCTGTTCGGCGTAGGGCGCGAGTTCCGGAGGAAGGGCAGCGAGCTTTCCTTCCTTCTTTGCCTCGTGGTAGTCGACGGTGACCTGATCGTTCGTGTCGGTGTAGTCGTTCCTTACCAGGTAGCGCTCGATGAGTTTCGCGAGTTGCGGCGTTACAGGCACATCGCCGGTCGGTGTCTTCAGCACCTTTCCTGTGAAGTAGGCCTCGTCGGCCTTGCGCGGACGAGCGGACAGGGATGCGCTGATGTCCTTTTGCAGCGCCGAGACGAAGTCCTTGTAGCTCTCGCTGGCGACGACGGTGAGCACGTTCACCTGATGGACCGTGGCGGGGTTGTCCATGCGGTCGCCGTTCTGGTTGACCGACAGGCGGAGGCCGCGTCCGACTTCCTGGCGGCGAGTGACCGTATTGTCGCTGTGTTTGAGGGTGCAGATAACGAAGACGTTGGGGTTGTCCCAGCCTTCGCGAAGCGCGGAATGTGAGAAGATGAACCGGACCTGCTTCTTGTCGCGGGTAAGCGGATCGTCATTGGCACTTGGGAATGAAAGTAACGTCTCCTTGTCCTTCAAAATCAGGTCGTAGGCGTCCACGTCATCCGTCTCCCCAGCAGACTCGCCGCGCGCCTTCTCCTCCGGGTTGACCAGTCGCTTGGTCTTCTTATCGATGGAGAAGTAGCCCTTGTGCGTCTTCGCGGGTTGAATTCCCTTGAGGTATCGGTTGTAGGGCGTGTCCTCCAAGGTCAGCACTTCGTTCAGTTGGGCGAGGTATTCCTCCTCGAAGATGCGAGCGTATTCGCCGGTCTCCTCGCCCGACTCGTTGTAGCAGCGGTATTTCGCGACTTCGCCGATGAAGAATAAGGACAGCACCTTAATGCCCTGGTGGAAGAGCACTTGTTCCTTGTCGAAGTGGGCTTTGACCGCTTCGCGAATCTGGATGCGCCGCAGCGCCGCCTCGTTCACGTCGCCTGTTGCCTCACCGGCTCGGAGAACGACGCCGTTCGTGAAGCTGACCGTGTTGTCGTTGGCGTTGATGTCCGAGACGACGAAACCGCGATACTGCTCCAGCCCGCCTGACAGGTCGAAGAGGTTGTCGTTCTTGCCGAGTTTCCGAAGGACCCGCTTGATGCCACTGACCTGCTGAATCTCCAACTCGGCGCGAGCTTCTGGAGGCTTGGTGGTCGAGATATTGATGGACTCCAGATACAGATAGGCGTTCGTCCCGGCCAAACCGCGCACGGTGATGCCGCGCACAGCTATTTTTTTCACCAGCTTCTGGTTGTAGGCGTCCAGGGCGTCGAGCCGATAAATCTTGGTGTGCTCCTGCCGGTGAGTGGCGGAGTAGCGGAGGATCATCAGGGGCGTGAACTCCTTGAGGGAATCCATCGTCTTCGCGCCTTCCATCTTTTGCGGTTCGTCGAGAATCAGAATCGGCTGATTGCGGGAGATGACGTCGATGGGGCGGCGGGATTGAAAATCGTCCAATTCCTCGTAAATGCGCCGAGCGTCCTGGCCTTTGGCATAAAATGCCTGGACGTTGATCACCATCACATTGATTCCGGAGTCCGAGGAGAAACTCTCCAGATTTGGAAGATGCTTTGGATTCGAACTGTAGATGAAAAAGCGGGCGCGCTTGCCGTATTGTTCCAGAAAGTGGTCGGCGGTGATTTCGAGGGATTTGTGGACACCCTCGCGGATGGCGATGCTGGGAACGACCACGATGAACTTGCTCCACCCGTAACGCTTGTTCAGCTCGAACATCGTCTTGATGTAGCAGTAGGTCTTGCCCGTGCCCGTCTCCATTTCGATGTCGAGATTAATGTCGCAACCGGCGGACACCTTGAGCCCTTGAGATAGCGGCAGGTTCTGTCGTAGTTGGATGGCGTGGACGTTTGTCAGCACCTGCGCGAGCGGGATGGCTAGGTCGCTGTTTTTGCATCCAGACTCGCCAATCCCGAGCAGGGTTTGGTTGTCGCCGCGACCTGGGTCGATGCGATAGGAAACGCCCGCACTCTTCGGCTGACCGATGAAGCAGTCGGCCACCGCCTCCACGGCGTGCGTCTGGTAGGCCTGCTGTTTGAATTTCAGCTTCATGGCCTAGAGCGACTTGATCTCCGTCGTGGGGGACAGCAGCTTGAAAATCTGCTCCACGTTGATTTTTACGCTGTCGCTGCCGTAGCTGCTGTCGCGGAAGACGGCCCGGAGCGGTTTGCGCTTGGCCAACTCCTTGACGAGTTCCTCGCTGATCGAGGCATCGAAGCAGGCCGCGAGCGCATTGCCGTCCACGAAGAAGACTGCTTTTCCGGCGATGGTTTCATTGGCGATGGGCAGTGCCAAATCCACGCCCCAATCCACCAGCACTTGGAACAGCAAATCTTCCGGCGTGCGGTCTGGCTTGATGTTGTCGGCGTGCGCGACAAGGTCGGATTGTTTGACTGCATCGGGCGCGTAAAACACGTCCTTCATGTTGGACGTTTCAACCTTCAGGACCCGAAATCCAATATCTAGATTTGGAGCTGTAATCGCATTGCTAGACTGCACTTGCCTTCCGCAGCGGCGCAGCCGCTCTTTGCAGATCTCTGCAACATTCGGTGGCAACCCCATGTTTGCACAAAACTTGGCCCCGACCTTCTGATCGTTAATCGTAGGATCAAGGATTTCAGGTAGCTGAACTAGAATCCATCGGCGAAGAGAATGGTCGGCGGCATTCTGTAGAGACGTCGCATGGGCGGTAGATCCACTCCCTGCAAAGAAATCTAGGACGATGTCATCTGAATTAGACCCAATCTGAATCAGATACTGAAGTAGCTGCTTCGGTTTTGGATACTGAAATGGAATGCCCAAAGCCTCAAGTTCAGAGCGCATCTTCTCCGTAGTGCCGAAGTTGCGGAGCACAGACAGTATGTTTCGGGCCTTTTCACGGTCTCGACGATAGTAAACGACACCATTTTCTGACAGGTAGAATGAGATTTTGTCTCCATCCTCATCCAGTGGGTTGCATTTGTTCTGAATGAAGGCTCTTAGCTTGTTGGCATTTGCCCAGCCACTATAGACGCGACATTTCGTCACTAGCTTGCCATTCAATGCTCGCATCTCATCGAGACGCACTGGATACGACATCACGAAACGTTCTGTAATCTCGCGAGATATGTAGCCTTGTTGGTCTATGGCTTCACTGCATTCCTTAGAAACGTTGTTGGCCGGTAGGCTTAATTCCCCAGCTAGACAGGGGAAACCTACTGGAAGTTCAACTGTGCTTGGCGGATTCCCGGGACCGTTCTTGGTGATAGAGTTTTCTGCATAGCCTTTCCACAGATTGCTTTCTTCTCTCGTATTTGGGTCCACGACGTGCGCCAAACTGGCGCAAGCCGCGTCCTTTGCGTAGAGCAGAACATACTCGTGGTTGACCTTCACATCGAATTGGTTGTCGGTATGGCCTTCGGTATTCCAGACGAACTTGGCCATAAAATTGGCTTCACCAAACACCTCGTCACAAATCGCTTTCAGGCTGGAGACTTCATGGTCATCGATTGAAATAAACAGGAGTCCTCTGTCCGCCAGAAGGTTTCGAGCAAGGCGTAGGCGTGGATACATCATCGACAGCCAGTCGGAATGAAATCGTCCATTTGCATCGGTATTTGGAATCATCCTGCGCGACAGCTCGTCCCTTTGATTTGATCGTTGAAGGTAGGTGGCCGAATCCTCTGCGAAGTCGTCGTCGTAAATGAATTGTTTTCCAGTATTATACGGAGGATCGATGTAGATCATCTTCACCTTTCCGAGGTAGGTTTCCTGGAGCAGTTTCAGCGCATCGAGGTTGTCCCCCTCAATGAACAGATTCTTCGTGGTGTCAAAATCCACGCTTTCGGCACGGCATGGGCGAAGCGTCTTGGCGATGGGCGCATTAGCGGCGAGCAGGGCCTCACGCTTGCCTGGCCAGTCGAGGTGGTAACGCTCGCGCGGACCCTCAACAACGGCGGTGGATAGCTCCTGACGGAGCTGGTCGAAGTCAATGGCCTTGGTCGGATTCCCCTCTGCGTTCCTAACCTCGACGACGCAGTTGGGAAATAGCGTCGCGAGTTTCTGGATGTTCTCGGTGGTGAAGTCGGGCGTGTGACACTTCAGCATTTCCATAATGTATTCGTTCAAGGGGAAGCCAGTTGTTTGAGCTGCGTTTTGGCCGCGCGGATCGCGGCGTTGATTTCGACTTTGCGGTTAAATTGGCATTCCTTGCGCAGCCGGGCTTCGAGGTCGCGGCACTCGCGCTCCTTTGTCCGGAGCTGCATTGCTCGCCCCACCAGTCCCGACAACGGTTCCTCGGGACGGCGCGATAATGGAATGACTCGGCAAAGCATTTCCTCGTAGAGCGCAGCCAGGTCCAAGACCATGGGGAGCGGTGAATAACTTTGGCCCGACGGTTCCCAGTCGGTCGTGAAGTAGGCCTCAATGACGTTCTTGGAACCGTCACTGTCGTTGGGCCGCTTGTAGGCGGCGCTGAAGCGGACGCGTTCCTCAAAGGTGATCTGGAAAACAATGGGCGACGGGATCGCCCTGTCGATGGTGTGGAGCACTTCCTCGGCAAGCTCCTCGGTCTTGAGTGTCACCTCGAACACCTGGATTTCTTGGATACCGTGCCGGGCAGGCAGGTTCACCGTCTCCGGCGCGAGTTTGTATTTCCAGACGATGTCCTGAATCCCGGAGACAATCCGGTCCTTGACCGCCCGCGTCGGTTTCGCGAACGCGTAAATCTTGCTCTTGGGGAGCGCGCGGTTGAACTCGGCTTGTTTGGGGAATTGAAACATGCACGAAATCAGGGATTGCCCTCCTGAATGACGAGGAACGCCACCAATTCAAAGTCTTCCAACCCTTTGACGGTGTTGACCAGGGCCGTGGTCCGCGCCCCGGTGAACAGGCTGTCGATGTCCTTTTCTTCCTTAAGATCTACCATCGAGCGAATGCCCTTCTGGAGGAGACCGGAATACGCGTCCATTTTCCGTCCGTCCTGGGTCAGGCGGTTGAACGCCTGATAGGCTTCCGGGATCGGTTCGTTGCGGTCCTTGCAGGCGGTCCGCACAAGATCCAGCAGTCGTTTCACCTCCATGTGATTCACAACGATCTGGCCGTCGTTCGCGACGTAAACCAGATAGTAGGGATGGAGGCGGTTCTGTTGGTTCAGGTTCACGCCCTGATTGCGGTTCCTCAACGCGAAGATGGCACCCGGAGGCAGTCCCCGGTCGGGGGCGGCTGGGACCACAGCGTGCATGCCGCTGGGCAACCCCTCCAAGTCGCCGTGCGCCTTCACGTAGTTCAGCAGGTCCATTCGGAAGTCGTTCAACCCAAGGTCAGTGATTGAGACGCCCGTTTTCAGGTCTTCCATCTCGATGACTTCTTCCTGAAGACGGCGGAGCTGTTCTTTCCGGTAGGAGAGGTCGTTCGACTCGTGGTTCAGGGGGTTGTCGTCGCCGGTTGCCGTGGCGTCGGCGATGACCATGCGGTTCTCCACCCGTTCTTTCAGCCGGATGTATTCGTCGAGCGAGATGTCCGGCCAGTAGTTGACGAGCTGGATGCAGGCGTTCTGCGAACCGATGCGGTCGATGCGACCGAAGCGCTGGATGATGCGGACGGGATTCCAGTGGATGTCGTAATTGATGAGGTAGTCGCAGTCCTGGAGGTTCTGTCCCTCGGAAATGCAGTCCGTGCCGATGAGCACGTCTAGTTCGTCCGGTTCGTCCGGGAGTATCGCGGCCTTCTCCTTCGAACGCGGCGAGAAGAGCGTGAGCAGCGACATGAAGTCGTAGGACTTCTTGAGGGTGGACTTGGGGCTGCCGGTGCCGGTGACTTTGCCGGTGTGCAAGTGCTGGCTGGTCAGCAGGTCGGCGGCAAGGTGTTCGTAGAGGTAGTCCGCCGTGTCCGCGAACGCGGTGAAGATGAGGACCTTCCGGTTTCCACGGTTGATCGGTGACGCCAGCTTGCTGTGAATCTGCGTCTTGAGGTGCTGGAGCTTGGTGTCGTCGGCGGGGGAGATTTTGTTCATCTCCGCCAGCAGGGCGTTGATGATCGTGAGGTCTGCGCCGAGGTCGTGTTCCCACGCCGGGATGTCCATGTCGGCAAGACTGATCTGCACCTTGCCGCCGATCTGCTCGTCGTCCGGGGATGGCAATTCATCGTCGTCAGGTTCGGCGTTCTCAAACGCAGGGGCGACGTCGGCAACGCTGGTGTCGCGACCGGTCTTCTTGAAGGTCTCAATCTTGGCGAGTGTGCCAAGATGGTTGTCCTTCAGGCGCTGAAGCGTGAGCCGGAACGAATGAACCGAGCTTTCGAGCCGCTTGAGCAGGTTCACCGTCATCAGCGCCTGGAGGCTTTGTTCGCGGTCGCGCTGCTTGAGCCTGCCACCTCCGGTCTTTACGTCCGTGTCGTAGAGGGCTTCGTATTTGGCGAGTCGGCTGGGGAGGATGTAGCTGACCGGCGCATAGACGGCCATCTTCAGGACGGAGAGCTGGTTGAAGATGTCGTTGAATCCAATGACGTCGCGGCGGTGGGTGAGCGGACAGTGATACGACAGCGGCTTCAGGCGCGTGGGGAAGTGCCCAATGTCCTTGGTGTCGTAGAAGGTGGTGATGTGCTTCCGGGACCGGGCGATGGTCACGCTGTCGAGCAACTCGAAGAAGTCGAAGTCGAGGGCTTCCAGAATCGCCGCCGGGGTTCGCTCTTCCGGTGGCAAGGTGGACCACTCATTGAACGTCGCCTGGGCTTTGCGGAAAATCTCGTTGATGTCCTTCTCGGTGCGGAGCTTGGCGCTCAGGTTCTCCGGGTCGCCCTCGTAGGCAAGGGCGAGCTGGTTCCGGAGGTCGTTGAACCGATTGTTCACCGGGGTGGCTGACAGCATCAGCACCTTGGTCTTCACGCCCTGCTTGATGACCGAGTTCATCAGCTTCTGGTATCGCGTCTCCCGGTCCTTGTAGGCGTCGTTGTTCCGGAAGTTGTGCGACTCGTCGATGACGACCAGATCGTAGTTACCCCAGTTCACCCGGTTGAGAGGGACGCCAAACGAGTAGCCGGCGGTGCGTTGCAGATCCGTATGGCAAAGGACGTCGTAGCCGAAGCGGTCTTTGGCGAAGATGTTCGTCTTGAGGTTGCCTTTGTAGTTCAGCCAGTTGTCGGCGAGCTTCTTGGGACAAAGCACGAGCACGGACTTGTTCCGCAGCTCGTAGTATTTGACGACCGCGAGTGCGGTGAAGGTTTTCCCAAGCCCGACGCTGTCCGCGAGGATGCAACCGCTGTAGGTCTCCAGCTTGTTGATGATGCCGGTCGCGGCGTCCCGCTGGAAGTTGTAGAGCTTCTGCCAAATCAGGCTGTCCCGGTAGCCGGTCAGGTCATTCGGCAAAACATCTTCGCTGAGGTCCTCCAGGAACTCGTTGAAAATGTTGTAGAGCATCAGGAAGTAGATGCGCTCCGGGGAATTCTCCTGATAGACGGACGCGATGTGGTCGCAAAGTTGGGCTGTGACATCTTCCAACTTTTCACGGTCGCTCCAAATCTGGTCGAACAGGTTCAGGTAGGTGGCCGTGAACGGTTGCTCGTCCATCTTGTTGACGAGATTGGAGACTGCGTTGCCCTGCTGGTAGCCTAGGTCCACGGCGGTGAAACCATGGAGGGGCATGTAAACGGCCTCTGCTCCGGTGCTGGTGACGCAGGCGAACTGCTGCATCGGCGCGCGACCGCGATTCGAGCGAAAGGAGGCCCGGCGGCGCATCCATTCGGCGCACTCCTTCGCAATGGCGCGTTGGGTAAGTTCGTTCTTCAGGCGAATCTCGAACTCGCTGCCGTAAAGGCTCCGTTCCCGCTCCAACTTTGGAATGTGGAACTCGCGGCGTTCCTTCTTCACCTTGTCCGTGGCTTCACACGGTACAAACGTGGGCGAAGTGAAAATGAATTGAAGCGAATCAACCTTCCCCAACTCCGCTTTCAGGGCTTCATACGCGTAAATGGAAAAGCACGAAGCGGCGATCTTGAGCTTTGCCCCGGGCACAAGGGCCTTTTTCAGGTCGTCACCGAGAAGTTGGTTGATGTTGTCGATGATCTCCATCTGGCGTGCGGATTCTCGGTAGTGAGGACTTTCGGTGCTGAGCGTCAATTCTTCGTCGGAAATTTTTCCTTCGCGGTGAGAACACCCTCATTGGGGGCAGCCTAAGCTGCCGGGAAACGTTCGACGAATCGGGCCGTATCCGACGACCAAAGCGTCCAAGCCCGTCCCGGTTTATGTGTCGCCATCCTCTTCGGAGTAATTGACTTGGAAATGCTGTCCCGATTGGGAGTGAGGTACTTAGCGATTTCGTTGACTGACAATCAGCATTCGCCCATATCGAGCATCTGGTGGTGGTTCATTCCTAATCGAGCAAACTGGTGAGGCCCATTGGATTACAGAAGAATGCTAACAAGGGTGTCCATGAAGACCAGACCAAAACTGATCCAGGCTGATTGGGCGGAAGCGATGAATTCCTTCAGGGCGGGATCCCTGTGCGGAGGGCAAAGGTCTCAAACTATCGGCTACCCTGGCACAATCTTGTGCAGGTTTTCCCCTCTCTCGGTTCAGCCACCATTGCCCGTCGCGATTCGGTACACCCCCTCCAACGGAAACCCCGAATCTGTCCCTGGTGCCGACATCTGGAGCCCGGCGTGGATCAGGCAGGCCACTTCGAGGGCGGTGAGAAAATTTGGGAAACCGTCGAGACGGTGGATCCGGGCGGGGTCCTGGAGGCGGAGTCCGTGTTGGCCTAGCAGGGCGGCCTGGAGCGTCAGGCGTTGGGCGTCGGGGCGGGGCAGGGAACGCAGGTGGCGGACGGCGAACGCCATGGCGTCCAGGGCAGCGGGATCCGGGACGCCTGGGGACGGCTGTTGCTGGGCGGAGGCCAGTTGGTTGAGGGCGGCATCGGCCACGTCGCGGAGCGGGCCTTGCGGATCGAGGGTTCGGACCCGTTGGTAGGCTTGTCGTGCAGCGATTGGGTCGCCGGTGGCGACGCAGATGTCGGCGAGGACCCGCCAGGCGTGGGCGTCATGGGGCGCGAGTTGCACCGCGACTTCCAGATGGGTGCGGGCCTCGGCGGCGCGGCCCAGGCGGAACAGGAGGCCGCCCCGGTTGATGTGGGCCCAGCGATCCTGCGGATCGAGGTCGAGAGCCCGGGTGACAGCGTCGAGGGCGTCTTCGGGTCGGTTGACATGCCCCAAGGCCACGGCCAAGGCGACCCAGGCCCGCGCATGGTCGGGGTGCAGGTTCACCAAGTGTTCGAGGATCAGGACCGCGCGGGGGAACTCCCGCAGCTCGTTCAGGGCGATGCCAAGGTTCAGGAGCAGGTTGGGGGAGTCAGGTGTCCGGGTCCGGGCCAGTTCCAGCAATTGGACACCTTCCCGGATCTGACCGCGTTGGCAGCGGGCGATGGCGGCATCCACCGGTTGGAAACCCGGCGTGATCCAGCCGACCGAAAGGGTCTCGCCCGTAATCTGGACTACGCCATTCGCCCCGAGGGCGCGGAATTGCTGTCGGAAGTAGTCGTCGAGGGCCGTCCGGAAGGTAGGCGACCTTGGGTCCCGGGCCTCCGGCGGCAGGAGCGTCACATCAAAGGCGCTCAATGGGAGGACGAACTGTTCCATGGTCGGGTTCGGACTGGGCGAGACGGGGTCGCTACGCCGAGTAGGGGATCCAGCGGATCCAGGAGCCGAGGCCTAGGGAATCCGCCCAGCCCTGGATGAGTGGGCGGTCGTTGGACGGGATCGGAGGAAGGTCCCGGAGTCGGGCGAGAAGGGTATCGCCTCGCGGTAGGACCCCGGCGGCCAGGTACGGGAGAGTCCACCCGGGTTCATTCAGCTCCGTTCCCCAGAACCGGGCGAAGGCAGCATTCATGGCGAGGCTCAGGCGGAGCGGCGTTTCGGGGACGTTTCGCTGGATCTCCGGACGGAACAGGGCGGCGTGCGTGTCGATCTGACGTCGGATGGCCTGTTCCTGGACGACGTGCAGCTCCGGGAATCGGGTGCGCAGGTCATGATCCACCCAGATCCCGACAGGCATGGAGCGCAGCATCGAGAGGACGGATGTGCGCAGGAAATCGGCAAAGGAACCCTGTCGATCCGGCGGCATCGAGCCACTGGCGGGGTGTGAGCGCACCCAGGACATCGGATCCGGATCGAGGACGGGGCTGTCGGTCAGGTCGAAGCGTTCGGCGGGCGGGAGCGAATGCAACCGCAGGACAAACGAGCATTGGAAAGCGATGAGGTAGTCGGCCATCGCCTTGGCGCTGGGGTGGTAGGTCACCCGGTGCAGCGGCATGCCGTGACGGGCGATCTGAACCTTGGCGAGCAGGGGATGCTGAAGACGGTCGTCCGGTTCCACCTGAACCGGGAGCCCGGTGGCGATCTCGACCTCTTTCAGGAACTGCTGGCTGATGCTTCCAAGGGACATTCTGTGCGGTCAGCTAAGGGATGTGCTGTTTGTGGATTTGAATCCGAGTTGATAGGGGCCGGGCGGGGCCAGGAGCGATTCCCGTGCGAGCGGAAAACGGACCTTGTCCCGACGGAAATCAGTCCAGCACTTGGATTCGGAACAGGCGCCTCGTCTGACCTTGGTCGACCGGGACGCTGAACCGAAGTGTGCTTCCTGTTCCCTCGAAGGGGTCACCCAAGGCTGCCCAAGCGGAATCCGGCTTATCCTCCTTGGATTCCAGTTGGTATCGGACGCCCAGGACGGAGGGCCAAGATAGAGTCACTTCGCTCACATCTAGGGTGAGACGCGAACCTTTGGCCTGTGTAAAGCCATCCAACTCGATCAACCTCGGCCCGTCCCCACCGCCTACGCAGCCGCTGGGGTGACGCGTGACCTCCATTCGGAAATCCTGTGCAGTCACGGGAAGCACGTCAGTGTGGATTACCAGATTTGCTGTGCTATCGATGAAGGAGTAGGGCTTCTGGAGATTTTCCTGGTACAGCGTTTTCCAGTCGAGTGGGGCGTCGGACGACTTTGCGAGGAGTCGGAACGACGCGATACCCCGGCACTGATCCGCTGCTGCCCAAAGGGCGATCGAGCGAATCTTGACGGGGTCTGCCGTGCGCCACTCGACGAAGTAAACGAAATTGGTCGGAAGACCATCGGCAAAGATGAAGTTGCCCTCCTCATGCTGGTACTCGCGGAATCGTCCCCCGAACATGTCCCGTGGATCGAAGGGTTTCGAGGGATCCAGGAAGTACGTGGCAACAGCCGAGTGCGACAGGATCGTGGCGCCATTGCTTACGTCCCATGCATCGCTGGTGCTCTGGGCTGACAGCTTCAGGACGTGGCAGTTGAGGAGCATCAAGGCCAGCCAGCTTCCAATCGTGAAAGGTAGTCTCATGGGAGTTCCGTTCGTGTGCTCCAACGTTGCCAAATCGCCGGATGGATTGAAATGAAACCCTCCGGATTGACTGGCAAATCCGGTCATTCGCCTCGCCGGAGCATCATGGGGTGGAGCGTACTTGCGGGATTGATGGGGCTACCACGATTTTCTGGTCCTTGTCCGTCTGCACGGCAACCACATGGGGAAGGTCTCGACGGTTGAGGTTCCGACGCATCCGAAGACCGAGGTTGGCCAAACACAGGATGCCACGGCAGGCTGGGCTTTGCGTGAAAGGCGAATCGTTGATTGTCTACCAATTCAGCCGTCAGAAAGTCGAGCGGGGCGACTTCTCTGACTTCCTCGGACGGTTTGGAATCGACCGGTTGCCCACGGGCGGGGCGTTGGCCTCGATGATGGGCACTCTCGCCCTCACGCTGGACGGATACGACCATGACCCCCGGGAGATCTATGCGATTCCCGAGGTGAGGAAGTTCTACGGGAACTTTCATCGGACCTGGCCCTACTGGCTGTACTTCTGCGACCTCCACCAGGACAACCTCAAGACGATGATCCTCTGCTGCCTGCCGAGCCTGACCTCGGTGTCACGGCAGGGACGTCCTCAGGTCGGCGTGCAGGTCGATCCCCTCGAACTCCTCCGATTCATCGCCGCCGACTTCGGCCCGATGAACCTGATGTGCGAGCGCGCCGGACTCTCCGAGCGCGCGATCTACGATCGGACCAAGGCCGTCATGGAGTACTTCGGCTTACCCTTCGACGCCCCGCCGCCGGGGTAGGGCAGTGCGTGTGGTCACCGCGACTTCCCGTAAGACACGGTCCGGCCTTCGTGTTCAACGACAATTGTTCTTCCCAGTTGGGAAAGCCAATTGTCGCTGTACAACTTTGGGAACGCTCACTCTACGCGGGCGCTACCGTCCGGTTGCGGCTGCGGTGTGCTCCCGTGTCGAACCTCGAAGTTTTCAGCGATTCTTTGAGCGAGGGCCGCGGCGACGATCTGCTCGAAGGTCTGGCCCATTTCCTTGGCTGTCTTTTGGAGCTCTCGCTTGTGGCCGGGCTTATTACAAAACGTGAGCGTCTCACAAATCATGTTGGCGAGATCAGCGATGGGATGGCGCATGGTGTTTCCTCAGGCAGGTTGCATCGAAAGTTCGGAGATCAATTCCCGGCGCATGGCCAGGGTCGGAATCGGCACCCTTTCGCGCGAGGGAAATTCATCCCACGTCCGGCCATCGAGGAGACGACCGGTGGTGTGTTTCCGAACGCCGCCCCACTGCTTGAAAAAGAACGGGATTTCGCGGGCCACGCAGTGGTCGCGAATGGGACGAACCCATTCGGCAGGCATCGGGCGAGCATGGGGACCGCTCTCCCCGCCAACAATCACCCAGTCGAGGCCGGTGAAGTCGAACCTACCAAGATCTTCCAGCAGCGGTTCGACCGACAGGAACTTCATCGCAGCGCCGGACTCACGAAGCTGATCCACCCTGGGCAGGCCAAAGCGCCGGTCATCCACACTGACGCCCCACCAAACATGGCGGAGCTGACTGGCGAATTGAATTCGGCCAAGCAGCAGGTCGCGCATGCGCTCGGGTCGCTTCGTGAGGACCTGGTAGGTATGCCACGGGCTGGCCACCATGACCCGGGCCACCTGCTCGATGTACCCGTCGGGGACGCCGTCATGGAACAAGTCGCTCATCGAGTTCACGAAGATGAGCCGTGGCCGGGCGAACTCGAGTGGTTGGGGCAGTTTCTCCGGGACCAGTCGCAGGTCGAAGCCCTGTTCAAACGGGCTCCCCGGCACGCCCCGGAACCGCTCTGCAAAAGTCGACGCGTAGCAGTGGGCACAGCCCGGGCTGATTTTGGTGCAACCTCGTACCGGATTCCAGGTCGCGTCGGTCCATTCAATCTTTGAATTCTCACTCATGGTCGTCCTTTCAGAGAGCGCATTCTGCGCTGTTCGCTCCCGCCCCGGTGTGTCGAGCTTCTGGTGGGTTTTGGGTGGTTCGTGGCCGATTAGTCGGGAGTCGTGCTCTTCTGCCCACTCATCCATCCCTCTCGAACGCTCGGCTGGTTGCGTACATTCGTCTTCCGGTAGATTCGACCCACATCCGACGCCTCAGTCGCCCTCCGCCAGCGCCGCTGGTTCGGCCTCTCTTGGCCGTTGTCTTGGGGTCCCGGCCACGACCCGGTACACCCCCTCCAACGGAAACGCCGAATCTGTCCCCGGTGCCGACATCTGGAGTCCAGCATGGATGAGGCAGGCGACTTCGATGGCGGTGAGGGGATTGGGGAAGTTGTCGAGGTTGTGGATCCGGGCGGGGTCCTGGAGGCGGAGACCGTGTTGACCCCGCAGGGCAGCCTGAAGAGTGAGGCGTTGGCCGTCGGGGCGGGGGAGGGAACGACGTCCGCTGCTCCCGTGGGCGTGCAAAACCGAGCGTTGAACCGATGTGTCGTGCTTTGGGCTGGCGACGAGTTCGGGCGTCGTCGATCAACCATGACGTTGCAACTCCTCGATGCCTCCGTGGCCAATCCGATCCCACGCTTCACGAAACCGGTCTTGCTCGAAACAAATTGTTTTATGCAGCCTGCGACGACAGGTTAATTTTCAGGTGGATGTCGTTATGAAGCCCCAGATCAAACTTCGCGAGTTTGCAGTGAACGAGGCACGACCATTGCCGGTCATTCTACTGCTGGATGCCAGCGGCAGCATGGCGGAGTCTGGGAAGATGGAGGCGCTGAACCGTGCCGTTCAGGAGATGCTTGCCGTGTTTGCCGATGAGCCCGATGTCCGCGCTGGCATTCAGGTTGGTGCAATCGCCTTCGGCAGCGATGTCAGAATCCATCTACCGCTCCTCGATGCTGAACGAGCGAAGGTGCAGTGGCAGTCTTTGCAACCGAGGGGCAATACGCCCCTTGGAGGCACTTTGGCTTTGGTGCACAGCATGCTTGAGGACAAGTCCCTGATTCCATCGCGCTCATACCGTCCCACCTTGGTGCTGGTATCGGACGGGCAGCCCAACGACGAGTGGGAGGGACCGTTAAAGCTCCTCCTGGAGTCCCCCCGTGCCTCCAAGGCTGTTCGAATGGCCATGGCCATCGGTTCTGATGCGGATGCGGCCATGCTTCAGAGGTTTCTGAGCTCCTCGGAAGCGCGTGTGTTCAAGGGGCACGAAGCCCGGGATATCCACAAGTTCTTCAAGTGGGTGACCATGAGTGTCGCCGCCCGAAGCCGAAGCGCCACACCGGACAAAGTCGAACCCATTGATCCCCTGAGATTGATGATATCCGATATTGAACAGATGCGTAAAATACGTTCGGGCCCTGCAGAAATCTTTGGGGCAGCAGTACGTGGGCCCCTGCATGTCAAAGAGGGCCGGCCCTGTGAGGACGTGTGGAAGCGCGTCGCTAGCGAAGATTTGGCTGCGATGGCGATCAGTGACGGGATGGGTTCGAGGCCGTTGTCGGCTGTTGGTGCACGTGCGGCCACCGGCGTCGCCATCCGAGCAGCCCGTTCTTGGGCATCCAACCCAGCTATTGCCTTGGATTGGGTTTGCAGGCTGGTCGAGGTTCAATGGCGTTTCGCACTGGGTGCGGAGGAACCGCAGGAGTGCGCCGCAACTTGCCATCTTTTGGCTGCGAGTAGAGAAGGGGGGCTGGTCTACGTGGGCCTTGGTGACGGGATGGCTCTCCTGTGGGCAGGGGAGCAGCAGGTTGAGAATCTCTCCAGCCGTCCGGGAGTTGACTTCGTGAATGAAACCTTGGCCCTTGGTGTGAACCATCGCCTGAGCGATTGGGTGCAGGTTCGCCTTCGCCTGCCGGAATCACCGTGGATTGCGGCGCTCGTTACCGATGGGGTCGCGGACGACCTCCATCCGGACAAACTGGCCGAGTTCCTGAGATGGCTTCGCGACGACATCGGTGCAATGCCTGCCAGTGGTCGTACGGTTGCCCTTCGAAAGGCGCTTCGCGAATGGCCAACTCCTGGTCACCTGGACGACAAAACCGTTGCGGTCATGATCGGCCACTGACGCCATGCCACCACCTGAACGTTCATCGACTGCTGTCGGACAGATGGTTACGGATCTGGAGGGGCGCCGCTATACGTTGGCGACGCTTCTGGGCGAAGGAGGCCAAGGCCGAGTTTACGAGGCCAAAGAAGGTCGGCTCGCGGTCAAGTTGCTGCGTTCGCTCAACAACCTCGAGCGGGAGCGGTTGCGTCGTTGTATCCAGGCGGTGAAGCGGCTCGACCTCAAAGGGCTTCCGATCGCTTCCCCAATTGCGGTCCTGCGCCCCCCTCACACGGGCTATGTCATGCATCTGGCGGCGCACATGACCTCTCTCCGGGATTTACTCCGTCCGCCAGCGGACGGTCGCGGCGTTTCGGAGTGGTACATTGCAACAGGGGGCTTGCGTGGCCGCCTTGCCAGGCTGGCCTCGATGTTTGACGTTTTTGCCAGGCTTCACGGACGTGGTCTGGTTTATGGCGATCCATCTCCTGACAACATCCTCTTTTCCTCGGAGCGGGACCAGCAAGCGGTCTTCCTGATCGATCCCGACAACCTTCACGCGGAGGGGTGCCCGACGACCGTTGGTGTTTTTACCCCCGGCTATGGTGCGCCGGAGCTGATCAAAGGCACACACCGGCCTGACACACTGACGGATGCGTTCGCGCTGGCGGTGATCGCCTTCGAGGTGCTCACCCTGGCCCATCCATTCTTGGGGGATCTTGTGCATGACGGTGAGCCCGAGCTTGAAGAAGCGGCGTTCCAAGGGCAGCTGCCATGGGTCGAGCACTCCTCCGATACGAGCAACCAGTGCACCCGGGGCATTCCCCGGGAGATGGTGGTTTCGCCGGAGGCCAAGAAGCTGTTCAAACGCATGTTTGAGGACGGCCTCAAGGAACGTCTCCTGCGTCCCGGCTTGGGCGAGTGGGCTGGTGTGTGCGCCCAAGCGTCAGATGTGACAGTTGTTTGCCCGGGATGTGATGCGTCCTACTACGCCCTCGGAGCCCGCGAGTGTCCATGGTGTGGCCGGACTCGCCCGGACCTCATATTGGCCGTGTTCCATCTTTGGGACCCGGATATCAAGCCGCAGGCAGACTCGTTGGCAGACAAGTTCGTGATGCTCCCCTCCGGACGACGGCGAACCCTCGCCAGCATGTTGCTGACGCCAAAGCAGGCGGCACGGATTCTCCGCCGTCATGTGCACAGTGACCTCCCCGACGACCAAAAAGAACAACCTCTCCTCGAGGCCATTCAGATCAGCGACGACACCATTCGCGTTCACAATCTCACGACGGAGGCGTTCTCCTTGGTCAAACACACCGGCAACACTGCGCTTGCGGAGACCGTAGAGGCCGGGGCACAGAAGCCCATTCCCTTATCCTCTAGGATTTCTCCCTGGTATCTCCATTTTGGCCCGATGGATAAACTCCATCGGGCAGTTGTCTTTAGGCCCATGACCTGAGTCCATGGAATTATCAAAGCTCCAGCATGGAAGAATCCTCACCCTAGAAGTCACACCTCTGACCGAGGTAGGGGCTGAGAAGATTCCCCGGAATGGAAGCGAGCTGACGCTGACCACGGCCGGTGACCTCTGTGCCCTCCTCCTCCCCGCCCATCCGCAACCTGTTCTCCTGTCGGCGCCGGACTCCACCACCGTTCGAGAACTCGGTCGACTCGCAGAGTTGGATTCACCAAGGCTCTGCTGGCTGGTCGCCGCCCGCGCTGAGCGAAACCAAGTCCTCAGCCTGACCATCCAGATCCACGAGTTCTCGGAGCGGATCCACCTTCCAGAACTGAAGATCGGCGTGGACGAAAAGCTGGTTGAGGATGTCGGGCGCCAGCTCCGCCGCCGTCTCTCATTGAATGAGGCTCGGAAATGGCTGGCTGAACAGCTCTGCCTTGGGCCAAGTCCCGGAGGCAAGTATGCCCGCGTTCTCTTGGTCGGCCGTCCCGACAGCGTTTCTGACCCCAAGCCGGTCTTCCGCATCCTCGGCTCCCGCTATGCCCTGGACGTTCGGAAGGAGCCAGAGGGAGGCTGCCAGGCCTTTCGACTGCGCCCCTCGAGAAGCCCGGTAACGCCTGAGGAGTACCGGCCGATCGTACTAGCCGAAGGCTCGTTCGAATTCTCGGACCGTACCATCGCCGGGCAGATGCGGCAGGGAATCGCAACGGAGCTCGACCAGATGGTAAGTGCCGCAGGCAGCTACCTCGGCGTCTGGGCGGAGTACCAAAACATGGAAGAAAACCGCTTGGTGGCCGAAGCCAGACAATTCGGTTGGCTGAGCTACAATGCTTGCTCGCGGTCGCCTGACGGATGTTGGACGTTCCAGTTAGCCCTTGGCAGCGAGTGGACTACAGCGCAACTCAGGCAGTGGACCACTGCCGACCGTGACTTTGAGGCGTCCATCGAAATCCCGGAGATCTTGATCGGCACCACAACGGGTGACCAGACCTCGAAAGGATCGAAGCTGTTGCCCAAGGAAAAGCTCCGCCCCGTGTTTCGCGGTGAATGCGCCGGATGCGACACTCAGACCATAAGACTGCGTCCAGAATCGCAGGATACCGAGGTCGTGCCTCCCAAGCGGGGCTACATTCACATCAGCCTGCGTGGTGATCTCAAACGAATCCAGCGTCGTCGTGACGCGCACAATCGCATCCTGACGCTCCAAACCTCCATCCCTCAGCTCCGCCTCCTGCTGGAGAATCGCCCCGTCCCTGTTCGCCGTGTGAAGGCCATCGAGCCTCTGTCGGCGGCAGCGAAGGCCAAGTTTCGCGGTTCCTCACCCACCCCTCGACAGGTAGAAGCGATCCGTGTCGCTCTCAATACCCCGGATATCGCAGTCATCCAAGGGCCGCCCGGCACAGGCAAGACCCGCACCATCGCCGCCATCATCGAGCGACTCACCGAAATCGCCAGGGAGCAAAACGACCCGTTCGATCGCGTTCTCCTGACGAGTTTCCAGCACGATGCGGTCGAGAATGCAGCCGCAATGACCAATATCTATGGCCTTCCTGCCATGAAGATTGGCCGACGTCGCGGGGAACCGGCATCCAATCTCCCGGTCGAAGCCTGGGCGCAAGGCACGGCTGCGGCTCTCGAAGCCGATCTCGCTGCAAGGCCTCGTAAGCCGCTAAGGGCCCTGCTTGAGGAAATACGTGTCAGGCATGCTGCTTACGTTCAATCACCAGGGACTGAAGATGAGGCCGTTCGAATCTTGCGCGAAATCAATGCCTTGGCTGGGCCTTGTCTCCCGGCAAACCTCGCCGACCGCATTGCTGGCGTGATCCATCACCTCCGACTCGGCACGGTAGGCCTTGATGAGGATCGCCAGGAGGCCATGAGCGTAGTTCGTGGGCTGCGGACTCAGCCCGAATCCTTCGGTGACGACGGTCCCCGGATGGCTTGGCGGGTACTGGACAGGCTAGCGTCCGGTCCTTGGCTTACCTCCGACGACAAGGAACTCCTGAAGAGGGCAAAGGATTGGGATTCCGTCTCGCTTCCTGACTTCCTCGCGGACATCGAAGTGCTCCGGAACCGATTGTTGGACGCTCTCCAGACAAAGCCGCCCCCGTCACGAGTACCCCTCGTTAACGCGGAGGTCGTTGGTGTCCTGCACGAAGTCATGTCCGTTGTTGAGAATCGCGCGTGCAGCGATGTCGACGAAAGTTCCGATCTGGCAATCGGGCACTTCCTCCGGGACCTCAAAGCGGATCCGCACGGGCTTCGCGAAGCAATTGAGCACTATACCGTGGTGCTCGCGGCCACGTGCCAGCAGGCGGTGGGCGATCGTATGGCAGGTCTCCTGTCCGACGACGTTGAGTTCGACAATGTCATCGTGGATGAGGCTGCTCGGGCGAATCCCCTCGATCTGCTAATCCCCATGAGCCGCGCAGCACGTCGCATCATTCTCGTCGGCGACCACCGGCAGTTGCCCCACCTCCTCGAACCCGAAGTCGAGCGTGAGCTCGAGCGATCAGTTCGTGACGAGACCAGAGATCAGATCCGAAGGAGCCTTTTCGAGCGCATGTTCCTCCACTTGAAGCATCTCGAGGCTAAAGATGGAATAAAGCGATGGGTAACCCTGGATACCCAGTACCGCATGCACCCCGTTCTTGGCACTTTCGTCAGCGATTCGTTCTACAAGAAACACGGGGAGGCGTTTGGTTCACCTGGCGGTGCGGAGGAGAATCCATCTTGTATCCATCACCTGCGGGGGCCGTACTTGGACAAGCTCGCGGTCTGGAAAGACATTCCCATCACCTCCGGTGCTGAGGAGCGGGCAGGATCAAGTTGGCGGCGATCCAGCGAAGCCCAGTGGATTGCCGCTGAAGCACGTCGCATCATGGAAGAAGCACCCAATCTGAGCCTTGGGATCATTTCGTTTTATACAGCCCAGGTTGAGGCCATACGGACGGCGATGGAGCACGAAGGACTCACTGCACGCACGGACGATGGGGAGCTTGTGGTCGGCGATGCTTGGCGTACGACCACTGACACCCACGGTGAGCCTGGTGAAAGGCTGCGCATTGGGACAGTGGATGCCTTTCAAGGGAAGGAATTCGATATTGTGATCCTTTCGGTCACCCGGTCGAACCGCATTGCCCCCAACGACGAAACGGGAAAGCGGCGGAGGCTGGGCCACCTCCTGCTGGAGAATCGTCTCTGCGTCGCCATGAGCCGTCAGAAGCGTCTCCTCATCGTCGTAGGCGACTCCTCCATGGCCACCGCCGAAGTCCCGGGGCTTCATGACTTCTTGAAGCTTTGCCAAGGCAAACACGGAGCCTTCCTAATGTCCTGAATGAATGTCGTTCTCAACTTCGGTCGTCGGCATGATTCAGGCCACGGTCACGACCGATCGGACCGGGTCTACTTGATCTGGCCGGCGGCGGCGTGGCGCGTGGTTGCGCCGCTGCCCTCAGACCGTCATCTCAACATCCTCCAGCGGGCTGTCTTGGGGATCCTCCGGGGTGCCTCTCGGTCAGCCGACGAGATCGCGAACAAACTTCATCTCCATCCGCGACTGGTTGAGGCCATCGGAAGTGAGCTCGTCAGCTTCGGTTGGGTGGACCAGACCACGTGGCGGCCTTCGGCAAAGGGCTTGGCCATGTTGGAAGAAGAGGACTTGGCGACGGACGCCATCGTCTCCGGCTGGGTGTTCCAAGACCCATGGACCGGTGACCTCTGGCCATTTTTTGCCCGCCAACTTCAGCTTCAAGAAGCGGTCGCCGGTTCCGAACCTAGGCGACGAGACTTGGTTTTCGATACGGCCAAGGGTGCAAGGCGGACCCAAGCATGGGAGCCCGGTGCTCCAGAAGCCCCCGGCCAGCCCACACCTGGTGCTATCCTCGAGGCCGTGCGGCGGTTTCGCCGACGCGAGAGGCTCAAGGGGGCGCTGCGATTCAGTGATCCGGATTTTGACCAGCCTGTCGATGACCCTCAGTCGAGCCTTCTGTCGCGCATCACCTTTGTGAGCGACCAGCCTGAGCCCGTTGGGCTTGTCACCTACGCGCATTGCCCTCGAAATGGCGCACTTACTCCGCAAATTTGCGACCCGTTTGGATTCGGTACCGCCGCGTCAATGTGGGGACAGTTGCAGCGGATGGCGCAGCAGGACGAGGCGGCTTCCGGCGCCGTGCGGGAACTCCTCTGGCATGCCAACCTGAGCGATGTGTCTGCGTTCGAGGATCAACTCCGGCGTCGGCGGCAAAGCGCAGAAGAATTTATTGTTGAACGACTTTCCCTCGATATACGGGAGTACACCGCCGTGTTTGATCATCTTGTCGCTGTCCAAGAGCAGCTGATTCTCGCCGATGCTGTCGGTTCGGATCCACAGAGCATGTTGACGCCGGGAATCGCGTCTTGCCGAAAGACATTCGAAGCACTGCTAAAGGAGGTTGCGAGGCTTTCACCTCTCCAGGGCGTCGAGCAGATTCTGACCGGGGATGCTAAGCAGGATCAGTCCATCGTTCAGAATATTGCGGCAGCGATGGGCTTTTTGATTCCCCTACCTCGGAGATTAGTCGACTCGATCCAAGGCCGCGGAGGTGCCAACGACACGCAGAGGCGAATCAAGGAAATCGCCAAGAACTTGAGGAATGTTTACAGCATTCAGGCGGCTGTAGTTGCGACCATTCTGGCCTCCTCGAGAGACGTGGATCATCCACTACGCGCCGCAGCCAAGCGATCTCCTGATTTGTTTTCCATAATCGATTGCATACAGGAGTCCGGAAATCCGGCAGCTCATGACAATTCTCATGAGTCGAAGCCCAAGCGCTTCTGCCTCTCCGAGGCCGAGCACATCCGTGATCTGACTCTTGAGGTGGTAGCCTGCCTCCTCAATTTGCCACTTAGAAAGGTCTGACGCATATGGGCAAGAACAAGAACAAGCACCGCCCCAATCAGCGGCCCGGCGGCTCGACAAAGCCAACACTTCCGGAATCAACTCCTGCTCAGCCCGCCCCATCAATTGCCGGGCTCATTCGGGATCTCGCTGAGGATGCGAATAGGCAGATGACAGAGGCGGACATTGCCACGCCACCGACGATTCCGCCTCCGCCATCCATCACGGAGATTGATGTTCCTTGCCTCTGGAAACTCGCGCATGAAGCCAAGGAGTTGTTCGACCGGGCCAAGGTGCGCGCAATTGAGGCGGATGAGAGAGCGAGGGCATGCGATAGCGAGCTGCGCGAAAAAATGGCAAAGGTCGAGAAGCGGGAGAGCGAGCTGGCGACGCAAAGGGATGAACAGCGCAGGCTCCAACGCGAGCTCGAGGAGTCGAAGCAGGAGCTGGTTCGGCGGGAAAAGCGCATCGCTGAAGAGGAGGGAAGGCTCAAGGAACGTGAAATCGCAGCTGAGGCGGGATTCCAGCAACAGCACCGGCATGCGCTGGCGAAACTGGATGAAGAAGCCAGGGCCCTTTCCAAGCAGATCACCGACCACCATCAGGGCTACCTTTCGCAGCTCAAGGAGTACGAAGTAAGCGTTCGGCAGATCCGCGATAGGGAGTTGGCTGGCATTGAGGAGCAGCGCAGGCAGCTCGAGATTCAGCTAATCGAAGTAGCGAAGCTTAAGCGGGAGGCTGAATGGGCCAAAATGGATGCAGATGGGCTCAAGTCTAGCCTTCGTGATCGCGCTGATAAGGAGATTCGGGATGCAGTCGCTGACAGGGAGATTCGACTCCAGAGTGCCCTCGCCACTTGCGCAGATCTAGCCGAGCGTCTTGGCCGCTATGAGCAGGCAGAACGCCTGGCAGCCGGGAAAACACGGGAGGAGTTGCTCGCCGAAGTCAGGACTATTCAGGAACGCAACGCGAGGCTCGTTGCTGAGCTCGCCAAGAAACCAGCCGAGGAGCAGGTAGCTCGACTGGGGGGCCTCGAAAGCGAGAGAGAGACCCTTCTCTCGGACATCGCAACACTGCGACAACGAAATCAGGTGCTGGAGGTACAGATGGGCAAGTTGTCCATCGGGGTGGCGGAAACACAGAATCTCCGGGACCAAAAGGCAGCTTGGGACAGCCGCGAGGCAGCACTCCGCGCCTGCATTGATGGTTTGCGCCGGGAGTTGGGAGAACTGGTAGACAAGACCAAGTCGCAACAGGTGTTTCCCAGCCTTTCCTCGATGGATACGGACGGCGACTTGCAGACGCCGCCACATGCCACTCGTGCGAAGCTTTCTTCGCTCAAGGAGTTCGTCGATGAGGTGCGTTCACGTATTGCCGCGGAGGGTCTTTTCTACCGAGAGAAGGACATCCGGGCATTCTTGGCCGGGCTTGCATCCAGCCGTTTGCATCTTCTGCAGGGCATCAGCGGCACCGGGAAGACAAGTCTTCCGGTTGCTTTCGCCAAGGCCGTGGGTGCGTTCTCATCCTTGATAGAGGTCCAGTCGGGTTGGCGGGATCGCAATGATCTCCTTGGCTACTACAATGCCTTCGAACGCCGCTTCTACGAGTCTGAGTTTCTTCAGGCTCTGTATCGGGCGCAGCAACCGCGTCATCTGTCGCTCCCGTACTTCATCGTGCTCGATGAGATGAACCTCTCCCACCCTGAACACTACTTCGCCGATTTCTTGTCTGCACTGGAACAAGCAGAGTCGAAGCAGCACATAAGCCTCCTTACGGCACGGATTGATGGTGCGCCCAAGCTCCTTGAGGACGCACGCTGGCTCCGAATTCCCAGCAATGTTTGGTTCATAGGTACAGCCAATCATGATGAGACGACCAAGGACTTTGCTCCGAAGACGTACGACCGCGCTCATGTTATGGAGTTTCCGAGGCACCCCGAGAGTTTTGAGTTTCAGCCACACAACGCTCCACATTCGCTTTCTATGGAGGTGTTAGAGGGCGGTTTTCGAAGGGCGAGGCAGGCCCATCAAGCAGCGGCCACCAGAACAATTGATTTTCTGGAAAAATGCCTAACGAACGAACTTTCTAGGCTTGGGCTCGGTTGGGGGAACCGACTGGATCGCCAGATTCGCAGTTTTGTGCCAGTCATCGTCGAAGCGGGAGGCACTCTAGGTGAGGCTACTGACCATGTCGTCGCCACCAAGCTCCTTCGCAAGCTGGGTGGCCGGTTTGATCTCAACGCATCCCAGCTTAAGGAGTTCCAAGAGAAGCTCAACCGTGCTTGGGAGAACTTCGATGCATCCAATCCTCCCGAAAAGTGCGTTGAACTGCTTAACCATGAGATCAAGCGATTGAGCGGTGGCACAGCTTAAGGGGCAATGGAAGCGACTTGGCACAATCGTCTGACGGGGCAGGTCTGCCAACGGCCAGAATCGATGTCATTCCTCGGGTTGTGGTATACGGGGAACAACACTCACTGGGCAGGTACTGACGGACTTGGAACATCCATCGCCTGCGAGTGAGCCGGGGAACTCCTCCGCCAAAGCTTGGCCAGTCTTGCCACAGTCATCCGCGGGTTAGCGGATGTCAGGCAGTGGGTGAGGCTGGTCCCACTTGATCCGACGATAACCTCGGAGCTGACGCCGCGGAATTGTGAGACGGCTCTCATTGAGGCTCTGCCCCAGCTGGAAGCCCTCAGCCATAATCCTCGGAGTCATCTTACCATTGAGGAGGTTCGGGAAGAGGTGGGACGGGCGCGTCGCGTTTCTCACCGTGCAATCGCTGCGCTAGCGGCTCATTCCGAGGACTGGCAGAGCCGTACTTTTCTCGGTGTCCGTCCTAGGCGCATTCTCGCTGAAATGCGAAAGGATCAGTGGGATATCTATGAGAACCGCGCAGTCGCAACTCTTCGCAAGCGCATCCTCGGTGTGCTCCACCCGCGCCTCCAATGGCTAAACCAGATTCTCCGGGCCCTTGATGAGGCCAGCGAGCACTCCGGATCGATCCGCGGGACGCGCTTTCGCCGTGACCGGCTGTATCGAATCTGGGGCGAGATGTTTATGACGCACCCCAGCCGTGAGGTGCTGGCGAAACTGGTGACCGATCTGGAGGGGGCCCGCGCCCGGTTGCTCGCGCTCGCCGACACGCACCTCTTCAAGCAGATGGGGCAGGTCGTCACGGTGGCGAGTCCTTTGCATTCCACGAACGTGTTCCAGAGTGATGCGAATTATCGTCGGGTGTTTGATCTTTGGCACCAGTGGGAGTCGCATTCTGCGCGGAAACCACCTGACGTTCGAGAGCGTGCTCAATCTCGACGGCGCTCCATTGAGGACTGGGATTTGTTCGTAACTCTGCTGACCATCAGGGCATGCCGGCAGCTAGCGTTTCTTTCGGACGAGATCACAGCCCAACCCTTTGCCCTAGGTCAAAGCCTCCAGCTGGGGCGTGACTGGCGCCTTGAGATCCGCACCGACCGCACACTCCGGCTCACGAAGTCGGGGGCACCGAAACTGGAGATTGTCGGGCTGTACTGTTGCTTCGGCGCGCAAGTTGAGGAGCAGATCGAGGCAGCACTTCGGTGTGCCTGCGAGAGTCGCCAAGGCCGTCCTCCGCTTCTCGTCGTTACTGTCCACGACCCCGATGGCATCTCAACAAGCCACTCCGCGGAGCTTACAGCCAAGCTTAAGATGCTGACCCGGCATGCCCTGTTTTCAGACCAGCTTGCGATCGCTGAGGTTTCTCCTCTGCGAATTGATTCCACTGAGTTGATCGCGAGAGCCATTCGCTGGGTCGCTGCCGAGCATGATTGGCCGCGTATCCCGATCTGCGAAGAGATCAAAGGTTCCGCTCAGATCTGGTGTGGCTTTTCTCGGAGCCCGGGGGTGCGCATCAATGGCGACAAAGTGGAGCTCACAAGACCTCCTTCCGATGATCTGATGACTGAGGCGGCGAGCCGTGCAAATGAGGCTCGGCTGCGACTGCAGCAGACGAAGTCAGAGCGGGAGCAGATCAAGGAGCAGGAGCAACGTGTCCGCGGGGACGCGCGCGAGCGTGCGCGAGTCAATCTTCGGAAGAAGGAGCTTAACTCGAAGGAGGCCGAAGAAGAGATCCATGCGGATATTTGCGAGAAGATCCATGCGCTGCTCTTGCGGGTTGGTAGCAGCTTTCTGGAATTGCAACGGTGTCCGTGTTGCAGTTCAGGGTATGTCGATCGGCCGAAGGATGCCCTGATCATGACGTGCAAGGAGTGCGAGACTGAGTGGGGACGGCGGGTCTGCCCATCCTGCAGGGGGGACTACGTGTTCATTATTCCTCGAGTTTCGGAGGCCACTTTCTCTCCTGAGGACTTTGACGCCCTGCGGATCTTCGGTGCCGATTTGTGCGCATCGGTTCTGCCACCGACAGCTGCACCATTTGTCCCGAGGGGCACGGCATGCCCCCGATGTGCCCCGAAGGTGCTCGGCGCGCATGAGCCGCCGACTGTCGGGAGTGCTTGAGCCTTCTTGGCGATCTCAGTTAGACCGCCTGCACCGAGTTGCGGGGCGTTATGGACCACGGAGGGCTCCGGCAAGCTGTTCAAAATGGACACCAAAGGGGTGCTCGAGAGAGCTGGAGGGGGCATGCTTGAGTTCGACGCTCCGCCGCCGGGGTAGAGGGGTGCGTCATCACCTCGAGCTTCCGCACTGCTTCTCGCGGCATTCCTGATGGAGCCATTAGAGGGAAGAGCCGCCCGCTGATCCGACCGCTTCGGCGGGCCCCGGGGCCATTACAGGGTCACCGATCGTCGGCGTTCAGCTTTCCCCGGCGGACGACCCGGCAGTGGGTTCGAAACCATTCGTCCACCTCGCGGAGATCGAAACGGACGCGTCGGGAACCGAGCTTGAGGTGGGGGAGACCGCGCTGGAGCCAGTTGTCCACCGTGCGGCGGGCGATGCCCATCCGACGGGCCAAACCCATCTTGTCGATGTACGGACTCGATTCCGGCAGGGCTTTGTCAGGTGTGGTGTTCATACCTGTCCCATCCCTCCCGGGGGCGGCGCGGGTTGCGTGAAAGCAGAGCTTTCCTGTCACGACTGTTTTGCTGTGGGCGGAACCACGGCAAACCACTGGCGGGCGGCCTCGGAGCTCACCAGTTCCCGGTAATGGCGATGAACGATCGCCGCCGTGTTGCCAAGTTCCCCGGCCACGCGTCCGGCATCCGCGCATTCGGCGAATCGGTAACTGGCGTAGCTGTGCCGCAGGGCGTTGGCCTTCCACTGAATTCCGCTGCGCTTCGCCGTGATCCGCTGTTGCACGAAGAACCCGTCCTGGGTTCCCGGCCAGATCGGTCCCGTGCCCTGCTTGCAGATCTGGAGCCAGGCCACCAGGGCATCACCCATCGGAATGACCCGACGGGCGGCGGTCTTGGCCCGCTCTGCGCCGACCACGATGTGGCGTTGCCTGAGGTCGATGTCTTCCCATCGGAGCCTTTCGATTTCGGCGCTCCGGAGACCCGCGAGACCACCCAGGGCCACGCATGCGCGGAACTCATCCGGCGCGGCGGCGAGCAGGCGTTGAAATTCCTCGGGCGTGTAGACCTCCACCGTGCCGGTCTTGATCTTCAAGGACTCGGTCTTGGCGACGGGGTTTTCGTCGGCGTAGTTGCGCGCGACTGCGAACTCGAACAGGAGGTTGATCGTCCGCCGATAATTCGTGTAGCTCTGCGGCGAGAGCTTGAGTGCGTCGAGCCACGACTGGAGGTCAGCGGTGGACACCTCGGCAGCGGACTTCCTGCACTCCCGGGCGAACCGGCCCAGCCGCGATTCGAGATCGAGTAGGTAACGCTGGGACACTTTCCGTGCGCGCTTGATCTCGATGAGTTCGGTGACGACGTCGGAAACGGATTTGCGAACGACCTTCTGGTTCCGTCGGGCGTACTGCTTCGTCGCTTCCTCCAGTTCCGTGAGATTCGAGACCCGCTTCAGAGCGTTCGCGACGGCATGAGCGGCGGAGAGCAGGGAAATGCCCAGGGGGCGGAGGACCTCCACGGCGGCGACGTACTCCACGGCCTGACGTTGGGTGAGGTCGGATGCCGTGGCCTGACCGGAACTCATCTGACGTGCCAGATCCGCAGCGCGATCGAGGGCGCTCTCGGCGGACGGAAAGGACTCCAGTCGCCGTTTTCCGGTCGCGTAGGAACTGACCTCGTATCCGAAGGAGCCATCGGCGCGCTTCCGTCGGTAGACGGTGACGAAAACCCGACCGCAGCGGACCCGCCGAGGCCATTTGTCATCGGCCTCGGGCTTCCTCGAAGGCTTTGGATTCATCCCCTCCGACTGTCGGAAAACTGTCGGAAAAATCAAGACCAACGGTCCCTTGGGGCCTTGATTTGTAGCGTAAATTGTTGATTTGGAGTGGTGTCCCGACCAGGAATTGAACCTGGATCCGCGGTTTAGGAAACCGCTGCTCTATCCATTTGAGCTATCGGGACGGGGGGCTGCGGACCAGCGGCGGAAATGAAGGCACAGGAGTTGGGGAGTGCCAAGTTTCAAGATTCATGGTTTCAGGTGGGTGGGCGACGGGGTGGGGATGTCTCCGTCTATGGGGAAGGGACCGGAACGGCGACGAGGACGTCGCCGCCCCGTTCCGAGGGCGTGGGGTTGGGGTGGGGTTGGGGTAGGCATGGGGTAGGCTTCGGGTAGGGTTGGGGCGGAAGGGACGGGGCATCAAACGGCTCGACGGAGGGTTGTCGGGTGCCCAAAGGTTGTCCTCCCCCGAGATGAATCCTGAAGGAACGCAAGGGACGCGTGATTTTCGGACGACGCATTGGAGCCTGGTGGCGGATGCCGCGGACAGTCGCGCCCCGGGAGCCGAGGCCGCTCTGGCAGAGATCTGCCGGGCTTATTGGGCGCCGTTGTATGTCTTCGCGCGGACGCAGGGAGTGGAGGCGGAGGAGGCGCGGGATCTGACGCAGGGGTTCTTCGAGTATTTCCTGGAGCAGAAGGTGTACGCCGGGGCGGATCGGAGCCGTGGGCGGTTCCGGTCGTTCCTGATGTCGTCGATGCGCAACTTCTGCACGAACCAGTGGCGGCATACGAACCGCCAGAAGCGTGGGGGTGGGTTGGAGGTGGTGCCGTTGGATGTCGAGACGGCGGAGGAGGCGTTCCGGCATGACGAGGCGGCGCAGATGCCGCAGGAGGCGTTGTTTGACCGCAAGTGGGCGAAGGCCGTGCTGGCGCGGGTGCTGAAGGCGCTGGAGCAGGAATATCGCGAGCTGGATCAGGTGGCGCGGTTCGAGGCCATGAAGCCGTTGTTGGGATTGGGGGCAGACGGGGCGATGCTGTCGGAGAAGGCAGAATCGCTGGGCATGGCGCCAGGGGCGTTCCGGACGGCGCTGCACCGGTTCCGGGCCCGTTATCGCGAGCTCTTCCGGGCGGAGGTGGCGAGCCAGGTGAACGATCCACGGGATGTCGACGATGAGATCCGGCACCTGATCGCGGCTCTGGGCCGGGAAGCGGGCTGATGCGATTCCCGGTAACATGGGGTCGGCGTTGTTGTAGGAAGTGGGAACGATGAGCCACGCGGCGCTGTGTGTTTCCTGCCGAGGGGAACTGGAGGCGGATGACGCCAACGGTTTGTGCGCGGCGTGCCTGCAACGCAGCCTCCTGTTCGGCGATCTGGACGAGGTGGAATCGTTGGGCGGGGATCTGGGCGACTACGAGATCCTGTCGGAAATCGCGCGGGGTGGGATGGGGGTGGTATTCAAGGCGCGGTCGCGGCGATTGAAGCGGATCGTTGCCTTGAAGCTCGTGCACGTGACGACGGCGTCGCGGGCATCGATGCGGCAACGGTTCCTGTTCGAGGCGGAGATCGCGGCCGGTTTGGACCATCCGAACATCGTTCCGGTGTATGAGTTCGGGGAGTCGGATGGGCGGCCGTGGTTCAGCATGAAGCTGGTGGAGGGGGGAAGCCTGGAGGCGCGATTGGAGGAGTACGTGGTGCCCTCCGATGTCCGGGATCCGGCGCGATGCCGTCGGGTGGCCGAGTTGATGTCGACGGTGGCCCGGGCGGTGCAGCACGCGCATGACCATGGTGTGCTTCACCGGGACCTGAAGCCGTCGAACATCCTGGTCGATGAAAGCGGGGTCCCGCACGTCACGGATTTCGGGCTGGCGAAGCGATTGGACGGTGGTGGGACGATGACGCTGCCGGAGGTCGTGCTGGGGACGCCGGCGTACATGGCGCCCGAGGTGGCGCGGTCTGGGGCGTCGGCGGCCGGGGTGCGATCGGATCTCTACAGCCTGGGGGCGGTGTTGCATCACCTGCTTTCGGGGCGGCCGCCGTTCGCGGCGAAGTCGACGCTGGAGCTGATCCGCGAAGTGGCGGAATCGCGTCAGCCGACCGCCTCGAAGCTGGGACGTCACGTGGACCGCGACCTGGCGATCATCTGTTCCAAATGCCTCGAGAATCCGGAGCAGCGTCGGTATGCGACGGCCTCGGAACTGGCGGACGACCTGGACCGGTACCTGCGTGGGGAGCCGATCCATGCGCGGGCGATCACGTGGGTGGAGCAGGCGTGGCACTGGTGCCGGATGCGGCCGGTGATGACGATGCTGGTGGGGTTCCTGATGCTGGCGTTGGGGACCGGGGCGGCGGGGATCCTTTCGCAATGGCGGCGGGCGGAGTTCAACCTGCGGAAGTCGGAGGTGAGCGAGTTGCTGGCGGTGGCGGCGGAGCGGAAGTCGGGGGAGAACGCCTATTTTGCGCAGATCGCGGAGGCGATGTCGGCCCGCGAGAAGGGAGATCTGGGAAGGACGGCGCGGTTGTTGGCGATGCAGGAGGCGGGGCAGGGGCGGTTCGAGTGGCGGTTGTTGAACTGGTTGAACCAGGGAGATTCGACACGGCAGCGGGTGGTTCCCGGAGGTGGCGTGCGTTGCATGACGTGGGTGCCGCAACGGCAGCGGGTGGCCATGGTGGGCGAGGACCGGGTGCTGCGTTGGCTGGATCCGGTGACGGACGTGCTGGAGGAGGGAATCTCCATTCCGGCCTTGGAGGATCGGCATGCGGACGTGGTTTTGGACCGGGGGTTCCACGGGATTGGGTTTGCGCCGGATGGTCGGCATCTGTTCTGCGCGGACGGGGACTTGTTGATGGTGCTGGAGGCCGCGACGGGAAAGGTGCTGCACACGGCGGCGGGTCGGCACATGGCGGGGTTGTGGTTGGATGACCGACGGCTGTTGCTGGGCGGGACCATCCTGTGGGGGGCGGACCGCGGGGATGCGACGGAGATCTTCGATGTCGCCAGTGGCGAGACGCGGGTGATCACGAAGCCGCGGCACGCGCCGTTCGCGATGTCGCCGGATGGACAATGGTTGGCGTGGGTGCGGATCGGGGACGCCGGCAGCGAAATCCAGATCCTCAAGAGCTCCGACCTGGAATCCTCCAAGCCCACGATACTGCGTTCGATCTCCACGCGGATCATGGATGCGGGGTTGTTGGCGTTCTCCAGCGATGGCCGCCACCTGATCCAATGCCTCGGGGACACGACCGGGTTGATGGGACAGTTGCAGGTGGTCTCGCTGGAAACCGGGGAGGTAATGCTCCGGCAGGCTTTCCCCGCGCAGATCCGGGGCATCGCCACGGATCCGGCGGAACCGGTGGTGGCCGTAGCGACGGATGATGCGGTGCTTCGCACGTTGAGATATGGCGAAAAGCCACCCGTCGCGTTGACCTACGACGACGGTGCACGTCCGGGTCTCTGCCAACCGGTCGGCAGCGAAGGTCCGCAGGAACCTCCCGAACGATTGTTGAGCCGGACCGCTGGAGAGGGGCGCTTCCATTTCTATCTCGGGCATCGGGAGCGGATCCACGATGTGCTCGCCTTGAAGGCTGGAGGGCGTTGGTTGACGGGGAGCGAGGATGGAACCGTCTCCTGGTGGCCGCGGGAGGCGGCGATCCTCGGGTCGAGGGTCTCGGGCGTACGGACCTCGAATCCGTGGGAACACCCGACGGCTTCCCGCGATGGAAGGTTCGTGCTGTACCGCGGGGAAACGGACCAATGCTGGCTCTGGGATCGGAAGTCCGGTGCGCGTCATGCATTTCCCCAGGGGACGCATGCGGTGGCGGTGATGAACGATGGTCGGGCGGTGACGCGGAACACAACGACTGAGGAGATCGATGTCTGGGGGCTTCCGGCCACGGCTGGTCAGGATCCGATACGCCTCTGGAGGGTGCGTGCAACGGAGGCGTATCCGCGATTCGGGCAAATGGTGCAGGGAGTCCTGACCGCGGATGGTCGGACCATCGTTGGATTGTTGCCCGGGCGCTTGTTTGTGGTGGATCTGGAGAATCGTTCGGCGGCGGGAACGGGGGACGAACGGATGTTGCATGGGTCGAACGGCGTGAACTGCATGGACGTGTCGCCGGATTCCAGGTGGATCGCGGTGACGGGATTCATCGGACGGCGCGTCCGGTTGTACCGGGTCGACAATGTCAACGGAGGACATGTGGCGTTGGGGAATCCGGCAGATTACGACACAGCGGTGGCCTTTCATCCGGACGGACGGCGGTTGTTCGTTGGGAACGAGGATGGTTGGGTCCGGGTCTTCGACGTGGGGACCCGTCAGGAATTGCCGGCGGAAGGCTGGCGGGCGCACACGGGAGCAGTGACGGCGCTGGCGGTGTCGGGAGACGGGGCCGTGGTGGCGACCTCCGGGGATCGGACGTTGCGGTTCTGGGAGGCGTTGCCGGGACGCGAGGCGGGGGTGATGCGTCGGGAACGGATGCAGGTGAACGTCCCCACCGCGCGGAACTGGATGCGCTTTGGCGACGGGGACCGCGTGCTGCTGCATTGCGCGCCCGGGCAGCCTTTGGAGGCGTGGGAGGCGCGGTGAAGGGAGGGGCAGTTTCAAGATTCAAGATTCAAGTTGGAAGCCGGGCGGGAGAGGGCGCAGTGCCCAGTGGCCAGTTTCGAGATCACGCAAAGACGCCAAGAAGACGCGGAACGAAAGCGGTCTGCTTCCCTGCGCCTCTGCGCGAACAAAGTTGTTTTCGTCCCTTTGTTTGCTGGAAAGACGGGGTCAACAAAGCCGCGAAGCCTCAAAGCCGCGAAGGGGAAACACGTTGGGGCGCGGGCTGCGATGCCGGCTTCGGTATTTGAGGCGCTTCTGGGCAAGGCGCCGGAGGGCCGAGACGGGTATTGCCGCAAAGAACTCAAGAAGGCGCAAAAGGCTGGTAACACCGGCAAGGAACCGAGCCAGCGCCCATGGGGTTCTCCTGTTTGCGTCTTCTTTCGATTTTTGCGGCGATCCCTGTCCGGGGCTGGTTTCCGGTTGGGAACCGGGGATTGGGGAGTCCTCAACCACAGCCTCCTGACGTCGACTGCTACGAATGGGGGGTAGCTGACGACGTGAGGAGGCAGGGTTTGTCGGGCTGGGAACTGGCTTCTGGAGACTGGGGGTTTCAACCACAGCCTCCTGACGTCGGCTGCTACGAATGGGGGTTTAGCTGACGACGTGAGGAGGCAGGGTTTGTCGGGCTGGGAACTGGTCTCTGGAGACTGGGGGCTTCAACCACAGCCTCCTGACGTCGACTGCTACGAATGGGGGGAAGGGGGCGGGTGAAGAAATACCTAAAAAAAGTACTAAGGTCGTGTAACGCGGTGGATGGGGTGTTGTAGGACATGCTTGGAGGTTTGCCGTCCGTTCAACTGGAGGGGCTGCCTTTTCCTGCATGATGAACAAGAGACGTCTTCTCGCCCTTTCGGTTCTCGGTGTGGCGGTCTGGATCGCGGTGGTGGTGTTGCGCCGGGGTGGCCCGGGTGCGGTGCCGACCGTGATTGAACCCGCAACGGTGGGGGCGGTGGCCCCGTCGGGCCCGGCGAGTGCAACGCCGGGGCCCGCGGGTGGGGTCCGAGGGGCAGACCCGGAGGCGTCGATGCGGGTGGGGTTGGACGGGTTCCGCAAGTGGGCCGAGCAATGGGAGCGTGCGGATGAGGCGGCCCGCGGGACGATGATGGCGGAAGGGCGGGTGTTGGCGGAGGCGCGTCGCGAGACGATGAAGAGCCTGATCCGGCAGGATCCGCAGCGGGCGATCGAAGAGGCGTTGCCGTACAAGTTCCGGAAGGCGCTGCCGCTGGAACTGGCGAGCCTGATCGAGCATCCGGTGCGCGGGGTGGGTGACTACCGCGTTCTCGGGGTCGCGTGGGAGGATAGGGAGGCCCAAGGGGCCCCGGTTCGACGGGTGACCGAGGTGAATGGTCGCTACTACGAAACACACGTCTACGGCGATCGGGCGCGGTCGGTGACTTCGGCCAATGTGCGCGTGTTGGGAGTGGGCCTGGATGAGGGGTTGGACGGTGGCGTGATGGCGCTTCGGGATTCTGCGTTTGAGAAACTTTCAAAGGAGGAAGCGGCGGACGTCCGGAATGAATTGGCGAAGGCGGGCAAGGACGACCCGACGTGCAGCGTCTCGGGGGACAAGGCGGTCATCGAGGAAGAGGCCGTGGTGGTGACCACGGGGACGGATTTCCACTTCCTCTGCCGTGGCGGACACATCGAGCAGTGGGCCTCGGGTGAACCGATGGTTTCAGCGATGGGTGGCGCTGGATCGAGCGGTGGATTCTCGACGGTGGTGCCGGCGACGAAGGCGCAGGGGAACAAGCGGTTGCTCGCGATCCGGCTCCGATTCCCGGAACAGGCAGCGACGTATGAGCCGGCCACGGATGCGGTGATGCAGGCGCAGTTGCAGCGCGTGGTGGATGACTTTGCCGCGTGGAGTTATGGGCGGTTGCACATGGGCTATGCCTTCACTCCGACGCTGCTGACTCCGCGCACGGAGGCTGAGTACGCCGCGAGCGCAGCGCCCGAAGACCTCCTCTTCAAGGACATGCTGCTGGTGGCTGCGGCCCTGGAAGTCGGGGAACAAAGCCGTACGTCTCGACGGACTTTGACTTCCTGTCGCTGTTCTTCAATTCATCGCGATTCGGGACGGGATACTGCGGCCTGGCGGAAGTGGGTGGGATTCGTTCGTGGATGCGCTGCATGCAGGCGAGCGTGCTGGCCCACGAATGGGGGCACAACTTCGGGTTGTGGCACGCGAACCAGTGGGAGCCCACCACCGATTCCCCGATCGGTCCGGGCATCCATCGCGAGTATGGTGGGCGCTACTCGACCATGCACGCGTGGTTCCCGTTTGATGGCCCTGCGGCGCCTCCGTTCAACACGGCAGAGCGCTGGACCCTGGGATGGCTACGGACGAATGAAGTCAAGGTCACGCGGACGAACGGCACCTACCGGATCTACAACGCGGATGTTCCCGCGCCCGTCCCGGGCCGGAGTTACAGCCTTCGCCTCCCGAAGGACCACCGCTGGTACGCGCTGGAGTTCCGGCCGAACTTCCGACCGCACGGCGGCCGGGAGTTCCACACCGATCACGGTGTTGTCGTGATGTGGCATCACAACAACGTCCAGTTCTCCTCGGGCAGTTCGCTGGGCACCCAGACCCTGGACATGCACCCGATGACAGTGGGGACGGGCGTGCCGGCGACGGAGGATTCGCCGCTCCTCATTGGCCGGACGTTCAGGGATCAGGTGACTGGCATGCACGTGACCGCGGTTGGGCAGGGAGGGGTCTTTCCGGATGATTATGTGGAGGTCGACGTCCGGTACGAGACCTCGGGCGAGAACTCGTCGCCACTGGCATTGGTTTCGTCGACGCCTTCGATCGCGTCGGTGAACCAATCGGTGCAACTGGCGGTGACGGCGACGGATCCCGATGGGGACATCCTTTCGTATGGCTGGGATTTCGGGGACGGCACGTATTCGACGAACGACTTGCCGAGCCAGGTCAAGGCGTGGAAGTCGGCGGGCCACTATCCGGTCCGGGTGGAGGTGAGTGATCGTCGTGGGGGACGCGTCATCGTGCAGACGGTCGTGCAGGTGGGCACGCCGACGTTGCCGACGATCGCCGGCCGGGTGCTGACGGCGGAAGGTGCGCCGCTGGTTGGAGCATTGGTTCACGCGGGGCCCGGAAAGGTGGCCTATACGGCGGCGGACGGACGTTATCTCTTGGCCGGAATGCCGGTGGGATCCCATGCGGTGGTGGCCAGCCTGGCAGGCTGGAGCATCACGGCGGTGACGAGCGGGGCAACGGACCTGCCGCCTTCCGCGACGGGCGTCGACTTCCGGGCGGTTCCAATCGTCCAGCGAGGACTCACGGTGGAGCGGTGGCTCGACATACCGGGGACCACGGTGGCGTCATTGACGAGCAACGCACGGTACCCAGGTTCGCCCGACCAGAGGTTTGTCCTTTCGGAGGGAACGGAGCCGGCGGGCGGTATCGGCGACAACTACGGGCAACGGATGCGGGGTTGGTTCCTGCCGCCGTTGACCGGTTCGTATACGTTTTATGTCGCCAGCGATGATTCATCGGAGCTTTGGCTGAGCACGGACGAGACTCCGGCGAATCTGCGTGAGTTGGCGGCGGTGCCGGCGTGGACGCCCTACCGCGATTGGACCTGGTTTCCCTCGCAGCGATCGGCTCCTGTGAACCTCACGGCGGGGCAGCGCTACCACCTCCAGGTGCTGCACAAGGAGGGGTCGGGAGGCGACCATGTCAGCGTGGGATTGGATCTGCCCGATGGAACCAGCCAGAGGCCGATGCGGGTCGAGTTGGTGGAGCCGATGCCCGTTCCGGGGTTGCCCGCGGCGAGTGTGGTGGTGACTGTGGTGGCGACGGATCCGATGGCGTCCGAGACGGGCGATGCGGGCGAATTCACCTTCACACGCACGGGTTCCACAACGGCACCCTTGACGGTGTTCTTCGTGGTTTCTGGAACGGCGACGGCCGGATTGGATTATACGTCGACGGGATTGCAGGTGACCATTCCGGCGGGCAGCGCGAGCAAGACGCTCGCGATCCAGCCCTTGACGGACTTCCTCAGCGAACCGCTGGAGACGGTCCAGGTGAACGTTTCGCCCACGGTGCACTATCGCGCTGGGAACCCTTCCGAGGCCGTGGTGCGGATCGAGGACGATGGTCCGGCGCAGGTCAGCGTGGTGGCCTCCGATGCATCGGCGGACGAGAGCGGGATCAATCCCGGAGCGTTCACATTCCTTCGGGGGGCTCGGTGGCGAGCGCGTTGACGGTGAGTTTCACCGTGAGCGGTACGGCGACACCGGAATCGGACTTCCGGGCGCTTCCTGCAACCGTGGTCATCCCGGCGGGCGAAGAGTCGGTGACCATGCCGGTGGTGCCGGTGGGGGATGATTTGTTCGAAGTGGCCGAGACGGTGGTCGTGACCGTGGCGTCGGGTGCGTACTCGATCGTGTCTCCGAGCGAGGCGAGGGTGACGATCGAACTGGACCGTGGGCTGGGTCGCGGCGTGCTTCGGGAGTGGTTTGATGGGTTGGCGGGCGGGACCCTGGCGCACCTGCTGAATGATCAACGCTATCCCTTCCTGCCGACCGGCCGGGAGGTTGTGAACACGGCCTTCGAGTCCGGCATGCATCGGACGGAGCGGTTCGGCGAACGCTGGCGTGCGATCTTCACGGCGGCGGCGGCTGGACAGTACCGGTTCTTTATCGGTGCGGATGATGAGGCTGATCTGTTGCTTTCGAAGGATCCGAGCGGTGTTGGTGCGGAGCGCGTGGCGTGGGTGACACGGGCGGTCGCGTTTGGCCGCTGGGACAGCGGTCCATTTCAGGCGAGCTCGGGGATCCAGCTGGAGAAGGGGCAGCGGGTTTACCTGGAGGCGCGCTGGGTTGAAAACACCGGCGGCGACTTCCTCTCGGTGGGCGTGCAGCATCCGAATGGTTTGATGGAACGACCGATCCCGGCGCACCGGTTGGATCCCTTCACGCCGAGCGTGACGCCGGCGGAACCCTGGGCGTCGGTGGCTGTCGGTGGCGGAACGCCGGTCGGAAGCTCGGGAATCTCGGAACTCCCCGTTCCGGTGGAACCGCTCCATCGTTGGAAACTGGATGGCACGGGTGGTGCGGCGGTGCCTGCGGGCACGCTGTTGACGGACAGCATCGGTGGCATGAGCGCGGTGCTTCGTGGTACCGGAGCGCGCTTCACTCCGGACGGCAAGGGGCTGGACCTGCCGGGTGGAAACCCGCTGGTGGCAGCGTACATCGATCTTCCGAACGGTGTGGTGAGCGGCGCGTCCCGGGGAACCAAGAACCGCGCGGTGACTTTGGAAGGTTGGCTCACGTTGCAGACGCTTTCGTTCTTCCCGTCGGACCTGTTTGCGGCCGGATTGTCGGCCGTGGGTGAAGTCGAGGATTCCGGAGTCGAGACTCTCGGCTTCGTCGAGACCCTCAGCCTGCAGGCATCCGACTGGGCTCCGAACAACCAGAGGCAGAGCCTGACGCGCTTCGACTCCAAACGGATGACGGACCGTCAGATCGCTTCGGTGGGTACGGGGTGGCCGCTGGGCGAGAGGGTCCACTTCGCGATGGTCTACGATCCAGCGACGTCACGGTGGAGCTACTATCGGAATGGGCAGGCGCTGGCGTCGATTCTGGATCCCCTGGGTCCGGGAGAGCTGAACGATGTGAACGTCTGGCTGGGCCGTTGCATGGAGGACTACCTGCTCAATGTGGATGCCGTCTTCCATGAATTCCGGATCTACGATCAGGCACTGACGCCGGCCCAGCTCCGGGGCAACCTGCTTGCCGGACCGGATCAGGTGGGGTTGTCGGGGGCGGGTACCTTTTCGCTGCTGGGCAGTGGGAGGATCTCCACAAACGGTGTTTCCGATCGGTTTCACTTCGAGGCCCAATCGTTGGTGGGGTCGACCGATTTCCGGGTGAAGGTTGAGTTCCTCGCGGGCGGGGATCCTTCGGGGACGGCGGGGCTCATGATCCGGGCGACCGCTGGGTCGGATTCGCCGCACGCATCGATTGGTGTCTCTCCGGATGGCACGGCGCGGTTTACGGCGCGGGTCAACGCGGGAGGAGCGGCCTCGACGGTGACCCGTACGGGGGGCACCGGAGCGCAGTGGCTGCGGCTGGTGCGGGGGGGCGAGTCGATCCAGGGATACGTCTCGGCCGATGGAACGGCGTGGACCCTGGTGGGCTCGGCGGATGGATTGATGCGCAGCGACAGCGTGGGTGAGGAGGCCCCGGTGCTCGTGGGCATGACGGCGGCGGGACCGACGCCAAACGCAGGTGTGTATGCGCTGTTCAGCAATGTGACCCTGGCGCGCAGCCCGAGGCTGGCGACGTACCTGCCTCGGACGATCGGAACCAGTTCGGCGACGTTGCGCGGAACCGTGACTCCGAACGGCAGCCCGATGAAGGCGTTCTTCGAATACGGACTGACGACGGCCTACGGGATGCGGAGCCCGACCAATGGCATGGGCGACGGATTCACGCCTGTGGAACTGAACATCCCGGTCACCGGACTGGCGCCGCACACCGTCCATCACGTCCGATTGGTGGTCGAAGGCCCGAATGGCCTGGCCGCGGGCGAGGATGTCGAGTTCACGACGCTCAATTCCACACCGGTGGCGGTGAATGATGTTCCGGCGCCGTTGACCTCGTCGGGCACGACGACGATCAGCGTGTTGCTGAATGACACGGATGCGGACGGGGATCCGCTCCGGGTGCTGTCGGTGACCCAGCCAGCGCACGGCGTGGCGGCGATTGCTGTGGGTGGGACGCGGGTGACATACAACCCGGCGGATTCCTACGTCGGGCCCGACAGCTTTACCTACACGGTGACGGATGACGCGGGTGGAACGGCGGTGGGCACGGTTCAGGTGCAGGTCCCGGACACGCAGGCACCGGTGGTGACGGGAACGTTCAGTCCGCTGGCGTTGCGGACCGGTCCGGCGGGAACGGTGACGCTTCCCAACTATCTCGCGCAGGCGACGGTGACGGACAATGTCGCCGTGGTGTCCTCGTCGCAGACGCCGGTTTCCGGCAGCCCGCTGGGCATCGGGCCCGTCGTGGTCCGCCTCCGGGCGGCAGACGCGGTTGGGCGTGTGACGGAGTTGGTGGTGAACGCGGTTGTCGAGGACGGCACCTTGCCGGTGATCACGACGTGTCCTCCGGCGCGGACGCTGGGGACGGGTTCGGTGGCCTTGCCGGATCTGACGGGCGAGTTGGTGGCGATCGACAACGTGGGGGTTGCCTCCCGGACCCAATCGCCGGCGGCGGGGACCGTGCTGGACGCGGGAACACATTCGGTGCTCCTGACCGTGCGCGACGCGGCGGGGAATGAGGCGACATGCAGTGCGGTGGTCACGGTCAACCCGGTGGTCCAGCCGATCATCGCGTTTTGCCGGACGAACATCGTGCTGGATGCGGATGTGCAGTGCCGGGCGCTGATGCCGGATGTCACGGGAGCGGACTACATCGTGGCGACGGGAGAAGGCGGACCCTTCGTGCTGGCCCAGAGCCTGACGGTGGGCGCGGTGCTCGAGTTGGGCACGGCGTACACGAACGTGACGACGGTCACGAGTTCCTCGGGCGGTGCGGTGTGGTGCACGAACGTCATCGTCCTGCGCGACGTGTTGGCGCCGGCGCTTGCAGCGTGCCCGGAGGATCGCACGGTCCAGGTGGTGGCCGGCGTACAGTCGGCGGTTCCGGATTTCACGGTGGGTTGGGTGGCGACGGATTGCAACGGACCGGTCCAGATCGTCCAGATGCCGGCAGCAGGAACGCTGGTCGGGATTGGCGTGCACGAGGTGACGTTGACGGCCACGGATGCGGCCGGGAACGCGAGCCAGTGTTCCGTGGATTTCGTGGTCGAACAATTGGTGGTCCCGGCGCCGGAGATTGCCGTGCTGGGGAATGCGACGGGCATTGCGGATGGCGACGGATCGCCGGCGGTGGAAGACCACACGGACTTCGGCTCGATCTTGGTCGAGTCCGGTTCGGTGGCACGGACGTACACAATCCAGAACACCGGGAATGCGGTGCTGAACGTGTCGACGATCGGCGTCAGCGGGACTCATGCGGCCGAGTTCGTGGTGTCGGGCGCGACGTTGCCGGCAACGGTGGCGCCGTCGACCAGCCTGAGCTTCGTGGTGACCTTTGATCCGGCGGGCGGCGGATTGCGCGCGGCGGCGGTGACCATTGCGAATGATGACCCGGACGAAGCGCCCTTCGACTTCGCGGTGCGCGGCGGCGGGATCGAGGCGGCGGGTGTTGTGACGTTGGCGGCGACGGATGCGGTGGGGACCGTGGCGACGTTGAACGCGACGGTGAATGGCCGCGACCTGTCCACGACGGTCACGTTCGAGTACGGCACGACGACGGCGTATGGAACGGTAGTCTCCGCGGTGCCAGGTTTGGTGGGGGGCTCGGCCCTGACGCCGGTGAGTGCAACACTGGCGGGTCTGACACCGGGCCAGCCCTACCACTTCCGAGTCGTGGCGGTGAACGCCAACGGCACGACACGAGGTGAGAATGCGACGTTCACGCCAAGCGTTCCTCCGCCGAATGTGAACCCAACGATCGCGGCAAGCGCTTCCTCGGTGACGGTGACGGAGGGGCAATTGGCGGCCAACAGCGGAACCTTTGCGGATGCCGACAATGAAGCGGTGACGCTGACGGCGACCGTGGGGACGGTCGCCGCCGGTGCGGGTGGGACCTGGACCTGGTCGTACGCGACCACAGACGGTCCTGACAACGGCGGCACGGTACGCATCACGGCGACGGATGCGCGGGGCGGTGTGGGGCAGGTGGACTTCACGCTGGTGGTGAACAACGTGGTCCCGGTGATGGCTGGCGGTGCTTCGGTGACGGTGAACGAGGGCCAGTTGGCGGTGAACAACGGCACCTGGTCTGATGTGGGCGCCGACACGGTCGCGCTGACGGCGTCGGCGGGAACCGTGGTGAGGAATGCGAACGGGACGTGGTCCTGGTCGTTGGCCACGACGGATGGACCGGACAACAGCCAGACCGTGACCCTCACAGCCACGGACAGCGATGGCGGGGTGGGCACGACCACCTTCGCGCTGGTGGTGAACAACCTCGCGCCCGTGCTGGCCAATGCGGGCCACAAGATCGTGAGCTCCGGTGCGTTGGCATCGAACACGGGAACGTGGTCCGACCTGGCCACGGATACGGTGGCCCTGACGGCCTCGGTGGGCACGGTGACGCAGAATGGGGACGGGACCTGGAGTTGGTCCGTCGACACGACGGGACTTCCGAGCCAGCAGGTGACCATCACCGGCACGGACAGCGATGGTCTGGCGGGGACCACGAGTTTCAACCTGACGGTGGAATCGGCCGTGGGCGCCACCTTCGTCTGGAACGCCGCGGCAAACGGCGCGGGTTGGTCGGCACCGGCGAGTTGGACGATCACCTCTGGCACGGACGCCGACGGCATTCCCGACGCCAACGACGATGTGGTGTTCAATGGGACGCGGACGACTTCATCGACGGTTGGCGCGGCCTTCGCGATCCGTTCGCTGAACGTGCAGGCCGGCTACACCAGCATGATCGCGCTGGGCGGGAACATGCTGACGGTTTCGGGTGGCGTGACGGTGGCGAGTGCGACGCAGTTGCAGGCCTTCAGCGGCATCCTGCGTTTCTCCGGTTCGCAGACCGTGAGTTTGCCGGCGACATTGGCCACCGTGGTGGTGGACGCGGGTACGGTGGTGTCGCTGTCCTCGGATCTGGATGTGTCGTTCAATGGAACGATGTCGGGTGCGGGAGTGATCCGGAATGCCGGTGGACGCCTGGTGGTGGGGCGCAACAACAACCAGCCCTATAACTTCAACTTCAGCGGATCCATCGACGACCTCGTGCTGGATTCGGGCGACAACGGCGACGTGGCGTTCCATCAGATCCTGAACGTCAAGAACACCCTGCTGATCACCCGTGTTCGGAATCTGAGCGGAACACAGATCCGGGTCGGTGGCACGGTGACGTCGGATGACGGAACCGTGTTCAGCAACACCTTCATCTCGATGGTGGGTGAAGGCGACCAGACCCTGACGGGTACCGGCATGCTGCTGAACCTGAACATCGCGAAGCCGAGTGGCGACGTGCTGTTACCGACCGACTTCTACCTCGACTTCAACGGGACGTTGGCGGGCGCGGGGCGGATCCGGAACACCGGTGGACGTCTGATGATCGGTCGGAACGGCAACCAGCCCTACAACTTCAACTACAGCGGAACGGTGGACGACGTGGTCCTCGATCCGGGCGAAAACGGCGACCTGGCGTTCCATCAGGCGCTGAAGGTGAGTAACACACTCCTGATCACCCGTGTCCGGAATATGAGCGGCACGCAGATCCAGGTGGGTGGCACGGTGACGTCGAATGATGGAACCGTGTTCAGCAACACCTTCATTTCGATGGTGGGTGAAGGCGACCAGACCCTGACGGGCAGCGGCATGCTGCTGAACCTGAACATCGCGAAGCCGAGTGGCGACGTGCTGTTGCCGACCGACTTCTACCTCGACTTCAACGGGACGTTGGCGGGCGCGGGCCGGATCCGGAACACCGGTGGACGGCTGATGATCGGCCGGAACGGCAACCAGCCCTACAACTTCAACTACAGCGGAACGGTGGACGACGTGGTCCTCGATCCGGGCGACAACGGCGACCTGGCGTTTCATCAGGCGCTGAGGGTGAGTAACACACTCCTGATCACCCGTGTCCGGAATATGAGCGGCACGCAGATCCAGGTGGGTGGCACGGTGACGTCGAATGACGGAACCGTGTTCAGCAACACCTTTATCTCGATGGTGGGTGCCGGCGACCAGACCCTGACGGGTACCGGCATGCTGCTGAACCTGAACATCGCGAAGCCGAGTGGCGATGTGCTGTTGCCGACCGACTTCTACCTCGACTTCAACGGGACTTTGGCGGGCGCGGGGCGGATCCGGAACACCGGTGGCCGGCTGATGATCGGTCGGAACGGCAACCAGGCCTACAACTTCAACTACAGCGGAACGGTGGACGACGTGGTCCTCGATCCGGGCGACAACGGCGACCTGGCGTTCCATCAGGCGCTGAAGGTGGGTAACACGCTCCTGATCTCCCACGTGCGGAATATGAGCGGAACGCAGATCCAGGTGGGTGGCACGGTGACGTCGAATGACGGAACCGTGTTCAGCAACACGACGGTAAGCCTGGTGGGCTCGGGAGATCAGACCCTGACGGGTACCGGCATGCTGCTGAACCTGAACATCGCGAAACCGAGCGGGGACGTGCTGTTGCCAACCGACTTCTACCTCGACTTCAACGGAACGTTGTCGGGTACGGGGCGTATCCGGAACACCGGTGGACGCTTGATGATCGGCCGGAACCTCGACCAGCCCTACAGTTTCAACTACAGCGGCACGGTGGACGACATCGTCCTGAATCCGGGCGACAATGGAGATCTGTCCATCCACCAGGCCCTGAAGGTGGGTAACTCGCTGTTGATCTCGCGTGTGCGGAACCTTAGCGGAACGCAGATCCAGGTGGGTGGCCCGGTGACATCGACCGACGGCGGCGTGTTCGGCAACACCACGGTGAGCCTGGTGGGCTCGGGCGACCAGACACTGACGGGCGGCGGCATGCTGCTGAACCTGAACATTGCCAAGCCGAGCGGCGACGTGCTGTTGCCAACCGACTTCTTCCTCGACTTCAACGGTACGCTGGCGGGTGCGGGCCGTATCCGGAACACCGGCGGCCGACTGGTTATCGGGCGCAACTTCAGCCAGCCCTACAACTTCAACTTCGGAGGGTCGATCGACGACCTCGTCCTGGATCCAGGCGAGAACGGGGATCTGGCCTTCCATCAGAATCTGAACGTCAATCGCACGCTGGTGTTCTCCCGTGTGCGGAATCTCAACGGCGGCCAGTTGCGCGTGGCGGGCGATGTGCGGAGCGACGACGGCTCTGTCACGGGCGGTACGACGGTGAGTCTGGTGGGTTCCACCGACCAGACCCTCACGGGACCCGGCAACCTGGTGAACCTCCATGTGGCGAAGAGCGGGGGCGATGTGCTCCTGCCGACGAACTTCATCCTCGACTTCAACGGGACCTTGTCCGGCTCGGGACGCTTCCGCAGCACGGGCGGTGCCCTGGTGATCGGCCGCGGCTTCAACCAGAACTATAGCTTCTTCTTCGGCGGAACCGTCGACGACCTGATCCTCGATCCGGGCGACAACGGTGACCTGGCCTTCCATCAGAACCTGACGGTGGCGAAGAACCTCACGATCACCCGTGTCCGCTTCATGAACGGCGGGGGTGGCTCCGGGCGGGTGGGACGGTGACCTGCACGGATGGTGGCGTGTTTGGAAATACTCCGGTCAGCCTCGTCGGCGAGGGCGACCAGACCCTCACCGGCGGTGGCAACCTGACTCACCTCAATGTTTCCAAGGCTTCAGGTGATGTGTTGTTGCCGACCAACTTCACGCTGTCCTGGAACGGATGGCTCTCCGGCGGTGGCCGGATCCGCAGCACGGGTGGCACGTTGATCTTCGGCTACGGGGACAACCAGTCCTACAATGCGGACTTCACCGGGACCGTGGACCGGTTGGAGCTCAACATGGGTGACAACGGTGACCTGTCGCTGGCTTCGGATCTCAACGTCGGGACCAGCCTGAAGGTGTCCCGCGTGCGATTCCTCCATGCGCCCGGCTGGATCCGTGTGGCGGGTGACGTGACCAGCGACGACGCCGGAATCTTCGGTGGGTCCTATATCAGTCTTGTTGGGAGCGGAGACCAACAACTGCTGGGTACGGGGCGCCTGAACAACTTCGACATCGCCAAGCCGTCGGGTGACGTCCTGATGTCGACGTTCGACCGCAACTTCACCCAGGTGCTGGTGTCGGCCGGGCAGTGGAATGTCCTCGGCAACACCGTCACGTCCGCCCAGGGCTTCTTGGTCCGGGTGGAGCGGTCACCGGCACGGGCACGCTTACGGGCCCCGTCACGGTGAACGCGGGTGCCGTGCTGGATCCTGGGCTCGCGACGCCTGGCATCCTGAATGCCGGCAATCTGTTCCTCGCGGCCGAGTCTGAACTCCACCTGAGGGTGGCCGGCACAGCCACCGCTGGCACGGACTACGACCAGGTCAACGTGGTCGGCACCGTCAACCTCTCGAACGCGCGGCTCAACCTGTTCGGGGCCCCGGCCGATCCGGCCGACACGACCCCGATCGTGCTGATCAACAACGACGGTGTGGATGGGATTGGTGGAACCTTCGCCGACCTGCCGCAGAATGCGTTGGTGACCCTCAACGGCACCGACTACCGGATTTCTTACACGGGTGGCACGGGCAATGACGTCACGCTGACCTCGGTGAACTCCGGGACACCGACGCTGTCGGCGGTCCTCGCGGGCGGTGACCTCACCGTGACCGACACGTCGGCAAGCGGCGAACCGAACCGGGTCTCGGTCCGGTTGGCGGGTGCGAATGTGGTGATCTCGGATGCCACGGAGAAGTTCGTGGCTCCGGCTCCGGCGGGCGGGGTGCTTTCGGAGAACGAGCGGACGCTGACCCTGCCGGCCGCTTCGATCAGCGGTCGGTTGATCGTGAACCTTGGCGGTGGAGCCGACGTCTTCGTCCTGGATGCATCCACGGGTAACCTGCCATTCGCCATCGAATTCAACGGCGGCGGCTCGGCGGTGGATCGCCTTGAAGTGGGCGGCGCCTCGTGGGCCACGGCGGCGATCAACCAGTCCTCGGCGACCGGTGGCCAGTTGGTCCTGGATCCCGTGGGTTCGGATCCTGCCCGTACCCTGACCTTCAGCGGTGTGGAGAAGGTCGACCTGAGCCGCGGCACTGTGGAGAGCCTTTCGCTCCAATCGCCGGCGGTCGCGAGCGGCGTCGTGATCGAGGAAGACAATGGCTTCGGCAACGGTGTGGTCCGGTGGCGTTCTTCCAACAACACGTTCCCGACGACCGACGTTCCCTCGCCGACATCGGCCTTCGTCATGCTGCCCGGCCATGCCGGGGACACGCTGACCGTGGGCGATCTGGCCGAGGTGAAGTCCGCCGTGAGCTTCGGCTCCGATGCGGCACGGTTTGGTTCGATCAATGTGACCGGTCGGGTGCGCCCGGCGGGTGGTCGCAACTTCGCAGCGTACAGCACGGGAACACTCCAGTTCTCCTCCTTCAACGCCGACGTCGCGACGACCGGGGCCGGCAGCATCCTGCTCGTGTCTTCCCGGGACGTTGTCCTCGCGCCGGGCTCCAGCCTGACGACGCAGGACGGAGCCCTGACGATCGAGGCGAACCAACAGTTGCCTGCGACGGCGGCGAACTTCAGCGCGATCTTCCTGAATGGTCCTGCCGTACAGGTGCTCGGCAACGGAACGATGACCTTGCGTGGTACGCCCGGCACCGTGGGTGCAAATGCGGCGATCACGCTGGCCGGGAATGCGTTCCTGACGGTGGCCAATGCGCCGATGGAGTTCGTCGGCGACTCGGTGAACCTCGGGAGCCAGGCGATCCGCGGGTTTGGGTCGAGCGTGATCCGATTCGCGCCGAAGACCCCGGGCGTGGCCATCAACCTGGGCGGTGCGGATGGGGCCGGGGTGCTCGGCCTGACCGACGGGGAACTGGACTCGATCGTGGCGCCGAAGCTTGAGATCGGCGACGCGGCAACCGGCGCGCTGACGATCAGCGCACCGATCAGCCGACCGATCGGGAGCGACCTGCGCTTGCGCGGCAGTGGGGTGACCTGGACGGCGGCGGGCTCGATCGATCTCGCAGGCGGCAACCTCGCGCTGGACGCGCGCGGTGGCGTGGTGAGCTGGCAGCAGACCGGCACAGCCATCAACGCAGCCTCCGTGGCCTTCACGGCGGGCGACTTCCTCCGGCCGCAACTCACCTCGACCACGACGATGCGTTCGCTGGTGGTGGGTGGCGAAGTGCAGTTGGCCGGTGTCCGGTTGGACGTGGACAACGGCGGGTTCACGCCGGTGATCGGAACGATCTTCCCGGTGATTGTGAACGATGCGGTCGAACCTATCGGTGGCACCTTCCAGGGACTGGCAGAAGGCGCGGTGGCGATCGTGGGTGGCGGACAGTTCCTCGTGTCCTACGTCGGTGGCACGGGCAACGACGTGACCCTCGGTGCCCAGGCACCGCAGCCGGAGATCGCGGTGTCCCAAGCCATCGGCGGCGAGTTGGTGGACGGGCAGGGCACGGCGGTAAACTTCGGTCTGACGACCGTGGGCACACCCGTGGTGCGCGACTTCTTGGTCAGCAATCAGGGGTCGTTGGCCCTGAACATCACGGGCATCACGGCCCCGGCGGGATTCACGGTTCTGTTTGCACCGGCGACGGTCGCGCCCGGGACGACCGCAGGATTCCAGATCCGATTCAACGCCACGTCGGCCGGGGTCTTCTCCAACGCCGTTGTGATCCTGAGCAATGACGGCAACGAGGCGGAGTTCAATTTCCCCGTGTACGCCCGAGCCAACACACTCCCGACGCTCGCCGTGGACCTCCCCACGGTGAGCGTCAACGAGGGAGCCACAGCGGCGAACTCGGGAAGGTTTGAAGACCTCGATGGCGACACAGTCACCCTGTCCGCCAGCGTCGGAACGATCACGTCGCTTGGTGTGGTCGGTGGTGTCGACCTCACGACGGCGGGTGCCTGGCGGACGCCATCGGTGGCGAAGGCCATGGATGCGGACGGCGACAACATCTACGGCACGGACGGCTATGTGATGTGGGGTCTGGGAATGGCGGAGAACCGCCAGAATCCGTCGTACGCGACGATCACGCGGGTGCCGACGCACAACATCCAGATTGGATTCTTTACCTACACGGCGTTGGACAATCCGGCCAACCCGACGGGACCGAAGCTCTTTGCGGGCGGACTGTGGAATTCGCCGGGCGCGAACCCGACGACCTTCTTCAGCCTGGCGTTCACGGAGGCACGGCATGTCCGGATCGGGCTGCTCGTGGACTGCGCCGACTACGCCGGGCTGTCGCCACGCTCGCTGCGCGTCCGTCAGACGGTGGGTGGCACCTTCGATACGGGATTCCGGCAGGCCGGAACGCCCGCGACCCGCAATCGTTCCGGCGACTGGTACTTCTTCGACGTCCGGGGCGAGGCGGGTGACGTGTTCGAGATCTCCGGTGAGAACGACACCAGTATCTTCGAGAATGCCCTCGGTGGTGTGGTTCTCGACACGATCACGGGTGGCGGTTCCGGCAGTGGTGCGTGGGGCTGGACGCTTCCCACCACGGACGGCCCGGCCCAAAGCCAGGTCGTGACGATCTCGGCGAATGACGGCGTGAACCCTCCGATCGTGCGGACGTTCCAGTTGAACGTCGCCAACGTCGCGCCGACCGCGAGCTTCGCGGTGAGTCCCGCTTCGGCCGGCCTGTACGCCGCCGCAGTGACGGCCACGTTCAGCAGCCCGGCAGATCCTTCCACGGCGGATGTGGCGGCAGGATTCCGCTACAGCTACGACTTCGACGGCAACGGCACCTGGGATCAGGGTGATGGCACCTACGCGGGTGGTGTCTCGGAGGCCACCGCTGCGGTTCCGCCCCACTTCCTGTCGGCGGCGGGCCTGCGCAGCATCCGGGCACGGATCACGGACAAGGATGGCGCGTCGAGCGACCGCAGCGCGACGGTGGACATCGTGGCACCACCGATCGTCACGACGCAGTTGCCCATGACGGTCGGGACCCGCACGGCGACGTTTGCCGCGCTGGTCGATGCCCAAACCCAGGCGACGACGCTGGGCTTCCGTTACGGCACCACGCCTGACCTCGCTGGCGGGTTGGACACATTGCCGGTGGCGGCGGGTTCGGGCGTCGGGATGGTTTCGCGGACTGCACCGGTTTCCGGGTTGTTGCCCCACACGCAGTACTACGTCCTGGCAACGGCGGCGAACGCGGATGGCAGCGTGTCCGGCGACATGGTGAGCTTCACGACAGGCAACACCGCTCCAGTGGTGATGGCGGACGACATCACGCTCACTTCGTCGGGGGTGAACACCTTGTCGGTTCTGGGCAATGACCAGGATGCCGATGGGGACGTACTGACGGTGACGAGCGTCCAGCAGACCGTGAACGCCGTGGTGAGCATTGCCCCGGGCGGAAGCGGGATCCTCTATGATCCGGTGGACGCCTTCATGGGCACCGAGCTGCTCTTGTATACGGTGAGCGATGGCTTTGGCGGAACCGCCAGTGGGCAGGTGACCGTGCGGGTTCCGGACACGATGGCCCCTGTGTTCAGCGTTTGCGCGCCAAGCCAGACCGTGGCTGCCGACGTGAACGGTACGGGAGCCATTCCCGCGCTGACCGGGCTCGCCACGGCCACTGACAACGTGGGTGTGAGCTCGCTGACGCAGTCTCCGACGGCGGGAACGGTGGTTGGGATTGGAACCCATTCGGTCACGCTGACGGCTCAGGACGCTGCCGGAAACACGGGCACCTGCGTGGTGACCGTGACGGTTCGTGACGTGACACCGCCGGCGCTGGTGGCCAAGACCCCCGTGGACGTGGCTCTGGAGTGGGCCGTGCGCCACACAAGCAGCGGCGATCAGACCGACAGTGCGGAGCGGATGGCGATCGATGCGGACGGCAACGCGTATGTGGTTGGAAGTGGGCCTGGACCTTCCGGCAACGCCGATATCGTGTTGCTGAAGTACACCACGAACGGCCGCCTGCTCTGGTCCCGGTATTTCAATGGCATTGACAACCGGACCGACCAAGCCACGTCGCTCGCGATCGGCGCGAATGGGGCGGTGGTGGTCACCGGACGTTCCATGAACGCCGCCGGGAATGATGACGTGGTGGTGGTCCGGTTCGATCCCGCAACGGGTGCTCCGCTGTGGTCGGGCGTGTTCAACGGCGATGGCCGGGGAACGGACGCCAGCGTGGACGTGGAGATCGACGGTGCTGGAAACGTCCTCGTGGTGGCGACCTCGCAGGGCGCCGGTACCAGCGGTACGGACCTCTGGACCCTGAAGCTCGATGGAACCACGGGCGCGATGCTCTGGCGTCACCGCTGGGATGGCGGGTCGACTCAGGATGCCGCCGTTGGCCTGGGACTGGATCCCGTTGGCAACGTCATTGTTTCCGGTTGGACGGCGCGGGCCTCGGTGGATCTGGTGACGTTCAAACTCGCGGGGGCAACGGGTGCCCTCGTGTGGTCAGACCTCTACGACGCACCGGCCGGAATGGCGGACCATGCGATGGAAGTCGCGGTTGGGCCGGATGGCAATGCCGTGGTGGCCGCTGCCACGGAGGTGGCGGGCGGCACGACGGATTACGCGGTGCTCCGCTACCGTGGTTCGGATGGCGCTCGGCTCTGGGTGAGTCGTTACAACGGTCCGGGTAACTATGCCGACGCGCCCCAGGGAATCGTGATCGGTCCAGGCGGCGATGTGTTCGTCACCGGGTTTTCGGATGACCTGTTGCGCACCGCGGAGATCGCCACCCTCGGCCTGAGAAAGGACTCGGGCGCGATCGCCTGGCGCAACCGGCACGGTGCCGACACGAATGGCGTGGCCATCGGGTTCACCCTCACCTTCGATCGCGATGGCCGCCTGCTGGTGGCCGGGTCGGCGGAGAACGACGCCGGTGGGGTGGATTTCGTGGTCCAGAAGATCGACCCGACGACGGGTTCGACCGAATGGATCCATCTGTTGCCGAATCCGGGTACGGGCGACGCCTGGCCCCGATCGATTGCGGTGGATGCGCGTGGGAGCATCCTGGTGGCCGGTCAATCGGATGTTTCCGGCACCGGGTTCGACTTCCTGACCTACAAGCTGGCGCAACCGGGGAGTACGGACGTGGCACCGCAGTCGGCGGTCGCGGGTGCGGGTTGTGAAGCCGCGGTGCCCGATCTGTCCGCGCTGTTGACCATCACCGACGCCAATGGCCCGGTGACGGTCGTGCAGGTCCCGGCGGCGGGCAGCATGGTTTCCGCAGGACTGTGGCCGGTGACGCTGACTGCCACGGACGCGGCGGGGAACACTTCCTCGACGACGACGACGTTCTCGGTCCTGGACACCACCGCGCCGGTCTTCACTTCGGTGCCACCGGAAATCGAGGTGTGTTCGACGAACGGGGTGAATGCCACGGTGAACTTCCTGTTGCCGTCCGCGACGGATGACTGCTCCACGGTGGTCGTCACGGCGGATCGCCTGAACGGCGGGATCTTTCCGGCCGGGTTGACGGTGGTCACGGTCACCGCCGCCGATGCGGCCGGCAACCGGGCCACCACGACGTTCCGCGTGCGGGTCAACCGGGCGCCCACGGCGTCGCCCTATTCGATCACGACGGATCGCAACGTGGCGGTGACGATCGCTGCCAGCAAGATCCTGGGCACCGTGACGGATGCGGACGGCGACCTGGTGACGATCACCGGTGTCGACGCGAAGTCCGAACAGGGCGGAACGGTGGTCTACAACGGGACGACGATCGTCTACACGCCGCCGACCGGCTACAAGGGGGGTGACAGCTTCGTGGTCCGGTTGAGCGACGGGCGGTGCACCGTGGTCTCGAACAGGATTGCTGTGACCATCAACGCGCCGGTGGGCAACCTGACCGGAGCTTCCTTCTACACGGCGGGCACAGGCCTTGAAATCTATCGGTCGCGTAGGTTTGGCGGCCGGGACATCTACTTCTCGAATGATGACGGAGTGACCTGGATCTTCCTGGGACGGCTTTACGCCACCGGGAGGACAACCTTCATCATCCGCTACGGTACGCCACGGACCGGCCACTACCGCTTCGATCCGGCCCCGTGATCCTGAACACCCAGAAACCTTCCATCACCACTGCCATGAAACCATTCAAGACAGCCGCTGCGGTGTTCCTGATCGCCATCGCCGGTGCCGCGCACGCGGCCCTCACGGAGAGCGTGAACCGTGACGTGGATGTGCCCGTTCCGGACGACGCACTCCTCGGTGCCGGCGACACGCTCGACTTCACGAGCACGATCCACGGCATCGTGCCCAACGCCACCTGGACCGGAGTCCGGGTGAACCTGGAGATCGCCGGCGGGTTCAACGGGGACCTGTACGTATACCTCGAACATGGGACGGATTATGCGGTGCTGCTCAACCGGCCCGGACGTTCCGCAGTCCTGGATTCGGGCTACGGCGATTCCGGGTTCAACATCTCACTGGATGACACGGCAACGTTTGGCGACGTGCATCTGTACCGCACCCGGGTGAATCCGGCGGGTGGCATCCTGACGGGGCGGTGGCAGCCGGATGGGCGGGAAGTCGCGCCAGAGGACGTGCTGGATACGAGTCCGAGGACCGCACTGCTGTCGACATTCCTGACGGGAAGTCCCAACGGCGAATGGAGCCTCACGATTGTGGACGTCGGGCCCGGTGACCAGGCGCGGTTGGTCCGCTGGGGATTGGAGGTTGTCTACGCGACGCCGCCTGAGATCGCGGTGCACGAGGGCGTCGGGACCGCTGGAACACAGGTCACCAGCGGCCAGGCGACGGCGATCGATTTTGGTGTGACGGCCGTTGGGTTGCCCGTGGCCCGGGAGTTCACGGTGGCCAACGCGGGGTATGAGGGGTTGGTGGTCAGTGCAGTCGCCGCACCCGCCGGGTTTGTCCTCGTGGATGTGCCCAAGGTTCCCTTCACCATCGCTCCCCAAAACGCGATCACCTTCAGCGCGATCCTTTCCGCCCAATCCGGCGGGGGATCCTCCGGTGATGTGGTCGTGACCTGCAACGACTCCGACGAGGGAACGTTCCGCATCCCGGTGTCCGGCGTCGTGGATGGCAACAGCCCAAGCATTTCGCAGTGTGCGAACCCTCGCGAGTTGGTGATGACGTTGGCAGGTGGAGTGGCGCTTCCGGACCTGACCGGTGAAGTGGTGGCGACGGACGTCGAACCCGGTGCCTTGACGATCACGCAGTCGCCGACGGCCGGCACCCTGCTGTTGGCGGGAACCACGGTCGTGACCCTCACGGTACGGGACGCCGCGGGGAACGAGAGCTTCTGCGAAGCCGTCGTGACGGTGGTCCGCAAGCCTTCCGCAGGCGCTGACTTCGGTGAGACGGTGTCGGGTGTGCCCACGACGTTCCGCGGGTCACGGTTGCTGGCGAATGACTCGGATCCGGATGGTGAGGCGCTGACCCTGACGGGAGTCGCCAGCACGTCCGCCAACGGTGGAACGATCTCCAGGGTTGGCGATGTCGTGACCTACACGCCGTCAGGCGGGTTTGTGGGGACGGACACGTTCACCTACACCCTGACCGCCGGCAGCAGGACCGCGACCGGGTTGGTGACGGTGCGTGTCCGGACGTCGGACCTGATTCCCAGCAATGCGGTCTACATCCGACCGGTGGCCTCGCCGGGGACCGGGATGGCAATGCGGTTTTCCGGGATTGGTGGTCGCGCCTATTCCGTGCAGTTCACGGAGACGATCGGCTCGGGTTGGACGGAGTTGAGCCGTCAGACCGCCCAGGCGGGCAGTGGTTTCATCGACTTCGTCCACACGACACCCCCGCCGGGCCGTGGCTTCTACCGATGCCTGCCAGCGAACTGATTCCCTCCTGAAGACTTCCTCCATCCATCGATGAAAACGCTACTGCCTTCCTTCGTCGTCGCTGCCGCGCTCTGCTCGTGGGCTGTGGAATCGTCCCACGCCGCCGTGACCGTCCTGCGTTCCTGGGGCGGATTGAACGTTGAGATTCCGGACGCGCCGGGTTCTGGTGGCGCCCTCACCGTTTCCGACACGCGTGGTTTCAGCGTGCCGTTCGAAGTGCTCACCGATCTCTCCGTCTGGCTTCGCTTCGAAGGGAGCGACGGGGCCGGTGGTCTGGGAACGATGTGGAACGGGGATCTCCATGTGACGCTGACCCATGAAAGCGGCGCGTCGATGGTCCTGCTCAACCGCATCGGCAGAGACGCGTCACAGCCGTTTGGTGCTTCGGGGAACGGGTTCGAACTGACACTGGATCCGACCGCTTTGGGCGACGTGCATGTGGTGGGCAATGGCTACCTCACCGGTGTCCATCAGCCGGATGGACGTGGGGAGGATCCGACGCTGGTTGTGACGGGTTCGCCCAGGGACGCGAGCTTTGAGGCATTCCTGGCGACGCTGGGCAGCAATTCGCCCGCGGGATCCTGGACCCTCGCCATCTCGGATCTGGAGTCGGGCAACCTCGCCCGGATGACGGGATGGGGCATGACCCTGACCGGAGTACCCGAGCCTGAGGAGTATGCCGCGATGGCGGGGGCGGGGCTCGTGTTGTTCTGGGCCTGGCGACGCAGGTGCAGGAATGGGGTGTAAGGGAGTTCCCGGATGCCGGTTCCCAGTTGAAGGCCGCGTGCCCTCACGCGGCGCGCTGAGTCCCGTTTCAATCCTGAATCCGTGAGCTTCAAATCGGGCCGCCGGGTGAGGGCACCCGGCCTTCACGGGATGGCTGGAATCTGGGAGCTCCGCTGGTCGAGGCGATGTTTGACAGTGTGGAGGCGGATTCTTAAGTTTCGGATGCCATGAGCGCTGAAGTTGCTACCTCTCCGACTGCCACCGACGCAGTGATTACCCTGACCGAGTCGGCTGCACGACAGATCGCGTCGATGATCGCCGAAGACCGTGAAAACGCGGGGAAATTCCTCCGGGTCTTCGTCGAGGCCGGTGGATGCTCGGGCATGCAGTACGGGATGGTTTTTGACGAACGGCGGGATGACGACCTGTACGTTGAATTCCATGGGGTGGGTGTCCTGACGGATCCGTTCAGCTCGAATTACATCCAGGGCAGCATCATTGATTTCAGCGACGCGCTGACCGGCGGTGGGTTCAAGATCAAGAATCCCCGGGCGGTGAGCAGCTGCGGCTGCGGCAAGTCGTTTGAAGCGTGAGGCAGGTCCGGGATGATCCCGGCTGACCTTCCGGAAGTGGGGCCGTCGGGAGACCGACGGCCCCGTTCGTTTTCAGGGATCAGGCTGGCGGGCGGACACGGGTGGGGAGTATGGAACCGGTCATGAGGTCATGGGCATGGATGCGTGGGGCCGTGTGTGGGCTGTGGATGGTCGCGGCGGTGGTCTTGACGGGACAGGCCAAGGACGTGACGGCGGCTCCCGCCGATCTGGCGGAGTTGCAATCCATTCTGGCACGAACGGTCGCAGGTACCCGGGCGCCAGGGGCTTCGTGGGGTGTTCAGGTGGTTTCCTTGAAGACGGGGGCGTTGTGGTTCGAGACGAACGCGACGCGTTTGTTCGTGCCGGCTTCCAACTCGAAACTGTTCACGGTGGCGCTGGCCCTGGATCGCTTCGGGGCGGACCACCGGTTCCAGACGATCCTCCGCGCCGCGGCCAAGCCGGGTGCGGACGGGGTGCTGGCGGGAGATCTGTGGGTGGAAGGCGGGGGCGATCCCGCGCCGGGAGGTGGCTTGGCGGAGTTGTCGGCGCTGGGAACATTTCGTGAGGCGCTCACGCAGGCAGGGGTCCGTTCCATCCGGGGTGGATTGCGGTTGAGGGGTGGGTGGTTTGATGCGCCGCCGTACGGCGCGGGTTGGAACTGGGACGATCTGCCTGAGGCCTATGGCGCCCCGGTGGGGGCCTTCGTCTTTGGCGACAACGCGGCGCGGGTCGTGTTTCGGGCCGGTGCGCGGCCAGGGGATGCGGTTCGCGTAAGCACCGAGCCGTTGGGAGACGTCTTCGATGTCGTTTCGCGGGTGAAGACCGGTCCGACGAATCGGGAGACGCGGGTTGTTGTGAGACGGTTGCCGGGGAGTCGTCGTCTGGAGGCGTGGGGTGAAGTGCGCAGCGGCAGCACGTACGTCGAGCGGATGGCGGTTCCGGATGGTGATCCCTGGTTTGGGCGTGCGTTGAGGGAGGCGCTTGTTTCGGGTGGGATCCCGGTGACGGGTGGGTTGGATGTTTCGGTGGACGGCGAAGTTCCGGCGATGGTCCTGGCAACGGTGCCATCCCTTCCGATGTCCGAACTGGCCGCGTTGTGCCTGAAGCCGTCCAACAACCTGTTGGCCCACCAGCTGTGGTTGCACGTTGGGGCCGATGTCCGTCGGCGTCCGAGGGCGGGTGACAAGGTTTCGGTGGGGGATGATGGGGACCGTGCGGCGGCGGCGATGACGCGGTTTGCTTCGGGCTTTGGCGTGTCAGGGGATGAACTGGTGATGGAGGAAGGTTCGGGGCTGTCGCGGAAGAACCTCGTGACCCCACGGGCGACCACGCGATTGGTACGACACATGGCGGGGAACGCGGCATTGGCGTCGGTTTACCGGACGGCGCTTCCGGTCGGCGGCGTGGATGGGACGTTGAAGAACCGCTTCAAGGAGGCGCCGCTGAAGGGAAATGTGCAGGCGAAGACCGGGACCCTGCGGCACGTGAATGCGCTGGCGGGCCACCTGACCACCGCGGGTGGACAGCCCGTGGTGTTCGCGATTTACGTGAACGGGTTCCAGGCGGCGGACGCCAATGCCTCCGGCCGGGTGGAGATGGACCGTATGGTGGAGGCCCTGGCGCGGTTCACGGGGCAGGGACCCGATTGAGGGGATGCGCCGCGTGGGGGCACGCGGCCTTCAATCTGGGAGGTGCGCCGCGTGAGGGCACGCGGCCTGCAAGGGGGACTGGGAACTTCCCCCGCAATCTCCGATCAGACGACGTGCATCTTGAGGGTGTCGACCTGGCGGTCGTGGGTGGTGGCGTGGGGCACGAGGATGACGACGGTGTCGCCCTTCTGAACGAAGCCCCGTTGGAGGAGGCGTTGGATGGCTCCCTCGATGCTGCCTTCGGGATCGTCGGAGCAGGCGGGAATGATGATGGGGGTGACACCGCGGAGCATGGTCAGTTGACCGGCGAGGATCTCGTCGCTGCAGATGGCGAAGATGGCGGAATGGCGTGGGCGCAGGGACGCGGCGAAACGGGCCATCTGGCCGCTGCGGGTGAAGGCGATGATGGCGCGCGCGTGGAGTTGGTCGGCGAGGAGGGTGGCGCTCTTGACCAGCTTCTGGCGCGGTTGGGTGAGCTCGGCTTCCTCGTGGTAGTTGGCGCCGCCGGAACGTTCGATGCGTCGGGCGATGCGGTCCATGACCTCGATGCAGGTCACCGGGTGGCGTCCGACGGTGGTCTCGCCGGAGAGCATGATGGCGTCGGCCTGCTCGAAGACGGCGTTGGCGACGTCGGTGATCTCGGCGCGGGTCGGGAGCGGGTTGGTGATCATGCTTTCGAGCATCTGGGTGGCGACGATCACCGGTTTGCCCATGTGGATGCAGGATTTGACGATGCGCCGTTGGATGATGGGGAGTTCCTCGTACGGGCATTCAACGCCCAGGTCACCGCGGGCGACCATGATGGCGTCGGCGGCATGGGCGATGGCGTCGAAGTGATCGACGGCAAACTGGTGTTCGATCTTGGCGACGACCTGCGGCGTGTGGGTGTGGCCCTGGAAGCAGGCCTTGAGGGTGGCGATGTCCTCGGGGTCGCGGACGAAGCTGAGCGCGACGTAATCGAGTTTGAGTTCGAGGGCGAGGGCGACGTCGGCGCGGTCCTTCTCGGTCAGGGCGGGGATGGAGACGCGGACGCCGGGCAGGTTGATGTGGCGTCGGCTGCCGAGGGATCCCTCGGTCAGGATCTCGCATTCGACGAGGGACGAAGAGGTCGAAAGGATACGCATCTTCATCTCACCGTTGTCGACGACGAGGGTGTCGCCGGAACGGACGTCCCGGGCGAGATCGTCATAATTCACCGAGGTGCCCTTGGCTCCGTTTGGAGGGGTGGCGCCGCGGACGGTGAAGAAGAAGCGCTCGCCGACAGCAAGCTGGATGGGGGCGGGAACGTCGCCGGTGCGGATGGAGGGGCCCTGGTTGTCGAGGAGGATGCCTGGGATGATCTGCTTTTGGCGGGCGATGGAGCGGATATCGGCCACGACCCGTCGGACCCACTCATGTTTGGCATGGGTCATGTTGAGTCGGAAGATGTTCACGCCGGCGTCGAGGAGCGCGGCGAGGCGTTCGGGGGAGTCGGAGGCTGGCCCGAGGGTGGCGATGATACGGGTCTTGCGCATGTCGGTGTAAGGCTACTGATGATTTCGAAGGACGCAAAGCCGCGTAACGGTCACGTGGATATCCCCGGTTCCGGGGAAAAGGTTCACCCAATCCAAACGGCATTGTCATGCAGGCGCCATGAAACGCCGGCAATTGTGACGGGAATGGGATGTCTGCCAAAGCCCCCCGGTTGGGGGACAAGCAGGACGATCCTGATCACCTGTACGTCACTGAAGCATGAAATCATCGCGTATCCATGCGCTGGCCGGAGCTGCTGCGTTGCTTTGCAGCCTGGGCTCGGCGATTGCGGACACCAACATCGTGAGCGGCTACCTTTATGGTCAGCACCGCTGGTCTGCGACCAACACTTACATCCTGAACGGCTTCACCTACGTCATGGGTGGCGCTGTCCTGGACATCGAACCGGGTACGGTCATCCAGGGTGTTCCGGGTACCGGGACGGGTTCAGCGGCGGCGAACGACTTCGGATGCCTGTTCGTCTGCCAGGGCGGAAAGATCAACGCGATCGGCACGCCGGCGCGTCCCATTGTCTTCACCTCGGTGCAGGACGATGCCACGGACCCCGCTGACCTTCCGTTCCCGACGCGCGGTCTCTGGGGCGGGTTGGTGCTGTTCGGCAATGCGCGCATCAACAATGCGGCATGGACGACCAACGCGGTTCCGTACGACATCTACGAAGGTTTGCCTGACCTGGCGGTGACCAACAACGCCACGGGCAATGTGGACTTCATCCATCGCTTTGGCGGGACGAACGACAACGACAGCTCCGGCAATCTCCGTTACGTGTCCGTGCGTCACGGCGGCAAGAAGCTGACGACCGACAAGGAGATCAACGGCTTTTCATTGGGAGGTGTCGGTCGTGGCACCAGCGCGGAGTATCTGGAGGCCTACTGCATTGGCGACGACGGCTTCGAGTTCTTCGGCGGATCGGTCAACACCAAGCATCTCGTTTCGGCGTTCAACGACGATGATGCCTTTGACACCGACGAGGGATTCAATGGCAAGAACCAGTTCTGGTTCGCCATCCAGTCCCCGGATGCGCGCGACCAGGGATCCGAGCAGAACGGACAGCCCCAGCCCAACGACCTGTTGATTGATGGCGCGCTGCCGCGTTCCGAATACACGGTCTACAACGCGACCTTCATCGGCGCCGGCGTGACTGGCACGGGCAACGACGCCCACAACATCCGCCGCGCGAACTTCTGCCGGTGGTACAACAATGTCTTCACCGAATTCTCCGGGCGGCGGGTCCGTATCGATGGTACGTCGGTGCCGGAGTTTGCGAACAACATCTTCTTCAACTTCGCCCAGGCGGGGTTGAGTGGTGATGTGTACGGGACGAGCGCAGCGGTTCCGGCGGCCTTGAATCCGGTGGTTGATCCCCAGCTTCGTTCGATCAGCCGGACGCAGGACGGTCGGCTCGATCCCCGCCCGGTTGCCGGAAGCCCCGTTTTCAGCGACGTGAAGTCGACGCCGGTGGACGGCTTCTACACGCCCGCCCCCTACAAGGGTGCGTTTGACGCGAACGACATCTGGTTGCGTGGATGGACGGCGCTTTCGCAGGAGGGTTTCACCCCCGATAACTTCAACGTCGTCGAAATCGAACCCGGGTACCTCTACGGGAACCACACCTGGCACGCCACGAACACCTACGTCCTCAAGGGCTTTGTCTACGTCATGGGTGGCGCGGTCCTGAACATCGAGGCGGGCACCGTGATCCAGGGTGTCCCGGGCACCGGTACCGGCGCCTCGGCCGCGAATGACTTCGGCTGCCTCTTCGTTTGCCGCGGCGGCAAGTTGAACGCGATGGGCACGGCCAACAGCCCCGTGGTCTTCACGTCCGTCCAGGACGACGTTCTTGATCCCACCGACCTCCCGTTCCCGACACGCGGGCTCTGGGGTGGTCTGGTGCTTTTCGGCAATGCGCGCATCAACAATGCGGCGTTCACGACGAACAACGTGGACTACGACATCTATGAAGGCCTGCCGGACACCGGCGTGACCAACGCCGTGACGGGTGGCGTGGATTACATCCACCGGTTCGGTGGTACCCAGGACGACGATTCCTCCGGATCGCTGCGGTACCTCTCCATCCGGCACGGCGGCAAGAAGCTCACCACCGACAAGGAGATCAACGGTCTTTCCCTGGGTGGCGTGGGTCGCGGGACCACGGTGGAGTACGTCGAGGCCTACTGCATCGCCGACGACGGGTTCGAGTTCTTCGGTGGCTCGGTCAACACCAAGCACCTCATCTCCGCGTTCAACGATGATGACGCCTTCGATACCGATGAAGGCTACAACGGCAACAATCAGTTCTGGTTCGCCATCCAGTCGCCGGACGCCCGGGACCAGGGATCGGAGCAGAACGGCCAGCCGCAGCCGAACGACCTGTTGGTGGATGGTGCCCAGCCCCTCTCCACGTACACGGTGTTCAATGCAACGCTGATCGGCGGCGGCACCACGGGCACGGGCAACGACGCCCACAACATCCGGCGCGCGAATTTCTGCCGCTGGTACAACGGCATCTTCACGCAGTTCCAGGGACGCCGCGTCCGCCTGGATGCGACCTCGACGCCTGACTTCGCGAACAACCTGTTCTTCGGATTCGCCCAGGCGGGTGTGAGCGGTGACGTGTGGGGAACGAGCGCTTCGGTTCCTGCGGCGTTGAATCCCAACCTGGATCCCCAGCTCGCTGGAATCAGTCGCGTGGCGAATGGCGGGTTGAGCCCGATCCCGCTGATGGGTGGCAACGCCTACACCTTCGCGAAGAAGGCCCCCACGGCATCCGTGATCGAAGCGACGGCGTACCTGGGTGCGTTCGGTGCTGAGAACTGGGCCCAGGACTGGTCCGCGTTGGGTTCCGAAGGGTTCCTTGCGGTCACCCCGATCGCGGTGGTGGGTCCTCAACCCACGGTGATCCCGGGATCCAATCTCAAGGCTGTCCTCAGCGGAACGCGAGTGCAGTTGAGCTGGGACGGAACGGCGACGCTGGAGGCGGCTTCCTCGATTGGTGGAACCTACGAGGCGGTCGGGTCCACCAGCCCGATCGAGCTGGATGCCGACGCGGCGCAGCGGTTCTTCCGGATTCGCTGACGCAGACGCGGTTTCTCACGGCCCGGACTGGCGCATTGACGCCGTCCGGGCCTTTTCGCGTTCCGTGGGGCGCCGGAGCCTCCCGGATGCCACAAGGAGTTCACGTTGTGGTTGCACTTCTGCAACCCTGCGCCGGTATTTTCGCTTCCGCCAAGGGAGTCCCTCCGGGATATGCTGAGCGCGTTCCATGAAGTCGCGTCGAGGATTCATCAAGGGGTTGGCGGCAGCCGGTCCGGTGGCAGTGGCAGGATGCGCGGTGCAACCGGCCAATCGCCAGCGGCCCGTCGCCGTGTCCTCTGACACGCCGCGGCACATCATCCATCTGGTGGCGGACGGCATGGGATCGGGGATCGTGGCCTGCGCGAACCATTTCTCGCACCTGACGCGGCACCGGGAGTTGACGTGGCTTTCGTTGATCCGGCGGGAAGGCACGAACTACGGGTTGATGGACGTGCGCTCGCAGAACTCGATCGTCACGGATTCCTCGGCATCGTCGTCGGCGTGGGGTTCCGGAGTGCGGATCCCGAACGGCAAGGTGAACCAGAGTTCGACGGGGACGAAGTTGGTCACGCTGTACGAACTGCTGGGGTCAGTGGGTTGGAAGCGCGGTTTGGTGACGACGACCGAGATCACCCATGCCACGCCCGCGGGGTTCGCCGCGTGTACCAAGAGCCGGAACGATGCCGACGACATCGCGGCGCAGTATCTGGAGCGGAAGGTCGATGTCATGCTGGGGGGCGGACGGAAGTTCTTCGAGAAGGAGTCACGCAAGGACAAGCGGGACCTGAAGGCGGAGTTCCGGAAGGCGGGATACGCGGTGATGGAGAAGGCGGAGGAGTTGAAGTCGGCCCCCATGGACGGGCCCTTCCTGGGCCTTTTCACGGGCAGTCACTTGCCCTACGTGGTCGATATCGAGGGCGGGTTGACGAAGGTGGACGCCGTGCCCTCGCTGGCGGCGATGACGCGGACAGCGCTGAGGCGGTTGGCGCGGGAGGAGCGGTTCATCCTGCAGGTCGAGGGCGGACGGGTGGATCAGGGATGCCACAACAACGACGCCGCGGCCGCGATTCGCGAGATGATCGCGTTCGACGAAGCCCTGGATGAGGCGCTGGAGTTCCAGCGGGAGCACCCGGACACGCTGGTGATCGTGACGACCGATCACGCGACCGGGAACCCGGGGCTGAACGGGATGGGGGAGGATTATGCCAAGAGCAACCAGCTGTTCCGGAACCTGCTTTCAATCCGGCAATCCGTTCCGGAGATCGCCAAGAAGGTCCTTCTGACGGAGACGCCGGACGCCTATGTGAAGGCGATGTTCGAGGCGACCGGTTACCTGATTTCGACGCGGCGCCGCGAGTTGCTGGAGCCGTTCCTCAAGAAGAAGGGGTATGCCCTGTTTGAGGTCATGGCGTCGGATGTGGCGGCGGTGGGGCAGGTGTTGGCCAACCACGTGGGGATTGGGTTCACGAGTACCGCCCACACGTCCGATCTGGTGCCGATCCTGAGCCGTGGCCCCGGGGCGTCAGCGTTTCGGGGAATGATTCAGAATACCGATGTTTTCGAGCGCTATCTGGGGTTCGCCGGCGTGGGGTTCAGGAACCGGCAGGAGGCGTTGGTGGCGGAGTATGTGCCGGATCCGGAAAGCGCGGAACGGTTGTTCGAGTACGCCTGAGCTTAGGTGGCGATGTCCTCATCGCCCCGTGCCGAGGGTGCGCAGGTAGGCGAACAGGTCGGATACCTCCGCGGGGGGCACGGCCTCGAGAAGGCCTTCGGGCATCACGGACCCCTTGAGGAAGGCCGAGCGCCGGACCTCGGCGCGAGGGAATCTCCGGTCTTCGGTGGAGGGTTGGCGCAGGGTGAGGCTCTCGGCGTCGGAGGCTGCCAGCAGTCCTTCATGGACTTCGCCATCGGTGGTTTCGATGCGGTAGCGGCGATAGCCGGCTTCCATCGCTGCATTCGGGGTGAGGATGTTTCGGAGCAGGGCTTCGTTGCCGTGGACGCCGGCGCCATCGAGGGCGGGTCCGATCTTCCCGCCCTGTCCCTGGACGGCGTGGCAGGTGCCGCACAATCCGTTGAAGACGGTGCGGCCGCGGCCAACGTCGCCCGGCTTCCCGGCGAGCGCGCGGAAGCGGTCGAAGCGCGCCAATAGGCTCGCCGCTTCCTGTTCGGTCTGGACCGACGGCAGGTCGGCGGTGCGTTCGATGCGCGCGCCGGAACCGACGCGGCCCCACGATTCTCCGTGGCCGTGATAGATCAGGCCGGGCGTGCCGGGCTTGAGGGCGAGGTTGGCGGTGGCACGGATCTCGTCGGCGGAACGGCAGACGTTCCAGACGCGGAGTTCGAGGAAGTCGCCGCCCGTGCCGCCCGCGGCGGTGGAGGTGGCGGGACGAATGTCACGAAGGGGCTTGGGTTCCGCGGCCTTGCTGGTGCGGTCGAGTTCGCCGTTCACGTAGATCCGGAAGATGCCCGTGGCATCGCGTGTGACCGCCAGATGCGTCCAGGCTTCGGGAACGGTGGGTTTGCTGGCCACGACGATGTCGTTGTGCGGCGCGGCCACCCAGGCGCGGAACACGCCCCCGTAAAAGTTCAGGTCGAGGCCCGGGCCACCCAGGATGGAGTCGGCGTTGGAAAGGCCGGCTTCCATGCGGACCCAGGCTTCCGCGGTGAAGGGACCGGGCAGTTCCAGCGGTTCATCGATGCGCGCTTCCTCGGTGCCGTTGAACCGCATCACCGGACGCAGCGAGCCGCCGAGTTCCTTCAGCAGTTGCGCCACGAAGGTGTCGGTGGGCAGGACGGCCGAGAGTTTGTCGAGGGCATAGCCGTCGAGGTCGTCCTTGGGGAGGTCGCCGGCCTGGATGGCGGCCACGAGGCGACGGGCGGATTCGGGCGAAGAGGCGAGGCGGTCGACGACGTTCTTCCGGAGCGCCGGACCGATGTCGGGCCACAGGCGCAGCAGGGCGGGGAGGGCTTCCTCGGACTTGGCCGCCGCGATGGCGGCGATGGCTTCCTTGCGGACGCTTTCATCCGTGGAGGTGGCGAACTGTCGGAAGAGGTCGATCCGCGTGGAACCGGTTTCGCGCAGGGCGCGGAGGGTCGCGAGTTGCCGCGCGGCCGGAAGCTTCGGGGTGGTGGCGATGGCGGCGATCTCGGGTTCGAGCGCTTGAAGCCTGAACGCGGATGCAAGGCGGAGCAGCAGGTCGGCGTTGGCGTCGGTGGCCTGGTTGCGGAGGAGTTTCCGGGCGGCGTCGGCGATGAGTGGCGTGAGGGACTCGAGGTTGCCCAGGCGGGCGCGCTCGTCGTGCAGGAGTTGGAGCGTGGCGGGAAGGGCCAGCGCGGCCTCGATGGCGGCGCGGGCGGCGGGTTCCTCGGGGACCGACGCGATCAGGAGCAGTTCCTCGGTGGAGAGGGATCGGTCGAGGCTGGGGAGGATCCGGGCGAGGCGTTGGGCGCCTTCGGGACCGGCGGCAATCAGCGCACCGAGGGCACGGGCCTCGCGGGCGAGGGGACGGCTTTCCTGATCGATGTAGGTCAGCACGGCTCCGCGATGCGGTTCCAGCGCTACGCGGACGAGATAGCGTTCGAAGTCGCGAAAGAATCCAGGAGCGCGGGACCAGTCGGCCGCCGTGGAACCGGCCGCTGATTGCAGCAGCAGGGCCAGCGCGCGGTAGGCCTGATCGCGGTCGCCCGGTGCGGGGGCGGGGTTCGCGGCCACGGTGTCGATCAGGCTGGCCATGGAACGGATGGCTTCCTGGCGGACGAGCCGGTCGGGGTCCGCCAGCGCGCGGGAGGCAAAGGTCAGGACGCTTTCCGTGGTGAATCCGGCATCGTCGTGGACGCGGAGGATCTCGCGGCGGAGGGCGCGGGAACGGGTGCTGTCGAAGGCGCGCTCGAGGCTTCCGGATTCCTGGCCGCGCAAGCCTTCCAGCGCCCACAGGGCGCGGATGCGGACGTCGGAGGGTTGGGCGAGATCCTCGAACAGGCGCGTGAGGTCCGGGGTGAGTCCGCGCAGGTTGCGGTCGATGATCTGTTGCCAGGCATTCTGGGCTTCCCAGGTGCTGGGAGCGGACAGCGAGGCGAGGAGGGTCCGTTCGGGGACCCGGGCGAGATCGGGGATCGAGGTGCGATGCGGCTGGGTCTCGTGGCGTACCCGCCAGATGCGCCCGCGGAGCTTGTCGCGCTCCGGATGGTTGCGCGGGACCTCATTGTGGGAGATGACCTGATTGTACCAGTCGACGATGTAGAGGCAGCCGTCCGGTCCCATCGAGATCGCAATCGGCCGGAACCAGGGATCGCTGCTGAGGAGGAAGTCGGGCAGGTGCTCCAGTTGCCAACCGTTGGTGGCGTCGTCGGGATTCGCGGATTGCGTGCCGCGGTGGACGCGGATGGCCTGGATCTTCCGGGTGATGGGATTCGCGACGAAGAAGACGTCGCGCCATGGGCCGGGGAAGGCATTGCCGCCTTCGCTGAGCGCGAGGCCGGAGAGGCCGGTGCCGCCCATTTCGCGTTCGGCGGTCTTGGGGAAGGGCGGGGCGTACGGCCGTGGGACATCATCGCCGCACAGCGGGTAGGAACCGCCTTCGAGGAAGGGCATCAGCGGCCAGCCCTGGTCGTTGGCTTCCTGGATGAAGAGTTCGCCCTGTCGGTCGAACACGAGTCCCCAGATGTTGCAGGGACCCCAACCAACGGTCTGGAAGCGGGTGCCGTCCGGACGGAAGCGTGCGAGCTTGGTCTTGTTGAACGTCGTCGTGGTGCCGTCCGGGGACTGCACCTTCGAGCTGTTGAAGGCGCCCTGCGCCAGAAGGAGCCAGTTGCCCGGCAGCCGGGTGAACTGGTGGGGGAACAGGTGGGAATCCTCGATGCCGAATCCGGTCAGGATCGCTTCGTGACGATCCGCACGACCGTCGCCGTCGCTGTCTCGGTAGAACCGGATCTCGGTGCCGTACTGGGCGTACACCCCGTCCTTGTAGGGCAGGACCCCCAGCGGCATGGCGAGCCCTTCGGCGAACACGCGGGCCTTCTGGCGACCCGGCGCGGTTGGTGTGTCGAAGACCAGGATCCGATCTTTCCCGCCGCCGGCGAACAGCGCCTTGGCCTCGGCCGGCGATTCGTTGGCGTCGATCGGGTAATCCAAGGCTGTGGAGGTCCAGAGTCGCCCGGCGGCGTCGAACACGAGCGGCACGAACTTTCCGCCGTCGGGTTCGGCTGCGACCAGTTCGACCGTGAAGCCAGGTGGGACGGAGAAGGTGCGTTCCTGTTCCTCGGGGGCGAGCGGGGAAGCCTTGGGCGGTGCCGGAGGGGTTGCGGCCCCCTGGGTCTTCGGACGCAGTGGCAGTTCCTCGATGGTGACGTTGCGGAAGGAGCCTTCGGCAGCCCCGCCTCCGTGCACCTGGAACCCGATGCGTCCGCCCAGACCGGCGATGGCCGGATCGGGTTCGTAGTAGTCGACGCCCTGCACGCCGTTGATCCAGGTCGCGACCCGGGCTCCGTCGGCGACGATGACGTAATCGTTCCATTCGTTGCGTCGGATGACCTTGTCGAGGGCGGCGAAGTCGGACCAGGCGAGCACCTTGTTGCGGCGCGATTCGTCGTAGAGGCTGCCCCACCAGTTGGGTTCTCCGATGTCGCACTGGTAACCGGACATCTCGGAGTTGTTCGGGACGCGTTCCGACCGGATCTGGACGCCGGAGTTGATGAAGCCGGCGCCGCCGCGCAGGCGGAACTGGAGGCGCAGGACGAAGTTGGTGTAGCGGCGTTCGGTGGCGAGGAACTCGTTCTGGGGGATCTGTTCGGTGAGGGAACCACCCACGATGACGCCGTCGACGACCTTCCACAGCTTGGGCGCGCCTTCCCAGCCCGTGAGGGACTTTCCGTCGAAGAGGGAGGTCATGCCGGGACCCGGTGGGGGCGGCGGCGCCGCCTGGAGTCCAGCAGCCAGCGCGAGCACCGAAACGAGGCGTAGGATCGAAGACGTGTTCATCGGACGATGCGCGGAGATTGGCAGAGGCCGGCGCGCTGGGCGAACCCGGAAATGGAGGGGCGGAGGGATGGTTGCCGTTCGGCAGTTCCCACCTCTGCGTCGCGCCGTCTCTGCGTGCGACAACAGGGTTGGGGAGTGATTCCCGCGTAGACGCGATCGGGGATCGTCGGGCGGCTTGCTTCCGGGGGGCATTGGGGGACAGCCTCCGCGCCGTACACATGAAGATTCAGGCGCAGCGTGGAGGTTCAGGATGGGGCTTTGCGAACGGGGGGCGGATTGCCGCGATCACGTTCACGGCGATGCTGCTGCTGGCGGGTTGTGCTTCGACCGCGCCCACCGATCCAAAGCAGGTGGCCAAGCGGCGCACGGAGAAGGCGGCGGCGTACGCGGCGTTGTCGTCGGAGCATCAGGCCGTGGTGGACCAGGGCCAGATCCGGGTCGGGTTGCCGGAGGATGCCGTGTACATCGCGTGGGGAATGCCAGCGCAGGTGTTGCGGAGCGGGGATGTTTCCGGCGAGACCATCACGTGGCTGTACGAGGGAACAACCACGGATGATTACCTGTCGTGGAATTACCGCGAAGTCATCCGGAAGGACGGCACCACGTATCTCGACCGGTTCCTGGATCGGGACATCAACATCCGGACGTACGTCAGCGCAGAGCTGTCCTTCCGGGATGGGAAGCTGGCGAGCTGGAAGATGATGCCGAAGCCGGGCAGCAACACAATCCTCGCGCCGCAACCCTTCATTCGTTGAGCCGTCTCCATGAAGGAGGCATCTCGCGCAGAGGCGCCGAGGCGCGGAGAAAGACAGCAAAGGGGGAGTTGGCCACCCGTGAATGGGCTGACCGCTGGGTGACTCGATGCTGGTGACGGAAAAGCCCCTTTCTCCGCGTCTCTGCGTCTCCGCGCGGTTTTGCTCCGTCATCCCAAGGCATGGATCGGGCTCAGGGCCGCGGATTGCCGCGGGACGGGCATGGGTCCATGATGACCCCATGTTGATTGTCGTGGTGCAGGTGCATGTGAAGGCGGAGTGCGTGGAGGCGTTCAAGGTGGCGACGCTCGACAACGCCACGAACTCCATCCAGGAGACGGGTGTCGCCCGATTCGATGTCCTCCAGCAGGACGAGGATCCGACACGTTTCGTGCTGGTCGAGGTGTACCGGACCGATGCCGCCCCGGCGGCCCACAAGGAGACCGCACATTACGCCCGGTGGCGGGACGCGGTGGCCCCGATGATGGCATCGCCGCGGACGAGCCTGAAGTACCGCGACGTGCATCTGCCGGTCTGACCTTTTCCATGAACTTTGACTGGCAGGCACCGGGTCGGATCCGGTTTGGCGCGGGGGTTTCCACCGAGGTTCCCGCCGCGGTCGGGGAGTTGGGCGGCAGCGCGTTTGTGGTCATGGGACGGGACCCGGATCGGCACGCCGGACTCGTCCGTGCGCTTGGGGCGTCCGGCTTTGTGGGAACGTGGTCGGTGGCCGGCGAGCCGACGATCGAAGATGTTCGCCGGGGTGCGGAAGCGGCGCGTGCGGCGGGAGCACGGGTGGTGGTCGCGATCGGGGGAGGTGCGGTGCTGGACGCCGGGAAGGCGATCGCCGCACTCGCCACCAATCCGGGGGATCCGATGGACTTTCTGGAGGTGATTGGCCGCGGACAACCGCTGCGGGAGCGCCCGTTGCCGGTGGTGGCGGCTCCGACCACGGCGGGCACGGGTTCGGAGGCCACACGCAATGCGGTGCTGGGATCACCGACCCACCGGTTGAAGGTCAGTTTGCGGAGCGTGGGCATGATTCCGCGGGTGGCGTTCGTGGATCCTGACCTGACGTTGGGATGTCCGCGGGCGGTGACGGCTGCGTCGGGGTTGGATGCGTTGACGCAGTTGCTGGAGCCGTTTGTGTGTCGCAAGGCGAACGCGCTGACCGATGCGCTGTGTCGGGAGGGATTGTCGCGGGTGGGACGGAATCTGCGTCGTGTGCTGAAGGATGGGACCGACCGGGAGGACCGTGCCGGGATGGCGTGGTGCAGTCTGGCGGGTGGGTTGGCTTTGGCGAACGCGGGGTTGGGAGCGGTGCATGGGTTCGCGGCGCCCGCGGGTGGTATGTTCCCGATCCCGCACGGGCTGGTCTGCGCGGCCCTGTTGGGCCCGGTGGTGACGGTCAATCTGGCGGCCCTGGAATCACGGCATCCCGGCCACGAGGCGTTGGCGCGTTACGATGAAGCGGCGCGCCGGCTCACCGGAGATCCGTCGGTGGATCGACACGGACTGGTGGCATGGATCGGGGAGTTGGTGCGGGAGGCGGTGATTCCGAGGCTGGCCTCGCTGGGGCTAGAGGAATCGGCGTGGGACACGCTCGTGCTGGCGGCGCAACGCGCGAGCAGCATGAAGGGGAACCCGGTGGAACTCGATGCGGGTGAGTTGCGCGAAGTGTTGGCGCGTGAATCCCGTAGGGAGATTTAGCCGAAGACGGTGGTTTTGTCCGCAGATGATCAGCGCGAGTCATTGTCCGTCATCCAATAGCATGGCCATAGCGGAGGCCCGGATAGCTCGGACAAAGAGTCGCATGACGTGAGTCCTCACGACGAGGTTCCACAGGTGCTCCGAACCGCGTGGCCGGCCGTTTCACGCCCGGAGGGCCGAAAGACAGTAGCCCACGGCGTGAGCCGTGGGTCCCGTGTCCGGAAGGATTACCCGCCCCAGCGGGGCGACAGACACGGCAGGCTCCAATGCACTGAAAACTTATGCCAAGACGCGAGGATGCCTAGGAGCTATAGAGTTGTTTCACGCCGAGACGCCGAGAACGCCGAGGGAGCAGAAGGGTCTTTCACGCCGTTGGGTTCTTGGCCTGCCAACGCCAACGGCGTTGAGACCCCAAGCCCAGGGTTGGCCGAGGAACGAGGACAACCCTGGGTTTGATCCCAACGAGCGAACCAACCGCATCGCGGTTGTGGCCACCACTGGGCAGAATCCGAAGGGTCCTGATCCGCCACAGTGTCAGAGCCAAATCCATGCAGCAGAAATCTCGCGCAGAGGCGCTGAGGCGCTGAGGAAGACAGGAAAGGGAAGTGTGGGCACCGCTGAACGGGCTCACTGCTGGGTGACTCGACGGGGGCCAATGGGGTCAGTCCCGTAGAATTGACATTTGAGGCTGATTTTCGAGGTGGCGCCACGAAAGGGGTTGGTTCGGCATCCTTTCGGTGCGGTTCAGTCGTGTCGGCGGTTGGGATTGTGGCCGGACGCTCTTTGGGGCGATGGCAGCGGCATGCCATGGGGATCGTGAGGGGGGCGTCATGGCGAGTGTTCGAGGAGGGCGGTTTCGTCGGATGGGAACAGCGCCCTTTTGCGACGGTCTGTGAATTTTGCGGCCATGCTCGTGGCATTGAGGCCAGAGGGTCTCACGCGAAGACGCGAAGACGCGAAGGGGAAGAGGGCGTGGGTTTGTCGTTCGGCGAAGACGTTGCTGGCGGCGAGTGACTGTTGGCGGTCGCGGAGGAAGGGGGATCTGTCGCCCCTCCGGGGCTGGTTTTCATGGGGGGACGAACCCAGCGCTCACGCGCTGGGCTATCGTCTGACGGCCCTCCGGGCCTGGGGGCACGGCTTGGGAGCACCCGAAGTTGCCGAGTTGTATCGGGATCGGACCCGGTTCTTCTCCGTGAGTTTTCGATACCGATGCCGATGCCGATTCCGACGCGTGATGCGAGGGTTTGCCGGGCGGGTTCATTGTCCGCTGGGTGTGTGTCGGTTCGGCGGCCTCGTCGGATGGGAACAGCGTCCTTTTGCGACGGTCTGTGATTTTTGCGGCCATGCTCGTGGCATTGAGGCGAGAGGGTCTCACGCGAAGACGCGAAGACACGAAGGGGAAGAGGGCGTGGGTTTGTCGTTCGGCGAAGACGTTGCTGGCGGCGAGTGAGTGTTGGCGGTCGCGGAGGAAGGAGATCTGTCGCTCCTCCGGGGCTGGTTTTCATGGGGACGAACCCAGCGCTCACGCGCTGGGCTATCGTCTGACGGCCCTCCGGGCCTGGAGCCACGGCTTCGGGGCAATGGTGATGTGGTCCTCTGTCGTGTTGGCGAGTGTTCGAGGAGGGTGGATCCGTCGGATGGGAACAGCACCCTCTTGCGTCTTCTTGCGATTCTTGCGGCCATCCTCCTGTGATTGAGGCGAAAGGGTCTGACGCGAAGAACCGACCCCTTACTGAAAGGTTGTTTTGCAGCAATGAACTGGCGCTCTGCAGTTCGCCTACAGTCTTCGATGCATTCGCCGGGTGAGGGCACCCGGCCTACAACTCAGTAGCTCCTGAGTTCATTGGTAGAAGAACAATTTCATTTCGAATGGTCCGGATGAAATGGGGCTGTCCATTGGACCACAACCGGCAGCAGTCGATGGATGGCCGCCAACTTCTTTGCCGATTCCTGAGCCTTGGTCTCGCCTTTTGGCAGCGCCTCCAGGAAAGCGGTGACAAAGGGTATTCCAACCTCGGCGGGCTCGGTGTCTCGGCGTGAAAATGAGTTTCGAAGCGAAGAAGGACGGCTCGGTGGGTCTGTCGTTGGTCCCCTTCATGGAGAAACAGGAACCCTCGAACCCCTGCCGAGGTGCGGAGCCCGCGGAGGCGTCAACCTGGAATCGGCAGATCATCTATCCGCCGTTTCCAGGATCAATGGAGGTTCTTGGTGGCCCGGAGGGCGATCGCGCCGAGGACGATGACGGAGAAGAGGGTGCCGAGGATGCTGAGGAACTGGGCACGGAGCACGTAGCGGCTGGCGGGGTTGGGAATGGTGCGTTGGAGGCGTCGGCAGTCGCGGGCAATCATCCAGCCGGCGAAGGCGCAGGGCATGCCCAAGATGGGGATCAATCCAGCCCAGGCCAGAGTATGGGCCCGGAGGCTGCGCTGGAGCAGGTGGAGCTTGATGGCGCTCATGGGTTGGGTGCGGAGGGATTTGTCGCAGCGGGCGGCATGGCGGCGGGGGTGCGGGGAGACAGCACGACGAATCCACGCTGGCGCCACTGCCTTTGCTGTCGCGCGTCGAGCAGTTCGGTCTCGCGACGGGATCGGCGGACCGTGGCGGTGTTGACGATGGTGAGGGCGGCGAGGAGGGCCGCGATCACGAGAACCAGGAGGGTCGCGGCGATCCCTCGGGACCTGGCGTGGGTGGAGGGTTGGAGGTTCATGGCGTCGCGGGGTTGGGCCGATGGGCGGGAACGGCGAGGAACGAGAAGGCCGGGGCGGTCCGGGCCTTGGTGGATCGGGGAATCAGGACCAGGTCGCAGCGGAGGGCGGTGACGTGCGTGCGTTGGTCTGTGGCAAAGCGGGCGTCGAAGACGCGTGGGAGTTTCAGGTTGGGGGCGGTCGGTGATCTGCCGGGACAGGACGCCATTGGTCAGGTTCCAGAGGATGTCGCCGGAGGCGTTGGGGATGCGGCAGCGGTGGCCCTGGTCTTCGAGGGTGATCGGGGCTGCGGCGGTCCGAACATCGAGGCGCCATTGTTCGGCGGCGCGAAGCGCGGCCCCGTGATCATCGGTGGAGGCGGAGGCGTTGCCGGCGGCCGACCACAGGCGATTGAGGGAGGACATGGCGATCCCGGAGATCAGGAGGAGGACGCCGATGTAGACGATGAGCTCGAGCAGGGTGAAACCGCGGCGCGGATCGGGCCGGAGTCGCGATTGTGCGTTGTGGCAGTTCATCGGGCGTTGGGTGTTGAGGCCACGAGGATGGATCGGCGGACGGGTTGCATGGCCCGGGCGACGGTGGGTTTCCATTCGAGGTGGAGTTCGATGCCGCCCTGTGGTTGAGCGGCGCGCGTCAGGAGGCAGGAACCAGGCGGAAGGTTCAGGGAGGCGGCTCCGGTGAGCGGATAGGTGTGAGTGCCCTCCTGGAAGCTGCGGTATTCCCCGGCGGCGAGGACTTCCATCTCGCCGTCCAGCAGTTCGAGGACGACCGCGCGCATGGTGGCATCGCGGACGAGGGTGCGGTGGTGGAGGATCCCGAAGCCGAGCGGCAGGATGGCGATGGCGAGGACCGCGATGGCCGCGATCAGGTCCATCTGGACATTGCCGTGGATTGGGGTGCGTCGTGGGCGCGCATTCATAGGGACAGGGAGGCTTCGATGATCGACGAAAGCACGAGGAACACGGTGGCGATGAAGCTGCCGACCACGGCGGCCTGGATGGAGAACAGGAGGAAGCCGAGGGCCTGGCCGGCGATGAGTTCGTTGCGTCGGGCGCGGGCATCCAGATCCGTGACCCATCCGCGGACCGCATCGGTCATGAGGCCTGGGCGAGCAAGACCGTTACGGAGGCGCCACAGGAAGGCGGGATGGCTGTCGAGGGCGGCGACGGCGATGTCGAGGGACGCGCCGCGGCGCAGGCTGGCGACGGCCTGGGTGGCGCGGCGGTTGAAGGCGGCGTTTCCGGAGGCGCCGGCGGCGCCGAGGATCGACTCCTCCTCGGAGACGCCGGCATCCAGTTGGACGGCGAGGAGCGCGGCGAAGTTCCGTTGGGCCCGCTGACGATGCCACGGCAGGAGCAGTCGGAGGTGATCGAGCCCGGGCAGGCGGAGGCGTGGACCGGCAATGCGGGCGAGAAGGAATGCCTGGAGATCAGAACGAGGGCTCCGAGAACAAGGATCATCCAGTCGTTGTGGTCCAGGACGAACCGGACCAGCGCATTCCCGTTGGAAAGATCCTCCATCGAAACCAGGTCCATGGCGATCTGCCGGAACTTCGGGAAAACGACGATGAGGATCATCGTCATCAACGAGCTGCTGATCGAGGAGGTGAGGGCGATCAGGAGGAGGGTGGCATTGAGGCCGGTGCTGGAGGCATCCCGGGGCTCATCGAGCGTCAGGCGGGCGTGCTTCAGCACCTGCTCCAGTCGCCCGGTCCGAAGGCCGATCTGGACCATCGCGCGGATGTCCGCGGGCAGGACGGAGGGTACGAAGTCGAGGGCGGCGTCGAGGCGTACCCCGTTCTCGACATAGGCCGCGAGGATGTGGACGCGGATGGGCAGTTCCGGGTCGCCGGTGTCGCAGGCTTCGACGAGGACGGCTTCCGGGGTGCGGCCGTCAGCGACGGCGATTTCCAGAAGGGAGAGGAGATAGCGGGCGCGCTCGCGTCGGCGGTGGGCCAAGGTGACCATCCAGTGGATGGCCATGATCGCGGCGATGGCCAGGCCCAGTTCGACGGCCAACACCACGAGGGTGGCGGTCCATTGGAGGATGAGGACGCTGGGATGGGAACCGTTCATGGTGTCATTCCCCTCCGCCGAGGTGGTCGATGAGGGTTATCAGTCCCAGGAAGGCTGGCAGGAAGTTCAGGATGATCAGGAATCCAAGGGCGAGGACGGCCCCGGGCGCGAGTCCAGTCACGAGGATGTCCATGCGATGCCGTGCGCGTTCGGAGTAGTGCGCGGCGGCCCGGGCAAAGCCATCGGCGACGCGGTCCCCGGTGGAGAGGACCAACCAACGAAAGAAGGGGGGATGGCCTTCGAGGGATTCTGGTCGTCCGGACGGGAGACTTCGGCGAGGCGGGTGATGCCGCGAGCGATGCGCGTTTCCCAGCGGGCGAGTTCGCTCGCGGCAGGACTGTTGGTTTCCAGTTCGCGCACGAGTCGGATGGACTCGGGCAGTGGGCATCCTGATTGGAGGAGCAGGTGGAAGGACTGGGCGATCTGGGCGAGGCGCGCGTCCTTGAAGCCGGGCAGGCGGGAACCGAGCCATCGGCGGGTTGGAGGGAAGATCAGGATTCCCAGGGCGAACGCGAAGAGTCCGAGCAAGGCGTGGTTGAGGTTCTGGGCGAAATTTCCCAGGGGAAGCCTGCCAAGGTCCCCGGCGAAATCACCGAAGGTGGCGGTGGCACGGGCATTGATCTGGATGGCGATCCAACTGACCCCGAGACCCACAAAGAGGATCAGGACGGGATAGAACAGGGCGGACTGGACGTTCCGGCGGAGGCGCGCGGATTCCTCGAAGTGATCGGCGGCGGCGATCAGGGCGGCGGGAAGGTTCCCGCCCGCGATTCCGGTGCGGACGATGCGCGTGTAGATGCGCGGGAGTTTGCGGCGTTCGATGGCCTCGGTGAGGGGGACGCCCTGGGCGAGTTCGGATTCGAGGGCAAGGAGTTCGCCCTTGAGCGGGCCGCGGAGATCGGCCGCGGCTTGCCGGAGGGCGCCTTCGAGAGGCACGCCTTCGAGGAGCAGGGCGGCCAGTTGGCGGTTGAGGAAGGCGAGGGTGTCGGGGTTCATGTTCCGAGGATGCGTCGGATTTCGGAGGAAAGGGTGATGCCGGCGGCGACGGCGGCGGCCGCGGACTCGGCGAGCGTGGGTGTGGGTTGGAAAGCGTCGAAGGACCCGGCACGGAGCGCGGGGCGTTGGGCGTCGGTGAGGGTCAGGTGTTCGCAGATGGGAAACCGACCGGAGAAGCCGGTTTGCGCGCAACGGTCGCAACGGTTGCCGCCGCAGTGGGAGCAAACCCGGCGCATCAGGCGTTGGTTGATCACCAGGGAAAGGGAGGCGGCCACCGCGAAGGGATCGGAGACGAGCAGGCGGAGACGTTCGAGAACGCCACGGCAGGATCCGGCGTGCAGGGTCGAGAGCACGAGGTGGCCGGTGAGGGCGGCGCGCACGGCGAGGTTGGCGGTTTCCTCATCACGGATTTCGCCGATCAGGAGGACCTGCGGGTCCTGTCGGAGGAGGTGGCGGACGGCATTGGCGAAGGTGAGCCCCCGGGCTTCGTTGACCTCGGTCTGCATCACGCCGGGAACGATGATCTCGACGGGATCTTCGACGGAGACCAGGTGGCGTCCGGCTTCGGCGGCGAGTTCGAGGAGGGCCGCATGACCGGTGGTGGACTTGCCGCTGCCGGCGGGGCCCGTGAGGAGGATCAGGCCGGTGGGTTGGGCGAGTGCGGTCCGGAGGGCGGCCAGGGCCGATTCCGGAAGCCCGAGATCCCCGAGCGCCACGGCGGCACCGCCGCGGAACAGTCGGAGCACGACCTTCTCACCGCTGACGGTCGGGTAGGTGGAGACGCGGACATCCTCGGGCAGCCCGGCCTCGCTGGCGGCGATGCGGCCTTCCTGCGGGAGGGAATCCTGGAAGGTGCGCAGGCGTGCGAGGTACTTGAGTCGGCCAATCATCCGTTCGCCGAGGGGATGCGGAAATCCGGGACGCGGATGCAGGACGCCGTCGACGCGCCACTGGTGATCGACGCCGCGTGCGGTGGACTGGAGATGGATGTCGCTGACGTGGGCAGCGTGGGCGGCGGTCAGGAGATCCTGGACGGCGACGGGCGCGTCAGGATCGGCGTGGATGGATTCGGTGGACGGCCGCATGGTGAACGATGCGGAGTGTGACAGCCCTGGAGTCAAGGGGTCACGTGAGAAACAGAAAGGGCGCCGTGCGAGTGAACGCAGGCGCCCAGACGGCAGACCCTTGATTGGAGGCCGGGTGCCCTCACCCGGCGGGGAGGATGAAGAGCTGTCCACTGGAAACTGGCGACTCCCCTTCAGGACTTGCCTCCGGACGTCGGCAACGACGTTTGAGTGGAGCCCGAGGGCTCAGGACTTGCGGAAGCGGCGGAACATCCACAGGCCGGCAAAACCTGCGCCGTAGAGGGCGAGGTGAGCGGCTACCGGAAGCTCGGGCACCGCGGTGACTTCCCAGGTGCCGATGATCGGACCCAGGGTATCCGAATAGCCGGCGAAGATGGGGCCGGTGGTCCCGATGGTGGGCAGGAAGGCCGACTGAGCCGAAAGATCGAGGATCGCGGTGCCCTTGAACGCCGTGAAGAATGTTCCGAAGACCTGAGCCGGTGAGTTTTCGGGGTCGACCGTGCTCTTGAAGAAGCTCAGGTCTGTGAACAGGAACGGGATCGTATCGTCGACGCTCCACGTGTCGTAGGCCGTCCCGGAAGAGAACGGGGCCAGGTTACCGCCTGCGGGCCCGAAAGAATTGAGTGAGACCTCGTTGGAGAAGAACAGCTGGAGGGTGGTGCCCTCGAACAGCGTCAGCACCGAATTGGCGGTCGCGTTAAGCGACGTGGCTGTGATCACCACGGCGGATGGATTCGTGAGATCAACGCCCAGATGGAAGAGCTGGGCTTGAGCCGCGCCGGCAGCGAGCAGCGAGGCTGCACAGAGGATGTGTTTGTTCATGGGTATCATTTTTTGGGGTGTCGTCCGTCGGGTTTCGGGTGAACGGAAACTCTCGGAAGACCTGCACTCAACCTCCTAATCGTAGGTACTGAGACTGGTTTCCGAAAGGCATGCAACCTTGGATTTCACGAGGCGTGGGGATCGGCCGAACTCCAACGCTGTCTCCCTCTGGCAATGGCAACGGTGCGGCGATGTCCTCATCGCCTTGGGCAGGGACTTCGGCTGGCGACGAGGACGTCACCACCCCATTCCCTGTGTCGTGGTTTTGGCGGTTTTGGCCTTGCCTCGGGGAGGGTGCGGAGTTCCCTTTTTGGCATGTCTTCCCATTTGATGTCGCGCCGGCAGGCGCTGGGTGCCACGGCCGTTGCTGCCACCGTTGGAGCGTTGGGCTGGCGGCTGTCCGCGGCGGAGTCGGCCGCAGGAATGAAGGGACGGATCAACCACAGCGTGTGCAAGTGGTGTTACCCCTCGGTTTCATTGGAGGATCTCTGCAAGGCGGCCCCGACGATCGGACTCCGATCCATCGAACTCCTTGGACCGAAGGATTGGGAGGTCATCGCCAAGTACGGCATCGGCTGCGCCATCACGAGCAATCCGGAAGTGGACGGCATCGGTGGCATCGGCAAGGCGTTCAACCGCGTGGAGCATCATGACCGGTTGGTGAAGGGGTACGAGGAATGGATCCCGCTGGCGGCGAAGGCGGGCTTGAAGAACGTGATCTGCTTCTCGGGCAATCGCGGTGGCATGGACGAGGAGACCGGGCTCAAGAACTGTGCGACCGGCCTCAAGCGGTTGATGGGCCTGTGCGAGCAGCATGGCATCACGCTGGTGATGGAGTTGCTGAACTCCCGCGTCGATCACAAGGATTACATGTGCGACCACTCGGCGTGGGGAGTCGAGTTGTGCAAGCGGGTGGGTTCCGAGCGGTTCAAGCTGCTGTACGACATCTATCACATGCAGATCATGGAAGGGGATGTCATCGCCACGATCCGCCGCAGCCACGCCTACTTCGCCCATTACCACACCGGGGGCGTCCCGGGTCGCAACGAGATCGATGAGACGCAGGAACTCCATTACCCGGCGATCATGCAGGCCATCGTGGCGACGGGTTACAAGGGCTTCGTTGCGCAGGAATTCATCCCGAAGCGCGCGGACAAGCTCGGGTCCTTGAAGCAGGGCGTTTCCATCTGCGACGTGTGAGGCGTTCGCGCCATCCGGAGGAGCAGGCTGGGGACGTGCGCGCTGTCGTGAAGCGGCGCTGGCGCCCGCTTCGTTCGATGTCCATCGGCTTGGCCTTCGCTGCAGCGGTCAGCAGCGTGTCCGGCGCCTCGCGGGATTCGGATCCTTACGGGTGGCAGGATTACACGCGGCAATTGCGTCAGGAGGAGAGCCGCCGCATCGATCGGATGCTGGACAACACGTACGGGCCGAATCCGCGGAGTCCATCTTCCGATCTGCGGCCTCTGGCCAACTCGCTGGAGAACATCTTCAGCTCGCTGGCCGAGGCCAAGCGCCAGCGGGCCGAGGAGAAGGACGCGCAGGCGCGGTTCCTGATCGAGTTGTACCGGCTCCGGCAGCGACAGGCCGAGGAACAGGCACGGATCGCCGCCGAGGAACACCGCCAGGCGCAGCTCGAGCGATGGGCCCGCGAATGGGGCGATCTGAAGCAGGCGGCGCTGGGTGGTGATGGGCAGTCGGCCGCGCATGTGGCGCGGTTTGTCCGGTATGGCAGCCCGCGGCTGCCCAAGGGAACTCCGGTGGGTGAGAAGGAGGCGTTGCCTTGGTTGCGGTTGGCTGCGGACCACGGGCACCCGGCCTCGGCCTTCGACTACGGGATCCTGATGCGCGCCTCCGATCCGCGCGAAGCCTTGCGCTATCTGGCGAAGGCCGCTGAGGGCGGTCACGTGGACGCGGTTCCCTATGCGGCGGACATGGCGATGGATGGGGTGGGCGGTGTTCCCCCGGATCGGGCTGAGGCCCTGCGGATCCTGAAGCTTGGGCTCGCGCGAGGACATCGGGCCTCGTACGTGACGGCGGCCCGATTTGCCTGCATGGATCCATCGGCCACGGAGGTGTCCTTCCGTCAGGCGGTCCAATGGCTCACCGACGCGGGGCCGGATCCGGGGGCGGATGGATTGCTGGCGCAACTCCTGTTCCATGGCCGGCCCGGAGTACCCGTGGATGTGCCCCGGGCGGTTCGGTTGGCGGAGCGATGTCTGGCGGCGCACCCAAGGCATGCAGGGGCTCGGGAGGTCTTGGGGCTGGCGTGGCTGGCTGACTCTTCCCGGCGGGCGCGTGCGCTGGAACACCTGCGGGGTGCGGCGGAAGATGGAAGCCTTGCGGCCTGTCGTCGACTGGCCCTGGCACACCGCACGGGTTTGGACGGCGTGCCGGTGTCGGAGGACGAAAGCCGACGGTGGCTGGAACTGGCGGCGCGGCGGGGCGACGCGGAGTCGTCCCTGAGGCTGGCGCGGTTGGCGCGCGAACGGTCCGCTCCTGAATTCCGCAGGGCGGAACGGTGGTATGTGCAGGCCAGTGAGGATGGAAGTGCGGAGGCGGCCTTCGAGATCGCGTTGCTCTGGGATCGCGGTCGTCACGGATTTCCGAAGTCTGCGGAGGCCTCGCACCAGCATGCGACGCGTGCGGCGTTGGCTGGGCATTCCGAAGCCATGGAGCTCTGCGCATGGCAGTTGTTGCGTGGGCGGGGTTGTCCGGCGGATCCGGCGGCCTCGGCGCGCTGGATGAAGCTCGCCGCGGAGAAGGGTGTGGCCTCGGCGCAGCACACCTACGGACTCATGGCGCTCGAGGGAGTGGGACAGCCGAAGGACGCCGCCCTCGCGTTCGCGTGGGAATCCAAGGCGGCGGGGCAGGGAGACGCCGAGGCGGCCGCGCAGATGGCCTACCTGCTGGCGACGGGGACGGGCTGTCCGCAGGATTTCCGGCAGGCGCGGGAATGGGCCCGACGCAGTGCGGAAGCGGGTCATGCGGCCGGGGAGGTGACCTACGGCCTGATGTTGCTCCGCGGCGATGGTGGCCCGGCGGATGGGTCCGGCGCCGTGCCGTGGCTGCGCAAGGCGCATCGGCAGGGCAATGCCCAGGCGGCGCTTGAACTGGGGATCCTCCATCGCGGGGGCGGTGCCGGGGTGGAAGCCAACCCGGAACTCGCGCGGAACCTGTTGGAGGAAGCCGCGCGATCCAAGGATCCGACGATCAGCGGGAGCGCACGGTCGGAGCTGGCGCGATTGCCGGCAAAGCGGGACAGCGTCTCCCTGGACGGCCTGCGGATCGTTCCGAAGCCGGCGACGTCGCGCCTGGACCAGCTGCGGATTCCTTGAAGCCGGGCCGGGCTTACGCGGAGAAGCGGTACTCCGTCGTGGAGCGGAACGTCTCGCCGGGGCGGAGGACCGTGGTCGGGAAGTGCGGGTGGTTGGGGGAATCGGGGAAGTGCTGCGTTTCGAGGCAGAACGCGCCGTGCCGTTCGAACTTCACGCCATCGGCGCAAACGATTCCGTCCGCGGGCGCGAAGTTGAAGGTGTAGAGCTGAATGGCGGGTTGGTCCGTGTGGCATTCGAGGACCCGGCCAGAGGCTTTGTCGACGGCGCGTGCCGCGAGGCAGAGACCGGCACTGGTCCGATCGAGGACGAAGTTGTGGTCGTAGCCGGGAACGGCGAGACCGCCTTGCATCCCGCGTGCGCCGATCGCGGTGGGCTTGAGGAAGTCGAGGGAGGTGCCGGCGACGGGATCGAGCTCACCGGTGGGCACGAGCCCGGCGTCCACGCGGGTGACGTGGGAGGCGTTGAGATGCAGTTCGTGGTCGAGGATCGAGCCGGCGCCGGAAAGGTTGAAGAAGCTGTGGTTGGTCAGGTTCAGGACCGTCGGCTTGTCCGTCGTGGCGCGGTAATCGACGCGGAAGGTGCCCTCGGCGGTGAGGGTGTAGCGGACGGTGACATCCAGGGTGCCGGGATAGTTCTCCTCGCCGTCGGCGCTGCGGTACGAACCCTCGAACCAGGCCGAGGCGGCATCAGCGTGCGATGCCCCCGGCGTCCACAGCTTCTTGTCGAACCCGACGGTGCCGCCGTGAAGGTGATTGATCCCGTTGTTGTTCGTGGCGAGCTGGAAAGTCTGGCCATCGAGCGTGAAGCGGCCCTTGGCGATCCGGTTGGCGTAGCGGCCGGCGATGGCCCCGAAGAAGGGATGGCCCTGGAGGTAGCGGGGCAGGTTGTCGAAGCCCAGGACGACGTTGCCCGGGCGACCGTTGCGGTCGGGAACATCGAGCCGGGTGACGATCATTCCCAGCGTCATGAACCGGAGCCGGGTGCCGTTGGGGCTGGTCAGGGTGATCAACCGGACTTCGCGGCCGTCCGCCAGGTTTCCAAAAGGAGCGTTTTCGAGGGTCATTGGGAAAGGGAGCTGGAGTCGGGCGTGGAGTCGCCGCGGGGACGTGGGTGACGCTGCAGGGCGTTCTCGAACCAGAGCTTCCAGACCATCCAGAGGGCCTCGCGCACGATGCCGCCGGACATCTTGGAGGAGCCCTGGAAGCGGTCGGTGAAGATGATCGGGGTTTCGGCGATGCGTCCTCCGCGTCGCCAGATCCGGTGCGTGAGCTCGATCTGGAAGGAGTATCCGTTGGACCGGATGGTCTCGAGGCCGATGGCGGCGAGGGCGGAGCGACGGAAGCACTTGAAGCCGCCGGTGGGATCGCTGATGGGCATCCCGGTGATGATCTGGACGTACTTGGCGGCGGCCATGCTCAGGAGCAGGCGGTTCAAGGGCCAGTTGATGACGCGGATGCCGGCGAGGTAGCGGGTGCCGAGGACGAGGTCGGCGTTTTCCTCCCGTGCCTTCTCGAGGAAGCGGGGGACGTCCGACGGGTTGTGTGAGAAGTCCGCGTCCATCTCGAAGATGAATTCGTAGTTCCGGGCCAGCGCCCATTGGAAACCCGCGATGTAGGCGCGTCCCAGTCCATTCTTTGCGGAACGGTGGAGAACGTGGACGTGGGGGTTCTGGGAGGCGATCTCGTCGGCAAGCGGTCCGGTTCCATCGGGCGAATTGTCGTCGACGACGAGCACATCGAGGACCGCTGGCTGGGCCATAAGACGCTTGATGAGCTGCGGCAGATTGTCGCGCTCATTGTAGGTCGGAACGATGATCAGGGTGTCGGCGGCCATGCGTCAGGCGGCGAAACCTTGGTGGTGACCGGGCTTGGGGACAAGCCGTGAGTTGGAGGAGGTGGGGGGAGTTTGAAGTTTGGAGAAGCCAGGTTTGAAGCCGGCTTACCCACGGGGAGGTAGCTGCGGCGTCAGGAGGCGGGGCCGGGAATGGGAACTCTTCATCCACAGCCTCGTGACCTCGTCTGCTACGCCCGGGGAGGTAGCCGACGACGTCAGGAGGCGGGGCCGGGAATGGGAACTCTTCATCCACAGCCTCGTGACCTCGTCTGCTACGCCCGGGGGGGGGTAGCCGACGACGTCAGGAGGCGGGGCCGGGAATGGGAACTCTTCATCCACAGCCTCGTGACCTCGTCTGCTACGCCCGGGGGGGGTAGCCGACGACGTCAGGAGGCGGGGCCGGGAACTGGGAACTCCGCATCCACAGCCTCGTGACCTCGTCTGCTACGCCCGGGGGAGGTAGCCGACGACGTCAGGAGGCGGACGGAATTCTCCCCGTGAAGAACGCAGGGCAGCGCGGTCGAAGATGGCATGAACCCGTGGACAGACCTTCTCGTTTCGGGGTTGGCGATGGCGGCTGGATTGGTGGCGGGGTGGTGGTCCGGGCGTGGGCGTAGTTGGGTGATGGTCTACGGCCTCGCCCTGGCGGTGACGGTCGCGATCGGGAGCGTGACCCGGTGGCCGCAGACTTCGGAGTTCTGGTTCCTGGGTTGGGTTGGCGATGTGCGCATGAAGAGCTGGCTGGCGGCGTTTGTGGTTCCGGCGCTCTTGCTGGCACCGACGCATCGGTTGCCATCGGGCCCGCGGTTCCGGATTATGGCAGGGGCCAGTTTCATGGCGGTCCTGATCGGGTTGGGACCGTTGGCCAGCGCCGCGATGGTATCGGGCCGGTTGCTGGAGATGCCGACCCGTGTGGGTCGCGATGGGATCTGTCGGCAACAAACGGATTTCACGTGCGGTCCGGCAGCGGCAGTGACGGCGTTGCGGCAGTTTGGGGTGGTGGCCGACGAGGGACAGTTGGCCATGGCGGCGTTGACCACACCCTTCACCGGCACCAGTCCGGAAGCGATGGGAAGGATGTTGCGACGCGGGTATGCGGATCGCGGGATCGAGGTCGATGTCCGGCACTTCGATGGGATCCAGGACCTGGATCCGACGGGAGTGACGCTGGTGGTCGTCCGGTACGGGTTCATGCTCGATCACTGGGTCTGCGTGCTCGGTGTTTCGGCGAAAGGGGTGGAGGTGGGGGATCCGAACATCGGGCGCGAGACGTGGACGCGGGAAGACTTTGAGAAGCATTGGCGTAAGGTGGGGGTCACGGTGGAGCGGCGACCGGCGTCGTGGGAGGGGTGGTTGCCAGTTCCCGGAACGGCTGAAGGCCGGGTGACCTCACCCGGCGGATGACGGATCCGCCGCGTGGGGGCACGCGGCCTTCAGAGGGAGTTCCCAGATTCCAGATCCAGATTCCAGACGGCGCCAATCCGGGGAAGGAAATGATCAAGGATTGTGTCGCGGAGCGACCGGATGAGGACGAGCGTAGGAGCGTCACTCCACCTTCATCTTCATCTTCATCCTCAACACGACACACCCCATGAGAATTCGAGCCTTCCTCCCCCAATGGGTGCCCGTCCTTGGACTGGCGATGGTCCTTCCGGCATTGGTGGCCACCTCGGCCAATCGCACGGACAAGGAAACAGCGGACGCCACACCGGAGGTCATGCGCCAGAAGTTGGTGCACTCGCAGCAGGTGCTGCGGGGCCTGGCCTTGCAGGACTTCGCCATCCTGCGGACGAACGCGACGCGCCTCGTGCGCTTGAGCCACACCAGTGGTTGGCAGGCACGTCAGAGTTCGGAGTACGAACTCTTCACGATGGAGTTCCGTCGGTCCGCCGAGGCGCTGGTTGCGGCCGCGGATGCCGGAAACATCGATGCGGCGACCGTGGCGTACACGCAGATGACGTTCTCCTGCGTGAGTTGCCACAAGTACATGCGGGCCGGGCGCGGGAGGAAGGGCGGGTGACCCCGCCATGGAACCAGGTCACGCGAGCAGTTGGGGCACGATACGGGCACCGGTCACTTCGGCGTCGGTGAGGCTGGATTCACGGCCTTCGTGCGGGAAGTGCAGCGACTGATGATTGATGCCGAGGGTGTGGAGGAGGGTGGCGTGGAAGTCGTGGACACTGACGACGTCATGCACGGCCTTGTAACCGAAATCATCGGTGGCGCCGTGGACGTATCCCGACTTGAAGCCGCCGCCGGCGACCCAGAGTGAGAAGGCGTGGCGGTTGTGGTCGCGGCCATCGGTGCCCTGGGAGATGGGAAGACGTCCGAATTCGCCGGTCCACAGCACGACCGTGGAATCGAGGAGTCCGCGCGCCTTGAGGTCCTGGACGAGGGCGGCGCTGGGTTGGTCGGTGGCGGCGCAGAGTCCCTTGAGGCGCTCGGCGTTCTTGTCGTGGGTGTCCCAGGGTTGGCCGTTGAGGAAGAGTTGGACGTAGCGGACACCCCGTTCGACCAGGCGTCGGGCGAGGAGACAGCGCCGGCCGTAATCGGCGGTGACCGGGTTGTCGAGGCCGTACAGCTTGCGGGTGGCGGCAGATTCGCCGCTGAGGTCGACGGCTTCCGGCACGGCGCCCTGCATCCGGGCGGCGGTTTCGAAATTGGCGATGCGTGCGGACAGTTCGGTGTTCTCCGGAAAGCGCGCGGCGTGTTCGCGGTTCAGGCGGGAAAGGAGGGCGAGTTGGTTGGAGCGGGCGGCTTCGGAGAGGTGCTTCGGGGTCTTGAGGTGGAAGACGGGGGAGGGGCCGGAACGGAACGCGGTGCCTTGATACAGGGCGGGGAGGAATCCGGAGGACCAGTTGCGTTCGCCATCGACGGGAAGACCGCCGGGGTCGGCGAGGACGACGTAGGCGGGGAGATTCTCGTTCTCGGATCCGAGCCCGTAGAGGAGCCACGATCCGAGGGTGGGAAGGCCGGCGAGGAAGCGTCCGGTATGGATGATCCGAAGGGCGGACTCGTGATCGACGGATCCGGTGGTCATGGAGCGGACGAGGGTGATGTCGTCGGCGATGGAACCGATGTGCGGGAGCAGTTCGGACAGGTGCATCCCGCATTGGCCGCGTGGGCTGAACTTGTACGGGGCGCCAAGGACGTTGCCGGCCTGCTTGTCGAAATGGACTTCGAGGTCGCCGCCGGGATACGGCTTGCCGCTGTAGGTATTGAGGATGGGCTTCTCGTCGAAGAGGTCCATCTGGGAGGGCCCGCCGTGTTGGAAGAGGCTGATGACGGCCCGGGCGCGCGGGCGGTGATGGCCCGGGAGGGGCGCGTTGGCGGCCTGGCCACGCGGGTGGCCGAACAGGTGGGAGAGGGCGAGCGCGCCGAGGCCGCCGGCGGAACGGCCGAGGAAGGCGCGGCGGTTGAGTTCGTTGGGCCCGAAGTTCATTCGAGGTAGAGGAAGGCGTTGAGGGCGTAGAGCGACTGGCACAGGTCATTCCAGGCCCGCCGCTGGGGATCGGCGTCCGGTGGATGGAGGGCAGCCTGACTCGCGAGGAAGTCCGTGGCGAACTGACGCTCGCCGGAGGTGGGGGGGCGTCCGAGCGTTCTGAGGAAGGCCTGTTCGAGGCGAGTCTGGTACGAGGGGTAATCCCGGATCAGCAAGCCGGCCAGCGCACTGCCGCAATCGACGCTGAAATCGGAGTTGAGGAGGGCGAGGGATTGGAGCGGCATGGTGGTGCCCTCCCGACGGGTGCAATTGAAGACGACGGAGGGCGCATCGAAGGTGCCGAGGAAGGTGGGCACCTGCGTGCGTCGGCGCTGGAGGAAGACCGTGCGGGCTAGGGCCTCGGGATGTGCGGCGTCAGGCTGCACCTCGCCGGAGCCATCCCGCGGCGTGGGGACGTAGGGACCGCCGGTCTTGGGAGCGAGACGGCCGGAACTGGCGAGCATGGAATCGCGGATCGCCTCGGCATCGAGTCGGCGGGTCGGGAACCGCCAGAGCAGGCGGTTGTCGGGATCACTGGTCACTCCACGCGGATCCGGATCGCTGGATTGGCGGAACGCGTGGCTGAGCAGGATCCGCCGTTGGAGCGACTTCAGCCGCCAACCGGACTGGATGAAATCACGGGCGAGCCAGTCGAGGAGTTCCGGGTGGCTGGGCTTGGCCCCGCTGCGGCCGAGGTTGTCCGGGGTGGCCACGATTCCGCGGCCGAAGTGCTGTTGCCAGACGCGGTTCACGGTGACCTTGGCGAGGAGCAGGGCTTGCGGTGACTCGGGCGTCAGCAGCCAGTCCACCCATGCCGTGCGAAGGCCCGTGGTCATGGCGGTGGGCTTCGGGGCAGGTGCTCGTCCATCGGTGGCGAGGAAGGAAGGGAAGGCGGGTGCGACGGCTTCGCCGGGCTTCTTGTGGTCGCCTCGCTTCAGCAATGGAACCGGGGGAGCCTCGGTGCTGGAATCGGTCATCCATGCGATGCGGCCGGGCTCCGGTGTGCGTTGGGACGCGACCTTCTGGGTGACACCCTCCAAAGCCTTGCGGCGGGCGGCGACTTCGGTCTCGTAGGTGGCGTTGGCAGCGGCCCACGTGGGGTTGGATTCGTCGGACGCCTCGATGCGGACGTTGTCCACGATGAAGCTGCGACCGCAGCAATACTCGAACGCGAACGCGCCCTGTGGGAGATCGTCGGCGCGTAGGCGGAGCGGTGGTCCGTCGATGGCGCCGTCGACCAGGTGTTCGAGTTGGAAGTGGTCGGGTTCGACGCGGGTCACGCGGACGCCATAATTGCGGCCGGGCTTGTACCCGATGGAACCGATGCGGCCGGGGTGCCGGGTGTCGGAACCGGGGTAGTCGATGTCGACGACCGAGGCGGCGGAGGGGTGACCATCGATGAGGATGTTGCCGCCGGGGGGGAGGCACTGTCGTTGAAATCGTGGGCTGCGATGAAGTAGCCGATCCGTTCGGCGTGGGGTTGATTGGGGGACCGCTGGTCATCGACGAGATCGAAGGTGGCCTGGATCCAGCCGCCGTTGGTGGTGGGTTTCCACGGGAACGACTGGCTGGTGCAGAGCCAACGGTCGCCGCTGCCGCCGCCTTCGATCAGGTGCAGGTTTCCATTGGTGGCGAGGGCCGCGGGTGCGGTCGTGGACGAAAGGGAGACGGGCGGGCTTCCGCCGGGAGCGTCATCGCCGGGGGCGGTGGCGGTCCAGTTGCGGGCAAGGGCTTCGGGGGCGTTGAAATCGTCTGAGAACAGCAGGCGGCCGGGAGGACGCTGGGATGCAGACCACTCGCGGAAGAGGCGACGGGCGGATTCGAGTTCCGCATCGAGCCGGCCTTCCGTGGCCTTCCACGATTCAAGCTCGCCGGGCAGCGGCGCCTTGGCGATGCGATCGTTGGGCTTGGTCCACTTCTCGATGTGGAACGCGGGATAGAGGAAGGCCTGGAACGCGTAGTAGTCCCGCTGCGTGAACGGCTCGAACTTGTGATCGTGGCATTTCGCGCACTGGACGGTCAGCCCGAGGAGGGACGACCCCATGATCTGCATCGCGGATTCGAGCGCGTAGTAGCGGTCGGCGCGGACCTCATCGGGGTTTCCGTCGCTCTCGCCGGAGCCGTCCTGCCCGTTGCGGAGGAAATGCGTGGCCACGAGGAGATCGACGATCTCGGGAGTGGCGGGTTGGCCGGGCTTCCACCCGGAGAGTTCGTCGCCGGCGATCTGCTCGCGGATGAACTGGTCGAAGGGCTTGTCCTGATTGAGCGAACGGACGACGTAATCGCGATAGCGGTAGGCGAGCGGGCGATCGGTGTCGGCGTTGAAGTAGCCGTTGGAATCGGCGTAGCCGGCCGCGTCGAGCCAGTGCTGGGCCCAGCGCTCGCCGAAGCGGGGCGAAGCGAGGAGACGATCAACGGTGGCAGCGTACCATCCGGGCGAGGGATCGGCTGGGATCGCCTGGATTTCATCCGGCGTGGGCGGCATGCCGGTGAGTTGAAAGGAGAGACGGCGAAGGAGTTGGGTGTTGGAGGCCGGCTTCGCGGCGGTGAGGCCGGCACGCGTGAGACCTTCGGCGATGAAGGTGTCGATGGGTTGCAGGCCGGAATTCTGGACGGTGACTTCTGCGGCAAAGGAAGTGGCCGAGGGAAGGACGGCGACCAGAAGTGCGGCACCGCATGCCGCGACAAGGCCGGGGAAGCGGCGTGGACGGTTGAAACCGTGGATGCGGTGCGACTCCATGGGATTTACGTTGGGAGCATTGCCGCTGGGTTGGCTGGGGACAAGGACGGCGTGACCCCGTCCATGAGCGGAGCGGCGATGTCCTCATCGCCATGGGGAGGGGCTTTGGCGAGGGCGACGGGGACGTCGCCACCCCGTCCACGAGTGGAGCGGCGATGTCCTCATCGCCATGGGGAAGGGCTTTGGCCATGGGCGACGGGGACGTCGCCACCCCGTCCATGAGTGGAGCGGCGATGTCCTCATCGCCATGGGGAAGGGCTTTGGCCATGGGCGACGGGGACGTCGCCACCCCGTCCACGAGTGGAGCGGCGATGTCCTCATCGCCATGGGGAGGGGCTTTGGCGAGGGCGACGGGGACGTCGCCACCCCGTCCACGAGTGGAGCGGCGATGTCCTCATCGCCCTGAGAAGGGCTTTGGAATGGCAACGAGGACGTTGCCCCCCCTGGACGGGGCGGCGATGTCTTCATCGCCGTGGAGAGGGGTTTTGCGTGGAGGGCGACGAGGACGTCGCCACCCCGTTCTGTAAGGGGTTGGATTTTGGGCTGGCGGGGTGTCGTGGACGGCGGAGAGTGGCGTGCATTCCAATGAAAACGCGATGTCTCGTGAGCGGGCTTGGGGTCTGCCTTGGCTTGGTGCTGGGAATGGGCGGATGGGGTGGGTTGCAGGCGGCGTTGCCGATGGTGGTGGTCTCGGAGTTGCAGCCATTCCAGGCGCAGGTACGGCGTGTTGCGGATGCGTTGACGGTGGTGGGGGCCCCGTTGAGCGCCGCCGAGCGCGCGACCATCGACGCCGCCTTGGCGGAGACGGACCCGACGCTGGCCTCGGCCAAGGTGCAGGCCGTGCTGGACGCGCGGACGTTGGTCGGGGTGCACATCAACCCGGAGATGCGCGTGAAGGTCCAACCGGGGGAGGCGAAGCCGACGTTGGTCGAGGGCGGGTGGACGGCGTTCCTGGTGAAGGTGCACAACGAGGCGGGAACCACGGCGGCATTGCGGGTGAAGAGTCCCAGGCCGAACGGTTGCATGAGGCCCCGTCGACCACGGTGGGCGATCGGTGGCTGGCGACGGAATTCTTCACGGCGGCCCCATTGCGGGCGGAGTTGGGTGGGTTGCCCCTCGAATACCGGGTCCTGCAGTTGTACTCGCGGGACCGTGGGCCGCGGGAGGCCAAGCTGGCCTTCGACGTGGGGCAGGGGACGCAGGACCTGGGATTCCGCGGAGAGACCGATGTGCTCTTCCAGTGCAGCGCTGCGGAGGTCATCCGACTGAGGGTCCTGGATGAACACGGGGCGCCGACGACGGGTTCGTTGAATGTGACGGACGCCCTCGGGCATGTCTTTCCGGCGCCTTCGAAGCGGTTGGCGCCGGACTTCTTCTTCCACACGCAGGTGTATCGCGGCGACGGCGAGGAACTGCGCTTGCCCGTCGGGAAGTACACCGTTGAATTCCGGCGCGGTCCGGAATCCGAGGTCGAGCGGCGGACGGTGGAGGTGCGCCCGGGACCGCAGGAGTGGAGCTTCCGGGTGAAGCGATGGATCGATCCGGCGACGCTGGGATGGATCTCCGGCGATCATCACATCCATGCGGCCGGATGCGCGCACTACAACAAGCCGACCGAAGGGGTGCACGCGCCGGACATGATGCGGCATGTGCTGGGGGAGGATCTGAAGGTGGGCGCGAACCTGACCTGGGGTCCCTGCTTCGACTACCAGAAGCAGTTCTTCCGTGGCGTGGACGATCCGGTGTCGCGGTTCCCGTACCTGCTGCGCTACGACATCGAGGTGAGCGGGTTCGGGTCGCATGAATCGGGGCACCTTTGCCTGCTGCGGTTGAAGGACCAGATGTATCCGGGGGCGACTCCAAGCATCACTGGCCGAAGCTTTGCCTGAACACGCTGGCGTGGGCCAAGCGCCAGGGCGCGTTGACGGGGCCGGCCCATTCCGGGTGGGGACTGGAAGTGAAGACACGCGAGTTGCCCAACTTCGAGATCCCGCCGTTCAACGGGATCGGCGCCAACGAGTACATCGTGGACGTCACGCACGAGGTGCCCGGTCCCGACGGCAAGCCAGTGCCGGCGGTGGATTTCATGTCGACGGTCGACACGCCGTACGTGTGGGAGTTGAACATCTGGTACCACACGTTGAACGCCGGTTTCCGGACGCGCATCAGCGGCGAGACCGATTTTCCGTGCATCTACGGGGAGCGGGTCGGGCTTGGCCGGAGTTACGTGAAGTTGCCGTCACGCTGGAGTTATGAGGATTGGTGCGAAGGCATCCGCGCCGGGCGCAATTACGTGGGCGATGGATTCAGCCACCTCCTGGACTTCAAGGTGGAGGCGGCCGGTGTCCGCGCCGAGATGGGTGTGGCCGGGAGCGAGTTGGCGGTGCCGTCTCCAACGCGTGTGCGGGCCTCCGTGCGCGTGGCGGCGCGGTTGGACGAGACGCCGGACACCGCGATTTCAAAGCGGCATTATTCGGAGAAGCCCTATTGGCACGTGGAACGTGCGCGGGAGGGAACGACACGTCAGGTTCCGGTGGAATTGCTGCGGAACGGGGTTCCCGTGGCGCGGCAGATGATCGAGGCGGACGGCTCGATGAAGGACCTGTCCTTCGAGGTGGAGGTCGGGCAGAGCAGTTGGCTGGCGGTCCGGATCCTGCCGAGCGCGCACACCAATCCCATCTGGGTCCATGTGGGTGGGAAGCCGGTGCGCGCGTCGCGACGTTCGATCCAGTGGTGCCTGGATTCGGTGGAGCAGTGCTGGAAGAACAAGGAGCGCTTCCTGAAGGGCGCCGAACACGGCCAGGGCGTGGCTGCTTACGACCATGCCCGCAAGGTCTATCGGGAACGGTTGGCGGAAGCGTCGGGGGATTGAGCCCGGAATCGGCCGTTTATTTGTCCGCAGATGGCGCCGATTGCGCCGATGGAAGGGCGGAACCGCCAGCACCCGGCGCCTCCGGCGTCTTCGGGGAGCGCCCGTGCTGGTCGTCATGGAGCACGGCTTCGAGGGCCTGGATGTGCTGGCGCGCCACCGAGACATACTTCTCCTCGTCGGTGCCATAGTGGGCGGCCATCTCGCGGACGCTCCGCTGCTCGTGCTCGTGGAAGATCTGGCCGGCGCGGACGGCGCGCTCCTCTGGAAATCCCAGGGTCTGGAGCGCGTCCACACCGAGATGGATGGCGCTTCCCAGCGTGTCCCGTCGGAAGAGTTGGACGCCGCGACGGATGAGTTCGTAGGCGTGCGCACGGGAGGTGGCGCGGGCGAGGATCTGGAGGTTGGGGAATTCGTGCCGGACGAGATCGACGATCTGGAGGGACTTCTCGGTGTTGTCGACGGCGCAGATGAAGAGTCGGGCCTTCGCCGCTCCGGCCGCGGTGAGCAGATCGGGGCGTGAGGCGTCCCCGTAATAGGACTTGATGCCGAAGCGCGCCAGGGACTCGACCTGGTCGGGGTCGTTGTCGAGAACCGTCACGCCAAATCCGTTGGCGCGGAGCAGGCGTCCGACGATGTGTCCGAAGCGGCCGAATCCGGCGAGCACCACCGGGTTGTCGTGGGACTCGACGGCATCGGGTTCGCGGGACGCCTTGGGTTTGGCAGCGAACCGGGGTTGCAGGAGGCGGTCGTTGACGACCAGGAGCAGCGGGGTCAGGGCCATGCTGAGGGCGACGGCGGCCTTGAGGGGTTGGGCGGTGGCATCGGTGAACAGGCCGAGTTGCCCGGCCATGCTGATCAGGACGAAGCAGAACTCACCGCCCTGGGCCAGGGCGCAGGCGAACAGCAGCGAGGCCGCCCAGCCGAGCTTGAAGAGCCCGCCGATTCCAAGAATCAGGAGGAACTTCGCGAGCATCAGGCCGAGGACCAAGCCGGCGATCTTCAGTGGTTCCGCGGCCACGAGTCCCAGGTCGAGGCCGGCTCCCACCGCGATGAAGAACAGTCCGAGCAGGAGACCCTTGAAGGGTTCGACGTCCGCCTCGAGTTGGTGGCGGTACTCGCTTTCGGCAAGCACGACTCCCGCGATGAACGTGCCCAGTGCCGCGGAAAGTCCAACGAGGTGCATGAGTCCCGCAACGCCGGCGACAACCAGGAGCGCCACTGCGGTGAACATCTCCCTCAGTCCGGAGGCGGCCACGTATCGGAAGACGTAGCGCAGGAGTCGGTGGCTGATGAACACCACGGCGGCAACAGCGCCCAGTGCCGCCAACGCCTGGGCCCACGGCGGCAGGCCCGAAAGGGCACTGGCATGCGCGGCCGCCGGGGCTTTGCCGCCCGCGGCCCGGGCGAGCCAGGGCATGAGCGCCAGGATTGGGATGACGGCAATGTCCTGGAACAGCAGCACGGCGAAACAGGCCTGCCCACCCCGTCCGTTGAGCAGTCCACGTTCCGTCAGCGACTGGAGGACGATCGCGGTCGACGACATCGCGAGCGTCAACCCGATGGTCAGCCCCACCGGCCACGATTGGGAGAACGCCAGACAGCATCCGGCGATGACGGCCGTGGTCGCCAGCACCTGCACTCCGCCCATGCCCAGGATCGGTCCACGCAGTCGCCACAGCAGGCTGGGCCGCAGTTCGAGTCCGACGACGAAGAGCATGATGACGACGCCGAACTCGGCGAAGTGCTGGACGTCCTCGACCTCGCCGACCAGATGCAGGGCGGAGGGGCCGATGATCGTGCCCGCAATGAGGTAACCCAGCACGGAACCCAGCCCGAGGCGTTTGGCGATGGGGACCGAGATGATGGCCGCGAGCAGGTAGATGACGGCCTGGAGAAGGAAATCCTGGGACATGGTGTTGAAGTCAGGCCGGGCGTGGGAGGGAGAAGCGGGGTGGGTGGAGGTGGTCGGCCGAGAGGGTTCAGCGCGCTCCCCCGCGCAGGAAGGCGAGGAGGTCGGCGAGTTGCTGGGGGTTCAGCGTCTTCTCGAGTCCCTCGGGCATCAGCGATTCCGGGAGGAGTTCGAGTTGGGCGATGTTCGTCCGTTCGATGGTTTCTTCCAGACCCTGGGCCTGCCGCAAGGTGATGGCCGAGGCGGTCTCCGCGGTCAGCAAACCGGAGAGCACGCGCCCGTCGCGGGTCTCGCACCGGTAATGGGCGAAGTGCGGGGCGATCTCCTGACTGGGGAGGACGATGTGGAGGAGGATGGCTTCCGCGGACTGGTTGCGGATCCCGAAGAGGTCGGGACCGACCGCGATGCCTTCGCCATCGAGTCGGTGACACGCGGAGCAGAGTTGTCGGAAGGAGGTGCGTCCGCGCGCGGCATCTCCGGGAACTTCCAGGGCCTTGCGGGCTTCGATCAGGGCGTTCTGGCGTTCCTGGGGGGCAGGCGCCTGAAGGATTGCCCGGGCTTGTTCTCGCAGCTTGGGATCCGTGATGGAGAGGAGTTGCTCGCGTTGTCCCGCATTGAACTGGTGTCGGTGAAGGATTCCGGAGGCCAGGGCGTTGACCAGCTGCGGCAGGTGGATCGGCCGCGCCAGCAACGCGGCCAGGACGGCCGATTGGTTCTGGGGTGGCAACGACTTCCACGATTCCGGTGCCAGCAGACCCGCGGCCAGGTCGGAATGGGGCGGGACCGAAGCCCGGCGCGCGGCGGTGGTGATGAGGTCCGTGGGCCCAGCGGAACGCAGGATCCGGCCAAGGCTGGACCGGGTGGCGGCTGGATCGAGCTGGCTGGCGAGGCGGACGGCGGCCAGGCGCAGGCCGGGCAGGGATTCCGGGCGATCCAGGGCGCTGAGGGCGGCTTCCTGGAGGATCGTCCATTTGGTGCCGGCAGCGGCCTGACCCGCGAGACGGTTCAATGGCACCGGCAATTCCGGAGCGGCGTCCACGAAGGCGCCAAGGAACGCCAGCGAACGTGCCAGGTCCGTGTTCGATCCGCCAAGGATGGTGGCGACCACTTCCGGGTGGGTCTCCGGGGGGACCATGCGGCCGATCATCGAGCCGAGGTCCTCCAAGACGGGCAGGGCGGGATCGGTGACGATGGGTGGGTGGTTGAGGAGCGCTCCGATGAACCCGCGTTCCTGTTGGTGCACGGCATTGAGGACGGCGGCGCGGGTCCAGCGGTCGGCGCCATCCCGCGCGGCGATGGTGGCCAGCGCCGGAACCGCAAGGGCCGGAGCCTCGTTGGCGATGGTCCCCAATGTCAGGGCGGCCTGGAAACGGACGCGGGGTGATTCGTCGCGGGCGCGGCCCGCGGCTGCCGCCGCAATCTCGGCGTGGTTCAGGAGTCGGCCTTCGGCCAGACGGAGGCCGAGTTCGCGAAGTTCCGGGAACGGGGCTTCCAGGGAGCCCAGTACGGCATCGTCGGAAAGGATCCGGAGCCGTTCCATGAACAGGAGGAGCCGGCCTGCCGTGATGGACGAACGGCTGCCTTCCAGGCCGCGCACGAGGATGGGCACGAGGTTGGTGTCGGTTTCCTGTTCGCGGAGAAGGCGGAAGGCCGTGTCCCGGCGCCAACGGTTGGTGCTCGAGAGGTCGTTCAGCAACGGGATGTGCTGGTTGGTCATGACATGCACGACGGGGACGGGGCGGAGGGGACGACGCGCGGTCCGGGGCGGGGCCGTGCGGACACGCCAGATCCGTCCCAGGTCCCGGCCCGTGTCGAAGTCCGTCCGGCGGCGAACTTCCTCGGGAAGGTAGTCCGGGTGTTCGATCGACGGTCGGTACATGTCGGCGATGTACAGCGCCCCTTCCGGACCTGCGGCCAGGAAGACCGGGCGGAACCAGTCGTCGGTCGACCGGAGGAATTCGTTGGTTCCCGGCAGGCGCCGCGCGGCATAGGTCGCCCCCGTTGGCTGGAGTTGGTCGAAATGGACGAGGTTGGCGGTCGGGTCACAACTGAACACGCCGCCGTGGTACCGCTCGGGAAGTTGTCCGCCCGGCCAGAGCAGGACGCTGCACGCGGCCGTGAACGTGCCGCTGTGTGAATCCGCCGTCGTGACGTTGGAACTGATGGGATAAAGCACGGCCGCTCCGCCCCCCGCCTTGAGCCAGGGATTGTCGATGCGCTCGGGACAGTCGTGGACGACGCCGGGCGGATTCAGGAACGGGTGGCGCAACGCGGCTGACGTCGGGAAGACGAAATGCCGGACCTGGATGCGGTTGTGGCATCCGAAGCGGTGTCCGTAGTCGTCGATGTCCAGGCCGAACTGGGAGGAGCCGTCCACGGATTGGTACTCGCCCGTGTCGGGATTGAATCGCAGGTCGGAACGGAGTTCGAGGGGCTTGTCCTGTGGACGGCGCGGCGAGGTGATCCGGCCACCGGAAAGGCCCGAGGCCACATAGACCCAGCCGTCCGGACCCAGGATCGGGTGGTTGACGCGCAGTTGGGTGGTTTGGTGCGTGGCGAATCCGGTGAGGATTACCTCGCGGGTCTCCGCGAAACCGTCGCCGTCCTCGTCACGCAGCCACAGGATGTCGGGTGCACAGGTGACGATGAGCCCGCCACGCCAGGGGAGCATGCCGTTCGGGAAGGTGAGGTCGGTGGCGTACTCGGTGCGACGGTCCCAGTCGCCGTTGCGCCGGGTGTCCGTGAGGAGGGCAATCCGGCCGAGCGGCCGGCCATTCGTGCCGCCCGTGGGATAACCACGGTTCTCCGCGACGAACATCCGCCCCTTGTCATCCCAGGCGAGGGCGCACGGCGACGCAACCAGGGGTTCGGCGGCCACCAGTTCCACCACCAGGTTTGACTCGGTATTGAAGCGGTACAGGGCCTTCAGGGGAGGTTCGGGAACCCCGGCGGCCGAGGCGACTGGGGCGCAGAGGACAAGGACGATCGTCAGCAACCGCTGCACGAACGTCCGGACGCGATGTTGAAAGCTCGGGCGCCTCATTTCCGGTCGACACTCAATGCGGGAAACGAGCCGCCGTTTGAAGCGCCAAGTTCAGGCGTTGGCCAGGTTCCCAAAGGATCACCAACCCAAGCGGGGCAACCACCGGATCACACCGATCCGCCCCCATAGACGCCGGACCCATTCCGCTGCTGTGCTTCGTCCTGCCACCCCTCGACGCTCAGGTCAGGTTCATCGATGGCTTCCACAGGCACATTGGAAATCGTCCGAATGTGGGAGACCAGTCGCCTCAAGTGCCTCCACCTCTGTGAACGCAGACCAGTCCCGATACCGGGGGGCAGGGTCACCTCGGTTCCATTACGCAAATGGAATCTGACAAACGTCCAACGGACGGCAGCAAAGCCAACGTTCGCGGGCTTCCTGACCCCGATCAGCACCTTCCGGATTTCCCCCAAGGGTAGGGTCCCTGTTTCCTTCCCTTCTTGCCAGGTGAGGGTGGTGCCATCGCTGGAAAGTCTTAACCTGAAACCAAGGAGGAGGTCACGAATCCAAAACAGGCTGAAGGCGATGCAGAGGGAGAGGAGGATGTACCTGTTGGTCCCGGAACAAAACCGCAACCCAATCCATATCAACCCGGTCAAGAAGGCCATATTCATGGCCGCCAACCAACGGACGCGGTGGTCGTAAATCACAAGGACCTTATCCGGTTGCATACGCGTTCTCAGGCGAGGAATCCAAGGCATCCACTGCGGATCCAGCCTCCAGCAGTGCGCCAACAATGGTCTGTTGGCCCAGTGTGTCTCTTTCAAAGGTGAGCGATGCCTGGCCCTCCAGCAACGTTCGAATTCGCAGAGGACGTGTCGGGGGCGCATCTTGACACTGCCCCCGCCTGCGAAGGGGTGGCGACGTCCTCGTCGCCGTTCCAAAGCCATTCCCAATGGCGATGAGGACATCGCCGCCCCGAATCCTTTCCAAAAGGGGGCAGTGTCATGATGCGCCCACGCGGCCGCCGGCAAGCCATTCGCTCGACCGTCTGGTTCGCTTACCAATGCAGTCGGTTTAGCCGCAAAAATCGCAGAAGGCGCAAAAGCTGAGCCAGCGCCACATTGGTGATCGTTGTGGTTGGCTCGTGGTCGAAAGCCGACAACGTGAACCTCGCCCCGGAGAGAGCCCTGACTGGTCGGGTTCATCTGTTGTGATCCTTGGTCTGACTGGAAGGGTTGACGTCTTCTGGACCGCGGATCAGGCCGGGTTTCAAAGCCTTGTCCCAGCCCTGCTGGCTGGCGACACATCCGACTGAATGCCGCATTCCCTTTGACCATGGATTGCACGGATTTCACGGATGGCTTGGGCCGGAGCGGAGACTTCCGTCGCGGTCGATCACTCACTTCGCAGGTGTTTGTGCTGATCCCAATCAGTGTCCCAGCTTATCCGTGTCATCCGTTCAATCCGTGGTTCACAAATCTCCAATCCTTCGTGCCTTCGTGTCTTCGTGTGAGAACAAATTATGGAATCGGAACTCAGCGGCTGGCCGCCGTTCGCTGGACCGGCGGGTTGGCCTGTGCTCAGACGAGCCCGCGAGCGCAAGAGTGCGCGCACCGTGGCGAGTCCTGCGCCGTGGTCGTAGGCGTACGGCGGATCCTCACTCCCTCGTGAGACCGTTACAATCAATCCCCTCAGACCGTCGATGGCTGCGTATCCGGCGAAGGCAAACAGGCAGATGATGTCAATCACCACAGCCTCTCCGCCTGCGTCTTCCGGGGCAGCCGAGGCTCGCGCGCCCTCGAGCGAGATCCAGGTGACCAACCCGAGGGCAAGCCAATAGGTTGCGTGCAAAAGCACCCGCAAAGGTAGTCGACAGGCCAAGCCCCGACAGTCGATGGCATACGAGAAGACCAGGACGATGACCGGGAGTGCAGCCTTTAGCCCAACCCATGCAGCGTACCCGCTCCTACCCAGAAGCCCGGTAGAATTGAGAAGAAGGAAGGTAAACCATGATACGATCCAGACACCGCACGCCACACCGATGACCTTCAGGTGCGAAATGGACCCAAGGAAATGCGATTTGGTGGGCAGGACCATGACAGCTGGAGGTCGGCCCACTTGACCTCCTTCCTGCAACTCCGCCGTAGGGCCGTTGTCTGGAAGGCCTCACTCCTGCGAGGGGGACCTGTCCCTTCTCGGTGGGAGACTGGAGAGGGTGTTGTTTTGGACAGGATGACGGGATGGACAGGATGTCTGATGGGTCTGCCGTGTCCCGGGATCATCCTGTGAATCCTGTTCATCCTGTCCTGAACACTCTGAGTGGCACTTGTCCTGGTGGAAAGGTTTTTGGGTGCCGAGCATGGAGCTCACTGGCTGCCCGCGATCGGCTTCGCGGCGATCCCCATTCACGTCCCCGCAGATATCTGTGTCATCCGTTCAAACCGTGGTTCACGAATCTCCAATCCCTCGTGCCTCGACATACTCCGCTCATTAGTCACTCGTTTGGGTTCTCTGGAACTGTCTCATTCAGGTCAAACGGGTTGATTGGGTAGAACGGTGGAGCGGTGGTGCGCACCTGATCGTCAAACCAACGGACATAAGCGTCCGCAACAGTGCGGAAGCTCTGAATGCTGCAAGTGCCTGAGCCGACCGTGTCGTCTCGAAGCCGGTAGAGAATGTGAATCAAACCCGCTGGGTCGCAGAAAATGAACGTCTTCGTGCCGTCGAACATCTCTGCAGAGTTCGTGAGAAAGTCGAAATCACCAAAGCCCGAACCAACCTCTGACGGCAAATCCTCGCCATAAATGTCCCGATCAATGAGTCGAAAAATATCCGCATCGGACAATCCCGCAAAGCAGTCGGTCCACAGGCTCTCGATCCCATGAGAGAAGCGGCGGAAGCAGTCGGTAACAGCGAACAAGGAGCAATGATTGTCGCGGATCTCACCGACGGCTACGCCTCGAAGGTGGAAGCAAAGCCTGCCATAGCCGCCCCACTGCGGACCTGAGGGCTCATGGTATGCCTCGATCGCGAAATCCTTGGGGTCTCCGAAAGTCATGGTGCGATGCGATATGTTCAGTATTGGTCGTGAATGGTGGCTGCTCATGTGTTTGACGGAACTTCGTCCCAATCGGGTTCGACGCCGATGACCCAATCGAGAGCCTTCCGCCGTTCACGAATGAACCCCTCTGTGACTGGAAACTCGGCTCCGGTCAGCCGGGCATTCCGTGCGGCCCAATGAAGCCGGTAATGCAGGTCTGCCTGACGGTAGATCTCCTCAAACGGTCGTAGTGTTGCTGAGGCAATGAAGGCTGCTGGGTCTGTGAATGGGGCTGGAAACTTGGAACCAAGGTCATGATCACAGTGACTCAACGGCTCCAGACCAGCCAGACCCAGGCACCACGCAAAGCTCTGCAGGCACTCCACCTGCCAGGAAGCGTTGATCCGCTCCTGCAAGGTGGGGTGTCCACCAACGTCGGGTGCTCGCGTCTCTGCCCTTCTATCTGCGCAATCGGCGCCATCTGCGGATAAATGAACTGTTGATGCCGTCGGACGAGTTGGGTGGCGGCTCGTCTCCGCCGACTTTTCAGTACTTCCGGTGTATCGCCTCATCGCAATCCCGGACTACGCCGGTATCGCACCCAATAGCCTTCGTCGTGATTGATTGCTAACTCGATGCCATGGGGTGGAGAACTGCCTAGAACGGGTAAACGCAGCGTACTGAAGCCCGCAATGCCTTCGGGATCTCCGTCAGACAACTCCACCTCCCAGATCCCCGCTGTCTTGACCGCCCTCCACTTGCCACCTGAAGAAGAATAAACACCGGGCTTCGGAAGGCCCACAATGCACGGCACATTGGAGAAGGCGAATGTCATGTCCGGCAGCAAACGGATGGAGCCTGTGTGATTGGCAAAGCCGTACCGGCTCAGGACAGTCGCATTGGTGCCGTCGAAGGTGTAGGTCCCCACGAGATTGGAAACAACGACCCCTGTCGTGTTATAGTTGAAGGCTCGTGGACCGTAGCATCCCGCCGGATCGCAGGAAGCCATGAGCAGCAGGAAAATGGCTGTCGGCAGAGCTCTGAGGGTCGCTCGGGTCATGGCGGGGCAATGCGCATCGTTGAAGGTTTTCGTTCCAATCACGTGGATTCAGCCGCAAGAGCCGCAGAGGACGCAAGATCCGAAGCCATGTCGAAAAGCTGATGGTTGGGGTGGGCTCGGTCGCAGGCTGGTGACGTGGTTGTCGACGCAGACATGCGGATGATCCTGAGAACGGCAGTTGGATCCGCAGATGGCGCAGATGACGCAGATCATCGGGAAGTTGGATCGGTCATGCCATGCACCTGCAAGGTGAGGTATCCACCAGCGTTGGGGGCTCGCGTTTCTGCCATTCTATCTGCGCCATCTGCGTCATCTGCGGTTAAATCAACTGCCGATTCCAGGATGATCTGAAGCTTCCATCTGTCGTGATTCCTGATCTGTGTACAAATGGTCAGGTCTGCTGGATCAAGGGTCTGGACTGGTTCCCCAACCATGCCCCAGTCCCAGTTTATCCGTGTCATCCGTTCCATCCGTGGTTCACAAATCTCCAATCCTTCGTTTCTTGGTGTCTTCGCGTGAGAAGCCATCAGGAATCTGGCGAAGCCTCACACGAAGGCGCGAAGCCACGAAGAAGGCAGAGCATGGACCGTCTGGCTTGTTTTCCAATGCAGTCGATGTAGCCGCAAAAATCGCAGAAGGCGCAAAAGCTGAGCCAGCGCTGCATTGGTGTTTGTTATGGTTGGGTCGTCGTCGAAAGCCGGCCAAGTGGACGTCGCCCCGGAGATAGCCGCCTTTTCTGGTGGGGCACCGGGGCAAAATCGTCGGCCGTTGTCGGAGGCGGGTGGCAGAGTTTTCGGAAGTCACCTGGGAGTGGCTTCGGTCAGTCTGGGTAGGAGCGCCTCGATACGCGGCTTGTCCGGGACGTACGGATACGTGTCGCTGATCGGCAGTTCCTTTCTGAGTACGCGGCAGTCATGACCCCCGGTGGCGATTCCAATCCTGACGTAATGGTACAGTTCGTCGCTGCCGAGATAGTCCCGGTGATAGGACGATAGTGGCTGCAAGCGCTGGGATTCTGACTCCAACTCGTGTCGGGTGACCGTTCTTGGCGAGGTGGCGCAGCCAGAAACGCAAAGGACAACCAGAACACTAGCTATGGTTGGGGAGAGTGGTCGCGCCGCCCTCGGAGTCGCAAGATTCGGGGAAGCAACTGCCTCGCTAAAGACTTTCCGCCGGGCGCGGTGCACGGAACCCAATAGCGCCACAAGGGTCGAAAAGGCAGTCCACCGTGTACGAAGCGTGAGTCGGGGGGTGAGTGACATAGCGGAGCAGTTCAATCCAACAGCCATGTGACGTATCGCGCGGGAACAACCGCGGGCAGGCAAGCCATCAACACCAATCCAGCCGTCAGGACGATGGCTTGGACGAAATGCGCCGAGAAACCGAGGCGCAGGCGCTGAAAGAAAAGCAGGAGCGTCCAGACCGGCGCAGCCACGAATGGACATAATCCGTATCCGACGACGGCAATGAACTCATGCAGAGCGAGAAGGAATGTTGGTGGATGATTGACGGCGTCGATCGGCCATCCGCCGAACGTCCAGCGAACGTGCAACGCTGTGCTGGCAAGCAAAGCGATCGACAACATCGGCGACACCGCCAGGAGCCAGGTTGGAGAGCACATTGGTTTTTCTGAGGACAGGTGGGCGGTTTGCATACGGTTTACGGATTGCTGTTCACTCTCCTGGCCTGATCGTCTTCATGTCCCTCATTCCGAAGCTTTCGCGCGTAGTAAGAGCGGACTGCTGCACAAGTGCTGAACGCCGCTATGGCAGCCACCACCACGGGCAAGCCTTTGTCCCTGTCGCCGCCCGGAATAATGGAAGTCAGGAAGAGCGAAATTGGGATGGAAAGAAAGACCCAGACATAGGCCCATCGCTTCCACTCACCCACTCCGTAGACGATCATGAGCGCACCCACAACGGTGAGCGGAGCAGACAGATACGGGCTGAATATCTCCTGCTGGCGATCGAGAACGGTAAGCATCAAGCTGCCCGCGGAGTAGAGCATCACCCCAAAACCCACGAACCCGAAGAGAAGAAAGCGCACTCCAATCCAGACCTTACCTCCAATGGTGGATGAGGGTGTCGTGCTCATGGCGTGATGCGTGCTGATAATGGGTGTCTCACGCTATTCCGTGTCATCCGCGATCAAAAGCTCATCTCGTCAACTTGCGCAACAGCCAGAAGAGAATCGCCAAACCAAAACCAATCGCGAGCGTCCAAAGCGCTCGTTGCTCCAACGCCAATGCGGTTTCTGCCTGCTCAGGTGCTGCACGATGCGCAGCGATCAAACCTATCACGCCGAATCCGATGATCAGCGCCGCAATAGAATAAACGGCGAGTGACCACTCGAACGATGTGGGTGGTCTAGGAAAGTGCATGATGCGTGAAGATTCCTACGTTGGATGCGAGTGACAAGACTCCGGTGCGGGTTCTTCCAACCGCTGGGTGCTCATATCGGTGGGTGCGCGTTCGAGCGCACTAAAGGACGGTGCCGGATCCCTTACTGGGGTTCAATGCTGGTCTCGGTGCTGCTCGATCAATCACCCGGTTTCATTTCCCTCGCGGGTGCCGTCCGGCTTGATGATCTGGTAGTCATAAATCCGTTCCACAGGGAACTTTACCCGAGCTCCAGCCTGGAACCGGCGGATGTTGACGGGATTGTTGGCGAGGATTCCCTCCAGCTCACCGGATTCGTTCCAGTGGAGGACTTTAGCGTCCATGTGTCCAGCCGCCGGGCCTTCCAGACCGTGGGCGAAAAGCACTCATAGGTGCTGCTGTCTAGAGAGCAAGGACCTTACAAGGGGAGCGGGGAGTGCGAGCGGATCGGGAGCGAAGTAAAGCACGACCCCGAACTGGGGGGCCTGATGGCGCATGTCGATCCTGGCGGCGTTGGTGCTCATGAACGCGGGTGGGTTCGATGTCGGATCCGCACGGCATCCCATGGTGGCGAGCAGGCACAGAATGCCCAGTGGCATCTGGCAAAGCACTCGTGCGATACCACTCGTTCTCATCGTTGCTTGATTCTCCCAACGCGTGACCAGCAGTCACCGAACTGAATGATGCTTACTGAACGCCTGAAGCACTCTCCATCAGATTTGTGAGGGGTGCATCGCTGTGAGCACACCTTGACACAGCCCCCTCATAGGCAGGTTCCGGGGCGGCGATGTCATCATCGCCTGGGGAATGGCTTCGGAACGGCGACGGGGACGTCGCCACCCTGTTCTTCTTGCTGGTTGCGATTACCGCACGTGTCGGGATCGGTATCGCCATCGGAATCGGAAATGGACAGGGGGAGTCGATCCCAATCCAAATCCCGAACAGGTCCATTTCGACACAGCCCCCAAAGGGAATGGTTCCGGGGCGGCGATGTCCTCATCGCCTTGGGAAAGGCTTCGGAAGGGCGACGAGGACGTCGCCTCCCCGTTCTATCCGGGGGTAATGTCCAGATGCGCCGGGGTGCCCTCACCCGGCGGGGTCCATGAAGCGCCGCGTGGGGGGCACGCGCAAATGTCTGGGAACTGGCGACTGGCAACTGGGAACTTCGTGTGAGAGCCCGGGGTGGAACCCCGGGGACCACGTCACACAACGTCCTCTGTGCCCTGAAAGGGCACACGGGACAGGGTGCGTGTGGTCACCGTTCGCCCCGTTGGGGCGAGGTGTCATGGTGTGGGGTGACCCAGGGTTCCGCTCCGCTTCACCCTGGGCTATCGCCGTGCGCCGCGTTGCGGCGAGGGCGGGCTCGGGATGCATGTCCGTAGCCTTCGCACCCCGCTGGGGTGCGGATTCCACAACAACGCGCATTCTCGCCGGGTGCGTGCTTCGCACGACCCGGGGCTACCGGCTCCCATCCCTCCGGGATGAACTCACAACCGTGGGTCGATGGGTTCGCTTTCCAGGGCGAGGACGCCGAAGACGCATTCGTGGATGCGGCGGAGGGGTTCGCGTCGGACGAAGCGTTCAAGGGCTTCGATGCCTACTTGGAGATGCCGCGCAGGTGGGCGTCGAACCAGTCGGCGAAGGTGGCGAGATCCTTCTCCATCTTCGCCCAGCCATGGTCGGCACCGGGTTTCACGTCGACGCGGACGGTGGCGCCGACGGCATCGGCCTTCTTCTTGTAGATCTCGGCCTGGTAGATCGGGACGAGTTTGTCGGCATCGCCGTGGATGATGAGGGTGGGCGCCGTTTCCTTCTTCAGGCCGTGGATCGGCGAGATTTCGGGCCCGAGCTTTAGGCGTTCCTCCAAGACTTCCGAACGGGGACCGAAGGCGGCGTGGAACTGGCGTCCGACCGGGCCGATGCCCACCTGGGTGTCGCCGGGGCGCTCCAGTTCTCGAAGTCGGTGGGGGAAAGAAGCAGGCCACGGCCTGGACGGCGGAGGAGGCGCGTTCGACGGGATCCTTGGCGGCGGCATCGCCGGGGCCGCCCTGCGTGGCGAGCGTCAGCGACAGGTGCCCGCCGGCGGAGCCGCCGAACACGCCCAGCTTGTCCGGATTCACGCCGTATTCGGCGGCGTGGGCGCGGATCCAGCGCACGGACCGGTGCATGTCCTGGGTGATCTCCGGGATGGTGAACTTGGGTTGGGAACCATGCACGACGGCGAACACGGTATAACCGCGATCGAGGATCTCCTTCATGTAGGAGGGGTTGATTCCGTCGTGCGATGAAAAGAACCCACCGGAGATGACGGCGATCACGGCGTAGCCGTTGGTCCGGGCGGGTTGGAGGACGTCGAGCGTGAGGGCGGTGCCGAACTTGCGGCCATAGATCACCTCGGTCCGTCGGACGCCGGGAACATCCGCCGCTTCGGTGGTGGGTTGGGAAAGCAGCAGGGTGGAGGCGGCAGCCAGCGACAGACCCAGGCGCGCGAGGGAATTCATGGTGGGAGAGACTTCGGCGGAGTCGGGCCGGCTTTTCAAGGGGACATTGCGGGGAAGGGGCCCCTGAACCCGGAATAGGCATTTCATTGATCCGCAGATGGCGCCGATTGCGCCGATAGAAAGGGAGAAATGCCAGCATCCGACGCCGGTGAAGACCTCACCTTGCAGGTGCATGGCACGTGCGATCCAGGCTCCTGATCATCTGCGCCATCTGCGCCATCTGCGGATGGAACCGCCGTTTTCAAGCTGAACCCAGACCCTCAGCCGCCCGTGAATCAGGCCAGGATAGGCCGGAGTACCTCGCCGTGGACATCGGTCAGGCGGTAGTCGCGACCGCCGAAGCGAAAGGTCAGCTTCTCGTGGTCGAGGCCGAGCAGGTGGAGCAGGGTGGCATGCAGGTCGTGGATCTCGACCCGGTTCTCGACGGCCTTGTAGCCGTAGTCGTCGGTCGCGCCGTAGGCCATGCCACCGCGGATTCCGCCACCCGCCAGCCAGAGGCTGAACCCGAACGGATTGTGGTCGCGGCCGTCACTGCCTCCCTGGGCGAAGGGCGTGCGGCCGAACTCGCCGGACCACACGACGAGGGTTTCGTCGAGGAGACCGCGCGCCTTGAGATCGGTGAGGAGGCCGGCGATGGGTTGATCGATGGCGAGGGCATTCCGCGAATGGTTGTTGCGGAGATCGCCGTGGGCGTCCCAACGCGCGTTGCCGTGGGCTCGTGGGCAGGTCAGTTCGATGAATCGAACACCCCGTTCCACCAAGCGTCGGGCGACGAGGCATTGGCGCCCGTAAGAACGGGTGTGCTCGAACGGGGCATCCATCCCGTAGAGATGACGCGTCGCGGCCGACTCGCCCTCGATGTCCGTCGCCTCGGGAACGGCCATCTGCATCCGATAGGCCAGCTCGGCGTTGCGGATGGAGGCTTCCAGCGCGTCCGGTTGGTGCAGGTCGGCCATGGTGCCGGCGTCGAGTGTTCGCAGCGCGGCGAGCTTGTTCTGTTGCCATCGCGTCTGCGCCTCCAGCGGTTGCACATTGGCCAGCGCCGGAGATTGGTTGCGCAGGAGCGACGCCTGGTGGTTTGCCGGCAGGAAGCCTGCGGCAAAGCAGTCCACGCCGCCGGAGGGAATCAGTCCGCCATCGAGCACGACATAGCCGGGCAGGTCGCGATTCACGGAGCCCAATCCGTAGGTGGCCCAGGCACCCATGCTGGGGCGGCCGGCCATGCCGCTGCCGCAGTGCAGGAAATAGTTGGCGGCATTGTGCTCCGAGAAATTCGAAGCCATGGAACGGATGACGCAGAGGTCATCCGCGCACGCGCCGATGAACGGAAACAGGTCGCTGACGGGCAGCCCACTCCGGCCACGGTTCCTGAAGTCCCAGAGGTTGCCGAGCACCGCTCCGTTGTCCTCGAACTGGGTCGGCTCCATCTTCAACCCGAACCGTTTTCCGTTCTCCAGCCGGAGCCGGGGCTTTGGGTCGAAGCTTTCCACCTGCGACACGCCGCCATCCATGTAGAGGAAGATCACGTTCCTCGCCCGGGCCCGGTGATGTGTCTGCCCGATCAGGGGGCGGCCGGCTCCCGGGGCGGCCGCCAGACCCTTGTCGGCGAGGAGGGAGGTCATCGCGATGGCTCCAAAACCGAGGGAGGCCTCCCGGAGCATCCGCCTCCGGGTCATCATGCGCATTGGGCTTCGGGTGTCAGGGGACATGGATGAACTCCTTCATCATGAAGACGACATGGCAGAGATCGGCCCACACAGCCGGGTCCAGACGCGCGACGTCGTCGGACAACCCACGTTCGGCGGCCTGGGTCTGGAGAAGGGCGACCATCTGATCGACTTCCGCCGACCGCGGTGGGCGGGCCAGCCCACGGAGGAACAGGTGTTCGATGCGCTCGCGAGGGGACAACGCGGGATGCTTCAGGCTCTCCTTCGCCCAGACACCGGCGAGATGCTGGACCAACGGATCGTTCATCAGGGCCAGTGCCTGACCCGGGACGTTCGAGCGGTTCCGCTGGCCCACGGTGGTGTCCGGCAACGGCAGATCAAACGTCAGCATCCAGGGGGAAAGGAAGTTGCGGCGGGTCTCCTGGTAGATCGACCGCCGGCGCTCGCCGTCCATGGGGCCGCCCGGGCTCTTGACCCACACGCGATCGCCCATGAAGGGCGTGAAATAGGTGGGCACCGACGGGCCGAAGGGAACCGGGTTCAACTGTCCGGCGACGCTCAACAGACTGTCGCGGATGATCTCGCCTTCCAACCGCCGCAGACGCATCCGATGCAGCAAGACGTTTTCCGGATCGCGCGTGGCCGCCACCGGATCCTCCGACGCGCTCGACATCTGGAACGTGCGCGTCAGGCACAGGGTCCGGATCAACCGTTTGATGGAACTGCCGTCCGCCCGGAAGGTCAGGGCGAGATGGTCCAGCAGCTCCGGATGGCTCGGGCGAGCCCATGCTCCCCAGATTGTCGACGGTCGACACCAACCCACGGCCGAACACATGCGCCCAGACGCGATTGACGATCACGCGGTGCGTCAATGGATTCGACTCGGCCAGCAACGCATTCGCCAGCTCGAGGCGACCCGTGCCGTCCACGACGGAGGCCCGGGACGCACTGGCCATGACTTCCGGGGCGCGTCGGGAGACAGGGGGTCCCGGTGATTTGGGATCGCCGCGGACGAACACGCGGGTGGGTTCAGCGCTGCCGTCGGTCATCGCGAGCACGCGCAGGGGCGGTGGCAGACTTTCCGACGCCTTCGTGACCCGGTCGACAAGGCGGGCAATCTCCGAGGTCGAATCCCCCCAGTCCACCAGGCGCCTGCCCGACAGCCAGGAGAGCCATTCGGTGGAATTCGCGGTGGGCTGCCCATCGATCCACGTCTTCAACGCGTGGTGGGCCGCAGCCTCCAGTTGCACGGCCAGTTCCACGGAAGCGTCGCTCGGCGACGTCGGGGTCCAGGACGCGTCCGTCGGTGGCTTGGCGCTTGCCGAGAGGACGATCCGGTCCAGCGCGATGTAGCCGTCGCCATTGTCGATCAGCTCCAGATACGCCGGTCGCCCGAGGTGCCGGTGAAGTCCGGAACCGATGGAGTGCCAGGCGAACCGGCCGCCTGTGTTCACGTCGAACAGGGTCGGTTCGAAGAGGAGCGGATTGAACTCGCGCAGGCCGTAGCGCGAGATGATCAGGCGGACCTGACCCGACCGTCCCGCGAGGCGCAGGTGGATGTTCGAATGGGTGAGCGTGAACGTGGGCGAGCGAAGGGTTCCCTGAGTCCCCCCGCCAGACGGCCACTGTGAGCGCTGCCCGGAGCAAGGAACTCGATCCTCCCGCCCTCAAGGCGCCAATCGCCGGTCGGGATGGAGTGTGGAATCCGTCCCGGGCCGAAGGCCTGTCCGCTCGGAAACCACGTCGTGAAGTCGGGGGCTGGAAATGGGTCGTAACCCGGGATGATCGAAGCGGTGGAGTGCTTCTCCGGTGCCACTTCCGGAGCCAACGCCTTGGCCGCGGTGGCGGGTGCATTCGTGTGTTCCCGGTCCAACGCGGCCCGCCAGGAGTGCAGGGGATGGGTGGGCTGACGCACCGCGTCCGCGGTCAACTCGACCATCCAGGATTGTAGCACGTTGGTGTTGAGACCGCGCTCGCGGGCCACCACCTTGATGGGACGCGCGTACTGGGGTTTTACGGGGGGCGGTGAAGCCAAAACCAGATCGGGACGGACTCTGGTTTCGAGGTCGGTGGGTCGAGGGACACCGTGAAGAACCTCGCTGGCCGCTCCAGGTACGACGCAATCCTGGGGCCGCCCGAGGCCTGCAGGTGCTTCAGCGCCTTCCTCAAGGTTTCGGTCTCGCCGGCATGTTGGCGACGCAAGGCTTCGGCCCTTGGCTCCAGACTGCCGTCGGGATCCAGGCAGGCAATGTCCTGCCGGGATCCACGGAGATACGCGGTCAGGCTGTAATAGTCCTGGGTGGAGATCGGATCGAACTTGTGATCGTGGCAGCGGGCGCACGCGACGGTCAGCCCCAGGAAGGTCTTCGAGAAGACATCGACCTGGTTGTCGATGCGGTCCGCCTCGTCCAGATAGGGATCGACGGGAGAGTGGGTGGCCTGGTGCAGATACCACCATCCGGTACCGATCGCCGACTCGTTGAAGCCGGCGCTGGGATGATGGCGTGCCGGGTGGAGCAGGTCGCCGGCGATGTGCTCCTTCAGGAATTGGTCGTAGGGAACATCGGCGTTGAACGCGCGGATCAGGTAGTCGCGATAACGCCAGGCGTGTGGGATGGAGAAGTCCTGTTCGTGCCCGTAGGTCTCGGCGAAGCGGACCAGGTCCATCCAGTGACGTGCCCAGCGCTCGCCGTAATGCGGCGACGCCAGCAAGCCATCCAGCACGCGTTCCCGGGCACCGGGCGACGTGTCCTTCAGGAACGCCTCAATCTGTTCGGGCGTGGGCGGCAGGCCGGTGATCACGAAATGAACCCGACGCAACCAGGTCGTGGGAGTGGCCGGAGAGGCGGGACGAATGCCCTGACGCTCCAATGCCGCCAGGATGAAGCGATCGATCGGTTGATCGGACCACCGGGCATCCTGAACCGTTGGCGGCGCGGACATCTTCAACGGTTGGAAACTCCACCATTCGCGGCGTGCCCGGAACACGCTGGTCCAATCTGCGCCCCCGGTGGAAGGAGGTGCCGATGGCTGATCCCGCGGGTCCGGCGCGCCGTCGTTCACCCACTGGACAAAGGAGGCGATGGCGGAATCGGAAAGCTTCGGTCGATCCTTGGGCATCCGGAACTCGGCGTGCGCGTGGCGGATCGACTGGATGAGCAGGCTCGCGGTGGCGTCGCCCGGCACCACCGCGGGTCCGGAATCGCCGCCCTTCAGCAAGCCGTCGCGTGAATCCACGCGCAGACCGCCCTTCTGCTTCTTCGCGCCGTGACACTCGTAGCAATCGTTGGCGAGGAACGGCCGGATGCGTTGTTCGAAGAAGTCCGCCTGCGCCGCCGTGAGGGAAGGGGCGGCCTGCCCGACGAGGGGGTGGGTTCCCAGACCCACGATCACGATCCACATCCAGCCCAGTTGACGCACGAGCGAGCACGTTTTGGTGGAGGACGGTGCTATCATTATTGATGGAGGGATAACAGCGACACTGGGGGTGTCAGGCGCAAAGCGGGTGGTTTTCAGGTTAGGTGCGCATCTCGCCACGGCCCCCTCTGGGAAGGGTTTCGGGGCGGCGATGTCCTCATCGCCCTTAGAAAGGCTTCAGAACGGCGACGAGGACGTCGCCACCCCGTTCGTTGCATGCGCGTGAAGAGGTAGCAGCCGACGTCAGGAGGCTGAGGTTGAGGCTGAGCCCGACTTGAAAGAGAAAACTTCCAACTTCTCCCCCGCCTCGTGACCTCGTCGGCTACGATCAGGGCGTAGCAGTCGACGTGAGGAGGCTGTGCATGGAAGTTCCAAACTTGTGGTTTCAAGTTTGCGCCCCCAACTCAGGCCAGGATCGGACGGATCACGTGACCGTGGACATCGGTGAGGCGGAAATCCCGGCCGCCGAAACGATAGGTGAGCCTTTCGTGGTCCAGTCCCAGCAGGTGGAGGACGGTGGCCCACAGGTCATAGACCGTGCAGACATCCTGCACCGCGTGGTAGCCGAGTTCATCGGTGGCCCCGTAGGCGGTTCCGCCCTTGATGCCGCCACCCGCCAGCCAGACGCTGAAACCGAACGGATTGTGATCGCGGCCGTCGTTCGATTGAGCGAAGGGCGTCCGGCCGAACTCCCCGGCCCAGACGATGAGCGTCTCCTCGAACAGGCCGCGGGCCTTCAGATCCTGGATGAGGCCGGCGATCGGTTGGTCCACCTGGAATGCCATTTCGGAATGGCCCGCCTTCAGTACGCCGTGTTGATCCCACGGGTTTCCAATCTGACCCGGATCGGAGGGACGCGGCAGGCAGGTGAGTTCGATGAACCGCACGCCGCGTTCGACGAGGCGGCGGGCGAGCAGGCATTGCCGTGCGTACTCCGCCTTCTCCCTCACCGGGGAGTCCAGGCCGTAGAGCTTCCGGGTGGCGTCGCTCTCGCCCCGCAGATCGACGAGATCCGGCACGGCGGTCTGCATGCGGTAGGCGATCTCATAGTTCCGGATGGCGGATTCCACCTGCGGGTCGCCGTGCAGGCGGGCGAGATGGCCACGGTCGATACGATCCACGAACTTCAGCCGCTTGCGTTGCAATGCGTCGGCCTCGCGCGGGGTGATGTTGGCGAGCGGTTCCGCCTGGGACGGGTCGATGAAGGACGCCTGATGGACGGCGGGGAGGAAGCCGTTGCCAAAGATGTTCACTCCACCCAAGGGCGAACCACCGCTGGCCAGTACCACGAAACCGGGAAGGTTCTGATTCTCGCTGCCCAGGCCGTAACTCGTCCACGCGCCCGCGCTGGGGAAGCCGGCCAGCGAGAAGCCGGTATGCATGAAGTAATTCCCCTGCGCGTGTTCGTTCGCGACGCTGGTCATGGAACGGATGACGGCCAGGTCATCCGCGCACGCTCCGATGTGTGGGAACAGGTCGCTGACCGGGAGTCCCGACTGGCCACGGTTCCGGAACTCCCACGGACTGGCCATGATGTTGCCGTTCTGGTTGAACATGGTGGGCCGCACCGGCACGGGCATCGGCTTGCCATGGTCCCGCTGCAAGCGCGGCTTCGGATCGAAGGTGTCCACATGCGACACCCCGCCCGACATGAAACAGAAGATGATGCTCCTGACCTTCGGGCGAGTGTGCGGCGGACGCGGCGCGAAGGGATTGATCCCGGCCGAAGCGGCGGCTGGGAGGACCTTGCCGGCACCCAGGAACCCAGACAGTGCGACCAAGCCGAAGCCGTTGGAGCACTTCGCGAGCATGTCGCGCCGGGTGATTCCACCGGAGGGTTGCCGGGCCTGTTCGGAGCGTTCAGTCGACATAGATGAATTCCTTCAGGCAATAGAGTGAATGGGCGAAATCCTGCCAAACGCGTTCGTTCTGTTCGAGGGTGTCCGAGGGAATCGCGTGTTCCTGCGCCAGTTCGCGCAGGAACTCCTGGCTGGCCGCCAGTTCCTCCGCGGAGGCCGTGCGTCCCAGCGACTGGATGAACATGGCCCGTACCCGCGCGTCCCGATCGCGTCCGTCCTTTACCACGGACTTCGCCCACCGGGCGGATTGGTCGATGACGAACGGATCGTTGAGCAGGGTGAGCGACTGCGCCGGGACGTTGGTGATGTCGCGCTTGCCACGGGTGCTCATGGGCTTGGGCGCGTCGAACGCTTCGAGGAACGGGTTGGCGGCATTGCGGCGGATGCGCTGGTACACGCTGCGCCGCCGGTCGCCGTCGAGGGGACCCTTGGGTCCGCCGCCTTCGGTCTTGGCGATGTGATACACGTTCACTCCCGGTCCATACATCTTGAGGTCCATCTGGCCGGAGGCCATGAGCACGGCATCACGGATGACTTCCGCATCGAGACGGCGCACGCGGGCGTGGGACAGCAGTTCGTTGTCCGGATCGATCCGGAGGGCGTCCGGCGATGCGAGCGATCCCTGCCGAAAGGCCCGTGAGGTCACGAGGTACCGGAGCGTTTCCTTGATCGACCAGCCCTTCCCGACAAACCGGGTCGCGAGATGGTCGAGCAGTTCCGGATGGGTGGGCTTGTCACCGAGTCGGCCAAAGTTGTCGACCGTGCCGACCAGTCCGCGTCCGAAGACGTGATGCCACAGTCGGTTGACCAGGACCCGCGCCGTGAGGGGATTGTCGGGACTCGCCACCTTGTCGGCGAGTTCGAGTCGACCACTCCGTTGCGTGGGAAACGGCCGGTCATCGAACATCTCGAGGAACCGACGTGGCACGGCTTCGCCCGGTTGGGTGATCTGGCCGCGCACGAACAAAGGTTGGTCGAAGGCGGCGGCTTCGTGCACCCCCGGGGCACGGCGTGGGGCAGGGATCTCCGCTTCCAATCGGCGGTAGGTGGCGACGGAGTCCGTGAGTTGGGAGAGGCGCGGCAGCGAGGCGGGCAGCAGATCCCGGCGTATGAAGGCGTCGAGGAAGGCCAGTTCCTCGTCGTTGATGGCACCCGCGCGCCAGTGCTGGACGGCGGCCGTCACGGTGCTGCGGTAACGGTCGGCCAACCCGGCGGCAGATTCGGGTGGTTCACCGGCCATCAACCAGGCCGCGGGCACGAGGAGTTCCCGGGGTGGTTGGGAACCCTCATGGAAGACCACTTCGGCTGCCCCGAAGGCCGCGCGACCGCCTTCGGCAGAACCCGAGTTCGGCGAATCGTCCGCGGTGATGAACTCGAGATAGGCGTGTGCCCCCTTGCGGTAGGCGGTGTCGAGCCGGAACCACTTCAGTTCGTCGCCGTTCAGGTTCGCGGCCGGATAGAGACCGCCGCCGCCGATGGCGTAGTTCTCGACGACGAGCCGTGCCATGGCGCGCTCGCCGAACGCCCGCACGCTGAGGTTGTCGGAGGGCACGCGGAAGCGGGGCGATGTGAAGACACCGTTTTGCTTCCGGGTGAGGAGGTGGCTGAAAACGCCGGCCGGATATAATCCGCGCAACACCCGGTCGCCTTGCGGCTCGACGGAGAACTCACCTGCCGGAACGGGGGCACCGGCCCCGGTGCCGGCCATGAACCACTGGCGCGCCTCATCGGCGCGCAGGTTCCAGCCGTGGGTGAAGTTCGTCCGGTTGAATTCGCGGCGCGCGGACAACTCGGTCTTCCAGGAGGTCGCGAGTTCAATCCAGCCCTTCCGAAACGCGCTGCCGCTCAGGCCGGACAATTTGGACCAGGGATGCAGCGGATGGCCGTTGTCCTTGGCGGCGTCCGCCAGCGCACGGTTCCAGGCGTCGCCGTGGTTCGTGGGATCGCGACGCCGTGACAGCTCGGTCCGGAGTCGGTCCAGCTCCTGGAGGAGGGTGGCCCGTTTCTCGCGCTCCGCGGAGGTCAGGGATGCGGTCAGCGTTTCCGCATCGACGCTGAGGGCGCCGGCCTGGAAGGAAGCGGCGACCTCGTCCGCGCTGAGGGCGCGGGCGTAGAGGCGGGCTTCCTCGACTTCGCCGGCGAGGGAAGTGACACCCTCTGCGAGGTGGCGCTTGCCCAGCACGACCCGGGCGCTGCCCGCCGCGAACGGTTGCAGCGTGCCGTGCCGGTAGCCTTTGCCGTAGGGAGCCCCGTTCCGATAGAGGGTGATGGAATGGTCGGTTCCATAAACGGCCGCGAGATGGATCAGTTCTCCGGGCTTGGCGGTTTCGGCGGGACCACCCACGTCCTGGGTACGGCGGAAGAAGTCGCTGCCGGCCATCCATCGGGCGGCCTCCCGTTCAGCGAAGACGATGGAGTCGAAGTACTCGCTGTCGGGTGTCTGCACCGTCAGGGCACCGCCGCCTTTCTGGTTCAAGTCTTCGAGGGCGACCCAGACTTCCAAGGTCTTCTCGCGAAGATCGACCGCGAGCGGTTCGGTCACGACCCAGGCGTTCGTGCCGTTCAGGATCAACCGGCCACCACGGACCACGGCGCCGCCTCCGGCCTTCCCGTGCATGGGACCGCGGGCATCGCGCAGGTCTTCCTCGAAGCTCCATTGGGCCATGGGCGTGGGTACCTGATTGGACCACACCTTTCCGCGGCTTTGGGCCAGGGCGGACCGTGCCCGGGATTCCACCTCGGTGATCTCTCCGGAGATTCGTTGGACTGCGGCCGACAGGCGTTCCTTCTCCGCGTTGCGCGCGGCCAGTTCGAGCAGGTCCGTCCCGAGGCTCTCCGCCGCGGTGGTCCAGGCAGCGCCGAGACCGGTGCGGATCTTGTGCTTCAGATCCACGAGTTGGACCCGGTTCGTTTGCCGCAAGGACGGGTCATCCACCACGACCTGGCCCGGACGGCTGCTCGCGAACACGCCGTAGAGCGCGTAGAAGTCCTTCTGGCTGATCGGATCGAACTTGTGGTCGTGACAGCGCGCGCACGAAACCGTGAGCCCGAGAAAGGCCTTCGAGAAGACGTCGATCTGGTTGTCGACGACCTTCACCTGGTCATCCAGTGCGTCCACCGGGATATAGCCAAACTCGACCATGCGCAGATGTGCGGGCCCGAGCATCGACTCATTCAACCGGTCGGTGGGGTTGAGACGCGGGTTCGGCAGGAGATCCCCGGCAAGGTGTTCGCGGACGAATTGGTCGTAGGGGACGTCGTTGTTGAAGGCGCGGATCAGGTAGTCCCGGTAACGCCAGGCCATCGGCAGTTCCGGGTCGCCCTGGCTGCCATGGGATTCGCAGTAGCGGACAAGGTCCATCCAGTGCCGTGCCCATCGTTCGCCAAACCGGGGCGAGGCGAGCAATCGGTCCACCCGCTTCTCATAGGCATCGGACGACGTGTCGCGACGGAAGTCATCGATTTCGTCCGCAGTGGGGGGCAGCCCCGTCAGGACAAAGGTGAGCCGACGCAGCAATGACTCCCGGTCGGCCGCCGGCGCGGGTTGCAGTCCGCGCGCTTCCATCTTCGCGAGGAGGAAGCGATCGATCGGATGATCCGACCAGTCGGTGTGGGTCACCGGTGGCAACGTGGGGTTCTGGACCGGCTTGAAGCTCCACCAGTCCTTGCGGGCTTCGCGTGTCGCGGGCCAGCTCGTCTTGTCCGGCGGCGTTTCGGCCGATGCGCTGGGTGGTTTGTCGCGCGGGTCGACGGCCCCCTGATCCACCCACAGCACGAAATCCGCGATGACGGCCTCGGGGAGTTGGGGCCGGTCCTTCGGCATGCTGGAATCCGGCGTCTCGTGACGGATGCTTCGGATCAACAGGCTGCGCTTCGCATCACCGGGCACGATCGCCGGGCCGGAGTCGCCACCGACGAGAAGTGCGTCCCGTGAATCCAGGCGGAGTCCGCCCTTCTGCTTCTTCGCGCCATGACACTCGTAGCATTCGTTGACGAGCGTTGGTCGGATACGGCCCTCGAAGAATTCGAGTTGCGCGGGCGTGGCCGCACGGGCGGTTTGAATGAAGAGGAGCAGCAGACCCAGGGCCATGCCGGCAGCCGTGGGTTGAAGACGTGGGGAAGGGAGGCACATGGGCTTCATCTACTTTCGATCCTTCGCGCCCAGGCAGTACACCTGCGTTGAGGTGCGGATCAGGAGCTTGCCGTCGACGATGGCGGGTGTGGACAGGCAAAGCCCGTCGAGGGAGTTCGTGTGCTCGAGGTTGAACTTTCCGCCTTCGGTGAGCACGTAGGTTTCGCCCGATTCGTTGAGGCAAAACACCTTTCCATTGTAGGCCCACGGGGACGCCGTGAAGGACGCGCCGACCGGAAACCGGACACGATCGTAAAGCATGCGTCCGGTGCGCGCGTCATGGGCGGACATCATGCCGCGGTCGAGCAGGGTGTAATAGATGTCGCCGTGAACCAGCGGCGAGGTGTTGTAGGGGCCGTCCTTGGGGAGATACCAGGCAATGAACTCGTTGGAGGTCTCGCCTGGCTTGAGCGAGATGTCGCCCTTGGCTCCCGGGCGGATGGCGTAGACGGGGCGATGGGGATCCGCGAAGTAGCCGGAGGTGACATAGAGCAGGCCATGGGCGGCGAAGGGAGAAGGGATGATGAGGTTCGACATGCGACCGTCCATTTCCCAGAGGACCTTGCCTTGAAGGTCGTAGGATCGGATGCGGTTCTTGCCGGAGACGATCAACTCGGTCCGCTGCGGGTGTTGCCAGAGGAACGGGGTTGCCCAGGTGCTCTTTTCATCGCGGGGCGTGCGCCAGTTCTCCTTGCCGGTGCCCGCATCATGGCTGGCGAGGTAGCTGGCTTCCTGGTTGTCGTAAACCACGAACAGCTGACCCTCATGAACGATGGGCGAACCCGCGGCGCCGTAGTCGTACATGGTCTTCTTCGCGGCGATGGGATGGGACCAGAGCAGTTGGCCACTGAGATCGTAGGCGAAGAGTCCCACATCACCGAACAACACGAACAGGCGTTGGCCGTCGGTCGCCGGTGTCTCGGACGCGTAGGTGCTCTTCGGATGCCGGCCAACGGGCGGATTGCCCTGCTTGGCTTCCTTCTGCCAGAGCACCTTTCCGGACTCGAGATCGAGGCAGTAGGTCAGCCAGTGATGGGTGCCCTTGGGGATCTCCTGCCGGCCTTGCCCGAGGTAGAGACCCGCCTTGGGTTGTTCGTTGGCGTTGTCCTGGTCGCTGTAGACGCCCGTGAGGAACACGCGATTGCCCGTGACGACTGGCGACGACCAACCGAGTCCCTTGAGGTCGGTCTTCCAGAGCACGTTCTCGGTCTGGCTCCAGCGCACGGGAAGCCGTGGATCGTCGGACACCGAACCATTCGCGGCGGCGCCACGGAACCGCGGCCACTCGGATGCGGCCGGCAGCGGCAGGGCGGTCAGGAGCAGTCCAACCAAGGGGACGAGGTGTCTCATGGAAGACCGGATCATGAAGCCGATGCCGGAGAGTGGAAGACGGAAGTCGGGGTGGGTTACGGGTCGGGCCGCCTTTTGACGATGCACTCTTTTGGAAATGATTCGGGGCGGCGATGTCCTCATCGCCCTGAGGAAAGACTTTGGAACGGCGACGAGGACGTCGCCACCCCGTTCCATGAGGGGGCATGGGCAAGATGTGCCCAACTCGAGGTTAATCCCGATCCCCACCCCCCCTCGTGGCGGCGATGTCCTCATCGCCTTGAGGAGGGCTTTGGAATGGCAACGTGGACGTTGCCTTCCTGGATCGCGGGATGGCTGAAATGTATAATGTATAGACGCGACCCCATTGCCTCCCGGGGCGGCGATGTCCTCATCGCCTTGAGGAAAGACTTTGGAACGGCGACGAGGACGTCGCCACCCCGTTCCATGAGGGGGCAGTCTCAAGTTGCGTCCCTGGGAAGGTGTGTTTCCCGCTTCATCCCAAGCCTCGTGACCTCGTCTTCTAGGAGGTGGGTAGAGGCGACGATGTCAGGTGGCTTGGGTGGCCGTTGGCCGGAGGGTTGCCTTCAGTCGCGAGATTTCATCCGGCCCGACGCGGCAGCAACCACCGATGTGGTGTGCCCCGGCGCGGACCCATTCGGGAGCGAGCGCCGCGAGACTGTTCCCTGGCGTTCCCTGCCAGCGTTCATGCCCGGCGTCCCAGCATTCGCCGGAGTTCGGATAGACGAGGATGGGCTTGCCCGTTCCAGTGGCGAGCGCACGAATGGCTTCCCCGACGATCTCGGGCTTCACGCAGTTCACCCCAACGGCGAAGACGTTCGGTACCGGGTCGAGGAGTCGCGCGCAATCCACCAGCGGTTCACCGTGGGAGGTGTGCACGCCGTCCGGTGAGGTGAAGGTGAGCCACGCTTGTGCGGTTGGATGCCGTGCGAGCAGTTCGACGTAGGCCCGCGCCTCCTCGAGGACGGGGATGGTCTCGCAGGCGAGAAGGTCGGCGCCCGCGGTGGCCAGCACCTCGAAGCGTCGCTGATGAAAGGCGACCAACTGTGCCGCCGACAGGCCGTAGTCGCCGCGGTACTCGGAGCCGTCATGCAGGATCGCGCCATACGGGCCGACCGAGGCTGCGACGAACAGTTCCCGGCGGTCTTCCGGATGGTCGCGCAGGTACCGTGATCGCGCCGAGCAGGCGAGCTCGACGGACAGCCGAAGCAGTCGGGTTGTCTCGGCTTCATCCAGCCCGATGCCGGCGAAGCCTTCATAGCTGGCCTGGTAGCTGGCGGTGGTCGCGATATCCGCACCGGCGGCGTAGTAGTCGTAATGGAGTTGTTCGATGATCTCCGGTGCCGTGCGGAGCACCCGGGCCGACCAGAGTGCGCCGGAGATGTCGCAACCGCGGGCTTGCAGTTCGGTGGCCAGTCCTCCATCGAGGATCAGGGCGTTGGGGCGGATTGGCTTCATGGGATGCGTTCAGGATGAGAGAGGGGCGACTTCAGCCCCAACGGGGCGACCTACGATAGCCCGGGGCAGCGCCCCGGGGATCGGTGACATTGTCGTGCCGGAGCCTTGAAAGGGCGGCACAGGAATACGTGCGTGGTCTGTGGCTGGAGTGCCGCGGTTGGGTCGCCCTTTCAGGGCTTGGGAAGGTTTCATGTTTGGGGACCCGAACCGCAGGGCGTTGCCCTCGGCTGGCTTGGGCTGCCCCGTTGGGGCGCAGGGCCGGGGCCGGTTCGGGATCAAACGGTGGAGGCGAAGGGCGTGGAATCTGTCGCCCCATCCGGGGCTGAACCCGCATGAGGACGGGAACCCACGGCTGACGCCGCGGGCTATCATCTGTCGGTGCTCCGCACCTGGGGGGCGGGGCTTGTTGTTTTCCGATGGGGAATTCCCCTTTGCGGCTTCGAGGCTTGGCGGCTTATCCATTTCTGGTCCGCTCACGGACAGGCAGGTGAAGCGAACATGCATGGTTGCTGGGCGCGTCATAGGGTCGAACACAGTATGCGACGGCGGAGATTGGCCGGGTCAGCAGTGAGTTTCCATTCTGGATCTCGCCGGGAGTGGGGCGACTTCAGCCCCAACGGGGCGACCCAAGACAGCCCGGGGCAGCGCCCCGGGGATCGGTGACATTGTTGTGCCGGAGCCCTGAAAGGGCGGCACAGGAATACGTGCGTGGTCTGTGGCTGGAGTGTCGCGGTTGGGTCGCCCTTTCAGGGCTTGGGAAGGTTTCATGTTTGGGGACCCGAACCGCAGGGCGTTGCCCTCGGCTGGCTTGGGCTGCCCCGTTGGGGCGCAGGGCCGGGGCCGGTTCGGGATCAAACGGTGGAGGCGAAGGGCGTGGAATCTGTCGCCCCATCCGGGGCTGGACCCGCATGAGGACGGGAACCCACGGCTGACGCCGTGGGCTATCATCTGTCGGTGCTCCGCACCTGGGGGCCGGGGCTTGTTGTTATCCGGCGGGCAGTTCCCCTTTGCGGCTTGGAGGCTTGGAGGCTTTTCCATTTCTGGTCCCCTCGCGGACAGGCAGGCAGGGGAAGCAAAGCCGCGAAGGGGGGGCGCTGTGAGCGGGACGCGACAGGGCAGCGACCCGCGGATCGGTGACAGCGTCGAGCCATAGCCCTGATAGGGCAGTAGTCTTGGGGTTATCTGTGCCCGAGGTAACGCGATGGCGGTCTTTCAGGGCTTGGGAAGGGAGGCCACAACCGCGTTGCGGTTGGGTTGTGTGCGTGTTTCAAACCCAGGGTTGTCCTCGTTCCTCGGCCAACCCTGGGCTAGGAGTCTCAACGCCGTTGGCGTTGGCAGGTAGCAGGGCGAGCCCGCCTCATTGCATGGATCATCTTCTTCCGCATGGAATCGGCAGTTCATTGAGGCAATTGCAGAACTCGGATTTACTGGGGATTTTGAGGCGGAGCTGGTGATCAACGAAATGGCTTAGGCGTGCAGAACCCCAGCAAAACAGCAAAAAATTCAACGGATCAGCGGGCTGCTCGCGATTGCTTCTGCAATTGCCTCCATTGATTCGCAGATGGTGGGAAGGAGATCGGAAACGCCAACACCCAACGCCGGTGAGGACCTCCGCCTACGGGCGCATGTCCTGCCTTATCGAAGCTCCGATGCATCTGCGTCATCTGCGCCATCTGCGGATCCACCCGCCGTTACCAGGCTCATTCCCGGGTGAACGCCTTGTGCTGGGGATCGCCGCCGGACAGCAGATAGGCCATCAGGTCCATCAACTCCTCGCGGTTCATTCCTGAGATGGTTCCGATGGGCATGGGGGACTGCTTCGAGAACTCGATGCTTTCCACGTTGTCCGCAGCCGCCCGGGTGAGCTTGTTCAGGTCATAGGGATTCGGGGCAACGGCGACTTCCTTGTCGTTCCTGAGGATGAGGCGGCCGTGAAGTGTGCTGCCGTCCTTGAGCTTCACCTTGCTGGCCATGTACTGCTCGGAAATCGAGGCGCTGGGATCGCAGATCGCCACGAGAATGTCCCGGATGGCGAAGCGGGCGCCCACCGAGCCGAGATCGGGACCGGAAATGCCCCCTTCGCCACGGAATCGGTGGCAGGCGATGCACATCCCGGCGGAGAACATCTTCCTGCCGTTCTCGAAGTCCCTTCCGCGGAGTTCGGTCGCGAAGAGCGCCATGGCCGAGTTGACGGTCCACGCGACCGCTGGGCCCTTGGGCTTGGGAAGCTTGGAGAGATCGGTGGACGGAAGATCCCCCAGCAATCCGATCAACGCCTCGACGTCCTTCGTTTCGAGTTGGGCGATGGCGTCCTTCCGGATGGCCCGGATGTATCCGGCGTAGCTCTTGCCGCCGTCCTTCGCGAGGGTCTCGTTCAGCCATTCGAAGAAATATCTGCGATCCTCGAGGGTCCAGCCGGTGGTGACGCGGCGCAGGCAATACGCAAAGTGGATGTTCCGGGTGTTGGGCGTATTGGCCATCATCTTGAGGATGGCCCCGCCGTACTCGTGACGCCCGAGCATGGCCTTGTCGTAATCCACGGCTTCGGCGCGCGTGGACTTCATGCGGTCGATGGTCTTCCGAACGACCGTCGGGGCATCCAGGAAGGAAAGCACCCGGCAGAGTTCCGCGTTCACGGTGTCGTCCGTCGCCGGGTAGTGGGCGTCCAATTGGGCGATGAGGGTGGCGGCCTGATCCGTCCCCGGTCGCCCCAGGCGCAGGAAGCAGAGGGCGTAAGTGCGGAGGAGCGCCAGTTGATCGTCCTTGGGCAGGCTGCCGAACGGCAGTTGCCGGAGTTTGTCGAGCAATGGGCCCGCGAGGGACTTGTCGCCATGACGACTCAGGGCGATGGCGGCATGGATCGCGGCGCGCGGGTCCTTCTCCGCGAAGGTGCGTTCGCGCCAGAGGCCGACGTCCTGATTCTCGATGGCGATGCGGGCGGCGTACCGGATGTGGCGGTCCGGGTGGGCGAGGTGTGGCCAGGCCTTGTCGACGGCTTGTTCGCCGCCCTTGCCCGGCCCGTGGAAGGCCTCCAGCGAATGACGCAGGGCGCGGAGGCCGCTGTTGGCGACCAACGTCCGCGGGGTGCCGGCTGACTTCGGACCGACATGGCGGATGCGATAAAGTCGGGAAGCCGTGGTGCGTCCACCCGTCACGAAGTACATCGCGCCATCCGGTCCGAAGCGCATGGCGGCGATGTTGAGCGGGCTGCCGTGGAGGAACTCGGTCTTGGTGCCGGTATAGCTCGAACCGGCTTCCTGCAGTTCCACGGTGAAGATCGTGCCGAAGGTCCAGTCGCAGATGAAGAGCTTGTCCTGGAACTCCGCCGGGAAGTTCGAGCGATGCCCGAAGCTGATGGCGGTCGGGGAACCCGGCCCAACGTCGAGCACGGAGCCCAGGCTGTCGGCGAAGTGGTCCAGCCACACGCCCGATCCGGACCGCCAGCCGAATTCCGAGCCGCTGGTGACGTGATTGATGCGCGTGGGTCGGTACCAGGGGACGCCGATGTCGAACTCCATGTCGGAGTCGTAGGTGAACAGTTCCCCCTCGCGATTCACGGCGATGTCGACGGAGTTCCGGAACCCGGAGCCGATCATCTTCCAGTCCTTGCCGTCGGGAGAAATGCGGCAGATCCAGCCGCCCGGCGCCGTGAGTCCCACGGCGTGTCCCATCGGGTCGGGAATGGACGGGGTGAGAATGTCTTCCTGCCAGACGGGCGGTTGGGAGGAGGTTGTTCCCTCGGGGACGCTGGTGAAGTTTCCGCTCACGAGGAACAGGTCCTTCCCGTCGGGCGTGGGGATGATGCAATGGGCGGAGTGCTCATAGCCCATGTCCAGTTTCCTCAGGAGTTGGAACTCATCGAACTGGTCGTCCCCGTCCGTGTCGCGGATCCGATAGAACCCGCGCATGTTCGACATATAGAGGCTGTCGAAGGCGTACAGGAAGCCATAGGCCCCGCCGACCTTGCGCTTGCCCCAGTCGACGGGGTCGTAGGGAAAGCCGGGCAGGCTCTCGACCCGGATGGGCGCGCCGCCGGTCGGCAGGGTGACGCGAAAGACGCCCTTGTCGTCCTGGTCCGAGACGATGAGACGGCCTTTGGGATCGAAGGTCATGGCGACCCACGAGCCTTGGGACTTGGGCACCTCGTAGAGCAGTTCGGCGTCGAAGCCTTCGCGGATCGAGATCCCGGTGTCGGGATCCAGGACCAGCGGGCCTGGGTCCGCGGCCTGCCCCGGAAGCGTGAGAGAAAGCAGTCCGAGACAGGCAAGCAGGGGAGCCTTGGACCGGGATACGTTGGAGTTATCCGCAGATGTCACAGATTTCACAGATGGACAGCGTTGCAATGGAGGTTGTCTCGCCGGCAGGTAGGTCACCTCAAGGGTGTGGGATGAGGACGTTGCCATCCCATGGCGTTGGAAAGGCGACGAGGACGTCGGTTGCGGGGGCGATGTGAAGATCCGGCTTGGAACGCACTTCATCGTGGATCCTGGTTGAGCCGGATGAGGCTGGGGGAATTGGTCGAGGCTTCGATGGTGCCGATGGTTTCGCGCAGGGTCTTGGCCTTCTGGCGCATCAGCTTTCGGGGGAAGTCCGGCTCATCGTTCTCGAAGTAGTTCGCGATCCGCGTCAGTTCCGGAATGACGGATTTGGCGTGGGTGCCGTAGCTGAGCAGGATCTTCATGATGTCCGGCGTCCGGATCTCGCTCGCCCATGGATTCTGTTCGCGGGTGTATTTCGCGCACGCGGCGATGCCTTCCTCGACGTTGTACTTGGCGAGGACGCGGAGGCCTTCGATGCGGATCTCATCGGCAAACATCTCGCCGCTGGGAGCGGGCTCCATGATGGCCGCGTAGATGGCCGGGAGGAGAGGCCGGATCTCGTCGAGGGACAGATGCCGATAGACGGAGCCGATGCTGCCGCGCGCACGACCATCCTCATTCTGGAGGCCGGCCCGGACGGCCTTGTAGAGCGCCTCGCGGTCGATGCCCTCCACTGAACGGCCGAGCATGCCGTCCCGGTTGAAGAGGGCGAAGGCGAGGTAACGCTGTTGCATGCCGCGCGGGTCCGTGGACTTGTCCACGCGCGCCATGATCTCGAGCAGCTGGGGTACGGTGTTGGAGGCGGGTTTGCCGATGGCGGCGAGTGCGTCGGCGGCCTTGATGCGGAGCCAGAGATCCTCGTGCAACAGGGACTTTCCGAGGGCGTCGATGGCCGGGGCCCCGCGTCCGCGGAGGAAGGCCAACGCCTGACTGGCACCGTAGCGGGCATTCAGGTTGGGGGATTCCTGCATCGCAACGAGGGGTGCGATCGGAACGTCCTTGCGGCGTCCAAGGGCCATGGCAGCGCGTTCGCGCACGATGGGCGACCAGCTCTGGAGACGTTCCATGAGTTGGTCGGTGCTCAGCCCGTCGTAAAAGCTGTTTCGATCCTTGTTGTTCCAACCGCGGCCGTCGAGGACCAGCGCCTGGGCCGCCGCTGCGTCGAGTCGCGGCACGGATCCTCCGACCTTGCCGGTGAGATGGAGCTTCTTCAGCGGCATGGCGTAGGCCAGCAGGAAGGTGCCGGTGGCATCCCAGCCTTCATAACTGTCGTGATCGGGTTCGGGCGGGCCCTGATGCCGGTAGCTGTGATCCCAGCGTCGGGCGAGATCGAAGTACCAGCTGCCGAACTCGGTCATCCAGGCGCCGCTGGCGTTCGGGCCGGACTGGGCGATGCCGGGCATGGCCCAGAGCATGTTGAAGTAGTTGCCGGTGTGCCCGCAGTCGCGCTCCGAACCGTGGGAGGCGACGCTCATGCGCGAGAAGAATTCCGCGCCCTTCGATTCATCGAGCAGGTTGAACAGGACCGAGGCCATCCCGCACTTGCCGTTGTCCTCATGGGTCTCGATCCAGGGATGGTGGTCGCCGTAGGGGACGGCCCCCTTGTGGATATAGAAGCGCATCAGGCGGGCGCTGCGTTCGATGGCGAGGTCGATGGCCGGATCCTTCACGCCGGCCTTGCGGGCCAGGACCAAAGAGATGGTCAAGGGCACGCCGGGGGAGTTCATCATGCCGTACCCGTGGAGCCGTCCGTCGGGCCGGGCGAACTTGTGGCCCCAAGATCCCACGGCGCTCTGGCCGCGGGCGGCTTCCAACGCGAGCCGCTTCAACCCTGGCATGAACGATTCATCGCCCGTCGCCATCTGGTACTCCGACAGCAGCATCATGACGTAGCCGAAATACCAGGTCGCCATGTCGTTGGACTCGTACGTCGAGGCCCACGTGACTTCCCTTCGGATCAGCGGGAGGTAATTCGTGTCGCCGCTGGCAAGCAGCGCGAGGGCATTGAGGGAGCGCGGGATGGCATCCAGATGTCGGGTATAGGACGGATCCTCCATCCGCCGGGCAAGGGCCCGGCATCCCTCGTCGAGGATGCGCTTGGACTTCAGGCAGTCGAAGGGGGCGGTGGGGCTGTACGTTCCCAGGACGGGAAGCTTCAACGCGACCTCGGACGAGTTGCCCGCACGCCATCGGGTGAGGGTGAGCTGTCCTTGGCCCGCTTCCGATTCGGCCCGCGTCAGGGCCTTGCCCAGCTCGGTGCGCGGGTCGTAGGAGAACGGTTTGCCACCCACGCCCAGGATCACGTCGCCGACCGCGAGGAGGCCATCCGCCGGAGAACCCTTGTCCACCTGGGTGATGGCAATCTGGCGCGCATCGGAAGTGACGAGGTTGTCGCAGAAGATCCAACCGCGCAGCCCGGTGGCTCCGAGGTTCCAGTCGTGCTTCGCTTTGTCTGGGATCTTGTCGCCCTTGGTGAAGTCGGGGATCGCCAGTTCCCGACCCTTGCCTGCGGCTACGAGGGAGGCGGGCAGGACGAAGAAGGCGGCCAGTGTGAGGGATTGCAGCAGGTGTTTCATACGGAGGAGATCGATGGTCACTGGATGCCGCGGTGGATGATGTCGAGCGAAAGGACGGCGTAGGCCGTGACCAGATTGGGATCCTTCTCCCACCAGCGTGCGTTGGTGTTGGCCCAGGATCCATCGGGACGCTGGAGGTTGATCAGGCGCGTGGCGACCTCGCGGCGCCAGTTGATCTTCCGGCCGTCCTTCAGTTCCAGGGTCTCGACGCGGGCGGTGTTGAGGGCCTTGGTCATGAGGTGCAGGTAGTAGTACAGGCCCTGGAGCTCCATGCCGGGGTTCTCGTCGAGGGTGTAGTTCGAGCGGAGCCAGTCGAGCACGGCGACCACCCGCGGATCCTCCCGTTGGAGATCGGCGTAGATATAGCTGAGCAACCCCGCGTAACTGATGCTCCCATAGGACCGCAAGGCTACCCGTCCGGTGACCGCGTTGGTCTCGCCGCCGGCCATGCTGTGCCCGGGGTAATAGACGAAGCCACCGCGGTTGCGGGCGTCGTCGGAAGCCCAGGGCTGGCGATTGTGGCTTGGAAGGTTCTGGCAGTTCTGGAGGAACTGGACGACGGCCTTCCAGTCCACCTCCTGCTTCGGACCGGAGGTTTCGCCCGGCTGGAGGTGCCGCGTGTAGTGCAGGGCTTCCAGCGCCGTCAGCGTGTTGTTCATGTCGGAGTGGGCGTACTTGTCGCCGTATCCGATGCCTCCGTCGTAAGGGGAATCCATCTTCCCCGGTTCCCCGAGATCCATCTGCGACCGGACCACGAAGGCCCGGGCGCGGCGGAGGGTCCCGTCATGGGCGGGGTCGCCCGACGCGGCCAGCGCCAGCATGGAGAGGGAGGTGTTGTAGTTGATGAGGGAGGTCCGGTAGATGCTGCCGTCGGGCTTCACGGCTCCGAGGATGAATCCGTACCCCTTGGCGAGGGACGCCGGGAGATTCGTCCGGAAGCGCCCGGTGGGTTCGCCCATGAAGGCGCTCAGGACGATGGCGGTGGGGGCGACGTGGTCCTGGGTGGACCACCAGCCGTTGGTGTTCTGGCTGGCGACGAGGGAGGCCAGACCCCGGTCGATGGCATTCTGGATCTCGTGGCCGAATGACAGGTCGATGGGCGACGGAGGCTTCGCGGACCTGGGGGTGTCGGCCGCCTGTGTTGGGCTGAAAATGAGGCAACAACCCAGCAGAAGGCAGGTGATGGCGGCGGGCGTCGGGGGCTTCATGGTGCGGAGTCCTTCGGTGGCACGGGCGGCATGGGCTCGTCGAGCAGCAGATGGATGGCGGTGTGATTCGTCAGGACCGGTTCCAGGAACGCGGTCAGCTGGCCCATGGTGAGGTCCGATGGGACGAATGCCAGCATGACGTTGGGACGGGGCCGAACGGCTGGGCTGGCGCTCCCTTGCCGATCGGCCGTCAGTTCCCGGCGCAGGTCCGACGGATCCCGGATGGGACGTTCGATGAACCGAAGCTCGGGTTGGGAGGCTCCCTCCTTCCAGAACGATTCCACACGGAGCAGTCGGCCCGAGATCCGGCCGTCCCGGTGGTTCAGGGCAAGTTCCAGGGGATGGATGAGGCGATCGGTGCGGTTGAGGAGTTGCCGGTCCGGGGTGAAGGCGCGGTAGTAGGGTTCGCCGGGCAGTGGCGGTTCGATCCGGATTCCCTCTTCGCGGTCCAGGGACGCGAGGATTTCAGACAGGGCCTGGGCGGACGCGAGTCGGATCGCGGGCGACCAGTGGATCGTGAGGTAGGGGGTGTGTTTCTGGCGGTCGAGGGCCGCGATGGATTGGACCACGGAGACGAGCGATCCATCGGGATTGAGCGCCGTGGATCCATCCCGGAGTTGGACGCTCAGGTTGGCCAGGGCCTCGACCTTGGATCCGGGTGGTTTTCCGGTACGGTGGCCTGCGTCGACCTGCAGGATCAGATCCTGGACGCCCGTTGCGCCCGGTGGGAGGACCGGTTCGATGGCCAGCGTGAGGAGCGCGCCTTCGGCGATTGGGTAGTCGGGGTTCGTCGTGGTGTTCCGGTAGACCGTTTCCTTGGACACCGATCGCGGCACTTCGAAGACCGCATACGGCGTGCTGAACAGCGAGGCGATGGCCATCGGTTGGTAGAGGTCAGCGGCGTACTCGGTACGGTTGGGATTGTCCGGGGCTGGGATCCGCCGGGAACCGGTGAAGAGGAAACCGTCGGGTGGAAGAACCAAGGCGGTGGGGCGGTCCAACAGGAGGTTCTCGACCTGGATGGGGGCGCTGTTGGTGGCGAGGACGGTCAGTTGGAAGCGATCGCCCCTGGCCCAAAACCGATGGGAGGGCGGGTGGTACGATTGGCCGGGTTCGGTTCCAATGAAACGGAGCGCGGCGTGGATGTCGCTGGGTCGGGCGAAGGCGATCAGCAGGGCCTCGTAGCCATGGTCGCTGGCTTCGTTGACCACCAGGAACTCGCAGGGGGCATTGGCGCCCACGGCGGAGCGTTCCACGCGGACCTCGACCCGATGCGTCCGGCGATCGGCGATCAGGCCGGGGAGGACGAGGCGGTTGGTGTCGCTGGCGAACCGGCGGAGTTCCTCCTGATGGATCCGGGCGACGTGCCGTCGGTTTTCCTCATGCCCCTGAGGCAGCGCCTTGAAGGGGATGTCCAACTGGGCATGCGCGGTCGCCATCGCGAAGAGCAGGACAAGGGGGGAGGGGTTCCAAGTTGGAAGTTTCAAGATTCAAGATTGAAGCCGCCACCCTGCCTCGTGACCTCGTCAGCTACCCTGGGGGGTGTAGCAGACGACGTGGGGAGGCTGGGGGGAGGGGTTCGAAGATTGAAGTTTCAAGATTCAAGATTGAAGCCGCCACCACTGCCTCGTGACCTCGTCAGCTACCCTGGGGGTGTAGCAGACGACGTGAGGAGGCTGGGGGGAGGGGCGAAGATTGAAGAGACAAGACATTCCTCCGTGATAACTCCTGCCCCGGTTTGTTTGTCGCCGGGCTTCACGCCCATCCCTTTCCTCTCCTGTTGGCGTGTCCGTCCATCCCTGCTGCTGTGATTTTTCCGCCCTGTAGGGGGCACCCTACGGCAGCCCAGGACACCGTTCTGGGCGAGTTCATCGGGCATGATGAGAGACCTGACGGGGCGACCCTGACGTTGGCCCGACGATGTGCCCCTTGGACCGCCCATTCAGGGCTCGGTTCGAGGGAGGGCGGGAACCCAGGGTGGTGCCCTGGGCTGGGTTGGGCCGCCCCGTTGGTGCTGGGGACGGCGTGGTAGAGACCGGCGGCTGGTTCCACAGCGCCGGAGGTCTGCTCAATCCGCCTTGAGCGTCACGATGCGGCCCTTGGCCATGCGCTTGATGGAGAGGCGGAGTTCGCCGCCCTTGCCGATCTGGGCCTCGAACTCCTTTACGTTGGCCACGGGTTGGTCGTTCACGTGGGTGATGATCTCGAAGGGCTTCACGCCGGCGACGGAGGCCTTGCTGCCGGCCTCGATCTTGGAGATGACGACGCCCGGTTCGTCGGCCTTGCGCTGGGTGTACCGGCGGACGTCGTAGGTCAGGTCGCGCACGGTGAGGCCGATGCCCTCGGCCTTGTAGCGGGGGGCGGATTCGTAGTGCACGGGGCTGGCCGTGACTTCGAGTTCGAGGGAGGCGAGTTTGCCGTCGACGACGTATTCGAGGGTGAACTTGCGTCCGAATCCGAGGTCGGTGAGGGCGCGATTGAAGGCGTTCTCGACGGGAGCCCAGGGCGTGGGGATGCGGTCGAAGATCTGCTCGCGGATTTCATCGAGGCGTTCCCACGGGAAGGCCTGGGAGCGCATGGGATCTTCCTCGACCTCGACTTCGACGGGAACGGGTTCGCCGGGAACGCGGAGGCGGAGCAGGACGGCACCGGCGGTGATGCCGGCCTTCGCTGCGGGGGAGCCGGGATGGACGTAGGTCACCATCGCGCCGGACTCGCCGTCCTGGGTGTACTCGGAGACCTGGTTGGCGCGGGCGAGTTCGCGGCTCATGGGCTGGAGCTCGGTGCCGAGCCATGCCAGCCGGTTCTCTTCGGCTTCGCTGACCGGTACGTTGGCGGGGTCGGCGGTGCCGGGAAGTCCGGCGATGGCCCGGGCGATGAGGCGTGCCGGGGTCAGTTCGGCGCCGTCATCGAAGCGGCGCCGGCGCGGCGGACCGGAGCGCTTGCGCGATTCGACGGGGAGGCTGACGAGTTCCAGATCCTTGCTGAAGAGGAAGGCCCCTGCGGTGTCGCTCATGTCGGCCAGTTCCGGGAACACCTCCATGCGCGATCCGAGATGGACGGATCCGATACGGGCATGGTGCAGATACTGGACGCGGTTCTCGCCCTGGAGGGTGAGGTCGAGTCGATAGGTGAGCTTCTCCATGAAGTCCGCCGTGGAACGGGTCGTGACCTGGATGGCGGGGGTGATGGGTTGCTCGGGTTCGACAACGAGGATTCCGTGATCCTTGAGGGAGGCGATGAACTTGGCGCCCACCGCGGGACCCTTGGCCGGGTGCAGCTGGATGCGTTGGAGTCGGGCGGTTGTTGAGGGACGGAGAGCGACGAGCACGGCCACACGATTCGGGGCGAGGACGACGCCAACGACGTCGCGTTCGGTGCCGCCGTCATCCCCGTCCTCCTCGTCCATCTGGAAGCGGCGGCGTCCGGCGCCGCCGGGAGTGGGTTTCGGGCTGCGGAAGCTGAGGCGCGTGCGGACGAGGGAGGTGTCGGAGAGTTTGCGGACGTCCTCGAGGCGACGCTGGTAGTCGGCCTGGGAGACCTGCGCCCACGCGGAGGGCGGAACCTGCCAGGAATCGTCGATGGGCAGGCGTCGGGTCAGGACGATGCCGATGGCCTGGCCGTTGGTGCTGACCGCGAGACCCTGGTGTTCGGCGATGCGCCAGAGGCGTTGGCCATCGGTTTCCATCACGCGGCTGGGGAACGGAAGCAGGTCGCGGATGATCCCGCCTTCGAACCGATATTGGTTGGCGATGAAGGCGGCGGTGCCCTTGGTGAAGTCGATGGGTTTGGCGTCGGGCAGTGGGCCGTCGAGCTTGAGCATCACGCCCCATTGGTCGAGGGCGTAGGATTCGACGGTGGCCGTGGTTTCGGCAGTGGCCGTGCGGACATGGATGGCCTTCACGAACCGGGGATGGACGGTCCAGTCCATGGCCACGACGCGGCCGGGGGCCACGAGGAATCCGCTGGTTTCGAGGGGACGCTCCTGTTCCACGAGTTCCGCCAGGGAGTTCATGGCGTTCTGGCGGGATCCGTTGTCGACGTCCATCACGCCGCTTGGGGCTTCGCCCTTGTCGAACTGGAGATCCAGTTCGACGCGGACCATGCCGGGGGCAACGGGCGCGAGGATGGCACGGGCGGTGTCTCCCGGTGCCGCCACGAGGCCGGAGCAGGGAACGAGCAGGCTTCCGGCGAGGAGCGTGATGTTCAGGCGATACATTGCTTGGACAGTGGCCGCAGTTGGTGGAACGGGCAAGGGTTGAGGACGGAGGTCGAAGTTTTCAGCTTCAAGTTTCAAGGGGCTTCGAACTTCCACAGCCTCCTGACGTCGTCTGCTACGTGGGGGGGAGCTTTGGGGGGTGCCGGGTGAGGGCGCGCGGCCTACAGAGAGGGAGTTGCGAGTTGCCAGTTTGTTGCGTGGCGCTCCAGATTGGCGAAGCATGAGCGGCTACCCAAGGTTTGCAGGGTTCGAGATCGGGAATCCTGCGCCCCCCTTGGCGCGCCGTCGGTTCGCGGGCGGGGTGGCATCCGCCGCTCTCGCGGCCGCGTTCTGCACGCCCCGGATCCTGCCTTCGACAAAACCAGTTCCATGAACCCACGCCTCTTCACCTTCATCGGCGGAAACAACGGCCCGTGGACGGTGGTCCGTTTCAAGGTCGTGATCGGGGAATCGATTCCCGAACCGAATAGGTTGGAAGTCCTCAACGGGCCCGTGTCGGTCTTGCCCGCTGGGGCGCAGTGGGCGTTGAAGGGGGTGACCAGCAATGCGCGGTACGTCGAGAAGGATGAGAAGGCGCAGTTGGATTCGAAGCAGGCTCCGTTGGGTCGGCCCGAAGCAACCCATGGCGCGCTCATTCCCATCCGGAAGAATGCGACGTGGTGGGCCCTGACCCAGAACGAGCGACGGGCGATCTTCGAGGATCGGTCGCATCATACGGCGATCGGTTTGAGGTATTTGCCGTCGATCGCGCGGCGGTTGCATCATTGCCGTGACCTGGAGGAGAGCGCGCCGTTCGATTTCCTGACGCTGTTTGACTACGCGAAGGAGGATTCGGCTGCCTTCGAGGATCTGGTGGAGGCGTTGCGCGCGACCGAGGAGTGGAAGTATGTCGATCGAGAGGTGGATATCCGGTGGATCCGGTCGTGAGGGCCGAGGGGGGGCAGTTTCCAGTGCCCAGTCCATGAAGCGCCGCGTGGGGGCATGCGGGGAACTGGCGAACTGGGAACTGGCAACTCCGTGTGAAGGCCGGCGCGTACTGTGTTCGTGCCCCGAAGGGGCAACCGGTGGAAGCTCGGGGTCGAACACCCCGGGGACCACGCCACACAACTTGCCCTGTGCCCTGAAAGGGCTCACGGGACGGGGCGCGTGTGGTCACCGTTCGCCCCGTTGGGGCGAGGTGTCTTGGGGTGGGGTGACCCAGGGTTCCGCTCCGCTGCACCCTGGGCTGTCGCCGTGCGCCGCGTTGCGGCGAGGGCCAGCGCGGGATGATTGTTGTCACGTCCTGATTAAAACTTGTCACTTTGCCGACTGGACTCCCGTCGTCTTTGGCTCCCCCCAGGGCCCTCCGGGCCCTGCCCCCGGCCCCCCCGCTGGGGTGAGGTGTAGCTGCGGTGAGCGTAGCGAACCGCAGCGGAGCCGATCCCCAGCGGGGGGGCCGGGCCGCGTCTTCACTTCGCCCGCCTCGCCCTTCCTTCCTCGTACATCTCTGCCGGCCTCCTTCCTCCTATCGCGTTGTGTGGCCTCAGTTCGTTGTACGCCTGGATCCCTTCCTTCACCGCCTTCTTCGCCTCTTCGGCCGTCTCAAAGCATCCCTCCATCCCGTATTCCCACTTCAACGTACCTATCACACGCTCCGCTTTCGCGTTCTCGTAGCAGTGCATCTCCTCCGTCATGCTCACCCGGCACCCCGCTGCCAGCAGCCTCGCAACGTACTCATGGCAGCAGTACTGGCTTCCTCGATCCGTGTGGTGAATCGGCCTCAGATCCTCCTTCTTCAGCCGGCCCAATGCCTCCATCAACGCTTTCTGGCACCCGATCGATTCCATCGTCTCCCCCACGTAACTCCCCACGATCATTCTCGACCACACGTCCATCACAACGGACAGAAACACGAATCCACTCCCCGTCCTCACGTACGTCAAATCCGCCACCCACGCCTGGTTCGGCTCCGTCACCACCAGATCCCGGATCTCATTGCGAAACACCGGCAGGCTGTGCCGGCTTTGCGTTGTCCGCTTCGTTCGGGCATACCGCTTCACCAACCGATCATTCTCCCTCAGCACACGGAACATCCGGTCCCTTCCCAGCTCGATCCCGTTGCTCTGGAGCGACTGCCTCGTCACCCCCAGCAGCTTGCGGCAGCCCATCCTCGGGTGGATCCGCCTCTGCTCGTCCACTGCCTTCAGCACCTCTGCCTCAGCCACCGCCTGGCGCTTCCGCTCCGCTCGGCACTGATAGTAATTCTGCCGGCTCATCCGCACCACACGGCACGTCGCCTTCACCTCATGCCCGGCCTCTGCCAGCGTCCTTACAAGTTCCCATCGAACTTTTTTTTAAACTCCTCAACTCCCCCAAGCCCTCCTCTCTCGCACGCCATCTTCAAGAACTCTTCCCCTACCAGCGTCTGCAGCTTCTCTTCTCCAAGGGCCTGCTTCAGCTGCCTCACCTCCCGTTCCAGTTTCTGGATCCGGTCCGCCTCCCCGACTGCCTCAACACGCATGACTTTTCTCATCAGATGCTCTTTTCCGTACGCTTTGAGCCAACTCGCCACCGTCCCGTTTCCACGGATTCCATACCTCCGGTGCGCATCGGCCAACCCCGTAAACTCGCCGGCCTCGTACTCACGGACCACCTGCACCTTGAACGCCTCGCTGTACCGTCGCACTACCCGTTTATCCAGTTTTCCAGTTCGCATCGTGTCAACCTACGGCCGGACCGCGCAATGCGCAGTCAACTGGTGACTCGTCACTGGCAACTCCTCTTCCACAGCCTCCTGACGTCGTCTGCTACGTGGGGGGTAGGTGACGAGGTCACGAGGCAGTGGTGGAGAGCTTCCAACTTGAATCTTCGAACTTGGAACTCCTTATCCACAGCCTCCTGACGTCGTCTGGTACGTGGGGGAGGGTAGCTGACGAGGTCACGAGGCAGTGGTGGTGGGCTTCCAACTTGAAACTTCAAACTTGGAACTCCTCATCCACAGCCTCCTGACGTCGTCTGCTACGTGGGGGGTAGGTGACGAGGTCACGAGGCAGTGGTGGAGAGCTTCCAACTTGAATCTTCGAACTTGGAACTCCTCATCCACAGCCTCCTGACGTCGTCTGCTACGTGGGGGAGGGTAGGTGACGAGGTCACGAGGCAGTGGTGGAGGGCTTCCAACTTGAAACTTCAAACTTGGAACTCCTCATCCACAGCCTCCTGACGTCGTCTGCTACGTGGGGGGGCTTTCGGGGGCGCCGCGTGGGGGCACGCGGCCTTCAGGCTTTCGGATGGGGGCGGGGAAAAGGGTCATTCGTGCCGGAGGGCTTCGACGGGGTCGAGGGCGGCGGCGCGGCGGGCGGGATAGATGCCGAAGAGGATGCCGACCATGGCGGAGAGGGTGAACGCGGCAATGGGTGACCAGAGGGTGATGATCACCTTCATGTGGGCGAGGGCGGAGACGGCAAAGGGGATGGCGATGCCGAGGGCGACGCCGATGAGACCGCCGGATCCGGAGAGGAGGACGCTCTCGACGAGGAACTGGGTGATGATGTCCTTGCGTCGGGCTCCGAGGGCCCGGCGGATGCCGATCTCGCGGGTGCGTTCGGTGACGTTGGCGAGCATGATGTTCATGATCCCGATGCCGCCGACGAGCAGGGAGATGGCGGCGATGGAGCCGAGCACGAGGTTGAAGATCTGCTTGGTGCGTTCGGCGCGGCGGAGGAGTTCGAGGGGGACCACCACTTCGTAATCCTTGCGTGTGTGGTGGCGCGCGAGGATGTCCTTCACGACCTCGGAGATGGCGATCACGGTTTCCGGTCGGCTCACTCGGACAGTGATCTCGTGCAGGGCGACCTTCTCGGCTTCATAGGTTCCGCCGCGTCGGCGGGAGAGGATCTCGCCGAAGCGTCGGCGGGCCGTTTCCAGGGGGATGTAGAGGCGGCCGAGGGCGGCGTTGGCGGCGGGGCCGTCGATGGAGGCCTCGGAGGCCGCGCTGCGGGCCCGGGGTTCCATGATGCCGATCACGCGATAGTAATTGAGGCCGACGCGGACGTCGCGTCCGAGGGCTTCCTCGGCGGGGAAGAGTTTCAGGGCGACGTCGTGGCCAAGCACGCACACGGGTGAGGCTGCGTCCATCTCGAGGTCATTGAAGAAGCGGCCCTGCGCGACGCTCTGGTTGCGGGTGGCCGGGTGGTTGGGAAGGGTGCCCACGATCTCGGCATCGACGCGGTGGGTGATGTTCCAGACGTAGTCGCGGATGACGCGGGCGGGAACGACGAGTTCGATGCCGGGGATGGTGTCGCGGATGCGGCGGATGTCCTCCTGCTTGAGGCCGTATTCGAGGGCGAAATTGTTCTGCTGTCGGTTGGAGACCTTCTCCTCCTCGGCGGGTTTGACGGACTTGAGGAGGATGTTCTGGGAGCCGAGGTTCTTGATCTGTTGCTGGGCTTCGTAGGAGGCGCCTTCGCCGATGGCGAGCATGGCGATGACGGAGCAGACGCCGAAGACGATGCCAAGGACCGTGAGCAACGAGCGGAGGCGATGCAGCCAGAGGCTGCGGATGCCGAGTTGGACCGTTCGGCGGAAGCGGGAGCTGAAGGAGGGGAGGGGCATCATGGACGGCTAACGCCTCCTGACGTCGACGGCTACGGGTGACATGCGCCTCCTGACGTCGGCGGCTACGGGTGACATGCGCCTCCTGACGTCGACGGCTACGGATGAGAGGGGCCTCCTGAGGTCGGCGGCTACGATGGGGAGGGGCATCATCGGCGGGTGTCGCTTTCGAGTTCGCCGTCGCGGAGGCGGATGAGGCGGGCGGCGCGTTCGCCGACGCCGAGGTCGTGGGTGACCATGATGAGGGTCTTGCCCTGGGAATGGAGGTCGTCGAAGAGGGAGAGGATCTCGCGGCCGGAGGCGGAGTCGAGGTTGCCGGTGGCTTCGTCGGCGAGGAGGACGAGCGGGTTGTTGGCCAGGGCGCGGGCGATGGCGACGCGCTGTTGCTGTCCGCCGGAGAGTTCGAAGGGACGGTGGTTGAGCCGATGGCCGAGTCCGACGCGGCTGGCGAGTTCGGTGGCGATGGTGCGGGCCTCTTCTTCGGGGGTGTTCTGGTAGAAGAGCGGGACCTCGATGTTCTCGAGGACGGTGAGTTGCGGGATCAGGTTGTAGGACTGGAAGACGAACCCGAGGCGCTTGCCGCGGATGGAGGAGAGGTCGTCGTCGGGAATGGTGGAGACGTCGTCACCGCCGAGGAGGTAGCGGCCGGAGGTGGGGCGGTCGAGGCAGCCGAGGACATTCAGGAGGGTGGATTTGCCGCAGCCGGAGGGCCCCATGATGGAGAGGTACTCGCCGGGGGCGATGTGGAGGTCGAGTCCGCGGAGGGCTTCGACGGTGAACTCGCCCATGCGGTAGGCCTTGCGGACCTTGTCGAGGAGGACGATGGGCTGGGTGCTGGCGGCCATGGTGGGCGGGATCAGCGGCTGGCGAGTGGCTTGGCGGTTCCGCCGGTCGGCGGTGCGGCGGGTTTGTCCGGATCCCCTCCTTCGCCGGCCTGACGTTCCTCGTCGGGGAGGCGGAGCAGGACGGTTTCGCCGGCGTCGAGGCCCTTGCGGATCTCGATGAAGGACTCGTTGAAGTCGCCGGTGCTGACCTCGCGTTCGCGGGGCTTGGAACCGGGGAGGAAGACGTACTGCTTTCCGGTGCGTGAAGTGACGGCCTGGAGGGGGACGTAGACGACGTCGGGCAACTGTTTCACCAGGATCTCGACCTTGGCGGACATGCCGGGCTTGAGCCAGTCGCGGGTGCCCTGGATGGCGATGGTGCACTGGTAGAGCTTCATGTCGGGCGACATGAATCGGCCCTGGGAATCGGGGAGCACGCCGACCTTGGTGACCTCCCCGGTGAGGGCGTCGTCCGGAAAGGCGTCGACGGTGATCTTCACCTTGAGGCCCTTGGCGACCTTCTTGATGTGGGATTCGTGGATGCCGAGCTTCACGCCCATCTGGGTGGTGTCGGGGATGGTGATGATGGGCTGGCGTTCGTAGACCTGGGAGCCGACGCGGATGGGTTCGTTGCCGCCCCACCACATGTTGTCGCTGCCGCCATACACGACGAGGCCGGGCTTCTGGGCGGTGATGACGGCCTTCTGGATCTGGCCGGCGAGTTCGTCGCGGTTCTCCTTCTCGATGCGGTAGCGGCGCTCGGCTGACTTCATCTTGGCGGCGGACTGGGCGAGCTTGGAGACGGCTTCCTTGCGGACGCGTTCGAGGCTGCGGAGGGCCTTCTCATACTTGGAGAGGGTTTCCTCGGCGCTCTTGGTGAACTCATACCGGAGGTAGAGGTCGAGGGTGGTCTGGGCGGACTCGACCTTGAGGCGGGCCTGGTCGGCGGAGATCTGGTCGTTCTCGAGTTCGGTCTTGGTGACGAAGCCCTTTTCGAAGAGACGGCGGGTGCCGGCGAGCTTGGTCTGGGCCTGGCCCAGGGCGGTCTTGGTGACGAGGAGTTCGTCCTCGCGCTTGCGGAGTTCCTGTTTGGCAGTGCCGTCGCCGAGGAGGTCGACGTTGGCGTACTGGGTGAAGTCGACCGCGACGCGGGCCGGCGCGGTGGAGTTCACGCGGACCCGGGCGTTGGTGGTGCCGACGGTGTCGCCGGGGTCGGTGTCGGGCTCCAGTTCGCCGGATTCGGCGCGGGCGAGGAGATTGGTGTCGGGGCGGTCGATGAGATCGAGTTTCTGGACCAGTTCAGCGGTGATCTTCCGGCCGAGGAGCTTTTCCAGGTCCATGAAGGCGAACTTGGCGTCCTGTTCGGCGGCGCGCATGTCGACGCGGCCCTGGTTGAGCTGGATCTCATAGCCCTGCTGGGCCTCGGTGAGGCCCGCCAGGGTGGTCTGGAAGGAGATGTCCTGGTTGAGGAGCGATTGCTGGATCTTGGAGGCGTCGAGTTCGACGAGGACCTTGTTGGTGCGGACGTCGTCCTCGCTGACGAGGGTGCCTTCCTCGACGAGTTTCAGGATCTTCACGGGTTCGCCGCGGACCTCGGACCGGATCTGCCAGGATTCGAGGGCTTCGACCGAACCGCCGCCGAGCACGGTGATGTCGAGGGGGCCGCGGCGCGCGGTGAAGGTGGAGGCCTTGGAATCCGCGCCGGTGGGGCGCAGGAACCACGCAAGGAGGCCGGCGGCGGCGAGGGCTCCGAGCACCCAGCGGCCGCGGGTGGATTTGAGGAAGGAGGGGGCGCTCATGGCTGTGGAGATACCGTCGGCGTCTGGGGGTTCGGGGTAGCGCTGCGTGAGGTCACGCGGCCTGCATCGGGAGGTTGCGGAACGGCCGGCGGCTGGGAGTTCGTGGAGGAGGGAAGGTTGTTGGTGGTGCCGGTGGGGGGGTAGCCCTGCAGGGTGGTTCCCTCGTCCCAGGTGCCGTCGTCGCGGATGTGAAGGAGTCCCATGTCGCGCCAGTAGCGGAGGCGTGCGATGGAGTGGGCGACGATGGCCGCGGTGCGGTTGTTGCGGGCGGCGATGAGATCGGCCTGGGCATCGAGGAGGTCGCGGGTGACGCCGCGGCCGAGTTCCATGCGGAGGGCCTGTTCCTCGACGCGTCGTTCGCCGAGTTGGACCGCCAGTTCGCCGTTGGCGTGGTTGCGCCGGGCCTGGTCGAGGGCGCGCCAGTCGGAGGCGATCTGGAGCCGGACCTGTTCGACCTGTAGGGAGAATTCCCGCTCGGCGCGGGCCTGGGCGATGAAGGCGCTGCGGTAGGCGTTGCGCTCAGATTTGCGGTTCAACGGCAGGTCGAGGTCGATGCCGGCGTTCCACTGGTAGTTCCCGGGATCGGGTAGGCGGAATCCCTGGGAGCTGTTGCCGGCGATGTTTGCGCCGCCGCGGACGTCGAGTTGGGGACGGAGGCCGTTCCGGGCCACCTTGATCCGGCGGGTGGCGTCCTCGACGCGGTCGCGTCCGTTCTGGAGATCGAGTCGGAGGGACTGGGCGACGTCGAGGGCGAGACCCGGGGGGATGGTGGGGTCCTGGATGCGGAGGTTTTCGAGTTCGCGATCGTCGAGGATGATGCGGGTATCGAGGGGGACGCCGAGGGTGAGCTTGAAGCGGTCGAGGGAGTCGCGGTAGTTGCGGACGGCTTCGATCCAGCGGGTTTCGGAGGTGAGGCTGGCCTGACGGAACTGGTCGAGGGAGGCGAGGGGACGGAGGCCCTCGGCGGCGAAGGCCTGTTCGCGTTCGACGTTCTGGCGGGAGCGCTGGAGATCGGTCCAGGCATTGCGGGCAGCGTCGCGGTTCTGGAGGACGCCGTAGTAGCTGGCGGCGGTGTCGACGGTGAAATCCTTCCGGTACTGGGCGAACTCGCGGAGCGTGTAGAGGAGGCTGCGTTCGGCCGAGGTCAGGTTTTCGAGGGTGACGGCGTACCCGCCGCCACGGAGCAGGGGCACGACGATGGATCCGCTGAGTTCGGAGCCGACGATGTCGCGGTTGCCGGCGAGGTAACGGAGGAAGTCGGTGGTGAAGGCCGTGGTGAGGCGGGCACCGCTGGCGAGGAGCCACGAAGCCCCGAGGCGTCCGGAAGTGCGGATGAGCGTGGAATCGCTGCGGGCGACAACAGTGGGCTGGCCGGTGATGGGGTCGGTGCCGAAGACCGGTTGCGGGGTGGAGCCCTGGGCAAAGGAGCCGGCGCTGCCGGAGAAGAGGGGAGTGTGGCGTTGGCGGGCGAGGGAGAGGTCGAGGGCGTTGAGGAAGACCAGTTCCTTGCGGGCCTGGTACTCGCGGCTTTGGCGGACGGCGAGGTCGAGCGCGGTCAGCAGGTCGAGTTGGTGGCAGTCCCGTTCGGCCGCGCCTTCCTCACCCAGGAACTCGGGCGGCGCGGCAGCGCGGGGCAACGGCGACAGATCCACCGGAGCACGGACTTCGATGGTGAAGTTCGTGTCCATGTTCCGGACGGCCGGGGTCTTTTCCTGGATGAGTCGCGCGGCTTCGCGATCCGCGGATTTCCGGTAGTGTGCGGAGCTGCAACCGGCGAGGACCACAGCAATGCAAACGGCGGTGGCGGCAGGCGATGGACGGATAGACGCTGGGCGTTTCACACGAATCAAGCGACGGAATGGGCCATAGACGCGCAACCGAGGCGCGCGTTCAAACGGAGATTCCGGCGGGAGCGTGTTTTTGACCGGGAGGGAGGCGAGGTGTCACGGGCGGGGAGTTGCCAGATGCCAGTTCCCAGATGCCAGATGACGTAGCAGACGACGTCAGGAGGCTGTGGATGAGCGTTCGAAGTTTGTCTCTTCAGGTTTCAGGTCAGATGCCATGGCCGCGGTTGCAAGCCGGGTGACAGTTCACGCGGGCCGGGACGGGTGGGAGCACCCGGCCTTCAGCAGGAGTCTGGGAACGGCCTCCCGGGTCTGCCTCGTTACCTCGTCAGCCACGGTCTTGAAACTTGAAACTGAGAACTAGGAACTCCCTCCGACCCTGCCTCGTTACCTCGTCAGCTACGGTTGGGCGGGCGGGGGCGGGAGTTGGAGGCCTTGGAGGTCGATGGAGCCTTCCTTGCGGGTCCGCATGGTGGACCGCGTGCCGTACAGGGTGGAGGAGACGCGATAGGAAGCCCGCTGGGTGCGATAGACGCCGTAGAAGGCGCGGGCGAGCTTGAAGGTGCTGAGGTGGACGGTGACGTCCTGGGTCACCGTGCCCAACCGCGGCACCTCCACCCGCCCGCCGTCGAGGGCCTGCCCGACGTAGACGTCGTTCAGGTAGATCTTGTGGGCGGAGCCGGTGAGCGTGACGGGTTCCGGCGTGGCGTTCTGGAGTCGGATCGTGAAGCGGAGGGCGGCCTCGCCGACGCCGGCGCCGCCGCCTTCGGAGGCGAGGTTCACGAGCGTGACGTCAAAGTCCTCGGTCTCGGGCCGGAGCGAGGCGCAACCGGGAAGAAGGGCCAGGGCCGCAGTGGCGATGAAGAGCGAGCACGTCAGGGCGATTCCAGAACGCATGCGACGAAGGATAATGGATGGGCGGGAGGGAATGAAGGTTTGGTTCAGGGATCGCTGGAATTCGGGGCAGTGATGTCCTCATCGCCTTGGGCCAGGCTTTGGAACGGCGACGGGGACGTCGCCTCCCCGGCTTGGGATCTGGAACGGGGAGGCGATGTCCTCATCGCCGTTGGGAGGAGCTTTTGGAGAGGGCGACGGGGACGTCGCCTCCCCGTTTCATGGGGGAGGCTTTGGGAGAACGCCGGGTGAGGTCACCCGGCCTGCAGCGGTCATCCGGCTGGCAGCGTCGTGGATTGAAGGTTGCGCTGGGGAGGGAACCCCGCAGACTCGGGAGCCACGATGCTTGTCGTACTCACGGGAATGGTGGCTGGGCTGGTTCATGTGGTTTCCGGGCCGGACCATCTCGCCGCGGTGGCACCGCTCGCGGTGCGTGATCATCGGGATTCCTGGCGGAGTGGAGCGCGGTGGGGCGTGGGTCATAGCGCGGGGGTCGCCTTGGTTGGGGTGATGGGCTTTGCGTTGCGCGAGGCGCTTCCGTTGGATCGGATTTCTGCGTGGAGCGAGCGGTTGGTGGGGGTGATGCTGATCGGGATCGGGTTGTGGGCGTTGCGCCGCGTCCTCCAGGTGGAGGTTCATGCGCATCGGCATGAGCACGGCGGATCGGAGCACGACCATGTTCATTTCCATGGGCCTGGCCACGAGCACGCGGCACCGGTTGCCCACGGGGCCGGCAAGGGGCATCCGCACGCGGCGTTTGGCATCGGGACGCTGCACGGGTTGGCGGGCAGTTCGCACTTCCTCGGCGTGCTGCCCACGTTGGCCTTGCCGGATTGGATGTCGGCGGGTGGTTATCTCCTCGGGTTTGCGGGCGGGACGGTGTTGGCGATGGCCGGTTTCTCGGCGTTCCTGGGCATGCTGGGGCGATGGTTCGTGAACGGTCACGCCCGGGTTTACCGTGGATTGGTGCGCGCATCCGCGTTGGCGGCGATCGGTGTGGGTTGCTGGTGGGTTTGGCTGGGGGTGTGAGGGTTGCGGTTGGGGACGGTTTCGAGCCCAAAGACCACAGCCTCGTGACCTCGTCTACGCCTGGAGTGGTGGCAGACGACGTGAGGAGGCTGTGGATGGAGCAGTTATGGCAACTGGGGACTGTCTTTGGCACAGCCTCGTGACCTCGTCTGCTACGTCTGAGGTGTGGTTGTCGACGTGAGGAGGCGAATGCTTCGACCACAGCCTCGTGACCTCGTCTGCTACGTTGCGGATTAACGGGGGCGGACTTCGATCCAGGTTTCGGCAGACAGGTTGCCGGTGGCGTCGACGGCATGCAGTTGATGCCGGCCGATGCGCAGGAGAGCGAAAGGTGCTGGAGTGCCGGCAACCAGCTGCAGCGTGGGGCACGACCAGGTCACGGATCCGGAAGCCGTCAGCCGGATCCGCTGGGCGTCCGCAGGGAGGTCGAGATCGAGGAAGTACACCGAACCCGGCTGGGGCGACAGGATGCGAAGGGTGGTGGCTCCGGTCATTCCATCGGGGTGGGTGTTGGCGAGTTGGACGCGGTGGCCCAGGCGGTTGTCGGCCGATTGGAACCAGTCCCGATACAGCAACGGCAGGCGCACGGTTCCATCGGAGTCGTGATCGTCGGGTTGTGCGGGGGCGGGGTGTTGACCGTGGAGGAAGACCTCGCTCTGTCCGGATGCCGCGGAATGGGGCGTGCGCCCGGTAAGCGGATCGATCAGGGCGCGGACCACGTTCGCGGGTGGCGTGAAATCCCCGGTGCCGTGGCGTTCGTGCAGGAACTCGAAGACCTGCCGGAGGATGGGGGCGGCGCCGGTGACGCCGGAGATGTCGCTCATGGGGGAGCCGTCGAAGTTGCCCACCCAGACGCCGACGGTGAATTCAGGCGTGAACCCGAAGGCCCAGTTGTCGCGAAAGGCTGAAGAAGTTCCCGTCTTGCAGGCGAGGGAGAAGGGCGTGTTCAGGACACTCGACAGCCCGAAGGCGTCCGCGCGTGCGGTGGCATCGGCGAGGATGTCGGCGACGAGCCAGCATTCGTCGGGGGGAAGGGCCTGTCGGGTGGGTCCTGATGAGGACGGCGCGGGATGGCGGACTTCGACGGGACGATGGACACCGCGGCGGGCGAGGGTGGCGTAGGCGTTGGCGAGGTCGAGGAGGCGGATCTCGCCGTCTCCGAGGGTGAGGCCGAGGCCGTAGTGCTCGGGGGCGCGGTCGAAGGTCGACAATCCGAGGGCGTGGAGGGTCTGGATCAGTCGCGGCGCACCACCGTGGTCGTCGAGGATGCGGACGGCGGGGATGTTGAGGGAATTGGCGAGGGCGCGGCGGAGGCTGACGGGACCGCGGAAGTGGCGGTCGTAGTTGGCGGGATGGAAGATGCCGGTGGGCGTTGGGAAGGTGGTGGGAACATCCGGTGTGATGTCGCCGGCGTGGGCACCGTCCATGAAGGCGAGGAGGTAGGTGAAGGGCTTGAGGGCCGACCCGGGCGAGCGGCGGGCGAGGGCTCCATTGACCTGGCCGTGGGTGGGGTGGGACCAGTCGGGAGAACCGACCATGGCGAGGAGTTCGCCCGTGGGATTGTGGAGGACGACGACGGAGGCTTCGTTGGCCTTCTTGTCGCGGATGGCGGCGAGTTGGGTGCGGACGATGTCCTCGCACTCCCGTTGCACGGCGGGGTCGAGGGTGGTGCGGAGGGGTTCCCGGGTGGCGACGTCGCGGTGGGAGGCGAGGACGAACTCGATGAAGTGCGGCGCGATGGAATGGGCCGGAGCGTGGGCTAGTTGGATCGGTTCCGCGAGGGCTGTGGTGAGGGTGTCCTCCTTGATCCAATCGAGCTGTCGGCAACGGCGGAGGATCCATTCCTGGCGGGCCTTGGCTCGTGGGAAGCGGAGACGCGGGTTGAGTCGGGAGGGAGCCTGGGGAAGCCCGGCAAGGAATGCGGCTTCGGCGAGGCTGAGTTCGGCGGGGGCCTTGGCGAAGTAGTGCTGGGCCGCGGCGGTGAGCCCGGCGCAGCGGTTGCCGTAATCGATGCGGCCGAGGTAGGCGCGCAGGATGCGATCCTTGTCCCATTCGGTTTCGAGACGCAGGGCGAGGACGGCTTCAATGAGCTTGGTGCGGAGGGTGCGCGGGCGGGGTTGAGCCAGCTTGATGAGCTGTTGGCTGACCGTGGAAGCACCGCTGATGATGCGCCGGTGACGGACCCATTGGCCGAGGGCGCGAACGGTCGCGAGCGGATCCACCCCGGGATGATGAAAGAAGCGGGCATCCTCGGCGGCGAGGGTGGCGAGGATGACGCTGCGCGGAACGTCCGCCTCGGCGAGTGGGCGCGTGATGAGTCCGTTGGTGGCCGGAGCCAGTCGCAGCGAAGCCCCGTGTCGATCGAGGATTTCCAGTGGCGGCTGGGTGATCGCGGGATCCGCGAGGCCTTGCGGGAGCGGCAGGAGCGGGAGCAGCAGTCGCCCGAGGATCGCGAGCGCGAACAGGCTCAGGAAGGTCGCGAATGCACGCCGCCCGAAGGTGGCCCGGCGACGGCTCGGAGCCGTCGCGGGCGATCGTTCGGGCTCGGATCGCGTGGGTTGGCCGGTCATGGAAGCGCTGCGGCCCGGAGACGACGCGAGCTGGAGAATCCAAAGCGGTCGGGTTCGTACATGTCTTCGATGCGGGCCGGGGCGGCCACCACATTTCCGGCGGCGCGGACGCGGGCCAGGTAGCGGATCGTGTGGCGTCCTTCGCTCAGGAAATTCTGGAAGAAGAGCATTCGATCCGTCCGGACCTCCCGGTAATCCAGGCTGAGTTCGGGCAGTGGATTTCGGGTGCCTTCGGTGCGGAACACGCCCTGGACGGGTTCCAGGATGGACGGAAGCGGATCCTCGATGGCGACGTATGCGGCAGCTTCCGCGGCGTCAATGCGCAGGGTGACCAGGACGCGATCGCCGACGTGGAGTTCGTCGACGGGCCTGGGTTGGTTCTGGGCGTCGAGGCGTTGGAAGGTGCGTTGGATCTGGAAGCCGGAGTTCACCTCGACGGCGGCGTCGCGCGGTGGCGTGGGACGCGCGACGAGGGTGACCTCGACGAAGAGGGGTTGGGAGCCGTCGTGCCGGGCGATGCGCGCGGTACCGTTGGTGGCGAAGGCCCGTTCAATGCGGGCGACGGGCAGAAGTGCGTCCAACACGAACGGAGCGGAGATGCCGGAGAGTTCGATGCTTCCGGCGATTGGGCCGGACCGGGAGGCCTGAAGGGACTGGGTGGCGAGGGCGAGGAACGCCCAGGCGTTGCCCTGCGTGGTCCGCCAGTGTCCCTGGTGTTGTTCGGCGATCAGCTTCGAGGTGAGGTCGACTGCCGTTGCGGAAGTTGGATCGAGCCGGGTCTCCACGAGGAGCCGGATGGCAAGGAGGCGCGGTTGGCTGCCGAAGTAACCGAGGAGGTCGTCGGCCTTGGCGGGTATCGCGAGGAGCTCGCGGATGCGTGGGTCGTTGCGGTCGGTGTGGATCAACGCCAGCGCGAGAAGCCCACGATCCTCCATGGAGAGGTAATCGCGCTCGTCGTGGAGTCGGTCGTGAAGGGTGGCCGCCGGTTTGCCAGCGGTGGCGAGGGCGAGGGCGGTGATGCAGCGTTCGTGGAGGACCTCGGGCCCGATGGCGACCGCGTCGGCCTTCCACTGGGCATCAAGCCAGTCGAGCAGCTTGTCGAACTTCGGCTGTGAGACGTCGGCTCCGGCCTGGCGTGCCAGCGCCAGGATCCAGGCGGCGTAGGCACTGCCCCACCGCAGTGGGGCTCGGTCCCCGGGCCAATAACCAAGGCCGCCCTGTGGCGTCTGCATCGTCCAGAACCGTTCGACGCCGGCGTTGATGGCGACCATGGCGTTCGTCGGGAGTCCGGCACCGGTGGGAATGAGCGTTGGGAAATCCTTCAGCGCGATCCACGGCAGGAGACTCGATCCGGTCTGTTCCACGCATCCGTACGGATAATGGACGAGTTGATGGATGCTTTCGCCGATCAGGCCCAAGGGGGACGCGGCGACGCGGACCTGGATTGATTCGGCGGATTCCAGCATCGCGGGATTGAAGCCTTCCGTGAGGGAACCGCCGGTGCCCGCCACGCGGAACGATCGGACCGCCCGTTGCGACGGTTCGGCGTGGGTGACGACCAGCGCGGCGGTGACACCGTCGTTCAAGCCCGCCGCTTCGGCGCGGAATTGCCAAGGCTCATCGCCGGCCTGGGTGAAGACCACGGGAAACTCGACGGATTTTGCGCTGTTGGCCGGGACCGTGACCTGGAGGCTGGCCGGAGCGTTGGAGACAAAGGCAACGTTCGAAGGCAGTTGGCAGCGGACGGCAACGGTGAGGTCGTTTGTCGTCGTGTTGAAGACCAGCGCGCGTGCAGCGAGTTGGTCGCCCACGTGGGCGAAGCGCGGCAATGCCGACTCGATCATCAGGAGCTTGCGGACCTCGAACTGGTCGGTTCCCGAGCCCATCCGCGCGGGGCCGTCGGTGGCGAGGGCAACGAGACGGTAGCGGGTGAGGCTGTCGGGTGCCTCGAACGAGACGGCCACACGCCCGTCGGCGTCGGTGCGCAGGTCGGTGTTCCAGTAAGGGCAGGGGATGAAACGGGACCGCTGCTGCTGCGAGCGTCCGCCGCCACCGGCCATGTGACCCTTGTTGTCGAAGGAGCGGCGTTCGGGGTCTTCGTCGAGGAGTCGATGGAGGGAAAGGGAGGTCTCCACCTCGAGCGGACGCTGGGCATTGAAGGCCGCCAGCGGATCGGGAAGGCCGGTGCCCTTGATCTGGAGGTAACCTTCATCGACGGCGTACAGCGTGACCCACGCCTGAGGCACGGTGTTGCCGGCGGCGTCGGTGACGCGTACGGAGGTTCGCACGGTTTCACCGGGTGCGACGGCGCGGGAGGGCGTGTCGAAGGTGACGTGGAGTCGGTCACGATCAGGTGGCACCGGGAGTTCGAGGAACCCGACCCGCCATTCCGGCATCGGATGTTCGTGGGGGTTGCCGGCACGGCCGCGGATCAGGGTCACCGAGGCGTAGGTGTTGGGGATGTCTGCAGCGGCGATGGGCAGGTGAAGGGCCGGAGCGTTGCCCGTGAGATTGGTCACGAGGGAGACGCGGACGTCCTCGCGTTCGAGGGTGATCCAGGCCGTGCCGCTGAACGGGGTGCGGGCCAGCAGGGTGGCATGTTCGCCGGGTTGGTGGGACGCACGGCCGGGGACGAGTTCAAGGCTCAGGCCATTGCGCTGGTGCCAGGCCACGCGCGCGTCGCCACTGACGTGGAAGACGACGCTGGTCAGGACCGGTCGGCCGGAGTCGTCCGTGGTGCGGAACTCGGCCTGATAGGTCCCGGGCGTGGATTGCGGCGGCTGGGTCCAGCCAGGTGCGTCTGGCGCTGCATCCCACTTGCCGGCGGTGGTCGCGGAAGGATCCGAGGAAAGGCGGGATTCGCTGACGCGGACCATCGTGGCGTGGTTCTCGTACCCGATGGTCTGACCGGCGCGCAGCACGGCGACCGAAGCCCATTCCACGCGGGAGACGGTGACCGTGACAGGCACGGTGCGCGGCCATGGTTTGCCGTCGGTGCCCACCGCGATCACGTGCGCCCGCAGCGGTGTGTTGGTGGCGAGGACCGCTTCCTCCCGCTCCGCCCAGCGGAAGCCGAGGTAGAAGTCGGAGGCATGACGGATCGCTTCGATGCCCTGCGCGACCGTCTGCTGGTTGAGGTCGGTGACCTCGGCGGTGACGCTCACCCGTTGGGGTTGGGGCGCGACGGGATTCAACGGCAGGACAGGCTCCAGGAAGACGGCTTCGTTCCCGGTGAGGGTGGCGATGCCGGTTTGGGTGACACTGCCAGACGAGACGCGTTCGCCGGCGGCATCGCGGTGACGATCGTCCGCCCCGAAGTGGAAACCCGACCAACCCTCGGGTTCGAACCGGCTGTCGGAAGCGTCCACCGACCACGCGATGCGCGCGTGACTCAGGGGTTGTCCGAAGAGGTATCGGGCGGTGACGGGAAAGCGGAACCCGGAGGCCGGCGCGTCGATCGGTTGGTGGGCGATCGAGACTTCGAAGGCCGGGGGCTGGAAGTCGCGGACCTCGAACTGGAGTTCCGTGCCGCCCTGAGACTGGGTGGTGGACAGGGCGGCGGTATAGGTGCCGCGAGCGCCGGTGGGCGTCTTCCAGGACCACGCGAGGCGTCCGGCTTCCCGCATCGCGAGATTGGTTCGGAGCACGACTTCGTGGCGCGGATTGCGGAGCTCGAGCTGGACGTGGCTGTTGGTCGGGAACTCCCAGCTGTTCGTGCCCAACGTTCGCGCGAGGCCGTTCAAGCGGAGTTCCTCGCCGGGCCGATAGGCTTCGCGGTCGGTGTGGGCGAACAGGTGCACCTTATCCGTGGTCCGCCCCGATCCCTGAATGCCGAACGACCAGAGATGGAGCGTGCCGGCGTCGAGGGGTTCGGCGTGGAGATCGTCGTCGGTTTCCGCCTGGATCCACTGGGCCTTCGGGAGCCGTGGAAGGACAGCGGTGCCGTCGCTGCCGGTCCTCGCCTCCGCCAGCACCTCGTTCTCGTGGGTGCAAAGGGTCACGCGGGCGTTGGGGATGGGTTGTGCCGTCTCGTGGGAGAACAGCCAGACCCGGACTTCGCGCCGTCCCGCCTTCGACGCGATCCCGATGTCGGTGAGCTGCACGATCGACTGGGGGCCGACGGCGGTGCCGGACGGATGAAGGGATTCGGGAATGCCGTGGCGGTCGAGTTCGATGAAGTACGCGCCCTTGGCCGCTTGCGGAACGAGATGGTTCCACGGCAGGGACGTTGTCACCGGTTCGTCGATGGCGGAGGCCACGGGAATGTTGGTGTCGAGGACCGTGCGCCCAGGGACGCCGGCGTAATCGAGGGGCCCGCCGGGGACGGTGTCCTTGGTGTGGCGCGCATCGTAGCGGGTGTAACGCTCGTAGCTGCGCAGGGTGTGGATCAGGGTGTGACGATCGAGTTGCTTCAGACGGACGCGTACCTCGGGAACGTTGACGGACAGGAACGCCAGTTCGCGCCGACCTTCCGCCAGTTGAACCGAGTCGCGGCCCGTGAGCCAGACGGTGGGTTGGACCGGCCCAAAGACCACTTCGGCGACCGCATTCGAGGCTGGAAGCAGGCCTTCGGCACCCGGCAGCCGGGTGTTCACTTCGAGCCGGTAGGCTCGACCCAGCTCGAACGCTCCACGGAGGGAAACGAACCGGTCATCGTCATCGAGTTCGATGTCGAGCGGGCGCACGGGCGGATCGATCGTGAGCCAGGCGGCCGGATCATTCGTGAGGATTTCGCGCGATACGCGACGCGTGAACCGGAGCCGGACCGATCGCCCCCGCTGGATGCTGTTGAAGACGGTGGTGTCGACGAGTTGCTGCGGCGGGGAGATGCCGAGCGGTTGTTCGAGCCGAGCGTTCAGGCGGGAAGGGGGCAAGGCCGCGGAAAGTCCGGGCGTGAGGACCGCGCGCCATTCATTGGTCGAGACGAGACGGCGGATGGGCTCGAGGAGGAAACGGGTGTTCGCCTCGCGAAGCGGGGCGGATGGGGGGACGGAGGACGTCGCCTGCTCCCGGGACTGGAAGCGCTCGCGCCAGGTCACCGGTCCATTCCATGGGCTTGCATCGGTGGTCTTGGATTCGTCCGTGGGGATCGGGGTCACCTTGGCGTCCACCGTGCTCACCCCGTCGGTAAACCGGGCGTGCCGGGCCAGATCCTTGGGTGAGACGGGCGTGTTGAACGTGGCGCGGACACTCGGGAGCGGTGGTAGTTCCCGGTCTGAATGGAAGTGAAGGCTCGTCAAACTGGCCTCCAGGCCCGGCGTTTCAAAGGTCCGGCTCAGCCGGGCTGCGGTTGGCTTGCCGGCGAGGTTGGTCAATCCCGACGCGAGCGTGATCTGGTGGGCAGTGGCCAGATGCCATGGCTCGGTCGGCGTGAACAGGAGGCTGCGCCGCGATCGCCACAGGAATTCGCCGGTGACCGGGGGCTCGATGATCACCGGAGGCGTCGTCGCCATCCGGCCGACGCTGTCGAAATCAACCATGGGCTCGTCGAACACGACCTCGAAGCCGGTGTCGGGCGCGGGTTCCGACGTCGTCAGTCGCAGGGTGACGCCGGTGGCGGAGTCGGGGCTGCGACGGCAGCCAGAGACGGCCAGCACGAGCCCGACCAGCAGGGCGAGGAGGATCCGGGTGCAGACCGGGAGTTGGGGGAGGACGGCGGAAACGACGGGAGAGGAGCGCATGTGACCGGAAGGACCGGTTCACGATTGCAGGTGCGGACCGCCGGGCAAGTGAATGATCGAGGGGGCGGCTGGGAAGTTGTTCACAGCGCGCCCTCCATTGCCCGGGCGGGCGCGGCCTACTGCTGCTGCTGCTGCTGGTACTCCTGCTGGACGAGGATTTCGTCCTCGATGTTGACGTAGGGCTGGAAGATGTACGTCTTGAAGAGCGCGTCGCCGATCTGGTTGAGGCGGGCCTGGACCTGGTCGATGTACTCGTGCAGGCCGATGTCGAAGATCTCCTCGATCTTGGAGTACTGGAGTTCAGCCAGAAGGCGGCCACTCAGACGTTCTGCATCGTTGCTGAACCGACGGGGAGCGACACCGGAGATGTGACGGAGTGAGGCATCGAGCCGATCCACGCAGAACTTGAGGGAGCGCGGGAATTCGTCGCTGAGCAGGAGGTATTCGGCGACGAACTTCGGGTGGACCTCGGATCCGTGGAGCGCCTTGTAGGCGTCCCAGGCGGAGCAGGAGCGGAGCACGGCCGACCAGCCGAGGGCATCGGCCTGGCTGACGGTGGCCGGGATGCCGCGTTTCGGAAGGCTGGCGTGGCGGATGTCGAGCATCCGGGTGGTCTTGTCGGCGCGCTCGATGAACTTGCCGACCTGGATGAAGTTCCAGCCCTCGTTGTGTGGGGTGGAGGCATAGGAGATGCCGACGAACGTGAGGGCGGAAGAACGGACCTGCTGGAGGAAGTCGAACGGGCTGGATTCCCACAGCTCGCGGGCCTTGTCGGAGCGGAAGAACAGGTACAGCCGGTTGATTTCCTCCCACATCTCGGCCGGCACCTGATCGCGGACCATCCGGGCGTTTTCGCGTCCCGCGGCAACGGAGGAGGTCAGGGAGTTGCCGTTGCGCTGGTCGAAGAGGAGGAACTCGGTGACAGCCTCCCCGGTGGCCTGGGGGTAGAGGGTGGCGAAGAGCTCGTGGTCGCCGGTGCTCTCGACAATCGGCATCCAGTAGGCGGCGAGCTGGGTCGGATCCAAACGCCGGCTTTCTAGGAGGAGCTGGAGGTTGACGTCGACGATGCGGGCGGTGTTGTCGGCGCGTTCGATGTAACGGGCGAGCCAGTACAGGCAATTGGCAACCCGTGAAAGCATTGTGGACATGGTGGAAGGAGGGTTCGGATGGGTTCGGGTCGCCGGGGTTATTCGTCGCCGAAGAGGACCCAGGTGTCCTTGGATCCGCCGCCCTGGGAGGAGTTCACGACCAGGGAGCCCTTGCGCAGGGCCACACGGGTCAATCCGCCGGGAACGATGACGGGCTTCTCGCCGTACAGGATGAACGGGCGAAGGTCCACGTGGCGCCCTTCGAACTTCGCATCGCCGACGTGCGTGGGATGGGTCGAGAGCGAGATCATCGGCTGGGCGATGTAGTTGCGCGGGTCCTCCTCGATCTTGCCCCGGAAGATCTCGATTTCCTCCTTGGTGGACTTGGGACCCATGAGCATGCCGTAGCCGCCGGATTCGTTGGCGGCCTTGACGACCAGCTTGCTGAGGTTCTCGAGGATGTACTTCCGGTCGGAATCCTCGCTGGCGAGGTAGGTCGGCACGTTCGGGATGATCGGGTCCTGGTCGAGGTAGTATTTGATCATCTTCGGGACGAAGTAATACATGACCTTGTCGTCGGCCACGCCGGTGCCCACGGAGTTGGCCAGGGAGACGTTGCCGGCGCGGTAGGCGGAGATCAGCCCCGGGACCCCCAGGACGGAATCGCGACGGAAGACGGTGGGATCGAGGAAATCGTCGTCGATGCGGCGGTAGATGACGTGGACGGGTTGGAGGCCCTTGGTCGTGCGCATGAACACCCGGGCGTCGCGCACCAGCAGGTCGCGGCCTTCCACGATCTGGATGCCCATCTGGCGGGCGAGGTAGGTGTGCTCGAAGTAGGCGCTGTTGTAGACGCCGGGGGTGAGCAACACGACGGTGGGGTCCGCGACACCGCCGGGGGCGATGTGCTGGAGGGTCTTGAGGAGTTCCTGCGGATAGTGGTCGACCGGGCGGACGCCCGTTTCCTCGAAGAGTTGAGGGAAGGTCCGCTTCATGGCCTGCCGGTTTTCGAGGACGTAGCTGACGCCGGAGGGCGTGCGGCCGTTGTCTTCGAGGACCATCCAGGAACCGTCGCCGCCCCGGATGAGGTCGGTGCCGCAGATGTGGATGTAGATGTCCTTGGGGACCTTGACCTGGACGAACTCACGCCGGAAGTGGCGCGCGGACAGGATGTAGTAGGCCGGGATGACCCCGTCCTTCACGATGCGCTGCTCGTGGTAAAGGTCGTGGAGGAAGAGGTTGAGGGCGGTGATCCGCTGGATCAGGCCACGCTCAAGGTATTCCCACTCCTTGGCGCTGATGATCCGGGGGACGAGGTCGAAGGGAAAGATGCGCTCGGCACCCTGGGAGTCGCCGTAGACGTTGAACGTGACGCCCTGACGCATGAAGGCGAGGTCGACCTCGGTGCGCCTCTCGTCGAACTCAGCAGGGCTGATTTGTTCGAAGAGGTTGCGGAAGCGCTCGTAATGACGGCGCACTTCCGTGGGTGTGGCGAACATCTCGTCGAAAAACCCGTTCGGATCGTACCCTTGCAGCACGGAATCGGATTACGCCTCGTCGCATGGGCAAACAAGCCCGGTTTTCGGCCGGACGCATAAATTGGTTCATGAGGATGATGAATGGGGGAGGAGTTTGAAGTTTGGAGATTCAAGTTTGAAGTGGGCGCGGCACAGCCTCGTGGCCTCGTCAGGTACCCCTCCAACGCGTAGCAGAAGACGCCAGGAGGCTGTGGTGGGGAAGTTTCCAGTCTCCAGATGGAAGGCCGGGTGCCCTGATTCTGGGAGCTGGCGACTGGGAACTGGGAACTCCGTGTGAAGGCCGGCGCGTACCGTACCCGTGCCTCGAAGGGGCAACCGGTGAAAGCCAATACGGGGTGGAACCCCGGGGACCACGCCACACAACGTGCTCTGTGCCCTGAAAGGGCACAAGGGACGGGGTTCGTGTGGTCACCGTTCGCCCCGTTGGGGCGAGGTGTCTTGGGGTGGGGTGACCCAGGGTTCCGCTCCGCTGCACCCTGGGCTTTCGCCGTGCGCCGCGTTGCGGCGAGGTCTGGCGCGGGATGCCTGTCCGGGGGAGGCGTCCCTCAAGGCACAACCGGTGAACTTCAAACTTCGAACTCCTCATCCACTGCCTCCTGACGTCGTCAGCTACGATTGGGGGGTAGCTGACGAGGTGACGAGGCTGGGGAGGGCTGGGTCAGGACCCGTAGGCCTGGGCCAGAGCCTTGGCCGTGGAACGGATGTCGTCCCGGAGTGAATCGGGAGCGAGGACGGTGGCGGAGGCACCCCAGCCGAGGATCCAGCGTTTCACCTCGATGAGGCTTCCGAGCCGGAGCTGGATCTCCACGCCGCCATCCGTGAGTTCCCGCAACTGCTGCGAGGGATGCCAGCGTTTCTCCCGGATGTAATCGGCGACGTCGGCGGCGAAGCGCACGACCACATCGAATTCCCCCTGGGTGGAATGGATGCCGAAGCTGTCGCGCAGGAGTTGGTCGAGGTTGAAGTCGGTGGGCCGTGGGAAGGACTTCCCGGTGGGGGTGGCCTTGGTGATGCGGGCGGGGGCGAAGGTGCGGACGGCGTTGCGGAGTTGGTCGAAGGCGAACAGGTACCAATCCCCGTTGACGTTGGCGACGTGGTAGGGATGGACGATGCGTTCCTCGGGTTGGCGGTTGGGCTTCCGGTAGAGGAGACGCAGTTCGCTGCAGGCGGCGGCCGCGCGGGCGAGGGTGTCGATGAGGGGGAGGTCCTGGACGGGCGTGGCGCTGGTCCGGAAGGAGATGGATTGCTCCCAGTCGGAGAAGTTGAGCGAGACGGTGTCGGGCAGGGTCCGTTCGAGTTTGCGGAGGGCGGCGAGCAGGGGTTTCTCGTAGGGGGTGCCGCGGTATTGCTGGAGGGCCTTTTCGGCGACGAGCAGGGCGAACAGTTCGCCCTCGGTGATCTGAAGCGTCGGGAAGGCCTCGACCTTGCCCGTGTAGTGGTACCCGCCGCGGACCGGATCGTATTCGATGGGCAGCGCGAGTCGGTCGCGCATGAACTCGACGTCACGGAGGACGGTCTTGCGGCTGACCTCAAGATCCTCGGCGAGTCGATGCGCATTGAGGTGGCGCCCAGAGGACACGAGAGCGTGGATCCGCATCATGCGCTCGAGGGGCGGCCGGGATTGCGGCAGACCGGGGAGCTTCCGCTCCTCCTGAGGTGGCACGGGTGTCTTAGGGGCCTTCTTCACGGCACGGGGAGGATGGGGTCAGGCTTGGTCGTCCGGTTCCGATGCCGCATCCGGGGTGGGCCGGGGCGGGCCGGGGTGGATGGTGGAGGCGCGGGTGCCTTCGCGGGTGATCTGGAGCCGGCGGGGTTCCTCGCCCCGCTTGAAGACCTTCATCCATTCCGGATGGAAGCGTTTGGTGACCTCGGTGTCGCAGAGTCCGTTGGGGCCGCAGCACAGCACGCGGGCATAGGGCTTGGACATGCGCGCACGACCGAGGAGACGTTCCCAGCCGTTGTCGGGACGCGGTTGGGCCGATTCGTCCCGCCGCTCGGCGACGAGGAAACTGTAGGGGAGGGAACGCAGGTCGATGCCCGCGCGATCGGCGAAGCGCGACCAATCGCTGGAGATGAACACCTCGGACGGAGGGGCGGCGAAGTGGTGGCACCAATGGCGTTCGTTGCCGGTGGCCAGCATGCCGCAGGCGGCCTGGTGCGTGCACGGGGCGATGATGTCGAAGGCCGGACGGAAATGGTCGCGGACGGTCTGGAGATCGCGCGCGGTGTCGTGGGTTCCGGGTTCGACCCACAGGACGGCAGCGGCGGTGGAGGCCAGCTTGAGGAGATCGACGCGTTGGTCGTTGCTGAGTTCGTTCCACACGTGGCTGACGACGAGCACGCATCCCTGCGCGCTGTTGCCTGCCCAGGGACGCGCCTCCACGGACGGGTGGAGGCGCCGGATCTGTTGGACGGCGAACTCCATGGCCAGCGGCGAGGCGTCATTCACGCAGGCACGCTGGAGTTGCGGGTATTGCCGCAGGACGCGCTCTCCCGCGACGCCGCTGCCGCAACCCCAGTCGATGAGGGTGTCCACGCCCGCAGGGGGCGCCCATCCAATGTCGCGGAGTTCCTCGAGGACGGCGTCCCACTTCCACCCGATGCGTTCACCGAACGTGACGTGGTACTGGGCGAGGTCGCGATGCGACTGCCAGTAGGCGGCCGGGGAGAAGTTCTCCTGGAGGAAGGTGGAACGGAGCCGGTCCAGGATGCGCCAGTCGAGGTCCGCGAAGTTCATGCCGCCAGCGGGATTCGGAGCAACTGGGCGAGGCGTTGGTGACGCAGGCCGTAGAAGGCGGCGAGGGCGACGGCGCGCTGGGTCGCGGCGGCGGCATCGAAGGGGGCGGTGCGGCGCACGGCGGAGATCATCAGGTTCTTGGAGGTGTGCTCCGGCGAGATGAACTCGAACACGCGGGCCTCGTAGCCGGCGGCTTCCAGCAGTGCGGCGCGGAGGGCGTCGGTGACGAACTCGGCTTCGCGGGCGTGGAGGATGCCGTGGCTGAGGGCCTGGGCGAGCGGGGCGGGGGCGATGAGTTGCGGGCTGACCTCGCGATGGCAGCAGGGGGCGACCACGATCAGGCGGGCTCCGGCTTCGATGCCCTTGGCGAGGGCGTCGTCGGTGGCGGTGTCGCACGCGTGCAGGGCCACGACGATGTCGGTGGGTTGGAGGACGGTCGATCCGATGACGCCCGTCATGAACTGGAGTCCGTCGAGTCCCCGTTGGGCGGCGATCTTGTTGGAGGCCTCGGCGAGTTCGGAGCGTTGCTCGATGCCGAGCACGCGCACGGGGCGTTCGTAGGTGCGGCGAAGGTGATCGTGGAGGGCGAAGGTGAGGTAGCCCTTGCCGCAGCCCATGTCGACGATGCTGGGGATGCGGTCCTGGGGGAGCCCGGCCTCGCGGATGAGCGGGGCGAGCAATTCGACGAATCGGTGGATCTGGCGGTACTTCGCCTCCATGCCGGCGCGCACCTTGTCATCGATGCCGGTCACGCCGAGATCGCGGAGCCAGGTGTTGCCTGAGGTCTGGACGGTCCGGGCCTTGCGATGGTCGTGTTCGAGGTCGGGGGCGGCGGTGTCCTCGGCCGGGCCGAGCTTGAGTTGGGCGTTGCGGCCCTTGCGGACGTTCAGGTGGGCGGTGCCGGTGGTCGTCGAAAGGAAGGCGTCGGTGAACTCGTTCCCCAGCAACTCGTCGAGCAGCACATAGGCGTCGGCGGGCGTCTGGTTCTTGGTCACGTCGCGGGCGACGTGGCGGTAGACAAGGGAGAGGAACAGTTCGCCGCGGAGCTTTACGGGGCGGATGAACAGATTGCGGATCGAGCGGTCCCGTCCGGTGGGGCCACCGAGGTTCAGGCGGACAAAGGTGCCGTCGGCCACTGCGGCCTGAAGGCGCTCAAGGAACTGCGTCTTGAAGGAATGTTGCGTCACGTGTGGTCCATAAGACCTGAAATCGGCGCCGGGATGAAGGCGCAAGTTCGAGTGTGGGATAGGGAGGGGGAACGGTCCGGGGCGGCGATGTCCTCATCGCCCGCGGAAAGGCTCTGGAACGGCGACGGGGACGTCGCCGCCCCGTTCCAGAGGGCGACGACGTTGCTGGGCCGTTCCATTCCGTGACCGTGTCGGGTGGGCGCGGCACCCCTTTTTCCTCAACGCCTGGGGCCGAAGCGGAAGAAGTAGCCGTCGAGGCGCTCCAGATCGATGGGGAGTTCGCGGGTGCCGTCTTCACCGATGACGACGTCGTCCGCCAGGGTCCAGTTGAGCAGATCCGTGGAGATCTCGATGCCGATGCGTTGACCGGCAGGGCCGGTGAGGCGCAGGCGGGCACGGGCGAGGTCATCGCCGGGTCGGCCGATGAATCCGATGCGCGGGATGCGTGCGTCGTTGTTGGCGACCAGGAGTTGGGCGCTGGAGCGGGCTCCGACGGTTGCGCCGGCGGCGGACGGCGTGGCGATCGCGAGGGTGAGATTGGCCGCTTCGGTGGACTCGAACAGGGCGTCGTCGAAGACCGGGACGACGACCTGGGCGAGGCGTTGGTCGGGAGTGAAGTCCAGGATGATCGGGGCGGGGGAATACTCGAGGCCCGGGACGGCTCCACCTGGGATCGGGGTGCTGCTGACGACAACGCGTACGGAGCCGTTCAGGCCGCCGGAACGTTCCACGAAGAGGCGTCGGACCAGGGTGCCATCCTCGTTGATCTCCAGTTGCGGAGCGCTGAAGGCGAAGGTGCCGGCGCGATCGTCATCGTCGACCACGACGGTGGTGGTGGTTCGGGAGCCGGTGACCGCGCCTGTCGGGGATCCCGGAGCGACCCGGAGCGTGACGTGGAAGGATTCCTCCGTTTCCGGGGTGTTGTCGTCGATGATCAGGCTGGCGAGGTCGACCGTCTTCACGAGTTCGCCGTCGGCGAAATCAACGAAGAGTTCGGAAGTGGAGTAATCGGACGGCGCGGTGGCGGTGCCTGGAGCCAAGGAGAGGGTGACTCGGACGAGGCCGGCATTGCCGTCATTCCGGAGGAGCGTCAGCGGCGTGATGAGCAAGCCGTTCTCGACCCAGCGTGGGGATTCCTGGCTGATCGAGAAGGTTCCCGGTCGGATCTCGGTGCCGAGCAGATCACCGGACGGGGCTTCCTCGACCTGCTTGTCGAAGTTGTCACCCGTGTTCCGTGCGAGGACCTCGGTCTCGCTCTGGAGGCCTGCGGCGGCGTCGGAAAGGTCTTCCGTGGTGGAGCCCTGCACGACGGTCTGGATCCGGGCGATGAGCTCGGCGATTTCGAGGGGATCTCCGGACTCGGCCGCATCCTCCTTGGCCTGATTGCCACCGGCAATGACCTCGGATGCTGCGTCCGCGAACTCCTCACTGAACTCGATTCCCTCGCGATCGACCGAGGAGTTGACGAGATCCAGGATGACCCGGGGTTCGGTGAGGTCGATCGGCTCCTCTTCGAGCAGGGCTTCGGCAAGGACGTCGAGGACCGATTCCGGTGCCGTGACGGAACCACCGGCTGCGGAGTCGATGATCGAGGTGATCTGGATCAGCGTGTCCTGGACCTGCGCGGCTGCGCTGAGCAGGGCGGCGGCACCGGGATCGCCATCCGCAGCGGCCGCGATGGGATCCACCTGGGTCACGGCGGTGCCTTTCGGGAGTCCAAGGGATCGGGCGACGATGGCCTCGGCGTCCTGCACGGAGAGGGCGGTGTTTCCCGACTGGAGGGCGTCCACAAGACTGGAGAGCGGTCCGAGGACCTCGGATCCGACGGGGCCGATGGCCGGGATGCTGGAGACGAGACCGGTGGAGATGTCGACGCCTCCCAGGCGGACGAGGCGGCCCTCGGCGGCGTCGATCCGGCCATTCCGGTTCGTGTCGAAACGGCCGAGAGGGATATCGAGATCGAAGCGGCCCAGATCGTCGGTGACGGCGAAGGGTTCGCCCGGGTCCTGATTTCCGTTGCGGTTGGCATCGAAGAACACGGTGGCGCCGACGATGTAGCCGTCGACGGCGACACCGGCGAGTTCCACGGGTTCATCGACGTCGAGGGTGGCCTCGGGGGTGGTGACTTCGCCGTAGGGATTGCGGACGCGGACGGAGTAGCGGGCGGCATCCGCGGTGGAAACGCTGGGGATCGAGTAGGCTGGGGTCAGGGCGCCCGGGATGGCCGTGCCATTGCGGAACCATTGGTAATCCAGCGGGCCGGTGCCATCCGCCACAACGTTGAATTGGACGGCGTCGCCGGCGGTGGCCACGACGGAGCCTGGGGCTTCGAGCAGCGTGGGTCGTGTGACGACGGTGAGGGTCGCCGGCGCGGAATCGACGAAGCCCGCGAAGTTGGAGACCCGGGCGCGGTACGTGGCGGCATCGGTGACGAGGAGACTCGGGAGCGTGAGGCTCGGGGATGACGCGCCGGGGATGACAGCGTCGTTGCGATACCAGGCGTAGGTCAGGGGACCGGAGCCGCTGGCCTGCACGGTGAACTCAGCCGTCTCGCCGGCGAGGCGGGTGATGGGGGGCGGGTTGGCGGTGATCTGCGGCAAGGAGATGACCGTCAGGACCACGGGCGTGGAAACGATGGAACCGCCGGGGCCGCTGATCCGGACGGAGTAATCACCGGAGTCTGACGGTGTGGCGTTGGGTTTCTCGAGGACGCTGGAGATCGCGCCCGGGATGGCGGATCCATTCTTCAGCCATTGGAAGGCGAGGGGCCCGGTGCCGGTGGCCTCGACTTCGAAGCGTGCCGTCAGGCCGGCGGCGATGGTGAGCGGTTGCGGGGCAAGAGTGATCGAGGGCGGGACCAGCACCGTGACGAGGGCAGGGGCGCTCGTGGTGGCTCCGACCCAGTTGACCGCGGTGAGTCGGTATTCGCCGGCGTCGGCCAGGGCGGCCGATGGAATTTGGAGCGCGGTGCCTGTGGCATCCGTGATACGCGTATCACCGCGGAACCACGCGATGGTCAATGGCCCGGAGCCGCTCACTCCGGCAGACAGGGCGAGCGGTTGGCCGAGGATGACCGGGGTCGGGGTCGGTTGGAGGGTGATCTGCGGAGGCGTCCACTGTTGGAGCGTGAAGGGGAGCAATCCGTTGAGTGCGACCGGGAGCGAAGGGGGTGTTCCGAGGTTGCCGAGGACACCGCTGACCAGTGCGGAGATTCCGACCGGGTGACCTCCGGCGACCGCGGATTCGAAGGTGGGACCCGCGGCCAGTTTCCAGACGCGAACCTGAAGGAACGCGGCGGTTCCAGGAGCCAGATCGGGAATGGATCGTACCCCGCCAACCCAGTAACCGGCGGCGGCGCCGGTTCCGAAAATGGTCGCGCCGGGAACGGCCTTGAGGGTGTCCGCGGTGGCGCCGGCGTAGAGTTGGGCGAGATGGCCGGGGCCCGCGAGCAGGGTGGTGCCATCCGTATCAGTGACAGGTGCGCGCAGGGCGACATTGCTGAACTGGACGGTGCCACCCGCGCCGGTGACGACGACAATGGCTGTGTCAGAGATGGCCTCGCCGTAGGGGTTGGTGGCCACCAGACGGTATGTTCCGGAGTGCTCCGGGGTCGCGGTGAGCACCCGCAGGGTCCGATTCGTTGCGGCCGGGATTGGGGCGCCATTCTTCTGCCATTGGAGGATGATCGGGGCGGCACCGCCGACTTCCGTCGAAAGGTCCAAGGACGCGCCCGCAGCGAGGTTCAGCGAGGCGGGTTGGGTGATGAAGAACGGTTGGGCGAGGACGGTCAGGCTCGCGTCCTGGGAGGTTTCTGAACCGGCGGCATTCGAGACGAACACCGAGTATGCGCCGGCATCACCGATCTGCGCGGAAGGAATGAGCAGGGTGCGCGACTGGGCGCCGGGGATGTCACTTCCGCCGCGTCGCCATTGGTAGGTCAACGGTTCGGTGCCGGAGGCGGAAACCTCGAATTGCGCGGCTTCGCCCGCGACCACCGACAGACCCTGGGGCTGGGTGGTGATCCGGGGCGGGGTGAGGACGTTCACCTGGGCGGATTCGGCGACCGCGACGCCAACCCAATTGGCCGCGGAAACCGCGTACAGGCCGGCGTCACCGGCCGCGACCGTTGGGATCACAAGGGCTGGCCCCGTTTCGGGAAGCAGGGAGCCGTTTCGGGTCCAAACGAAGCGGAGCGGGGCGGTGCCGACGGCGTTGACGGTCAGGCGCAGTTCGCGACCGAGCACCACATCGGTCGGAGTGGGACTGGAGACGATCGCTGGGGCTGTCCAGAGCTGCATCTGGAAGGGCAGGATCCCGGCGAGGGTGGCGGGGAAACTGGGAGGGACGCCAACACCACCAAGGGTTGCAGCGATGGCGCTGGAGATTCCCACCGGACGCCCCGCAGCCAACGCTTCCTGGAAGGTTGGGCCGGCCGAGGTCTCCCAGACGCGCACCTGAAGGAACGCGGGGGATCCGGCCGGAATGAACGGGATGTTCCGGACGCCTCCGCGCCAGAAGCCTGCGGCAGCCCCGGTGGCGAAGGGCACCGCACCGGCCACGGGTTGCAGGGATTCGAGAGAACTGCCGGCGTAGAGTTGGGCGAGGTATCCATCTCCTTCGAGCAGGGTGGTTCCGTCCGCGGCGAATGCCGGGACGCGAAGGTTGGCGTTGCTGAACTGGACGCTTCCACCGGGCGGGGTGACCACGACGACGGCAAACCGGCTGAGGATGCTCCCGGCCGCGTTGGATACCCGGACGCGATACGAACCCGAGGCTTCAGCACCGGCCGCCGGGACCGAGAAATCGAACCCGGTCGCGCCCGGGATGACGCGCCCGTTGAGTTCCCATTGGTATTGGAGTGGGCCGGTTCCGTCGGCTTCCACAGCGACTCCGGCCAGCTGTCCGGCGAGTACCGTGAGGTCGGAGGGTTGCGTGACGATCGAGGGCGGGACGACGACGTTCAGGATGGCCGCGGGCGCCGAGAGGATGGAGCCGCCGGCGTTGGACACCTGCACGGTGTATTCGCCCGCATTTGCGGGGCCTGCCGCCGGAATCTGGAAGATGGGCCCGGTGGCCCCGGTGATGTTCTGGCCGTTGCGGCGCCACTGGAAGGCAAGGGGCGCGGAGCCCGAGGCCGCGACGCTGAACTGGGCCGGTGCGCCGGCCACCACGGTGAGCGATTGCGGCAGCGTGGTGAACGACGGCGGAACGATGACCTGGACGGTAACCGGACCGGACACGGCTTCACCGAACCCGTTGCGGACGGTGACGAGGTAGTCGCCGGCGTCGGCGGGTTGCGCGCTGGGGATCTGGAGGGTCCGGCCAGTGAAGGCGGGCAGCACGGCACCGTTGCGCTTCCATTCGAAGGTGAGCGGTTCGAGGCCGAAGGCGTCGACGCTCAGGTTCAGCGGTTGGCCGGCGATGACGATCGAGGAATCAAGGTCCGCGGTGATCTGCGGTGCGACGTTCCGGGTGAGCGAGAAGGGCAGGAGGCCGGAAAGGGTTGCCGGGAACGACGGGGGCACACCCACGCCACCGAGAGTGACGGAAAGGATGCGGCTGAGGCCGACCGGTTGGCCGGCTTCGAGGGCCGCTTCGAACGAGGATCCCGCGGTGGATTCCCAAACGCGCACTTGAAGCACGGCTGTGGATCCCGGCGCGAATCCAGGGATCGATCGGACGCCCCCGCGCCAGTATCCGGCGGCGGCACCGGTGGCGAAGGGAACAACACCGGGCACGGGTTGGAGCGTGGCCGGCGTGGTACCGGCGTAAAGCTGGGCGAAGTAACCGTCGCCAGAGAGCAGGGTGACACCATCCTCAGCGGTGACCGGGGTTCGGATGCCGGCGTTGCTGAACTGGATGCTTCCGCCGGGGCCGTTGACGGTGACCACGGCGTAGCGGCTGACCACCGCGCCGGCCGCATTGGAAATGCGGACGCGGTAGGAACCGGAAGCTTCCGGAGTGGCGACCGTGACGTTCAGGGAGGGACCGGATTGTCCGGCGAGCGGTTGCCCGTTCCGTTCCCACGCGTAGGACAGCAGCGGGGAACCCGCCGCGTCCACGGTGATCGAGAAGCTGTCGCCGGTGGCGATGTTGACGTCCGCAGGTTCGGTGACGATCGAGGGCGGGACGACGACGTTCAGGATGGCTGCGGGCGCCGAGAGGATGGAGCCGCCGGCGTTGGACACCTGCACGGTGTATTCGCCCGCATTTGCGGGGCTTGCCGCCGGAATCTGGAAGATGGGTCCGGTGGCCTCGGTGATGTTCTGGCCGTTGCGGCGCCACTGGAAGGCAAGGGGCGCGGAGCCCGAGGCCGCGACGCTGAACTGGGCCGGTGCGCCGGCCACCACGGTGAGCGATTGCGGCAGCGTGGTGAACGACGGCGGAACGATGACCTGGACGGTGACCGGACCGGACACGGCTTCACCGAAGCCGTTGCGGATGGTGACGAGGTAGTCGCCGGCGTCGGCGGGTTGCGCGCTGGGGATCTGGAGGGTCCGGCCGGTGAAGGCGGGCAGCACGGCACCGTTGCGCTTCCATTCGAAGGTGAGCGGTTCGAGGCCGAAGGCGTCGACGCTCAGGTTCAGCGGTTGGCCGGCGATGACGATCGAGGAATCGAGGTCGGCGGTGATCTGCGGTGCGACGTTTCGGGTGAGGGAGAAGGGCAGGAGGCCGGAAAGGGTTGCCGGGAACGACGGGGGCACACCCACGCCACCGAGAGTGACGGAGGATGCGGCTGAGGCCGACCGGTCGGCCGGCTTCGAGGGCCGCTTCGAACGAGGATCCCGCGGAAGTTTCCCAGACGCGGACCTGGACCAAGGCGGACGAACCCGGGGCAAACCCAGGGAGGGCGCGAACACCCCCGCGCCAGTAACCGGCAGCGCTACCCGTGGCGAAAGGCACGATGCCCGGAACGGGTTGGAGTCCGGAAGGCGACGAGCCGGCGTAGAGTTGGGCGAAGTAACCGTCGCCAGAGAGCAGGGTGGCGCCATCTTCAGCGGTGACCGGGGTTCGGATGCTGGCATTGCTGAACTGGAGGGTTCCGCCGGGTCCGTTGACGGTGACCACGGCGAAGCGGCTGAGGACGGAGCCCGCGCTGTTGCTCACGCGGACCCGATACGATCCGGAGTGGTTCGGGTTCGCAGAACCGAGATCGAACGTCCGCGCCGTGGCGCCAGCGATGGGTGCGCCATTGAACTCCCATTGGTAGGAGAGCGGGGCTGTGCCCGTTGCTTCGACTTCGAGGTGGAGCGGATCTCCGGTGACAACGAGGGTGTCCGCCGGTTGCGTCGTGATGGCGGGTGGCACGATCACGTCGAGTGCGACAGGCAGGGTGGTGACACTGCCTCCGGCGTTGGAGATGCGCACGGTGTACTGACCGGCGTTGGACTGCTGGACGGCGGGCAGGGTGAACGTCGGGTTGTTGGCGCCGGGGATGTCCACGGCGTTGAGTTGCCATTGATGGGCGAGGGGGGCGGAGCCGGCGGCCTCGACGGAGAACGTGGCCGGGTTGCCGAGGATCGCGACCTGGGGAACCGGCGCACGCGTGATGGAAGGGGGAACGACGACCGTGACGCGGACCGGGCCGCTGCTGGCTTCGCCGTGGCCGTTCCGGACGACGACGGCGTAGTCGCCTGTGTCGGCTGGTTCCGCGGGACCGAGGTTCAGCGAGGGTCCATTGGCACCGGGGATGGGGTTGCCGCCGAAGGTCCACGCATAGGTGAAAGGTTGAAGTCCGGTGGCACCGACCGTGAGCACGAGCGGTTGTCCGGCGATGATCGCGAGGGACGCCAGGGGTTGGGTGATCTGCGGGGCGATCTGCCGGGTGAGGGAGAACGGCAGGAGGTTGTTCATGTTCGCCGGGAACGAGGGCGGCACGCCTGCGCCACCGAGGGTTACCGGCAGGACAGCGGACAGACCAACGGCGGATCCCTGCTGGACGGCTGCCTCGAAGGTGTTTCCGGCGGCCGTTGGCCAGACTCGGGCCTGGACGAAGGCCGCGGCGCCGGGAGCGATGCCGGGAACATTGCGCACACCCCCGCGCCAGTAGCCGGGGACGGTTGCGGAGAAGGGGACAGCGCCGCTGACCGGGACGAGGTTCGCGGCGGACGTGCCGGCGTACAATTGGGCGAGGTAGCCGTCGCCGGAGAGCAGGGTGACGCCGTCTTCCGCTGTCACGACGGCACGGGCGGCGGTGTTGCTGAACTGGACGCTGCCGCCGGTCTCCTCAACCACGACCACGGCAAAGCTGCTCGTGATGGTTCCGAAGCTGTTCGAGAGGATGACACGGTAGGAACCGGCGTGGTTTGGAGCTGCTGAAAGCCGGGTATAGGTGGCGTTTGTCGCAGCAGGAATGTTGGCGCCGTTGAACTGCCATTGGTACCGCAGCGGGGTGCCCCCCGTGGCCTCCACCGTCAATTCGATCGGGCTTCCCACGGCGACCGTCGTGCTCGCGGGCTGGGTGACGATCTCGGGAGGAAGGGCCAGGGCCACGTTGAAGGCAGTCAACCCCGTCAGGACGGCAGGCAGCCCCGGCGGGAACCCACCGCCTCCTGTGACGGGAACGAAGACCACCGCAGAAGAACCCACCTTGCTGCCGGCGCTCCGGGCGGCTTCAAAGGTCCGTCCCCGTCCCGTTTCCCACACGTGCACCTGGGCATAGGCGGAGGCGCCGGGGACCACCGAGGCCAGATTGCGCGTCCCGCCACGCCAGTAGCCGGCAATGTTGCCGGTGTTGAAGGGGACGGCCGCGCCGATGGGGGTGAGGGAACCGGCAGTCGGGCCGGCGTACAGTTGGGCGAGATAGCGGTCTCCGGAGAGAGGGGTGGTTCCATCCGTATCGTAGACCTTCTGCTGGAGGACTCCGTTGGAGAAGGAAACGACCGCCCCGGTGTCGGCGACATCGACGATGGACAACCGGCTGGTAACCGAGAGCCCGCCGCCGTTCCGCGCCACCAGGCTGTAGGAGCCTGCATCACCCAGGGTGATGGCGTTGAACGTCAGGTTCTGCTGGGTCTTCCCGGGGATGGCGATCCCGTTCAAATGCCACTGGTACGTCAGGGAGGTCCCGGAGGCCACCGGGCTCAAGGTGACGCTGGAACCCGGCAACACGGTTGTCGTCAGCGGCGGTTGCGTGACGATGGTTGGCGCCTGGGCGAGGGCACGGAACAGGCTGGCCGTTGTGCAGAAGCAGAACAGCAACGCCAGGATTCGGGTGGACATTGTCTTTTTGCGCGGGTGTCCGGACGCATGCTCCGTGTTTGGTCCGACAGACAACGACAGACCCCAACCGATCCCCCCACGAGCAGTACCTCCGGAACGAACCTAAGCCTCAATTTGCACCGGAAGGACGCGGATCTGTCAACGCAGGTTTTCCCCATCACAGGCTGTCCGTTGTCCGGGTTTCTGACTATCCTGCTCCGGTGGAAAGCTTCTGTGACACGCATGCCCACCTCGATTTTCCTGACTTCAGCGGCGACCTCGACGCCGTGCTGGAGCGTGCCCGTGCCGCGGGCATCGACCGCATCGTGACCATCGGTTGCGACGCGGAGAGCAGCCAGCGGGCCATCGGGTTGGCTGAACGGCATCCAGGCGTGTTTGCGGCCGTCGGGTGGCATCCCGGCTACGTGATGGCGGCTCCCGAGGATGTGCGGCCGTGGTTGCGCGACATCGCGAAGCATCCCCGCGTGGTGGCGATCGGTGAGTGCGGCATCGACCATTACCGGTTGCCGTCCGCGGAAGCCGGAGGAACGGCAGAGGACGATGAGCGGATGAAGGCCCAGCAGGAACGGATCTTCCGCCAGCAGTTGGAGGTCGCCGCCGAGGTCGGGCTGAACGTCGTGGTCCACCAGCGGGCGGCGCACCGGGCGGCGATGGATATCTTCCGTCCGTTTGCCGATCGGGTTCGGGGCGTGTTCCATTGTTTCGTTGGAACCGTCGCGGAGATGGAGGAGGTCGTGGGCGTCGGTTCGCTGGTGAGCTTCACCGGGATCATGACGTTCAAGAACGCAGCGGACGTGCGGACGACGCTCGCGGCGGCACCGGCGGACCGGATCCTTTTTGAGACGGACTGCCCCTATCTGGCGCCTGTTCCCTACCGCGGAAAGCGTGCGGAACCGTCCTACGTGCGGGAGATTGCCCTGAAGGCGGCGGAGGTCCGCGGAGTTTCGCTGGCGTCGCTGGCCGAACAGGTGGCGCTCAACACCGCCGCATTCTTCCCACGGATGCGCTGATGCGCCGCTGCAATCAGGCAGTGAAGATCAAGCGCAGTGAACCGACCCTCTACGAAAGGGTGTTCTGCAGCAATCAACACGTGGTCTCCAGCACGTCTACGGGCTCAACTTGACACTGCCCCCGCATGGAACGGGGTGGCGACGTCCTCGTCGCCGTTCCAAAGCCATTCCCAAGGCGATGAGGACATCGCCGCCCCGTTCCCAGTCTCGAACGGGGGCAGTGTCAAGATGCGCCCCACGTCTAAGGTCTTCGATGCATGCGCCGGGTGAGGGCACCCGGCCTACAGCTCTGCGGCTCTGCGCGGGCCATTCTCCGTGATCCAACGTCGTGGATGCGGCTCACGGCGCGGCCAGTTCCTCGGCCGGGTAGGTCCAGATCTCGGCGAGGGTCGGGTGATAATGCGGAATGGCGGCGAACTGGGCCGCGGTGAGACGCGCCGCGATGGCGACGGTGACCTCGTGGATGAGTTCGCCGGCCTGTGGTCCGACGCAGGCTCCGCCCAGGATCTCGCCGGTACCCGAGGCAGCGATGAGCTTCACGTAGCCTTCCTGGCAGCCGAGGATCATCGACTTGCCGTGGTCGTTGAACGGATAGCGGGCGACCCGGACGGAGATCTGCCGGTCTGCGGCTTCCCGCTCGGTGAGGCCGGTGACCGCAACGCCGGGATCGGTAAACACGACCTGGGTGAGCATCCGGTGGTCGATGGCAACCGGCAGACCTGGGTTGAGGAGGTTCCGCGCGGCGAGTTCGGCCTGCTGGATGGCAATGTGGACGACCTCGTGCGGCCCGCAGCAATCACCCGCAGCGAAGATGTGGCTCGCGGTGGTCCGCTGGAATTCGTCGGTCTGGATCTGACCGCGGGCCGAAACGGTCACGCCGGCCTTGTCGAGGCCGAGGTGTTCGGTGGCGGGGCGGCGACCAAGGCCATGGAACACCTCCTCGGCGGCGATGGTGACTTCCCGGCCTGCTTCCTCGAAGAGGACCTCCTTCTCGTGTCCGCGGCGCCGCACATCGAGCAGGCGGGTGTCCGTGAAGACCTGGAGGCCCTCGCGATCGAGGGCGGTTTCCAGTTCGTCGGCGAGGTCGTGGTCGAATCCGCTCAGGAGGTTCGGGCTGCGCTGGATGATGGAAACCAGGGAACCCATCCGGGAAAAGAACTGGGCGAATTCGAGGGCCACGGCACCGCCACCCAGGACGATGAGCGACTCGGGGATCCGCTGGAGTTGCAAGGCGGAGTCGCTGTTGAGGTAACCCGCATGCCGGAGCCCCTCGTTGGGGGGCGGAGCAATGACCGAGCCAGTGGCGAGGACGAAGTGCCGGGCACGGATGGTGCGGTGGCCATGGATCTCGAGGGTGTGGGGATCGGTGAAATGGGCCCGACCGCGGATGAGTTCGAAGGGACCGTTCTGGAGTTGTTCCTGCCGGTACCGGGCGAACTCCGCGATCAAGGCGTCCTTGCGGTCGAAGAGCCGGGCGACATCGACATCGACATCGCGGGCGACCATGCCCCAGGTCTCGGCATGGCGGAACGACTGGCGCAGTTCGGCGGCGTGGAGCAGTGCCTTGGTGGGCATGCATCCCCGCAGGATGCAAAGCCCGCCCAGTTCGGAGGCGCCGTCAATGACAGCAACCTTCCATCCCCCGGAGGCAAGGGAGCGGGCAGCGGCGAATCCGGCGGAACCGCCGCCGATGACGGCGGCGTCAAAGTCCATGGTGGGCATACCGGTAACGTCAATGCACCGGACCGTGATGGCAACCCGGAGGTTGTGACTGTTTGACCCATGGGCTGCGGCTTGGCAGGATGATGCACATGGCGTCAATCGATACCGGCAAGGTTGGAAGCGGGGTTGTGGCCCCGGTGGCCAAGCTCCGGATGAACTGGGCGTTTACCCTGCTCGAGGCGGTTCTGTGGATCTGGTCCATCCTGATCTGTGTTCCCTATTGGCTGCGCGACGACAATTACGCCTACGGCTGGTTTGTTCCGGTCGGGATGTTCCTGTTCCTGTGGATGCGGCTGGGAAGCCAGACGGCTGAGTTCTGGGTGCAATGCGGCGCGGAGGGACGATCGACGTGGCGGATCAGTCCATGGCTGATTGCCTTGCCCGGGCTGGCGTTGTTTCCGCTCGAGGTCTATCGCGAGGAATACCAGCAATCCGGCATCGTCCTGTGGGCGATCAACCTGGCGAAGGTGGCCTTCTCGATGGCGGGCGCGTGGTGGCTGGGTGGACGGCGCCTGTTGATGGTGACCCTGTTTCCTTTGCTCTTCTTCCTGACGGCGGTTCCATGGCCGGCGCGGATCGCCCAGCCACTCCAGCAGAACCTCATGATCGGCGTCGCCCAGGTGCTGCATGAACTGTTCCTCTGGCTGGACATTCCGGTCACGATCCAGGGCGCCGTCCTGAACATGGAGAAGGGGCAAGTGGGCATCGTCGAGGCGTGCAGCGGCATCCGGTCCCTGCAATCGGGGTTGATGGTCAGCCTCGCGGTGGGCGAGTTGATGTGGTTGCGGCGCATCCACCGTGGCGTGATGGTTGTTTCCGCCGTCCTGCTGGCCCTCTTCAGCAATCTGGCCCGGACGTTCGTCCTCTGCTGGATCGTCGAAAAGAGCGGGTCCGATGCCATGCACGCGAAGCACGATCTGGTCGGAAACATCGCCATGTATTCCCTGTATGCCGTGATCTTCCTGCTCGGCATGTGGTTTGCCCGCGGGCAGGCCGGTATCTGGCCCCGATCGGACGTTGGCTCATGGTCAGACCGGATCGCCCGATTGAGTTGGGAACATGTGCCGGACTTCCGGCCCCTGTTCGGGATCACGCTGGGGATGTTCCTGATGGTGCACGGCTGGTACAAGGTCCTTGAGATCCAGGCGAACCCGCAGAAGGACCCCGCATTCACGGCCATCCTGGATCCGAAGAGTGGCAACGAGAAGAAGGAGTTTGCCGGGGATGTCTGGGCGCAGCTCGGAGCCACGCAAGGCGACTCGATCGTACGGCGCGAGAGTTCGGCCCCGATGGGCTTCGTCAGCAGTTCGCACCTGTTCTGGAGACCCTCGGCGATGAGTCGGACCGCGCTCCATCACCGGCCGGACGTATGCATGCCCGGCTCGGGCTGGAAGCCCGAAGGAGATGTGGGTGAGACCACCGTGGTGATTTCAGGTCAGCCATTGAAGTTCGTGACCTTCCGGTTCTGGCGGGAGGAATCGGCCGGCAAGAAGGTGCGCGCGCTGATGTTGTGGGGCGTCTGGCGGAATGGCGAACCGGTGCCGTTCGATTTCTCGGACAAGCTGACCGCGTTGCCGGAGAAGTACGGATGGACGCCGACGGCGCGCCACATGCTCGGCATCGAGCTCCTGTCCATCATGGTTCCTTACGAGAATGGGGAACCCCCGCTGGAGGTGGCGCGTCAGGCGCTGCCACGCCTCTATACGCGGAGTGCATCCATTGAGCGTACGCGGTAACCGACATCGCCCATGAGCTCACCTACTGCCAACGGACCCAATCCAGCGCCATCCTCCGGAGGAACGCGACGGATGGGAAGTTCCAAGAAATTCCTGCTCGGGATGGTTGGTCTCGTCGTGGTCGGACTTGGGATCGCCGCTGTGGCGAAGCCTGCGTATCGCCAGCTGAAGACCGTCCGTTCGCGTCGGGCCGCGGCGCTCGGCGAAAGCCTGCTGGTCTCGGGCCGGCTGGAGGAAGCCGCCAGGCAGGCCCGACTGGCAGTGGAGCTGGCTCCGGCCGAGCCGAATTCACTGCGGCTCGCAGGCCGCATCAGCGCGATGGGGATGCGTCCCGAGGCACTCGCCTATTGGCAATCGTATCTGGCCACCGGAAAGTCCCTGCCTTCTGAACGCGTGGAAGTGGCCGAGCTGGCCGTGCGGATGGGGCGTACGGATGTCGCGAGGTCCCTGCTGGAGGCACTGGTCCGGGAAACACCTCAGGACCGCCACGTGTGGCGGTTGCTCCAGGCGCATGTGCGCAATCTCGGCGACGTCCGGCAGGCGCTGTCCCTGGCTCGCATGGTGGTTGCCAAATTCCCAGGCGATACGGAGGCGGAGGTCCAGCTCGCCGACCTGTTGGTGCTCTCCGGGGATCCGAAGTCCCGCGAGGAAGGTCGTCGCATCCTGTGGGGTGTGGCCATGGTTCCATCGGCAACCCAGCCGGCCGCGGCCTCGATCCTGATGGGCATTCCCTCCTTTCCCCGGTGGAAGCCGAGACCGTGTCGCGGGTCCTTGGCACTCCGGGCGGAACCAACACTCCGGGTGTCGAGCTGCTCCGGGGTCGGTTGCATTTGGTGGCCCATCCCGAGCGCCGGCTGGAAGTCATCTCCAAGGTCACATCGACCGTACCCACCAATGCCCCGGTCGCGGAGGTGTGTGAACTCGTGCTCTGGCTGACGGATGTGGGGGCGCTGGAATACGCCGGTCCATTCCTGCCCAGCGATCGTTGCCGGACCAACCTGTTGCTCATGGCGGGTCAGCTGGATTACCTGGTGACGACCGGACGCGATGAGGAGTTGCGCCGCGTCCTGGACGCATCCGGGAGCGTTCTCGATACGGGAATGCGTTCCGCAGCAGAAGGCGCCCTCGCGGCGAGGCGCGGACGTCGGGAAGAGGCTGAGCGCGCCTTTCGCGGGGCTCTGGATTCCGGGGCATCCCGGATCCAGTTGATCGCCCCCTTCGTGGCGAGGGAAGCGGAGCGGCATGGTTTCATGGACGTCGCCGTTCAGGCTTTGCAGATCGGCATGGATACCCCGGGGCGAGCGCTGATGAACGGCCGGCAGATCCTTCGGTTGCTGGAGCGGAATCCTGATTCAACCCAAGCCCTCCTGACCCTGCGGAAACTGAATGCGGCATTGCCCGGAGAGGATGGCGTCATCGCCGAGCGCGCGTGGCTGGAATTGTTGGCCGGCGAGAACGCCGTCTGGGCCCTCCCCGAGGTCACCCGTCTGGCCGCAGACAAGCCCGACGATGCCAGTCTCCGCGCGGCACTGGCCCTCGCCCGATGGCGGAAGGGCGACACGAGTCGCGCCCTGACCACCATCGAGGAAGGCCTGACGGACGCCGAGTCGATGCCCGTCCGCTTCCGGGTGGCCTACACCGCCATCCTGGGTGCCAACGATCAGCGTGAGGCCGCGCGGCGTATTGCCCGCACGTTGCCCCAGGCTCGATCCGGCAGCAGGCGGAGAAGCTTGTCGCTCCCTGGCGTTGATCCGTCAGCACCCGCGCCCCATGCCACTGGTCGAGAAGAGTTCCTACACGGCTCCACGTCTGTTGCGCGAGGGGCATGCGGCCACGGTCTATCCGAGCCTGTCGCGTCGCGTGGACGGGGTTGAATACACCCGCAGGCGGGTGGAGTTGCCCGATGGCGACTTTGTGGACGTGGACCAGTCGAAGGTCGGGGCGCGCAAGGCGGTCGTCATCTCGCACGGGTTGGAGGGACACAGTCGTCGGGCGTACGTCCTGGGAATGGTCCGTGCCTTCAACCGCGCCGGGTGGGACGCGGCAGCGTGGAACTTTCGCGGTTGTTCAGGCGAACCCAACCGGCGGTTGGCCTTCACCCACAGCGGTGCTTCCGGTGACCTCGGTGCTGTCGTCGAGGCGGTGGTCGCAGAGGGCTACGACGAAGTGGTGTTGGTCGGATTCAGCCTCGGCGGAAACCTCACCTTGAAGTACCTCGGCGAACTTGGAAGCCAGGTGCCCACCGCCGTCCGTGCCGGGGTGGCGTTCTCAGTCCCGTGCGACCTCAAGGGGTCGGCGGAAAGCATGGCCCAGCCCGGGAACCGGATCTACATGAGCCGATTCCTCTCGGACCTGCGGGTGCGGATGGAAGCGAAGTCCCACCAGTTCCCCGGACGGTTGTCCATGGACGGCTACCGTGCGATCCGGACCTTCCGGGATTTCGATGACCGGTACACGGCTCCGCTCCACGGCTACCGCGACGCCGAGGATTATTGGGCGCGCAGTTCATCGCTGGGATATCTCGGCGGGCTGAAGGTGCCCGCACTGCTGATCAACGCCGCCGACGATCCCTTCCTCAGCGCCGGATGCTACCCACGGGAGGTCGCGCTCGGGAGCCCGTGGTTTCACCTGGAGGTCCCGGATCACGGGGGCCACGTCGGGTTCGCGACCTTCGGTGGCGACGGCAGTTACTGGTCGGAGACGCGGGCGGTGGATTTCGCGAGCCGACGGATGCCTTGAATCTTCAAACTTCGGACTCCTCATCCACAGCCTCCTGACGTCGTCTGCTACGCGAGGGAGGGTAGCTGACGAGGTCACGAGGCAGTGGTAGGAGAGTTCGAAGTTTTCAGTTTCAAGTTTCAAGCCCGAGACCTGCAGGCGTCAGGCTTCGAACCTGAACCTGAAAACTTGGAGCTCTTCCACAGCCTCCTGACGTCGTCTGCTACGCGAGGGAGGGTAGCTGACGAGGTGACGAGGCAGTGGTAGGAGAGTTCGAAGTTTTCAGTTTCAAGTTTCAAGCCCGAGACCTGCAGGCGTCAGGCTTCGAACCTGAACCTGAAAACTTGGAGCTCTTCCTCAGCCTCCTGACGTCGTCTGCTACGTGGTGGAGGGCTTCCAACTTGAAAATGAAAAGGGGACCGGTCGAAACCGGTCCCCTGGACTCACGCCGGGCATGGATGCCCGGCCCCTGATGGATCAGAGCTTGCGGATGCGGATGTTGCGGAACGACACGGGATCGCTGTGTCCGGCAAATCCGAAGTGGCCCGTGGGGCGGTCCTTGCCGGGATGGGGCGAGTTGGCCATGAACTCCTTCACGGGGCCGACATCGCCATCGAGGATGACGGTGCCGTTGAGTTCGACGGTGATGCGGGAGCCCTTGACCGTGACCTCCTGGAAGTTCCATTCGCCGGCAGGGCGCTGGTAGCCGCGGTGGGCCGGCAGCATGCCGTAGGCGGAACCGTGGACCTGGCGCGGGTCGAGCTTGGACTTGGTCACCGTCTCGTAGTTCTCGTCGAGGACCTGCAGTTCGCACATGCCGGCGTAGGCCGTGTCCCCGCTGCCCGGGTACCGGATGGCCAGGCCGTTGTTGCCGCCGGGCGGCACCTTGAATTCCAGTCGGACCACGAAGTCACCGTACTGCTCCTTGGTGAAGATCGTGCCGCCCTTGTGGGCCTTGCAGCGGATGGCGCCGTCGACGATCTCGTAGTTGTCGAGCGGACCTTCCCAGCCCGCGAAATCCTTGCCGTTGAAGATCGGCGTGAAGCCCGGTTCCTCGCCCTTGCGCGAGAGGATCGAGTTCGCTTCCTCGCCGGCAATCGGACGCAGGAAGATGTTCCGCCAGCGGATCTCGCCGCCGTGGGTCTGGAGCCGGATCGGCCCAGCGGCGGGAACGGGAACCTTGCGGTCGTAGTAATTCTCGAGGGTGGCGTGGTCGACCACGGCCTGCCCGTTCAGCCAGACGGAAACGCGGGAACCGACCATCAGCGTCCGGAAGCTGTTCCATTCGCCAAAGGGCTTGTCGGCGAGGACGAGGGGGTCCTTGCCGGGCTTGCCGGGGGAGTTGTTCCAGAGGCCGCCGGAGCCCTTCGCACGGCCGAGGTTCTGGGGATCCGCCTCGGTATGGTCCCAGATCTGGACCTGAGGAACGCCGCGCAGGTAGATGCCGGAGTCCGCCTTGGGCACGGTCTTGTAATCCACCATGAACTCGAAGTCGCCATAGGGCGTGTCGGTGGAGGCGTACGCGCCAAAGCCATCGTTCACCAATTCCCCGTCCTCGACGTACCAATGGGGCTTTCCGGTCTTGGGATTGACCTCGTGCATCGAGGATGTCCACTTCTCGATCATCTTCGACCGCTCGGCCTCGGGCATGGCCACCAGCTTGCGGTAATCGAACGTGTCACCACCGCGCCAGCCCATCAGGTCGCGCCCGTTGAACAATGCGGTGAAACCGATGGGCGGCCGGGGCTCCGATTGCGCCAGGGAGGTCGCGGCCGCGCCCAGCAGGAGGGCGGTGCCGGCTACGGCGGCGGACACGAATCCGCGCCGGGGAAGGGTGTGCTTCATCGGGGCCATGGTGACGCGTTGAACCGGACTCGGTCAAGTTGCCCGGCTTACTGAAGACAGGGGAGGGCGCATCTTGACACCTCCCCCGACTGGAACGGGGTGGCGACGTCCTCGTCGCCGTTCCAAAGCCGTTCTCCGGGCGATGAGGACATCGCCTCCCCGAAACCATTCCCAAAGGGGGCAGTGTCAGGATGCGGCCGACGGGTGAGATCGCCCCGGCCCCGGTTGGCGGCGGGTTGCGGGAATCTGCGGGCGGATTGCGGCAGTCCCTCCATTTTGGCCCAAAACCGCGTCCGCCGGTTCCCGCCCCATGACATCGCGCTTGATGCGAGGTGGCGCCTGCCTACGGTGCCCCACACGGATTTTTCGGGAAGTGCGCACGGATGAACCTGAAAATGCCGGTGGGATCCGCAGATGGCGCAGATGACGCAGATAATCAGGAGATCGGATCGGGCGTGCCATGCACCTGCGTCGGGTGCTGGCATTTCTGCTCTTCCATCTGCGCAATCGGCGCCATCTGCGGATAAATGAACTGCCAATTCTAGGATGAATGGGAACGGAATCACCGCGAACGATGTCGACGGTCGGGGCTACCAGCTTCGCTCGGCGATCGGTCGTGCCTGCCTTCCCGGGGCGTCAGCGGAATCCGGACGCGGGATTCTCTGGTTGAACGCGCTCTGCGGCGCCTTCCTCGCGGTCGGTCTTCTGGGGATCCGCGATCCGGCGCAGCCCGTGCCCACACCGGTTCCAGCACCGGCAACCGCGCTGCTGCCGGTGGATTTCACCCCGCCGCCTGATTCTCCCGCAGCACCTGCCGCCCCGGAGGCTCCTGCGATGGCCAGGACGCCGGAGCCCGAGGTGGCCGTGCCCGTGGTTCAACCAGTGGTCTCCGTGGTCGAACCTTCCCTCGTTCCATTCGCCGTGCCCGTCACCGTTCCGGTGCGCGAAGTGCTGCGCGCCGAGATGGCATCCCTCCCGCCGGCCCAAGCCGCAGGTCCCGCCATCCCGACCGCGCCCGAAGCAACCGCTGGCACGGGCGGTACGTCGGGTGGAACCGACCCGACAGCCGGTGGTGCTCGCACCTTCAAGGTGGGGGACGGCACGGCCGAAGGCATCGTTTCGCCGCACCCGGACTATCCGTCCGAGGCCCGACGCAAGGGGATCGAAGGCCTGGTGAAGCTGGAGATCGAGGTGCGGGACGACGGTCGCATCGGGGAGGTTCGGAAGCTGGTTCCCTCGGGGTCCTTCGTCCTCGATAACCACACCATTTCATGGGTGAAGCGGCGTTGGCGGTTTCCCGTGGGGAAACCCCAGTTGCTCCACACGGAGTTTGTCTATCAGCTGGCCGTCGGACGGTAACGTCTCCTGACGGCGCACACACTCGCGAGAGTTCAACCTGCAACGGAATCCAAGGATGTTGGCGAACACGATAGTCGAGATGTTTGAGGACGGCGGCCCGATCATGTGGCCGATCCTGATCGTCGCCCTGATGCTGGTCGCGGTGGTCGTGGAACGGAGCGTCTTCTGGTTCGGACTGGGCCGGCGTCGCTCACCCGTCGCGCTGGAACAGGTGCTGGCAGCGATGGACAACCACGACTTTGTCGCTGCCGTCCAACGGGCGGAGGGTTCCGGCGATCCGGTCGTGCGGATGATCCACCAGGGTCTGACCCATGTGCACGGATCCTTGGCTGGAGCCCTGCAGGTGGCCGCGGGCGTCGAGTTGCGCAGGGCCGGCCGGTTCATGGTCGTGATCGATACGTGCATCACCCTCGCTCCGTTGTTCGGCTTGCTGGGCACCGTCGTGGGCATCATGGGTTCGTTCAAGAAGGTCACGGGCGACCTCGCCGTCGAAGCGGTCTCGACCGGCATCGGCGAGGCGCTGATTGCCACCGCCGCAGGCCTGGGCATCGCCATCGTTGGCGTGTTTTTCCTGAACCTCTTCAACGAGTTCCTCGCCCGTTTGCAGTTCGATCTCGAAACGGCCGCCACCAACGTCGAGGTCATGGTCACCCGGGCACGGCAGGAAGGCGGCGCCGGCACCGCTGTCTTCCCGGCACGTTTCAAGGCCTGAAGCATGGCGGGATCGACCTCCAATCCGGCCTCCAACGGCGCCCGACGCTCGAAGTGGTCCACGCCTGTCGCCACCCGGCGCGCGCGCATCGAGATCATCCCGTTGATCGACGTGATGTTCTTCCTGCTCGCCGCCTTCATGATGGTGTCCCTGTCGCTCCAGAAGGCCGGGACCTTCCGGATGGACCTGCCCGTGGCGACGACGGCCGCCCGGGACTTCCAGCCGGGCCAACTGAACATCGGGATCGAGGCCGACGGCCAGGTGTCGGTCGAGAAGCGCCGGATGGATCTGATTGAACTCGATCGCGTGCTCCGCGAGCGCCTGGCCGACAACCCGTCCGCCCCGGTCTACGTCACCGCGGATCGCGCCACGCGGCATGGCGTCGTGAACCAGGTGCTGGCGCGGGTTCGCTCCGCGGGTGCCCTGCGCGTGTCGTTCGTCACCGATGGCGCGCCGGTGCCGAAGAACCCGGGAAGCCCGTCCGCCAACAGCGGTCCAACGCCTCCTTGAATCGGTTCCATGCGATTCGGCTCTCCCATTCCCCAGCGGCGCGCGCGCATCGAGATCATCCCGTTGATCGACGTGATGTTCTTCCTCCTCGCGTCGTTCATGATGGTGTCGCTGAGCCTCCAGAAGCTCCGGACCCTGCGCATGGACCTGCCCTCGGCCACGCGGGCGAGTCGTTCGTCGAAGCCGGACCTGCTCCGGGTCGAGGTGCGCGCCAACGGGGACATCCAGCTGGAGTCGCGTCATCATTCGCTCCCGGAGTTCATGGAGTTGCTCCGCCAGCGCCTTGGCGCCAACACGAACATCCCCGTCTACATCCAGGCCGATCCCATGGCCGCCCACGGCGATGTCCTGCGTGTGGTCGATTCCGCCCGTGCCGCCGGTGCCGCCCGGATCTCCTTCCAGCTCGACACCAACCCCGCCGGCGGACGATGAGTGGCCCCACATGAATCGAAAGCTCCATCGGATCCTGGCCGCGGCGGTCGGACTGGGGATCGGGTTGGCGGGGCAGGTCTGCGCCGATTGGCCGCAATGGCTGGGGCCGGACCGTAATGGCGTCATTCCCGGCAAGGCCCCGAAGCCCTGGCCCACGGCCGGACCCGCCGTGGCCTGGAAGGCGGAGGTCGGCTCCGGTTTCAGCAGCCCCCTCATCGTGGGGGATCTGGTCCTGCTGCACCATCGGATCGCCAACGAGGAGGTGCTCGAAGCCTTCGATCGTTCCACGGGCAAGTCCCGGTGGAAATCGTCCCAGTCCACGGCCTACAACGACGATTTCGGATTCGACAATGGCCCGCGCGGAACTCCCTCGGCGGTCGGTGGCATGGCCTACACGTTCGGCGCCGAAGGCCGGTTGACGGCGGTGAATCTGACGAATGGATTGCCGGTGTGGTCCCTGGCGTTGGGTCGTGAGCTGCGCGCGGACAAGGGGTTCTTCGGCTTTGCCTGTTCGCCCCTGGTTGTCTCGAACCGGGTGATCGTTCACGTCGGCGGCGAGGACGGGGCAGGGGTGGTCGCGGTGAATGCGAAGACCGGCGCCCGCGAATGGCAGTCCACCTCGGATGAGGCGGGATATTCCAGTCCGGTGGCGGCCGTCGTCGGCGGCAAGCAGCGCATCGTGTCGTTCACACGCGCCGGGCTGAAGCTCCTGGAGATCGATACCGGCAAGGTGGTCGGCGAGTTCCCGTGGAGGGCACGCCAGAATGCCTCGGTCAATGCCGCCACGCCGATCGTCGGCCCCGCCGGGATCTTCATCACCACCAGTTACAATACCGGCGCCGCCCTCCTGCGCTGGCAGGCCGCCGGGGGGCTGGAGACGGTGTGGTCCGGTGACGAGGCGATCTCCGCGCACGTCGCCACCCCGGTCCTCAAGGGAGCGTGGATCTTCGGTTTCCACGGCCGACAGGAGCAGGGGGCGGAGTTGCGCTGCATCGAGGCCGCCACCGGAACCGTGAAATGGGAGGCCGGCCGCACCGGCATGGGCTCCGTGCTGGTGGTCGAGGACACGCTGGTGGTCCTCCTGGAGTCCGGCGAACTCGTGCTCGCCGAGGCCACCGCCGATTCCTGGAAGCCGCTGTGCCGGGCACAGATCCTCGGCACCGGCGTGCGCGCCGCACCGGCCGTGGACGGCGGACTCCTCGTCGCACGCGACCGATCCCGCCTCGTCGCCGTCCGGATCTCGCCCTGAACAACGTTCGCGTCCGGGGCGGAAGTGGGCTTCAGCCACGAAGCATACGGAGACCACGAAGGGATCCCATCCGTCAGCGAGCCCTCAGACCAAACCAGGCCGCCAAGGAAGGTGAGGCCCGCCGCAAGGGCCACAAAGGGTCGCAAGAAGGGAAGGCCAGGTTGGCTGTCCAAAGGTTCGAATGAAGCCCGCAGGACCGTTGCGTCCTCTTGCGTTTCTTAGGTGCGGAGCACCGACAGACGATAGCCCACGGCGTCGGCCGTGGGTCCCACGTTCCAAGGAATGACCAGCCCCAGCGGGGCGACAGATGCGGCGTGCTCCTCATCCCGGTAGGCAAAGTGGAAGGTTAGAGATGGGAGGCAGCCATCGGGAACGTCCGCATCGCCACTCGGCGTGATGGCTGGCGCCCGTTCGCTGAACCGTCTGGTTCGCTTCCCAATGAAATGAGTCTCCCCGGCTCCGCGTGATATTTCTGCCCCATGGAAGCGGCTGAACCCATCCTGGATCGGCGAGATCCAGCTTCTGGCCGTGGTCGGAAGCCGCCGATGTAAACCTCGCCACTGCCATACGCATGACCGGCGGGGTTGCTCATTTCTGTCCCGGCAAAAGCTCTCGCAACCGCCGTGTGGCTTCGTTGCGGTCAATCTCACTCGACGCCACCGCCAGTGTCAGTTCTTCCCATGCCGGCCCGTCGGTTTCGGGTTCGATGCCGTTCAAGCGCAGGAAAACGATGCATGCACCCAGCGCCGCCCGTTTGTTGCCATCGATGAACGGGTGATTCTTGCACAGGTAAAACAGATACGCCGCCGCCACCTCCGCGATGTCCCGATACGGCGAACCGCCCCCGAAGCTGGCCTGCGGCGCAGCGACCGCCGACTCCAGTAAGGCCATCTCTCGAACGCCATCCGAACCACCGAAGCGCCCGATGGCCTCCGCGTGAATCTCCCGAACGATGTCCACCGTGAGATGGAAGCACTCCTGCGGCGTGGCACTCATGCGAGCTTCTTCATTGTGCGCGCGTAATCCTTCATCGTCGCGTCGATGACCCGCGACACCTCGGCTCGCGAAGGTTTGGGGTGCAGCGGTGTCAGTGTGATCGTGCCGCCCTCGTGGACCTCCACGTTCACCTGGTCGCCGGCCTTCAAATGCGCAAGGTCCATCAACGCCGCGTCAAACATCAACCCATGCGAGTTGCCAATCTTGGAGATCGTTTTGACCATGGTGTTAAACTATGTTTTACGGCGCCGTGTCGTCAAGCCGGTTGCCCGAATCGGGCCTTGGGAATGATCAACCGTCCCAGCTTTGCCGGGGCTCGTCCGTCCCCTTCGGATCCAGGCCGGTCAGGCCATGCGCGAGAAAGTCCGGGAGGTTGTTGGCGTAGCGGCCGGATTGCTCGGCCACGGCGGAAAGGGTCGTGCCTCAAGTGAGGGAGCGAAGCGGGGCATTCTCACGCGGAGCCGCAGAGGGCGCGGAGTGGGATCGCCGCAAAAATCGAAAGAAGGCGCAAAATGAGGTGGCGACGTGATGGGTCCCGTTCGGTTCTCCGCGCTCTTCGCGGCTTCGCGTGAAATCTGTTTGTGAAGCAGAGGCAACTCATGCGAAGCCGCGAAGGGTGCGGAGTGGGGTTGCCGCAAAAATCGCAAGAAGGCGCAAAAAGGGGGGGCGACGTGATGGGTCCTGTCCCGTTCTCAGCGATCTTCGCGGCTTCGCGTGAGATCTGTTGGTGAAGCGGAGGCAACTCATGCGAAGCCGCGAAGGGTGCGGAGTGGGGTTGCCGCAAAAATCGCAAGAAGACGCAAAATGAGGTGGCGACGTGATGGGTCCCGTTCGGTTCTCCGCGCTCTTCGTGGCTTTGCGTGAAATCGGTTCGTGAAGCAGAGGCAACTCACGCGGAGAACCGGCCCTCTGCGGAAAGGGTGTTTTGCAGCAATGAACTGGCGGTCTACAGCTCGTCGACAGTCTGCAACGCATGCGCCGGGTGAGGGCACCCGGCCTTCAGCTCCGTGGCTCGGACTCAACGAACGGGTCGTCAGTTCATTGATAGACGCGAAGGGGCCCAGGCACCGCGACCGACCGCCTCCCTTTTTGCGTCTTCTTGAGATTTTTGCGGCTAACCCTGTTCCCTCCTGAGCCTTATCCATGCAGTAAAAATCTCGCGCAGAGGGGCAGAGACGCAGAGAGCGACAGGAAATCTGAAGCTTGGGCAACCGTGAACGGGATCACCGTTTGGTGACTCGATAACGATGATTGAAAGGCCCGCTTCCTCTGCGTCTCCGCGTCTCTGCGCGAGTCATTCTTCGGTATTCAACTGCATGGATACGGCTGAGTGTTTTCCCGTAGGTGGGATGCGGTCTTTTGATCGTCAACCGGCGCCGCTCGAAGTCTGGAAGGTTTTCGTGGTTTTCGTGTTCTTCGTGGTTGGGATGCAGTGGTTGATTTTTGAACCACGAATGACACGAAGAGCACGAAGGGGAGGGGGACGATGTGGTGCGGGGTTTCTGTCGCCCCTGCCGGGACTGGTTACGGGGTTGGACCTGAACCCACAGCTGACGCTGTGGGCTACCATCTGTCGGTGCTCCGCACCTGAAATACGGGAGATTGCCGCCAGGGGAAGGGACGGTGTCGGCTTGTGGCGGGGCAGGGATGCTTGCACCGGGATCGGGTCCGGTGGACGTTTCCCGGCCACATGAAGTTCCGGTTCCTCCGCAATGCACGGGTGCGTCGGGTTCTCCTGATTGGGCTCGTGCTGCTGACGGTGCTGGGCACGGCCTTGAACGTCCTCGCCTATCGGCATGCCCGCGCGATGCTGCATTTCACTGCTGGTGCGGTGCGGTCCGGCGCACCGGAGACCCTCGGGTTCACGGAGAAGGTGGGCGTGCTCCTGAACGGTATTCGCGTGCCCCGGCCGCGGACCGTCCTCACTCCGGCGGACATCGGCCCGGGGTGCACGGCGGTGCGTATTGAATCGGGTGCGGGCGTCCAGCTTGGGGCGTGGCACTGCGCCGGTGCGCCGAGACGACCGATGGTGCTGCTGTTCCATGGATACGCCGGGGAGAAGGGTGGGATGCAGCCCGAGGCGCGTGCGTTCCTGGAGATGGGGCTTTCGGTCCTGCTCGTCGACTTCCGCGGTTCGGGGGAATCCACGGGATCCGGGACGACGGTGGGATACGACGAAGGCGAGGATGTCGCGCGGTCCCTTGCCTTTGCCCGAACGAACTGGCCGGGTCACCGGATGATCCTCTACGGCCAGTCGATGGGCGGGGCCGCCATCCTGCGGGCCATCCATGCCCACGGGGCGCGACCGGACGGGATCGTCGTCGAGGCGGTATTCGATCGCCTGCTGGCGACCGTCCGTCATCGGTTCGAGGCCATGGGGGTTCCGTCCTTCCCATGTGCGGAGTTGCTGGTCTTCTGGGGCGGCCAGCAGGCGGGGTTCGATGGCTTCAGCCATAACCCCGTCGAGTATGCCGCGTCGGTGGAGTGTCCGGCCCTGTTCCTGCATGGTACCGACGATCCCCGGGCCCGTGTCGACGAGGCGCGCCAGGTGTTTGAGGCGGTGGCCGGGCCGAAGCATTTCCAGTCGTTCCCGCAACTCGGACACGAGGCGGTGCTCCGGCATCAAGCGGAAGAGTGGCAGCGGGCCATCAAGCCGTTCCTGCGGACGGTGGAGTGATTCATGGATTTCGGGTCCATGGATGCGAGTCCGTGGAGGTCATGCGGGTCGATGTCTCAGGCGGGAAATAGCGGGTTCATCCGCAGATGCCGCAGATACCGCAGATAATCAGGAGCTTGGATCAGAGGTGCCATGCACCTGCACGGTGAGGATCTTGCCAGCGTCGGGTGCTCGTGTTTCTGCCCCGCCATCTGCGGATCCAACCGCCGTTTTCAGGGTGAAGGGTGCGGCTTCTAGGGGCTGGGAACGCTTCTTCCTCAGCCTCGTTACCTCGTCTGCTACGTGCGGGGTGGGCTTGAATCTTGAAACTTCAAACTTGGAACTCTCCTTCATCAGCCTCGTGACCTCGTCTGCTACGTGCGGATCCGGCCTTCAGATGGGGCATTCAGGGGCGGGGGCGGTTGCGGTACTTCTCGTAGAGGCGGGTGTGGCGGGATTCGAGGGAGACCTCGCGTCCGGCGATCCACAGGTGTTTCACCTGGGCGCGGATGTCGAGGATGTCGCCGGTGACGGCAATGAGGGAGGCTTCCTTCCCGACTTCGATGGAGCCGAGGCGATCGGCGACGCCCAGCATGCGGGCCGGATGAAGGGTCAGGCCGCGCCAGCCTTCGATGCGGGGAAGCCCGAAGGCGACGGCCTGGGCGGCGGCGTAGGGGATGTTGCGGATGTTGGAGGCGCCGAAGCGGTCGGTGCCCTCGGTGAACGCCACGGCCACGCCCGCGGCATGGAGCTTGGCGGGGACGGAGTACATGGCGTCGTAGCCATCGGTCTCGTGGAACGGTTGGGTGAAGATGTGTTCGTAGGCGACGGGGATGTTGTTCGAGGCCAGCAGGGGGGCGACGCGCGCGGCGTCGAGTCCGCCGGCCAGCACGGTGCGGAACTTGCGGCGCACGGCCCATTCGACGCTCGAGCGGATCTGCCGGGAGTCGTCGGCATGGAGGAAGAGGGGGACCTCGCCGTTGAGGAGGGGCAGCATCGATTCCCAGGCAGGGACGATGGTGAATCCGTTGGTCTCGACGGTGGCGGGTTTGCGACCGGCGGCGGCCTCGACGGAAAGGGGCGGCGTGGAACCGAGGCCGGCGGCACGGCGCGCGGCGGCATAGGCGTTGGCCTCGTCGAAGAAGGCGTCGATCTTGCGGAGTTCCTGGTCGCGCTCGCGGACCTGGTCCTCGGGCGACTTCCATTGGTCGCGTCCGCCGCCGCTGGTGGGACGGGGTGAGGTGTTGATCGAGAAGGACGGCCAGAAGAGGTGGAGCGCGGCGGTGCGCCGATCGGCGAGATCCTCGATGGTCCAGCCGTTGAGTCGGATTAGGGAGGAATGCCCGCTGACGATGCCGCCCAGCGGGATCGCCTGGGCGTGGGTATAGCCGTTGGCGCGGGCGACAGGGATCAGTTCCGACTCCGGATTCACCGCGATCCACGAATGGACGTCCGGGGTGAACTCACCGACCTCGGTGGTGTCGCGGGTGGGCCGGATGGCGTCGATCTCGATCAGGCCGAGGATGGTTCCCGGCGCGATGAGGCCTGGGAACAGGTGGAGACCTTCGAGGGAGACGGTGCGGTCGGCGGAGGCGGCGGAGGCCTCGGCACCGATGGCAGCGATGCGGCCATCGCGGATCAGGACGGCGGTGTTGGTGAGGGACGGGCCGGAGACCGTGTGGACGATGGCGTTGTCGAGTCGGAGGGACTCGGCATGCACCTGGGGTGCGGTGGCCAGCAGGGTTGCGCCGAGGAGGGCGAATGCCGGGAGAGCGCGATGGGCGGCGGTGGAACAGGAGAGCGTCTTCATGGGTGGAGGAAGCGTTGGGGGTTTCAGTAGCGCTCGTTGGTGAAGCAGTCCTGGCATTCGACGACGCCCAGGTGGCGGGCGTGTTCGAGGGCGCGTTGGAAGAAGAGGGCCCGGGCGGCCTCGGCCTTGGAGCCGCCGGCGGCGGGATCGGGCGGGGGACTGTCGGATTTGGAGCGGGCGCGAGCGACGAGGGCCTTCTTTTCGGATTGGAGGGCGGCGACGCGGGCGGGGACCAGGGCGCGATCAAAGTAGAGGGTGCCTTCGATCCATGTCTGGAGGCACACGGAGGCCGAGTCCAGGGGGGAGGCCGACCAGAGGACGAAATCGGCGTGCTTGCCGGGTTCGAGGGAACCGACCCAGCGGTCGATGCCGAGCTGGCGGGCGGGATTGAGGGTGACGAACCGGAGGGCGTCGGCCTCGGGGGTGTTGCCGTACTTGACGGCCTTGGCGGCCTCGAGATTGAGGCGGCGGGCGTGGTCCGAGGAATCGGAGTTGAAGGAGACGTTCACGCCGCGCTGGTGCAGGAGCGAACCCGCGTAGGGAATCGCGTCGATCACCTCGAACTTATAGGCCCACCAATCGGAGAAGGCGGAGGCACCGGCGCCGTGGCGCGCGATCTCGTCGGCGACCTTGTAGCCTTCGAGGATGTGCTGGAGCGTGGCCACGCGGACGCCGAAGGCCTCCATCGTGCGGAGGAAGGCGATGATCTCGTCCTGACGGTAGCTGTGGCAGTGGATGAGTCGGGTGCCGGCGAGGATCTCGGCGATGGCTTCGAGTTCGAGGTCGCGTCGGGGCGGGGGCGTGGAGCGGTCGGAAGCCTCCCAGGCGAGGCGGGCTTCGCGGTATTGTCGGCCGGCGGTGAAGCGGTTGATGAAGAAGGTGCCGACGCCCATGCGGGTCTGGGGGAAACGGGTGGTGTTGCGGTCGCCGGAGTTGCCCTGCTTCACGTTCTCGCCGAGGGCGAACTTGATGCCGCCGGGCGCGTTGGTGAAGCGGAGGGCGTCGGGACCGGCGCCGTTGCGGAGCTTGATGACACAGTTCTGGCCGCCGATGGGATTGGCGGATCCGTGGAGGAGGTTGGCGATGGTGAGACCGCCGGCGAGTTGCTGGTGGATGTTGTCGGTCTCGGAATTCACGACGTCGGCGATCCGGACCATCGCGGTGCTGGGGAGGGTGGCCTCGTTCACGGAGCCGAGGATCATCGAGTGGCTGTGGCAATCGAGGAGACCGGGGCTGACGTGCTTGCCGGCGGCGTCGATGACCAGCGTGCCGGCGGGCAGGGTGGCGGGTTCGGCCCCGACCGATTCAATGAGGCCGTTGCGGACGAAGAGGGCGGCGTTGGTGAGGGTGCCCTGCGCTCCGGAGGTCCAGACGGTGGCGTTGCGGACGAGGATGGCGGGCGGGTTGGTGATCGGTCCGTGATGGAGCCGTGGATCGGCGGCGAGGCGTGCCGGGTGCGCGTCGGGCTTCGCGGGCTTGGCCGGGGCGTTCGTGTTCGAGGCTGACTTCGGCGGCGGGAGTTCGTAGGGCGTGCCATCGATCCATACGGATTGGATGGGCGCCTCCGGATCGAAGTAGGAACCGCGGACGATGGTGAGGTTGGCGATCCGGCCGGATTCGATGGTGCCGAGGTGATCGCCCAGACCGCACAGGCGGGCGGGCACGGTGGTCAGGGCGGCGAGGGCGTCGACTTCGGACAGGCCGCGGGCGAGGGCGAAACGCAGGTTCTTGCGGAACTCCTTCCGGTCGGGAATGCCGTGGGTCGTGAGGGCGATGTCGGCACCGGCGCGACGCAGGACGGCCGGGTTTTCGGGCGCCCAGTCCCATTGGCGGAGCAGGTCGAGGGGGATGGCGTCCCAGTCGTCCGGGGAGGGCAATTTCGGGGCGGATGGAAAGGCGAGGGGAACGATGAACGGGACGCCGCAGTTCTGGAGGAGGTCGGGTCGGCGCCATTCCTGGCCGGAGGCGACGATCTGGAGGTTCCAGCCGAGTTCCGCGGCGAGGACGAGGGCGCGGCTGGCCATCAGGACGGATCCGGGCTCGGCCACGACGGGCTGCGGGGATTCCTTGCGCAGGGTGGGGCGGAGGGCGTCGTAGGCGGTGTTGAAGGAGCGGTTCGGAATGGACGAGGTCTGGTAGTTGGCCTGCCAGCGGGCGTCGAACCAGGTCTGGCGCAACACCGCGATCCCGCCCATGAGGGAGTTCGGGTAGCCTTCGCTGCCGGACTCGGGAGCGAGGGAGACATGCTGGGCGGTGTCGGCGCGCATGATGGAAGCGTTGGGGCCGGCTTCGCCCAACGAGGCCACGACGCTCTGGCCGCGGATGAGTCCCCGGCCCGGGGCGAAGTTCGCCGCGGTGAAGCCGATTTCCCGGAGGCCTTCGAGGGTCTTGGGATCGGGGGAATGCGTGAGGGCGAGGCGACGCTCGGGCGTGACGTCCGGAATGGCGGAGCCGGGACCGGTGGCCCCGGCATCACGTTCCTGACCGGGGATGCCCAGGAAGCGCGGGTCCGAACCGGTGCCGAGACCGGCGGTGAGCTGATCGGTGGCGGCATTGACCGGTTCCGTGCCGCGTGTGTTGACCGGGGCGGCATTGGAACCGGAGAGGACGTAGGGATCGATGAAGCCGGCGTAAATGGTGGATCCGGTGAGATCCCAGACCCGGGCATCGGCGGGCACACGGACGTCGATGCCGACGGCGGTGATGCGGTTGTCGCGGATGAGGATGGTGGCCTGGGTGAACTCGGAACCGGGTTTGGTGAAGACCCGGGCGCCGATGAGGGCATGGCTGCCGACGGGGCGTGGCCGGAAGCCGGGGCTGGCGATGGGTTCCACGCCGTGAAGGAGCGTGAGGGAGGGCAGGGCGAGGAGGAGTGCCAGCGTTGGACTGTGCGCCATGGCTGAAGGCTATTCCGGGTGGGGGCCGCAGGCAAAGACTCTGGCGGACGGAAACGTGAGAAATTCCGAGGGCTGCAAGAAGTTGTGTAACGGAAGGGGATGAACTGCGTTTATCGCAGCAGACCTGTTTTGCGGGGAGGACTTCCCTGCATGGGCGGGCAATCGACGGCGCATCTTGATACTGCCTCCTCCAGAAAGGGGTTCGGTGCGGCGATGTCCTCATCGCCTTGGGAAGAGTTTTGAAACGGCGACGGGGATGTCGCCACCCCGTTGGATGCGGGGGCAGTATCCAGATGCGCCGGCCAAGCGGTGCCCAGTGGCTTGTCTCTGTGCAAAAGGCATCGTGATTGCTTGCGGGGGTGCTGACTCGCGCGTTTGCGAAATTTTCAATTCATCATGTCGTTCCGATTGATTCCTGCCGCTATCCGAGCGTTGGCCGTCCTGATCCTCTGCCGTTGCTCCGCTGCCACGATCACGTGGGATGGTGGCGGCGATGGTGTCACTTGGCAGGATCCTGCCAATTGGAGTGGAAACGTGCTCCCCGGCCTCGCGGATGATGCGGTTCTGGGTGCCGGGTCGGAGGTGCGGGTGGACGGGCCCGCGGTGTCGGTGCGGTCCGTGGACGTGCGCCGTCCGATGCGGGTGGTGAATGGTGGGGTGACGACCGTGTCCGGCCTCGTCGCCAACGGCGGCAGCCTGATCCTTGAGGGCGGGGTGCTGGCGGGACCGGTGGTGGTTTCGAACGGAGGATTGGTGGTGTCGGATGCTTCCACTTCTGCCGATCTGATTGAACTCCGGGGTTCCTCCAGCCTGGTCGGAAACATCCCACAGGGGATGGCGGTGGAGGTCCTTGGGACATCTTCGTCGGGGAGCGCCCGGACGGTTTGGGAATCCGGGGGAACCAACCGCGGAACCATCCGGATGCGGAGCATCAACGCCGGATGGAGTGCCACCCTCGCGATGAACGGGATCCCCTTGGTGAACGCTGGAACGGGTGTGTTCACCGTCGAGGAGGGGGCAGGTGGACCGCGGCGATTCGAAGGTGGGATATTGAATGAAGGCCGGATCGAGATTCCATCCCCTCTGGCCCTGACCATGGCGGCGGTGGGCGGGGCGTTCGTGGAGCACCGGGCGGGCGTGGTGCAACTGGCGGAAGGATCACGCGTGGAGGTGGAGGGGGGATGGGTCCGGTGGTTGGGCGGTTCGCTGCCGGGCACGGGGCGCTTGGTGGCGGTGGATTCGCGGGTGGGCGTGGCGGGCACGGTGACGGATGGCGGCACGGTCTGGGCCGTGCGGAATGCGATTTTCGAAGGCAACGAGTCCACCACTGCCACGGTGGCGGTGCTGGGCACGAGCGGGTTTGGGCATGCGTTGCTCAACCTGGACGCGGCCGCGGTGAACCGGGGAACGCTGCGGTTCCTGTCCGAGAGTGCCGGATGGATCAGTCGCTTTGAGGGGGGCAGCCAGACATTGAGCAATGCCGTGACCGGTCGGATCGATTTCCGTCGGGGTGCCGGCGGCACGCGGAGTTTCACTGGAACTCTGGCGAATGCCGGACGCCTCGAAGGGGAGGCCAATGCGGGGTTCACCTTCCGTGGTCGGTACGAAGGATGGGGCGGGTTCACCGTCGGCGACGTCAATTTCGAGGACACGGCCCTGCGGTTGACCCAATCGCCGTCGCAGGCCGACCTGCTGGTGCTGGATGGCGGCGGCAACAGCCTCGAGACGGATGTTCCGGTGGGCTACACGCTGTGGGTTCGTGGCGGAGGCGCGTCGCACGCTGTCTTGCGGAGTGTGCGTTCATTCCGGAACCAGGGAACGTTGAAGCTGGAATCGGTTGGAGCGGGTTGGACCTGCCGGCTGGAGCTGACCGGAGCGCCCGGGCTGGAATTGACGAATGACGGGCTCATCGAGTTCGGGCTCGGGGCCGGCGGACAACGGATCCTCAGCGGAAACCTCCACAACCGTGCCGTGCTGCGCGTGGGCAGTTCCGTGGAGTGGACGTTGCGGAACCCCGAGGGCCTGCGGTTCCGCCAGACCGCAGGTGAGGTCGCCATCGGAACCGGTGGTGCGATGGTCGTGGAGGGAGGATTGTTCCAGGTCTCCGGCGGTGTGCTGGGCCAGGGAATCCTGCTGTCGAATGGCACGATCGACGTCGATGGAACGCAGGTCTCGGGAACCGTGTCCGCGGTCGGCACCGAAGGCGTGCTGGTCCGGCAGTTGTCGCCGTTGCTGACGGTGCGCGTGCATGGCGGTGGTACCGGGGGGGGACACGCGTGGCTGCGGGCCCAGTCGGGTGCGGTGAACGCGGGAACCCTGCTGTTGGAATCCTCCTTCGCCGGTTGGTCCTCCGAGCTGTACACCGCACCGGGACAGGTGCTGGTGAACGCGTCGACGGGGCGGATCCGATCGGCGCTGGGAAGCGGCGGACGACGGGTGGCGACGTTGACGTTGCGGAACGCGGGATTGCTGGAAGGCGTGGACGGGCACGGCCTGGATTTCGTGGGAACCTACCTTTCCGAAGGTGGGAAGGTGGCACCGGAGGTGCAGTTCATCTCGGCCACCCTGGACCTCACGCAGGCTCCGGCGGTGGGGTCGGACTTCACCGTGATCGGGGATTCCTCCCGACTCGTGTCGGATGTTCCGGCGGGGACGGTGGTGCGTGTCAGCGCCGGGCGGAGCGCCGGGCATACCACGGTAGAGTTGCCCACGGAGTTCTCGAATTCGGGGGAGATGGACTTCACCGCCGCGGGGGCGGGTTGGACCGTTCGCGTGAGGCATCCGGGCCTTGGGCGTCTGCGGAACGAGGTGGGTGGCACGTTGCGTGTCCTGCAGGGCTCGGCGGGCGCCCGGATCTTCGAGGGCGCGGTGGAGAACTTCGGGGCCGTGGAAATCCAGAACCCGGTGGAATGGGCACGCGGGTTCCGGAACGCTGCGGGCGGCACGGTCCACATCGGGACCTTTCAGCAGTCGGTCGGCACAGGGATGTTGTTCGCGAACGCCGGAACCCTGGTGGCGACGAATGTTCCCGGAGATCTGCGGATCGTGGGAAGGTTCGCGCAGGAGTCGACGGGCGCACTGCAACTGGCGGTGATCGGGACCGGGAATGGCGTGCTGGTGGCGGATGAAGCGGCCTCGTTGGCTGGACGGCTTGAGCTGGTGCTCGCGAGCGGGGGCACGCTTCCCGCCGAGAACGGATTGCTGACCGTGGTGCGCGCCGGGACTCGGTTGGGAACTTTCGCCAACCTTGCCCTGCCTGCGCTTCCCGCAGGGCTGGCCTGGAATCCCGAGTACGGTCCGGCCAGCTTCGGACTGCGGGTGGTGGCCCGTGACGTGGCGCTGGTGCCGCCGGTGATCACGCGTCAGCCCGCCCACCTTGCGTTGACGGCGGGAGCCGCGGCGCAATTGCGGGTCGAGGCCACGGGCAGTGCACCGCTGAGCTACCAGTGGTTGATCAATGGCCAGGTGATCCTGGGACAGACCGGTTCCGTCCTGGACCTGGGCACCGCCGATGCGCGCGATGAAGGTCGCTATGTGGTGGAGGTGAGCAACGCCGCCGGTCGCACGGTTTCGGATGTGGCCAATGTCCGCATTGCCGAGGGCTTCGTGCCCCTGAGCAGCGCTGCCCGGACGACTCTGCCAACGATCGATGGCGACGGCGTGCGGATCGAGGTGTTCAACGGCATCGGCGGCGGATCCGCACCGCGGAACGCCGACCTGCAAGGCCTGGCGGCGAGCGCCCAGTTGATCTCGCCCATCATCGATTTTCCGCGGCCGGGATCGATCATCGGCGTAGGGCAGAGTTTCGAAACGTTCTTCGCCAACACGGTCGTGCCGCCCGACAGCGTGCGTGCGCTTTCCGCCGGCAACTTCATCCTCCGCCACACGTTCTTCCTCCGGGTGGGACCGGAGCAGGACCTCAATCCGGAAACCCCGGCCATCGAGATGCGCCTTGGGGTGGGATCGGACGACGGATTCCTGCTGGAGATTGGCGGCGTGACGCTGGGATCAGCACAGGACCGCGGATTCACGGTTTCGTGGATGGATGTCGTGTTCGAGGGGGCTGGGCTGTATCCGGTGAACCTCCTGTTCGCCGCGAACAGCGTGGGATTCTCCGGACTGGAGTGGCTGCGCGAACGACGCGACGGTCTGGCGGAGGTCGTGCCGCAGGAGGAGTTGTACACGTCGCCGAACCTCGGTGACCGTCAGATCACCTTCGAGGAGCTGGCTCCCGGTACGGTTGTCTCCAACCAGTTCAGGAACCTGGGCGTGGTCTTCAGCACGACGGCAGGCATCCGCGTGACGCAGGAGCGTCCGGCCCGGTTCGTGCCCGTGTCTCCGGGCTCGGTGCTCGGGGATCCCACCGAATCGGGTGCGGCCGCGGGCGTGGTGGAGATGGCGTTCGTGGTGCCGGGGACAGACGCCGGCGCCGTGACCGATTTCGTGAGCCTCTATGTGATCGATGCCGAGACGGAAGGGGCCGTGGTCGAGGCGCTCGATGCGGATGGAGCCGTGCTCGAATCGCGCGAACTCCGCGGCGGCGGCGGAGCGCAGGAACGGGTGGTGTTTTCGCGGAGTGGAATTGCCCGCGTCCGGGCGCAGCTCGGTCGTAACGCGGACACGGCGGCGATCGACCAGGTCCAGTTCACGTTGCCGGTGGAGTTCAATCGCGCGCCGGTGATCACCGATCCCGCAGCGGTGGCCGTCAACGAGGGAAGCCCGGTGGACCTCACCGTGCTGGTACGTGATCCTGACGCCGGGCAGACGGTCACCTTCGCGCTGGTGCCGCCGGTACCGCGCGGGGCGTCCATCCATCCGGTGAGCGGTCGCTTCACCTGGACGCCGCTCGAAGCCGACGGGCCCAACGTGTGGGAGGTGCGGATCCGTGCGACGGACAGCGGTCTGAACCCGCTGGCGGATGACACCGTGTTGCGGATCGACGTGCGCGAGGTGAACCAGTTGCCCACGCTGTTGAGCCGGTCCGACCGTTTCGTCGAAGCCGGTCAGGCCTTCACGGAAGCCCTGGTGGCGTCGGATCCGGACGTGCCGGTGCAGACGCTGCGGTTCATCCTGGCGAACGGACCTGCCGGAGCCACGTTGAGCGAATCGGGGCTGTTCAGGTGGACCGTGCCGCCAACGCTTGCGGGAACTGTTCCGGTGACCGTGAGGGTGGAGGACGGTGCGGGCGGTTCGGATGAAGCGACGTTCCAGCTGCGCCTCCCGGTGCCGTTGCCGAACCTGCTGTTGACCCAGTTGGACGCGCCGCCGGCGGCCGACACCGGCGCGCCGTTCCTGGTCAGCGTTCGCGAGGCGAATCTCGGAACCTTGCCCGCGACCGGATCGTGGCGGATGCGGATCTGGCTCTCGACGGATGCTTTGCTCGACGGCGGCGATACGCTGTTGGGTGAGTATCCGTTCAACGGGGAAATGCTGCCGACCCAGTTCATCGGTCGGACCCTCCAGTTCCGCGCGCCCGGCGTGGCTGGCGAGTATTACGTGATCGCGGAATCGGACGTGGAGAACTCCATTGTCGAAGGTTCGGAAACGGACAACCGACGGGTGTCGCGTCCGATGGTGGTGAGTTCCGCCTATACGGCGGTGGTGTCCACGGAGTTCACCACGGGGTTGGTGGGTACTCCGATCCCAATGGTCGGAACGGCAACGCGGCGAAATGGCGCGGCGGCGGCCTTCGAGTTGGTGAACGTGCACATCCAGGTGCGCGGGACCCGCCGGGTGGTGTCGGCGCTGACGGATGCGAACGGACGGTTCGAGCTGACGTTCCGACCGCTGCCCGGCGAGGCGGGCGATTACACGATCGGTGCGGCGCATCCGGGGGAGCCTTCGGCTCCTGTGCAGGACACGTTCCGGTTGCTGGGATTGCGGGCCGAGCCCGACCAGTTGGCCTTCGACCTGCCGGCGCTCACGACGACGAGCAATCGGTTTGAGTTGGTGAATCTCAGTGCGGGGCCTCTCACGGGATTGGTCGTGGAAACAGAGTCCGTGCCCGCGGGCGTGACGATCTCGGCGGTGGTTCCGCCGTCACTGGTCGGGGACGCACGGATCGGCGTTTGGGTGGTGGTGACGTCGACGGCGGATGTCGACGTTGATGCCGAGGCGCGATTGCGGGTGCGTTCGTCCGAGGGACCGCAGGCGTCGGTGTTGCTGTCGGTGCGTGTCCGTTCGGCGCGGCCGCAACTGGTCTTTGATCCGGCGGTGGTTTCGGTGGGTGCGTTGCGCGGCGATCAGACGATGGTGCCTGTGACCCTCCGCAACACCGGTGGACGCCCGAGCGGTCCATTGCAGTTGGCCTTGCCCGGGGTGGATTGGTTCACCGTGGCCGAGGAACAGCCGATGCCGCCGTTGGATCCGGGCGAAAGCCGCGAGATCCATCTCGTGCTCCGGCCGCCCGCGGAACTGCCGTTGACCGAGCAGTCCGGGACGGTGGGTCTGAGCGATGGTTCCGCTTCCGCCACGCTGCGCTTCTCGATCGCGATCCTTTCGGATGCGGTGGGCAGCCTGAATGTCGAGACGGTGGACGAGTACACCTATTACGCCGATGGCGCGCCGCGTGTCGCGGGTGCCCGTGTCAGGGCCGTGCGTCAGGACGGCAGCGGAACCACGGTGGAGGGAACATCGGATGCGAATGGGCGCACGACGTTCCCGGGGTTGCGCGAAGGTTGGTACGAGGTGACGGCCACCGCGGACGGCCATCAGACGGGGCGCAGTGTCCTGTTGGTCCGCGCCGGTCCCACGACGGAGGCGTTGGTCTTCCTACCGCGGATTGCGGTGCAGTATTTCTTCACGGTCGACGAGATCAGCGTCGAGGACCGGACCCGGGTGACCATCGAGACGGTGTTCGAGACGGCGGTGCCGATGCCGGTGGTGACGGTGGAACCGACGATGATCGATCTGGAGGAGATCGCGCAGGATCGGACCGAGTTCGAGTTCAAGATCACGAACCATGGGTTGATCGCGGCGAAGGCGATGCGCCTTGCCTTCTCGAATTCGGAGGGATGGCGGTTCACGGCCTTGCAGACCGATCTGGGCGATCTGCCGGCGCGGAGTTCGGTGACGGTGCCGGTGGTTCTGGAGCGGCTGAGTGGAGCCCGGAATGCGGGGCCGGCGGCCGGCGGTGGATGCCCGGGGGCGCGGGTTCTCTGGGAGTTGGTTTGCGGCAACCAGACCAACACGTACTCGGGTGGTGTCGGAGTCCAGGGTGGCAACTGCGGTGGGGGTGGCGGTGGCGTCTGGGGTGGGGGCGCAGGCGGGGGCGGAACCATTGTCGGCTCCGTCGTGGCCTCCTCGCTGGGATCCTGTGATCCCTGCGCGGATGAGATGGCCGGAGCGCTGCTCGAATGCGCGATCGGGTTCATCCCGCTGGGGGACATCCCGGGCTGCCTGAAGGACACCTATGACTGTCTGTCGGATCCGGACATCCTGGGCTGTCTGGCGGCGTTGGTCAGTTGCCTGGAAGCGGCGGGCAAGGAGATCCCGTTCGTGGGTGACCTCCTGAGCGTGCTCGACTGTCTGAAGACATTGAAAGACGCGGCGGACAAGTGCTCTGCGGGTGGGGCCGGCGGCGGTGGCGGAGGCGGAGGAGGAGGCGGAGGAGGAGGGGGCGGTGGTGGTGGTGGTGGCACCCCGGGCGGCAATCGCACCGGGTTGCGTGGGATGGCTGGATTGGCGAACACGATCAGCCCGATCATTCCCGGGTTGGAAGGCGTGAACGAACAGCGGTTGCGATTGGAAGCCATCATCGAGCCGCTGGTGGTCCTGGTCGGGAACCGCCAGTTGCTCATGCCCGTGGCGGGAGCCACCGGTGAGACCTTCCTCCAGGTCTTCATCCGCGCCGCGTCGCCGGCGGGTGACGGCGGAACGACGATCACGGGTCCGGAGATCGCTGCGCTGCGCGCTGCGCCCCGTCCATCGTCCGTGGGTGTGGAGGCCGTCGACGCGGCCATCGAACGCTGGAATCGGACCATGGCGTACCACGCCCGTGGCATCCAGTTCCGGACCCAGGTTCCGGTGGGCGAAAGCACGGACTTCATCGATCGCGAGTTGCTGACCCGCGTGTTGGGTGCCGCGGCGGTGGGAATCACCGCGAATGAGGCGGCCGGATTCCGCGAACCCATGAACGCCGTGCTGTCGGCGATCGACCGCATGAAGGCGGGTTTCCAGGGCGGCGGCGGAGCGATCTGTGCCCGCGTGCGGTTGCGTCTGGAACAGGACGTCGTGCAGGCGCGGCAGGGATTCCAGGCGTCGCTGGAGTTGGTCAACAACTCCGATGCTGCGCTCGAAGGCGTGAAGGTGGAACTGACGATGACCGATGAGAACGGCGTGCCGACCACCTCGCAGTTCGGACGCTTGGCGCCGGTGTTGAGTGACATCGGGGCGGTGGACGGCACCGGCCGGGTCAACATCGGAACCACTGGGAAGGCCTCGTGGGTCCTGATCCCCGGACCGGAAGCGGCCCCCACCGAGTCGCCCGTGCGTCACTTCGTGGCGGGAACCATCGAGTACCGGCAGGGCGGCCTGACGGTCCGCCAGCCGATCGCGCCGGTGGCCATCACCGTGCTGCCGATCCCGCAGTTGGTCCTGCAGTACTTCCATGAGCGCGACGTGCGTTCGGATGATCCGTTCACGGAACCGGTGGAACCGAGCATTCCGTACTCGCTCGCCGTGCTGGTGAACAACCGCGGCACGGGGACCGCCCGCGATCTCGCCATCACCTCCTCCGAACCGAAGATCATCGAGAACGAGAAGGGATTGCTGATCGACTTCGACCTGATCGCGACCGAGGTCGCCGGCGAGAACCTGGTGCCGTCGATGACCGCCCGCTTTGGCGACCTGCCTCCGGGTGAGACGCGCGTGGGCCGATGGCTCTTCCAGTCGACGCTGCAGGGACAATTCATCGAGTACAGCGCCACCTTCGAGCACACCGGGCCGTTCAGCGGGTTGCCGGAGCTGGCGTCGGTGCGCGATGTCTCCATCCACGAGATGATCCATCTCGTTCAGGCCGATCGCGGCCTCCAGGACGGCAAGCCGGACTTCCTCGTGAACGACGTTCCCGACGACGACTTCCTGCCCGACACGCTCTACCTGAGCGACGGCAGCACCAACCGGGTCTCCGTGGTGCGCGAGGGCACCGTCGATGGCCCCGCCACGACTGCCGACCGCGAGGTGCGGTTGACCGTGACGGTTCCGGATGGTTGGACCTACCTGAGGCTCCCGGATCCGTCCGCCGGTGACCTGCCGCTTGCCCGGGTGTTGAGGCCGGACGGCAGCGAGGTTCCGTTCGGATGGAACGTGTGGACGACCGACCGGACCTTCATCGCGGGCGGGCGTCGGCCGATCTACGAGGACAGGCTGCACCTGCTCGACCAGACGACCGCAGGCACCGTGGTGTACACGTTGGTCTACGCGGAACCGATCCCGCCGGACATCACGGCTCCGGTGAGCCAGGTGGCCGCGTTGCCTCCGGAAAGCCGGCCGCAGTTCCAGGTGCAGTGGTCCGGTTCCGACTCCGGTTCCGGCGTGCGGGCCTACGACGTGTCCGTCTCGACGGACGGCGGGCCGTTCGTTGTCTGGCGACAGGCGACCCCGGATTCGGCCGGTCTTTTCACAGGTGAGATGGGACGCACCTACGCGTTCCACTCGGTGGCGATCGATGCCGCGGGCAATCGCGAAACGCCGCCTGCCGCGGCCGATGCGACAACGCGGGTGTCCCTTGTGAACCGCGCGCCGGTCTTCGGCGGTGCGCAGAACGTCGAGGTAGCGGAAGGCTCCGTGCTCGAAGTGCAGGTCCGTGCCATCGACGCCGATGTTCCCGCGGATGGCGTGGTGCATCGGTTGGGCACAGGTGCTCCCGCAGGCATGCGGATTGATCCCACCTCGGGTCGGATCGTCTGGCCGACGGGTGAAGGCAGTGGACCGCTCCAGTTCACCGTCGAGGTGATTGCAAACGACGATGGCCTCCCGTCCCGGGGCGCGACGAACCGGGTGACGGTCAGCGTCATCGAGGACAACGACGCTCCGATCCTGTTGCCGGTACCGGAACAGGTCGTGGCCGAGAGCCAGTTGTTGGAGTTGGTGTTGCCGGCGGTCGATGTCGACCTGCCCGCGCAGGCCTTGACCTTCCGTTGGGTGGGGGCGGTGCCGGCGGGAGCGAGCGTCAATCCCGTCACGGGCCTGTTCCGGTGGCGCCCGAGTCCGACGCAGGGGCCGAGCACGAATGATCTGGTTTATGCGGTCTCCGACGGGATCGAGGAATCGCAGCGCACGGTGCGGGTCGTGGTTCGGGACACGGAGGCGGACTTCAAGCTCCGCATCGGTGAGGCATTGGTGAACGTGGGTGAGACGGGCGCCCTGGACCTCACGCTCGATTCCCAGTTGGACCTCTCGACGCTTACGGCGCGGATCACGCTGGGGGCCGACGGCCTGACCCAGTTGAGCATCGCCGACCTGAGCACGCAGGTGGGGCAAGCGAGCCTGGAACCGGTGGGGCCGCGTGCATATGCGTTGAGCATCCAGGCGGGCATCGGCCAGTCCCTGCGCATGCAGGGCCTCGTGGGTCGGTTGCGGTTTGGCACGGATCCGCTGGCTTCGTCGGCGTTCGTCCGGGTCGTGCCGGAAACGCTCATGGGAGGACTGGGTACGGAAACGCTGAGCCGCGCCCGCGGCACGGCTGGACGTGTCATCCTGCTCGGGGCACAACCCTTGGTGGAAGCCATGGGGGATCGCACCGGGCGCCTCTATGGATTGCCGGGCGTGCGTTATCGCCTCGAGACATCGCCGGTCCTGGACGGCGCCGGATGGGTTCAGTTGCGGGAGGAACTTCTCTCCGGGCCGATCGGGATCCTTCCCGAGATGCCTGCTGGAGATCTGTTCCTGCGCGCCGTCCGGTTGCCGTGAGCTCAGGCCCCGCAGCGTCCGGCAACGGGTGGTTCCGGAGCCAGCGGCGGCCTTGAGGTGGCGATGCTCGCGTCTTGCCCGCGGGGAGATGGCGCGCGGTCCTTGCGCTGGGAACGGGGAGGCGACGTCCTCGTCGCCATGTCGCAGGCTTGTCCGGGGCGATGAGGACATCGCCGCCCCGGACCCTGGCTTCCAGACGCCCGCCGGACAGCGGAGTCTTCTTTGCCATCGGCGCGTGGCTGGGTGAGATTTCCGCCATGGAAAAACCTCCTGAGATCGGACTGACGAAGGCATCCCGCGAAGGGGTGATCGACGTGTTGCAGGGTGTGCTCTCGGACCTCCTGGTCCTCGGGGCAAAGACGCGGGCGGCGCATTGGGGTGTGTCGGGCCTCCATTTCCATGCGTTGCACGAGATGTTCGGTGAGCAGTACGACGCGATCGAGGCGGAGATGGATGAGGTCGCGGAGCGGATCCGCTCGGTGGGTGGTTTCCCGGTGGCCACCGTGAGCGGGTTGTTGGGCGGCGCGCGTCTGGCGGACACCGACTTGGTCGGGTTGGGTGCCGCCGAGTTGGTGGGTGCTCTGCTGGCGGATCATGAGGCGCTGATCCGGATCCTTCGGGCTGGCGCGCGCGCGTCAGACGAGAAGTTCGATGATGCCGGGACGAACGATTTCCTCGTGGGCCTCATGGCGGCGCACGAGAAGACGGCGTGGATGCTGCGGGCCTCGGCGGTCTGATTGGGGGAGAAGTTTCAAGTTTGAAGTTTCAAGATTCAAGGCTGCCAGCCTCGTGACCTCGTCTGCTACGCGTGAGGGGGTAGCTGACGACGTAAGGAGGCTGGGGGGGGAGAACCCAGTTTCCAGTTTTCCAGATCCCAGCTCTGGCCACTGGGAACTCCCCATGAGCCAGCCTCGTGACCTCGTCTGCTACGCGTGAGGGGGTAGCAGACGACGTAAGGAGGCTGTGGGGGGAGAACCCAGTTTCCAGTTTTCCAGATCCCAGCTCTGGCCACTGGGAACTCCCCATGAGTCAGCCTCGTGACCTCGTCTGCTACGTGGGCGAGACCCCGAGGCGTTGGCAGAGTTCGTCGAAGAGGGCCTTCCGTTGGACGGGATCCTCCGTGTTGATGCGGATCCAGAAGGGGCGTTCTTCCATCCCCAGGCGGCAGGAGGTCTTGCCGTGGATGTAGAGCAGCAGCGCCGCGAAGAGGCAGGCCTCGCCTCCCTTGCGTTCAAGCACCCCACGCAGGAGGGCGTTCACGACTTCCGGTGGGTGGAACTCGGCGGCTTCATCCAGTGTTTCGCTCAGGCCGCCGAAAACTTCCGCCGACTCGATGCCCCGAACGAGGGCGGCGATCCGCTGACGTTTTGGAACGAGTTCCGGGGCATGGCGGATCACGGCCATGCGTACCTCGGCACTCGGAGCCCGGAGGAAGCGTTTGAGTGCCTTGCGTGCCGTGGGTGTTCCCAGTCGGGCGAGGGCCTCGACCTCGCGCCAGCCCTCGGTGGATGAACGGAGCAGCATGCCCTCGATCTCGCGACGCTCCTCAGGCGTCGCCTCGTCGATGAGTTCAACGGCGTAACTTGTGCCTTCGCGCCACTTTTCGTAGTCGAGGTTCATGCTCGCGCGGAACCGATCCACCAAGGATCGCTGGTTCGGAGGGGAGCTCGAATCATCGGTGGGCGGCAATGGCGTGTGGCAGGCCCGGTTCATGGCATCGCGGATGGCGTCCATGTCGGGGGGCGGCGGTGGCGGGAGTGGCGGTTCGAGGATGAAGAAGTGCCGGGTGGCATCCGTGAACTCCCCCGAGCAGGTCGAGCTCTGGCGGTCGCGGAATCGGAACTCCCCGTGGGTCGCCCGCGGACAGGTGCTCACCGGCTTCGCGAGGAGGAAGCTGGCGCCGACCGGTGGTGCGGGGAAGGAGTGCCCGACCTCGACGATGGCGTTGCCGGCGGCGAGTTCGGCTTCGATAAGAGCCCGCAACCCCGGGGGCATCCGTGCGATTTCGGCGGCAGTGGAGGGATCCATGGCAGGGGTCGATGAAGGGAGGCAAGGGGCGCGCCCGCAGGCTCCTCATCCGGGCAGGCTCGACCGGGGCGTCAGCCGCGCGGGATGGTGGAGGGGTTGTTGAGGACCTCGACGGCGCGCAGCGAGGCGGCGTTCCGTCCCTCGACACCCATTTTCTGGAAGATGCTTCCCATGTGCTGCTTCACGGTCTTGTCGGACATGCCGAGGATCGTGGCCACGTCCAGGTTGCTCTTGCCCTGCGCGACCCAGAGGAGGACCTCGGCTTCACGTGCGGTCAGGCCGAACTCGCGTTGCAAGGGGCCCGGGCTGCTGAAGTCGGGATTGAATCCGCCGCCGGCCTTGGAGACCGCGTCGGTGAGGCGTTGGTCGATGGCCTCGGCGCGGGCGAGTCGCGCATGGACGGCGGCGAGCAGGTCTTCGCGGATCACCGGCTTGGTCAGGTAATCGTCGGCCCCGAAATTCATTCCCACGCGGACATCCGCCTTGTCGCCCTTCGCGGTAAGGAAGACGAACGGGATGCCCGCCAGATCCTTGTCCGCGCGGAGGGCCTGCACGACGCCGTAGCCGTCCATTTCGGGCATCATCACATCGCAGAGGATCAGGTGGGGTTGCTCGCGTCGGGCCGCTTCCACTCCGGTGACGCCGTTCCCGGCGGTGACGACCTCGAAGCCTTCCATCTCCAGGAGGAGGGCGATGTTCCGGCGCATGGGGACTTGGTCTTCGATGATCAGGATCTTTTTTGCGCTCATGGATGTGTTCGGTGAGTGGGCCATGGGATGGGAGGAATTGCCATCCGCCCTTGGTCGGAGGGGGGCCTTGTCAGCAGGACCGGGATCGCTAGGGTGACGGGGTGCCACGAAAGATCAGAGAACTGATTCGTGACCTGATGGAAGCCGGATTTCACGAGATTCGAGGCGGTGGCAAAGGCTCCCACCGCAAGTACTCACACGTTCGGTATCCTGGTGCAGTGACCTTGAGCGGCGCGATGGGTGATGATGCGAAGCACTATCAGGAGAAGCACATCCGGCAGGCTATCGAGAAGGTGCAACAATGAAGATCTGCGACCAATACCATAAGTGGGTCGAGTGGAGTGAGGAGGATCAGGTTTATCTGGGGAAATGTCCTGATCTGATCACTGGGATCCATGGGGATGATCCCGTTCGCCTGTATGCCGAACTTTGTGAGGTGGTTGAGGAGGTTGTGGCACATCTCGAAGCCTCTGGGCGGCCTTTGCCCGTGCCGATGACCCGACCCATGCGTGAAGTTGCTTGATTGGCATGGACTCAGCCTCGTGACCTCGTCTGCTACGATTGAAGGGGTAGCAGACGACGTGAGGAGGCTGGGGATGAAGAACCCAGTTCCCAGAATCCAGTCTCTCTGGCTGAACCCTTGGACTCAGCCTCGTGACCTCGTCTGCTACGGTCTGCTTCCAACTTGAAACTCCCCACAGGTTGCGGTGGGGGCTGGGATTCGCGCAGGATCGTGGCATGGATCCATCGTGGGAGAGCACTGATCTGCAGGGGGTGTGGTCGGTCGTCTGGCGCGAGTTGGAGAAGGCGGCACGGACACCGGGGAATGCCTGGCGCACGCCGGTCTTGGCGACCGCCGGAGACTCCGGTGGCGGTCGGGTGGTGGTGTTGCGGCAGTCGGTCGAGGATTCGCGGGAGCTGACATTCCACACGGACTTGCGGGCGCCGAAGGTGTCGGCCCTCCGGATTTCTCCGTGGGTGACCTGGGTCTTCTATGAGCCGCGGACGCAGGTGCAGCTCCGGGTTCGCGCTGCCGCGACGATCCATGCGGGGGATTCGGTGGCGGCGGAGGCGTGGGAGCGGGTGCCCGCGGGATCGCGGAAGAACTATTCGACGGCGGAAGCGCCGGGGACGGAACGGTCTCATCCGATGGCGGGCGAGTATCTGGAGAAGACCGGCGTGGAGCGGTTCGCGGTGGTCCGCACGGTGGCGGAGTCGGTGGATTGGTTGTGGTTGGCCGAAGGCGGGCACCGGCGGGCCCGGTGGGAATGGAACGGAGCGATCTGGGTGGGACGCTGGGTGACGCCGTAGGCGAAGTTTGGGATGGCCGGGCCGGTGGCGGGATCGGATGTTGGGGGCATGCCGGTTTCCGTGGGTTACTGGGTTTGCCTGTGTTTGGCGGTGCTTCTGGGAGGAAGCGCTGCGGTGCGGACGTGGATTGGCGGCGCACGCTGGCTGCCGCCATTCCTGTCGCTGATGTCCGTGGTGGTGGCGGTGCTGTGCGGCGTGGAAGGGATCCGGGTGTCCGGTGGCAGCGGATGGCGGATCCTGGTCTGTGTGCTGGCAGGGTTGATGATCGCGGGGTTGCTGGGGCGTTGGTTGCCGTTGCAGAAGTGGGTCAACCGCGAGGTGCTGGACGCCAGCGGACGGTTGGAGCGCATGCGCGAACTGCTCGCGGCCTCCGGGATCCGGTTGGTGACGGTCCTGCTGGTGTTGAATCCGATCGGTTGGGTCGCGGCGTGGACCGCGGGCGTGCATGGGGACTGGCATCCGATGGCCTGGAAGGCGGCGTTGGATGCGGTGACGTTGCTGGGGTTGCCGTCCGGTTCGCGCGGAACGGTGTTCCTCGGAGCCCTGGCTTCCGGGGTTGTTCACCTGGCGATGGAGTCACTGGGGATTGCCGGGCGTTCCCTGCTGGAGTCGCACAATGTCGTGGGGGTGATCCTCGTGGTGAGCGGGTGCGTGTGGTTGACGGTTCCGATGCTGGTGCTGCGGTTGCGTCGGGTCCCCTTGGCGACGCTGGCGCTGGCAGTGCCGTGTGCGGCGGCGGTTGGGTGGTTTTGGTAAACGGGATTGAAAGAAAAAAGCCCGGCCTCTGCGCTGGGCAAAGGCCGGGCTGTGCTGGAATGGGGGCAGGTCAGTACCGGACGCGATACAGGCGGAGGTCCGCGGCGCCCGCCGTGGCATCCTCGAGTTCCGCCTGGGTTCCGGTGCCCTGGAGCGTCAGGCCCACGGGCGCCCACGTGCCGGTGACGGCATCCCGTGCATCCAATGCATAGGTCTTGCCGGGGAGCGTGGTGAATCGGACGCGGGCCGTCGTGGCTTCGACGCGGATCCCGGTGATCTCGGGACTCGTGGTGGAGTCGGCGCGGAAGCCGAGGTTCTGGATGCGGTCGTCGCCGCTTCGGGGCGTGTCGGCTTCCCTATAGGTACCGATGGTGACGAGGTAGTCGGCGAGGGCGCGCTGTTCGGCACCGTCGGTGTCGAACGTCTTGGACACGCCGGCCGGGACGAGGTTGACGACCGCGCTGCCCTGGGACAGGGCGAAGTAGGAGTCACCGCCGGTGGCGAGGAAGTCGAGGGTCACCATGCGGAAGGTGCGGGACGGGTCACCGACGAGGACGCCATCTTCAACCACGAGGTCGAGGGAACCATCGGCGCGGGTGGCGACGAGGGTGCGGAGGCGTTGGCCGGGGTTGTTGATCGCCGTGATGACGTTGTTCGAGCCGCGCAGGTAGGTCATGGCGGTGCGGGTGGCATCGAAGGCCATGGCCATGCCGGCGATCTGCGGGAACTGGCCCGGCGTGGCGGTCGCGGTGGTGGCCGCGACGGACCATTCCATGGCGTCGCGGAGTTGCTGGGCCGTCAGGGTCAACAGGGCGAGACCGTTGTTGAACCGGAGGGAATTCTCGATGTCGAGTTGGCTGATTTCGCCGTCCTTCTTGCCGACGCGCGGGTTGGCCGGGGGCGGGACGAAGATGGGCTGGCTGTTGCCACCGGACGAGAGGACGCCACCGATGGAATCGCGGATGCCGCCGCCGTTCTTGAGCGAGAGCGACGTGGTGGGATCAGCGGTCCGGCCGCGCCAGAGGTTGGCGTCGGCGGTGAGGTTGCCGAGGTTGCTTTCCTCGGTGCGGACGCTACCGCGGATGCCGTTGAGGTAAACGGTGGTGGATCCGAAGCGGCGACCGTCCTTGCCGTCGATGATGCCTGCGAGGCCGGCGACGATGTTGGTGACCGCCGGGGTGACTGCGACGGATCCGGTGGCGACGACGCCTTCGGCATCCGTGGCGTAGAGACCGCTGCGACCGTCGATGGTGCCGACGCGGCCCTGTTCGTCGAAGGCGAGCAGGAGGCGTCCGACGTACTCGTAGTTCGCGCCCGCGTTCACGACGTGGACCGGTTCGCCGCTCGGCGAGGTGAAGGTCACCGGATAATCCTCGGCGCGGGAGTCAGCCACGCGGAGGCGGTCACTGGGCTTGGCGAAGAGCGTGTGGGAACCGCCAGCGATGATGACGTCGACATCGCGGAGCTGGGTCGCGAGGCGGAACTCGTTGGTATACTGCTGGAGGTGGGCGAGCAGGATGACCTTGTTGCAGCCACGGGCGAGCAGGTCGTCGACGACCGGTTGGATGGCGGCGGGCAGGTTGGTGTTGATGCCGATGGATCCGGGGGAGCTGATCTGCCGCAGTTCAATCGTGGTCGCGCCAACGATGCCGATGAGTTGTCCGGCGACGGTGATGGTCGTGGACCGGGCAACGCGGTTGGTGCCGCGGCGCCAGTCCTGGCCGTCGGCGGTGATCAGGCCGCGGGTGTTGGAGTCGGCGTTGAAGTCCAGGTTCGCGCTCAGATACGGGAAGGTGGTGCCGGCGTAGGCCGCGGTGGCATCGGCGCGCAGCATCGAGGCGAACTGCGGGGTGTTGTCGTCGAACTCGTGGTTGCCGCACGCGCTGGCCTGGATGCCGAAAGCGTTCAACAGGGCGATGTCCGCGCGACCCTTGACGCCGTTGTACGGTGCTACGGGATCGGCGCTGGCCGTGAAGAAGGGTCCGGGGATGTAGTTATCGCCCGAGCTGAGGGTCAGCGTGTTGGTGGGGATCTCGGCGCGAAGCGCGTTGAGGACCCGTGAGAATCCGACGGCGTCATCGAGGGCGGGGATGCCGGCCTCGAAGTCCGACGCGTGGAGGATCTGGAGGTTGAGCGGAGCGGACACCGCGCGCGTGACGGTCACGTTGACAGGAGCCGAGGTCGTGGCGAGGCCGAGGTTGTCGAGGGCCACCGCGGCGAAGGTGTGCTGGCCGAGCGGCGCGTTGGTGACGGTGAAGGTGTAGGGGGCGTTGGTGAGCGTCACGATCCGGGCACCGTTGAGGTGCAGGTCCACCTGCCGGATGAATCCGTCCGTGTCCGAGGCGGACGCGGTGACGGTGACCATCGCGGGAGCGCTGATCGAGGAACCGGTCGTGGGAGACGTGAGTGCAACCGTCGGCGCGACGTTGTCGGCCGTGATGGTGACGGCGCGATTGGCTTCATCGGTGAATCCATCGTTGTCGGTCACCTTCACGGTGTAGACGCGGGCGCCGGTGGGCGGGTTGGTGACGACGAAGCGGAACGGGAACGCGTTGACGGTGCCGAGGAGCAGGCCGTCCTGGAAGAACTCGGCGCTGACGACGCGCCCGTCGGTGTCGGCGACGGAGGCTTCGAGGGTCAACGGAGCGGCGGCATAGGTCTCCGTGGCGGGCAGCTTCCAGGCGACATCGGGAGGTGTGGTCGTCGGGGCCGTGGTGCCGTAACCGGGAAGGGTGACCCGGTAGGCGAGGAGCATGTTGTCGACGGGCACGTCGTTGGTGCCGACAGCGACGCCATTGTGGATGACGACGGACGTCTTGAAGTCGTTGTCATTGCCGACGAGCAAGAGGAAGTCATCCGGGTTCGCCGGATCCTTCATCGGGATCAGGCCGAGGGCTTCCCACTTTTCGCTGATGGTGTTGGCGTCCTGGTTGGTGCTGACGTTGAGGTTGAACCGGCTGAGCTGGGCGGGATCGATGAGGTCGACAAGATCCTGGCGGGGCATGGGCGCGACGCTGGCCGGGGACGTGCCCTGCGGCAGGTTGAGCTGGCCGGGCGTTCCCGGGGCGAGATCCCACGGGCCGCCGGCGATGTTGGTGGCCCCGACGGTGGTGGCGAGGACCACGCGCTTGAAGGAGGGGACGGTATTGGTCCCGACACCCAGGCCGAGGCTGTCGCGCTCCAGGACGAGGAAAGTGTTCTGGTTGACGGCGAGGACTTCGCTGACGGGCGTGTGACGGTTGGTCTGGGCGGTGCCGTTCAGCGTCAGGGTGTAGAGGTGTTCGACCAGGACCTGACCGCGGGTGGCGGAACCGGGTTCGATGTCGAACTGCAGGAGTCGGGTGTTGCGGCTGCCATTGGCGGCGCCGCCGTCCTGGATGGTCGGCGACTGGAGCATCGCGATCAGGCGCTTGCCGTCGGGCGAGATCGTGAGCCCTTCGAGGCCGCGGTTGTTACGGCGTCCGGAGGCGGGAGCGGACGCTCCGGTGAAGTTCTGGGTTCCGGCGGCGGTGCGCGGAAGCAGGGCCGCGGGCGGGAGCATGGTTTCCTGCAGTTCACCGGCCGCATTGAAGCGGTAGATGGCCGGACCATACTCGTCGCTGACCCAGAACCCGCCATCGGGGAGGAGGACGATTCCCTCACCGTCGAGGGATAGTCGGCCGCCGCCGATCGATGTCGCCGGGGATTGCGGAAGCGTCGGGCTGTTGGTGTTGCCGCCGTCGAAGCCGGTGAAATTGGTGCCGCCGTAGGTGAACTGGAGCGTCGAAAGGTTGGTCAGGACGATCTGCTCCTGGGAGGTGGTCGAACCCGGCCCGGTGAAGGGGGTGATGGTGAATCCGATCTTCTGGGTGCGCGGCCGGTAGTCGGTGGCGCCATCGCCGAATCCGCGGTCCGGAAGTCCCCAGAGCACGCCGGAGATGGAGCCGTTGGCGTACTGAAGTGAGGTAGGATCCACGGCCAGGGCGGAGAAGATACCGCCGAGGGTGTCCTGCGTGGGACCGGCCTTGTCGAACGAGGCGGCCGGGATGCGGCCAACACCAACAAGGCCGTGGTTGACGAAGCCGGCGAACTGGGCATGCACTGCCGTCGCCGTCAGAAGGCTCAAGAGTCCTATCGATTTTCGCATGGAACACGCACCGTACCCACAAACAGGGGATCCGGGTGCGACACCTGGGCAACCAGTTCGAAAAGAACCGGAGGCGGAAGGGCTGCGATTCGAGGGCGGTGGAGTGGCGAGGGAGAGTTTGGAGTTTGGAGATTGAGGCTGGCCCAACAGTTTCAGGTTCCGCGCCATTGCGGGGGCAGGGCGGTGGCCGTAGGGTGACGCCGCAGGAACGATCGCCATGAACCGACGCTTTGTGTACGGAATGCTCGCTGTCGCGTTGTCCCTTTACGTTTTTTCCGGGGCGCAGGTCTTTCGCCTGTCGGCCGCGGATGACAAGGACGACGCGTACCAGCAGTTGGAACTGTTTGCCCGCGTGCTCGAACGCGTGCGTCGGGATTACGTCGATGGCGAGAAGTTGACCTATCGCGATCTCGTCCAGGGAGCCCTCAAGGGCATGCTCTCCACACTCGATCCCCACAGCGAGTTCATGGAGCTCTCGAAGTACGAGGATCTGAAGCAGGATACCGAAGGTACCTACGGTGGCGTCGGGTTGCAGGTCCAGGCCCGGGATGGTGCCCTGGTCGTGATCGCCCCGATGGAGGACACCCCGGCGTTCGAGGCGGGCATCATGCCGCAGGACCGGATCGTGAAGATCGATGGCAAGTCCACCGAACGGATGAACCAGGGCGATGCCGTGGTGACCTTGCGCGGTGAGTCCGGTTCCAAGGTGATCCTGACGGTCATCCGGAACGGTCAGACCGAACCCCGGGATGTCACCCTGACCCGCGCCGACATCCGCGTGTACTCGGTGAAGGACATCAACAACCGACGCGAGTTCCCGGTGGGCGACGACAAGGTGGGCTACGTCCGCCTGACCCAGTTTGCCGAGAAGACCGCAGATGAGCTGGAAGAGGCCCTGAAGCTTCTCGAGAGCAAGGGCGTTGAATCGCTCGTCCTCGATCTGCGCGGCAATCCCGGCGGTCTCCTCGACCAGGCCGTCGCCGTATGCGAGAAGTTCCTCGACAAGAACCAGCCCATCGTTTCGACCGAGGGTCGCAATGCTTCCAGCAACACCCAGCGGCGGGCCTTCGGCCGTGGTCGGGTTCGGAAGCTTCCGATGGTGATCCTCGTCAACGGCGGCAGCGCCTCGGCCGCGGAGATCGTCTCCGGCTGCCTCCAGGACCTGAAGCGCGCGGTCCTCGTCGGTGAACAGAGTTTCGGCAAGGGTTCCGTCCAGAGCATCCTGCCCTTGCAGGATGGCTCCGCACTGCGGTTGACCACCGCCAAATATTACACGCCTTCCCATCGCGTGATCCACGAGCAGGGCCTCACCCCCGACATCGTTGTGCCGATGTCGGATGACGAGGAGATCGCCATCCAGTTGCGTCGGATGCCCGGCGGCCGCGCCAACCTCGAGGAAGGCCTGAAGTCCTTCGATGCATCGCGCCGCGATGCCCTCCGGGATCTGGTCAGCAACGAACGCGATCCGCAGTTGGAGCGTGCCGTGGACCTGCTCAAGGGCGTGAACCTCTTCAGCAAGCGCGCCTCGAATGCCAAGCCCGCCAACGGCAGCAAGACCAACGCGCCCATCAAGCCGTTGAACTGACGATGTTGCTGGCCTTCGAGTCCTCGTGTGACGAGACCAGCGTGGCCGTGGTTTCGGATGGGGTGGTGCGGTCCAACGTGGTCGCCACCCAGATCCGGATGCACGCCGAGTATGGCGGCGTGGTGCCTGAGCTCGCCGTCCGGGAGCATCTCCGGAACCTCATCCCTGTTACCCGCGAAGCCCTCCGGCTCGCCGGCGTGGACACGGCCTCGTTGCGGGCCATCGGCGCCACCCGGGGACCGGGCCTCCCCGCCGCCTTGTCCGTCGGGTACGCCGCTGCCCAGGGTTTCTGTGCCGCGACCGGGTTGCCGTTGTTCGGCGTCAACCACCACGAGGCGCACCTGTATTCTCCGTGGATCCGTGGCACACCTCCGGTGGCGGAGTGGGCACTGTTCCGACCCAACGTTTCGCTGATCGTCAGCGGCGGTCACACGCTGCTGGTCCACGTGACCGCCCCCGGGCGACACACGGTGCTCGGCGGCACGCTCGATGACGCCGCGGGCGAGTGCTTCGACAAGCTCGCAAAGTTGATGGGCCTGCCGTACCCCGGCGGTCCCGTCCTCGACCGCCTCGCCGAGGAAGGCAATCCGGCCGCGCACGCCTTCCCGCGTCCGCTCCTGCATGAAGCTCACGACGATTTCAGCTTCAGCGGATTGAAGACGTCGGTCCGCTACTTCCTGGAACGTCGCCCCGGCCTGGCCGATGACCCCGCGGAATTGCGTCACCTCTGTGCGTCCATCCGGGCCGCGGTGGTCGATACCCTCGTGGGCAAGACCCTCAAGGCCGCGCGTCGTCTGGGAGTGGATTGCGTGACCGCCTCCGGCGGCGTGACCTGCAACCGGGCCCTGCGCCGGGACCTCGCCAGCCAGTGCGCCCGCGCCGGGCTGGAACTGCGTCTCGCGGAGCCCCAGTTCTGCACCGACAACGCCGGCATGGTGGGAGTCGTCGCCGAACGCCAATGGCTCGCCGGCCAGGCACCGGATCGCCCGGATCTGGAAGTGACTCCCGGTTGGTCGCTGGAGGGGTGAGCCGCAAGGGAAAGGTGCGGAGCACCGACAGATGATAGCCCACGGCGTCAGCCGTGGGTCCTGGGTCCCGAAGCATCACCAGCCCCAGCGGGGCGACAGACGAGACGTGCTCCAATGACGAAAGCCCCGAAACCGCAATGGGGGTGGGCGGACCGGAGTTAGAGACTTTCGGTCATCCTCCATAGTGAGCGCGCCAAATCGCCTTGAGATCGATGCTCCGAACGAGATCCAGCCCACGAATCCTTCCATCGACGCCGCCAAGATTGGGAAATGGTGGCAGCCGCAAGAAACGCAAGAGGACGCAAAAAGACCCGGCCATTCGCGGTCCCGTCCCCCTCTGCGTCTCCGCGTCTCTGCGCGAGTTGAGCGGGGTCGAGGTTGACGCGGAGACGTGAAGAGAACGGGAGCTTTTTCACGCAGAGGCGCCGAGAACGCCGAGGTTTGAACCGGGAATCGGCAGTCTTCCTGACCGCGAAGGGACGGGGTTGGAATGGAGGTTTCCCTCCCGATCCATCACTCACCTCGCAGGTGCGCGGTGATCCCAATCGAAGTGCCTGTATCTTCGTGTCCTTCGTGCCCTTCGTGGTCAAAGAACCTCAGATCGCTGAACCACGAATCACAGAAAGCCAACGAAGCCTTCCATCGACGCCGCGAGGATTGGGAAATGGTGGCAGCCGCAAGAAACGCAAGAGGGCGCAAAGGCTCTCGGTCGTTCGCGGTCCCGGACTTCCTTGAGTGACGCTTTGTTGCGAGGCGGCGGAACCTCACGCGAAGAACCGACCCTCTACGGAAAGGGTGTTTTGCAGCAATGAACTGGTGGGCTGCAGCTCGTTTACATTCTTCAACGCATGCGCGTGTGAGGCCACCCGGCCTACAGATCCATGGCTCGGACTCAACGAACGGGTCCTCAGTTCATTGGTAACCGCCAAGGGGGAAGGACAGATAGTGGGTATCACAACCGCGTTGCGGTTGGAACACCCTCTCTTGACCTACCCAGGGTTGTCCTCGTGCCTCGGACCAACCCTGGGCTTTAGGCCTCAACGCCGTTGGCGTTGGGAATCCCTCTGAATGGGAACGGGCAACTGGGAACTGCGCAGGGAATTGGCGACTGAAATGGCATCTGGCAACTGCGGCGAACTGGCAGCCGTGAACTGGGAAGCGCCAACAACTCCCGGCCCGTGTCCGCTCCCGTCGAAGCAAGCGCGACAGCGTGAGGGGATTCCTGCCGCTTTCGCCTTCTCTTGTTCTTTTCGGCGAAGGGGCTTCTCCCCGGGATTTTCTTTCGGCTCGGGAGTCGCGGTGGCTTGGAAGGCAACCGCGCAGGGCGGTCTTGAAATGCTCCGTGGAAAAGCAAATGGCGGAGAGGGAGGGATTCGAACCCACGGTAGTGTTTAGCTACTCACGCTTTCCAGGCGTGCGCCTTAAACCACTCAGCCACCTCTCCGCCGAGGGGCGAGACAGTGCGAGAATCAGGGGCCGATGCGCAAATGGATTTTGCGGCGTTTTCGAAGTTCACCGGTTCCGGTTCCACGCCAGCCACCGGCTGATCCAGGTCCGCGCGGTGGCCGTCAGGCGGGTACGGTTGTAGGCGTCGCCACATTGCTGGAGGGCTTCAGAGAGCGTGGGGTAGGGATGGATGACATTTCCCAGCGTTCCCAATCCCATCCCGGCCGCCATCGCCACGGCGACCTCGCCGATCATCTCGCCGGCTCCACTGCCGACGATCGTCGCGCCGACGATGCGGTCGGTTCCCTGACGTACGAGGATGCGGACGAAGCCTTCGGTGGTGCCATCCGTGCGGGCACGGTCGAGGTCGCGGAAGTGGCGGGTGAAGGGGGTGACCGCGATCCCGGCGGTCTGTGCGGAGGCGAGGGTGTGACCCACCTGGGCGATTTCCGGATCGGTGTAGGTGCAGTGCGGGATGTTCAGTCGGCTGACGCGCTTGCGTCCGGGGAAGAGGGCGTTCTGGACGACGGTGCGGGCGGCGAAGTTGGCGGCGTGGGTGAACTGGTGTTCCAGGCAGACATCGCCGGCGGCGTAGATGCATGGATTCGAGGTGCGGAGGAAATCGTCGACGACCACGGCGCCGCGTTCGGTGAGCGCGACCGCGGCGGCATCGAGACCCAGGCCTTCGGTGTTTGGGCGTCGGCCGGTGGCCACGAGGATTTCGTCGGCTTCGAGACGGCTGTGGCGGGACCCGTAAACGTATTCCAGGTCCAGATGGCCTGCCGGGGTGCGTTGGATGCGCTGGAGGAGCGCGTTCCAGTGGAGTTGGATGCCTTCCTTGGAAAAGCGGTTTGCTAGGATGTCGCCGGCTTCCGAGGCGTCGCGGGCCAGCAGGCCATCGCGCCGGGCGAGGAGCGTGACCTCGGAACCCAACCGGCGGAAGGCCTGGGCGAGTTCGCAGGCGATGGGGCCGGCGCCGAGGATGGCGAGACGGCGGGGAAGGGTGGTGCGGTTGAAGATGTTCTCGTTGGTCAGCGGGGACACCTCGCGCAGGCCGGGAACGGTCGGTACATCCGGTCGGGCCCCTGTGGCGATGAGCGCGCGACGGAAGCTCAGGGAATGTCCGGCGACCGTGATGCGGTCGCGTGCGGTGAACTGTCCGTGGCCGATGAACACATCCACGCCCAGATCGCGGAACCGGGCTGCGGAGTCATGGGGCGCCATTTCCGCCCGGACACGGCGGACACGGGCCATGACGGCGGCGAAGTCGACGGTGGGAGGCGAGGAGGAGATGCCGAACTGGGAGGCGTCGCGGATGGCCTGGGCGGCCGAGGCGGCGGCAAGGAGGGCCTTGGAGGGGACGCATCCGACGTTGAGGCAATCGCCGCCGAGCAGGTGTCGTTCGATCAGGGCTGTGCGGGCGCCGATGCCGGCGGCCGAGGCGGCAGCGACGAGGCCAGCTGGACCACCGCCGACGATCACGAGGTCGTAGCGTTCCTTGGGTGTCGGATTCTGCCAACCGGACGGATGGACAAGGTCGGCGAGTCGCTGGTCGGACTCGTCGTTGGGCAGCAGACCCAATGGGTGATTGATTTCCGGGTTCATCCGATCCGCCGGTTGAGGGCGGTGCGCGCGATCCGTGTCATGAGGATCGTAACTGCCAAGGTGGCGACGAACCCGAGTCCGTAAAGGGTCCATTCCATTGGCGTGCGGGTGTGCTGTGTGGTCTTGCCCTGAAGGATGGCTTCACCGGCAACGGATCCCACGTACACGTACAGGGCGGTGGCCGGCAGCATTCCCGCCCAGGAGGCGAAGACGTAATCGCGGAGACGGACCTGCGTGAGTCCGAGGCCGTAGTTGAGCAGGGAGAAAGGGAAGACTGGAGAGAGTCGGAGGAGGCCGACGATCTTCCAACCCTCGGTGCCAATGGCGGCGTCGATGGCGGCGAAGCGGGGGTGGGCCTGGATGCGTTTCTGGATCCAGTCTCGGGCCAGGAAGCGTCCGGTGAGGAAGGCGGCCGTGGCGCCGAGGGTGGCGCCGATGGACGTCCAGAGGGTGCCCCAGATCGGGCCGAAGAGGACACCGGCGGCGAGTGTCAGCAGGGAGCCGGGCAGGAGGAAGATGCAGGCGAGGATGTAGGCGAGGATGAAGAGCACCGGAGCCCAAGCCCCCTGGTCGCGGACCCATTGGATCAGTTTCGGGATGGGCAACCACCGGGCAGCAGCAAACAGCACGACGGCCAGAACTAGGAACAGGGCAACGCGGCCGGCCAAGGCAGCCCAGTTCCGACGGGAGGTGGGCGGTGCCTCGGCGGTGCTCACGGCTTGGGAGTGTCGTTGAGCGACCAGTCGTATTCGGTGAACCGAACCTTCAACTCCTTCGAGTTCACCACGGCGGCGTCGGCCGGAGTCATCCAACGGCTCAGGACTTCGGGCAGTGATTTGCCATCCGTCAGGAAGTCCTTGCCGTACCAGTCGAAGATCGGGCTCAGCCAAAGTGTGTTGCGGTCGGCGTCGACACGGTTCTTGGCGGGCTCTGCGAAGAAGAGACGACCTTGCTCATCGAGGTCGTTGTTGAGGCTGGCGCCGACGTAAGCGGTGGTCCGCAGGGGCGGGCAACCGCGTGCGGCGCACACGAGCGCGAAGTGGATGCGCGGTTCCTGATACTCCTTGCGCAGGATGTCGTGCTCGAGCTCGTCGAGCGTCCATTCCTTTCCC
>CBDIPJ010000009.1:0-272571 GCA_965283655.1 Limisphaerales bacterium | reverse complement strand
AGCGGCGCGCGCCGGAGGTGGTTTCCCTGCTGCAGGAGCACCGGCGTGTGGACGGGTTGCTGTTGCGGTTCGTGGAAGCCCAACGGGCGGTCAGGGAAGGTTCGGAGGCGCCGGCGTTGGCCGAGTTGCGCGGTCGTCTGGAAGCGGCCCGGGAACGGGGCGACCGGGTGCATCTGCGCGAGGAGGCACGGTTCCATCTGCGCCTGACCGGCGATCTGGCCAAGGCGCGTCGGCTCGCCGAGGAGAACTGGCAAGTGCAGAAGGAACCTGCCGATGCGCGCCTGCTCGACGAAACGAAACCCCGGAACCCGTGATGCGAAACTTCGTCTTCCTCCTGATCGTGTTCAGCGTGGGCCTAGTGCTGTCGGGCTTTCAAACCGCCCGGGCTCATTCGGCGAGCACAGCGTGGATCCACACCTCCGTTTCCAACCGTGTCGCCCGGGTCGAGGTCGAGATGCCCTTGCGCGACCTGGACGACGTGCTCGGCCTCGATGCGGACAACGACGGTCTGTTGACGTGGGGCGAATTGCGTCGTCGACCCAGGACGTGGAACGGCTGTTGCGCGGTGGCCTGCGGTTGGTGGCAGGGGCTGAGGTGTTGTCCTGGGAGTTCGAAGGGATCCAGGTTGCGGAACGTTTGGACACGCCGTGTGCCGCGATGCGTCTGACGGCGTCGCTGCCGGATGGGGCGGGTCCCCTGATGCTGGAGTACGACCTCCTCTTCGATCGGGATCCACTGCACCGATGCCTGGTCGGAGGCCTGGTGACGACCGTCCTGTCACCGGACCAGCGCCGCGTGGAGCTGCGGCCCTTTGGGGGAGACCTCGCAAAGGCTCCGGTCAGGACGAGCCTCGGGACGTTCGTGCGCGAAGGGATGCACCACATCTGGACCGGCTACGATCACCTGGCGTTCCTGTTGGTGTTGCTGTTGCCGGCCGTGCTCCTCCGCACGCCGGAGGGATGGCGCGGGGTGCCGGATCTCAAGGTCGCGTTGGGTGGGGTGATGAAGGTCGTGACCGCCTTCACGCTGGCGCATTCCCTGACGCTCGCGTTGGCGGCGTTTGACGTCGTGCGGCTGCCACCGCGATGGGTGGAGGCGACCATCGCCGCGAGCATCGTGGTCGCGGCGGTGCTCGCATGGACCGAATCCCGAGGTTCAGCCGCCGCGGTGCGACGGACCTGGATGACGGCGTTTGGATTCGGGCTGATCCATGGATTCGGATTCGCGGGCGTGTTGGGGGAACTGGGACTTGGAAGGGAAGGGTTGGCGGGACCGTTGTTCGGCTTCAACCTGGGGGTGGAGTTGGGGCAGTTGGTCTGTGTGGCGGTGTTCCTGCCGGTGGCTTTCCTGATGCGTGGGACCTGGATCTACCGTCGGTTGGCGTGGCCCGTCGGCACGATGATCGTGGTGCTGGCTGCCGGAGGCTGGTTTGTGGAGCGGACGTTCGACATGGCCTTCATGCCGTTCTGAGCGGGGGATGAAGCCCTTCTGCTGGGCGTGCTGGATGGCCTCGCAGGCCTTGATGAACAGGTCGAGGCGTTGCTGGGTATCGAGTTTGCTTTCGTCGGGATCCGGTTCGTTGGCTATGGCAGGGGTGACAGGCGGCGTCCTACCGCGGTCTCATGCGCAAAGCAGGGACGAAAGGGGGCATGGGGGGAGTTGGAAGTTTGAAGAACCCAAGTTTGGAGCCCCACGCGGCGCATCAAGCCTCCGACCGGTTGGGGGCACCCGGCCTTCACCCGGCGGCTCTGCCTCAGGCCCGCAGGGCCGAAAGCCGATAGCCCACGGCGCAAGCCGTGGGTTACGGGAGCATTGAAGTGCCAGCCCCAGCGGGGCGAAAGACGCCTTTCCCCCGGCCGATGCCCAGCCGGTTCTGTCGCCCCGTCCGGGGCTATCTTCCCTTCACCCGAGAATCCCACGGCTCACGCCGTGGGCTACGTTCTGCCGGTGCTCCGCACCTCGGGGAACTTGCGACTGGGAACTCCTCCGCGCCCTGCCTCGTTACCTCGTCAGCTACGGTGTGAGTTCGAATTCGAGGGTGCCGAGGCCTTCGAAGGTGGCCTGGTAGCGGCCGGGTTCGCCGGGGTGGATCTTTCCGAGCGCGCCGCCAAGGATGACGCTGCCGGCGGGGATGGTGTAGCCGGCGCGGGTGAGGGAATTGAGGACGAGGCGGAGGTTGTGCCACTGGCCACCGGCGGCGTTGGCACCGGTGGTTTCATGGAGCACCTGACTGCCGCGGCGGAGCGTGATGGCGACGGCGTCCGGGTTGAAGGTGTCGGCCTTCACCGGTTGGCCCACGATGTAGCGGTCGGACCCGATGTTCGAGGCGAGCATGTCGCGGGGATTGGGGGCGCCGCCATTGGGGAAGCTTCGGGGAAGCTCGATGATGGGAAGCACGGACTCGACGGCCCCACGGGCCTGGTCGTCCGTGAGGATTTCGTAGGAGAGATCGACCGATGTGATGAATCCGATCTCGGTCTCGACCACGATGGGTTGGCCGGGGCGAAGCGGAACGGATTGCGGGGATCGACCGTCGAGTCGCCCGGACCGGAAGACGGCGGAGGCGAGGGGACCGTCGATACCCATGGATTTCTGGGCGGTGGCCGAGGCTGCGGCGCCCTTGAACCCGGCGATGGGATCGCTGGCAGCCAGGGTGCGTACCAGACGGCGCTGGGCGGCGTAGGCGTCGGCGAGGGAAGCGGTGGGGAGGCTTTCCGAGAATCGGGGCGGAAATTGTCCGGCGGCCAGGGCGGCGGCGGTGCGTCGGGCGTGTTCGCGGAGGGAAGGAGCATCCAGATGGCCGAGGTCTCCCAGCCAGTCCGTGAAACGTTGCTTCCATCCGGAGGTCGGAATGCCGGTGGCGCGGGCGCCGAAGCCGTGTCCGCCCTCGCGATAGATGTGGACCTCGGCGGTGATGCCGGTCCGTTTGAGGGCAAGGGCCAGGGCGAGGGATTCGTGGGAGGTGTCGTCGGAAGCGTGGGCCAGGAAGAGGGGCGGAAGGCCGGGCTTGAGACGCGAGGCGAACGGTTCGCGCACCGAGCCATCGCGCTGGAGGAGGCCGCCGGAATAGATCAGGCCGGCGAAGTCGGGCCGGGCGGAGAGTTGGTCGGCGGCATCGACCGATGGGTAAAGGCGCTGGTCGGAGTGGGTCACCAGCCAGAGGCCGAGTTCACCCCCGGCGGAGAAGCCCACCGTGCCGATGGTGTCGAGCTTCCAATCGGCGGCGTGGGACCGCATCAGGCCGAGGGCGCGTTGGGCGTCCATGGCGGCGGTGTGGGACGGGGAGGGGACGCGATACTTGAGGACAGCCGCAGTGATGCCGATCGACTGGAGCCAGCGGGCGACCTCGAGTCCCTCATGCTCGTAGGCGAGTCGCTCCATGCCACCGCCCGGGCAGACGAGGATGCCGGTGCCGTTGCGTATGGCGGGCGGGGCGTGGAAAACGACCAGCGACGGCGTGGTGATGTCCGTGAGTTGGTAGAAGGGTCGGGGGCGGCCTTCGACCTTGTGTTCCGCGCCGCGTGCACGCGTTTCGCCGGGAGGGGTGCCGGGCCAGAGGGACAGCACGGCATCCGGATCCTGGGCAATGCATTGGATGGCGAGCAAGGCCATCACGGCGAGGAACGTTTGCAGCTTCACGGTGGAGGCAGGCTGACAGAGGTCCGTCGTCGGAGACCAGTTCCGTGAGTCCCGGACCGGGGTGATGTCAGGGTGAGGTGGATTTGGCGGAATCTGGAATCTTTCCATCCGCCGCGTGAGGGCACGCGGCCTTCAGAGGGAGTTGCCAGTTCCCAGAGGCCAGTCCTCAGAAGGAATCTGGAATCTGGCAGGAATCTGGAATCTGGAATCTGGAATCTTTCCATGCGCCGCGTGAGGGCACGCGGCCTTCAGAGGGAGTTGCCAGTTCCCAGAGGCCAGTCCTCAGAAGGAATCTGGCATCTGGCATCTGGAATCTTTCCATCCGCCGCGTGAGGGCACGCGGCCTTCAAATCAGGCGCGGCGGCCGGTGGGTGGTTCCTCCCAGACGAGTTCGAGCAGCGGAATCTCCCATGAGGCGCAGCGAAGCCTGGAGATGTCTTCGGCTTCATTGTCCGGGTTGGGAAAACGACGGAGGACGGCCAGCACCCGGGCTTCGAGGAGGTGCGGGATCCGGGGCGCCCACAGGCCTGCGGCGTTTGCGGAGAGACGCGCAAGGACGATGCCGGCGGAGTTGGCGATCTCGACAGGTCCCGCGTGTGTGGTCCGGAGGTGGACGCGGTGGCCAGGACGGAGGCTCGCGAGCGCACGATGGATCGGGGCTTCCTCGGGTTGGCGGCCGGCGTAGCTGAGGAAGATGTCGGCCAGGCTCAGGAGGGCGTAGTTCCGGTGGGTGATGCGCGGGTCGGCGGGAATGGGCGGAACGGTGCGACAGGCAAACTCCGGGCTGATCAATTGTCCCGGAAGCGAGGGACGGATCGAGCGGAGGTCGAGGAGGGTCAGGGATTGGCGGGCCCGGGTCATGCCGACATAGAACGCGCGGCGGCGTTCCTCGGACTCCCTGATCTCACGCGCTTCCGGCCAGCTCCCGATCACGAAGACGTGGTCGTACTCGGTGCCCTTGGCGGCGTGCACGGTGGAAAGGACCACGCCCTGCGAGGTGTCGGCATCCCGCCGGAGTTCGGCGAGGGTCTCGCGGCAGAAGCGCGCGATGTCCACGGCCGGAGCGTCGGCGTCGCCCGCCTCGTCGTGCCACGCCTCGACGAGTCGGTCGACCAGGGTGAGCCACGGATTGTCGGTGCCGTGGAGGCTGCGGAGTTCGGTGGCGATGGTGCGGAGTTCGTCGAGCCGGAGTTGGCGTCGGGGCGCGTCCTCGATCCGTTCCAGGAATGCGTGGACTTCGCGGACGCGGACCGGGTTCGGCCACTGGCCACGGTCCGCGCGCCATTGGAGCGGGATGCCTTCCCGTTCAAGAACGGCGCGGACAAGGGAGAGGTCGCGGTGTTCGCTGGAGAGCACCGCGACGGCAGACCCGTCGAAGGCGGTGATGCCGCGGAGTCGCCGGATCTCGTCGACGACCGCCTCCGCCTGTTGAACGGAGTCCTGCACCGAGAGGATCTGGACCCGGCCGCGTGCGATCGGGTCGCGGGATTCGAGGATGCCGCCCGCCGGGGTGTCCGACCGGTGGCGGTCGATGCGGATGGGGCGATCGGTCTTCATGCGGTCGCGGTTGATCGCGATGACGCTGTTGGACGCGTCGATGATCCGGCGGGAGGAGCGGTAGTTCTCGACGAGGTATTGGATGTCGGCGTCGTAGTCGGTCTGGAACCGGCGGATGAACTCCACGTTTGCGCCGCGGAAACCGTAGATGGACTGGTCGTCGTCGCCGACGGCGAGGATGGAGAGCTTCTGGTCGGGGTCGTCGAGGGTGCGGCCGGCGATGGCGGCGATCAGTCCGTACTGGCGTTCGTCGATGTCCTGGTATTCGTCGACGAGGATGTGTTCGAAGCCGGCGAGGAGCCGGTCGCGTATTTCATCGGCTTCGACGCCGGGCGGGAGGCGTTGGCCCTTGAGCAGGGCGGTGGCCTCGACGATGAGTTGGTCGAAATCGAACTCATCGGAGGCGGCATTGGCGGCCCCGCCGCGTTGGGCGAGGGAACGTCCGAGAAGACGGAGGGCGAGGCTGTGATAGGTGAGGATGGTGACCCCGCGGGCGTCGTCGCCCACGAGTTGGACCAGCCGTTTGCGGAGTTCGATGGCGGCGCTCCGGTTGAAACAGCAGACCAGGATCGACCGGGCGCGCACGCGATGGACACGGAGCAGGTAGGCGGTGCGGTGAACGACGGTGCGGGTCTTGCCCGAGCCGGGACCGGCGAGGACGAGGAGGTTCCGGTGGGCCGGTGCGGTGACGATGCGGATCTGGTCGGCGTTCTCGAGGTCCGTGACGATGCGTTCGTACGAGGCGGCGGTGGTGGCGTGCTCGCGGACGGTGGCCTTCAGTGGGATGTAGCGCTGGATGAATTCCGGCTGGCCGAGTCGGAAGTAGGCGAGGGCGAGTTCGAGGGCGGCCTCCATGCGTTCGAGACCGCGGCGGGCGTATTCGCCCATCACGTGGACCTGGAGGATGCGCTCGCGGTAATGGGAGGCGAGGGGCTCGAAGTCGGTGTTGCCGTAACGCTGGCCGTCCCGGGCGCGGTTGATCCGCAGCGTCATGGCCGACCGGAAGATGGCCAGGCCCTGGCGGAGCTCGATGACGGCCTGTTCGTGCAGGAACAGCAGCGCACGCTCGACGGTGGCGTTCAGGTTCCGGGATTCGCTCCGGAGGACCAGGTCGGCGTCGATGGCATCGCGCAGTTGTTCGAACGTGAACTCAACGAGCAGGTCCGACTGGGCGGGAGCCTCCGGCGGGATCCGGGCGAGGAGGGTTTGCAGCACGAGCGAAGCGGCGCGGGCGCGGCGTTCGGAGAGCTTGCGAACGGTATCCCAACCGCGGCGGACGCGGACCTGGAGCGTGTCCTGGCTGGCGGGACGGAGGTCGAAGGAACCATGGCGTTCGGCGAATCCGCGGCCGTCCTGGGCGATGCTGGTGAGGAGGCTGCGGATCTGGTGGGCGGAGGACGGTTGCTGGTCGTCGAGGAGACTTTCGTTGAGCCCGGAGAGTGAAAGGTGGAGCCAACGCTCGGGGTCGGCGTCGGGCTCGTTCTCGATGAGCAGGCTCAGGAGGGACTGCTCAAGCTTGGCGATGCGCTGGAGCCGGAGGGTGGAATGGTCGGCCACCTTGTGTCGGACATAGGCGGTGAGCAGGGTGTCGCGCTGGAGCAGCTTCGCCGCGGCCATGTCGTCGAGGATCCGAAGCACGCGGGCCGAGACCCAGGCGGGGCCCGAAGCTTCGGGTGGGCGTTGGGAATGGAGGGCGGAGAACTCCGGCAGCAGGGCGAGTTGGTCGACCGTGAGGTTGTCGGTCGGGGCGGAGTTCATGATCTCGCGGAGGATCGCGAGCCAGAGTTTCGCCACCATGTCGGGAAGTTCCTGCCGTGCGATGATGGGCTCAGCCTCTTCGAGGGTTCTCACCAACGGGCGCGCCTGGAAGACGGAGGTGACGTTCTCGTTCCGTTCGATGAACCCGGCGCGCTCCAGCCACGCGATGGCGGTGCGGACCTGGGTGTCGGCCATGTTGCCCGCCGGATCGATGCTGACCTCGAGGTCCTCGTCGCGCAGGAGTTCGCCCGTGGTGAGCACGACCTCGTCGCGGCCGCGGGCCGCCTTGCGGATGCCGCGCAGGAGTTGGGCGATGTCGCGACGGCCAAGCTCGGACATGGCCCCAAGGCGGAACTGCGCCTCGCAATCCTCCTCATCGAAGAGGAGGACGCAGCGGGCGTTGTGGCCGTCGCGTCCCGCACGTCCGGCTTCCTGGAGATAGTTCTCGAGGGACCCCGGCGTGTCGGCGTGGATGACGAGGCGGACGTCGTCCTTGTCGATGCCCATGCCGAAGGCGTTGGTGGCGCAGATGACCTGGACGCGGCCGGCGATGAAGTCGTCCTGGATGCGCTTCTTCTCGGGCGGGGTGAGGCCGGCGTGGAAGTATTCGCAGGCCCAACCGTTGGACCGGAGGAATTCGGCCGTGAGCTCGGTGTACTTGCGTCGGGAGCGGAAGACGACGGCACTGCCGCCGCGACCGGGCGAGAGATGTTCGGCGAGGAGTTCGCGGACCTGCCCGAGCTTCCCATGTTCGCCCGTCTCCTCGACGGCGAACTCGAGGTTCGTCCGTTCGACACCCCCTTCGAAGGTCCGGAACTGGCGGCCGGTTTCGTGGAGGAAGTGCGCGAGGATCTCATCCTTCACCTCCTGCTTGGCGGTGGCGGTGAAGCAGGCGATCGGGGCAACGGACGTCCCCACGGCCGCGGAGAACTCGCGGATGAATCGGGCGGCGTAGAGGTAATCCGGGCGGAAGTCGTGTCCCCATTTCGAGAGGCAATGGGCTTCATCGAAGACCCAGCAGCCGATCTCGCGCGTGGCGATGGCGCTGCGGAAGGAGCGGTTGCGGAATTGCTCGGGCGAGACGTAGAGGACGGCGATGTCGCCCATCTGGATCCGACGCAGGACATCGCTGCGCTCCGGCGGGGTCAGCAGGCCGTAGAGCGCGGCGGCGCAGGGATTGCCCGTGCGCCGGATGAGTCCGTCCACCTGGTCCTTCATCAGCGCCTGCAAGGGGGAGATGACGAGGGTGAGGGATCCGACGCGTTGGTAGCGGACGAGTGCGGGGAGCTGGAAGCAGAGGGATTTCCCGCCGCTCGTGGGGAGGATGGCGAGGAGGGATTCGTCGCGGAAACCCGATTCGATGATGGCCCGCTGGAGGCTGGAGCCATCGGGGGCGCGGGGCTCGGCGCGGAAGTCGTCGAAGCCGAACCACTGCTTCAATTGGACGCGGGCGTCGTGGTGTTTGGGACACCACGGGCATTCGCGGTTGGAGCAGGGTTGGCAACGCCAGTGCCGGATCCATGTGGCGGCGTTGGCGTGCCGTTTCCGCACCCACGGCGGGAGGACCGAGTTGCCGCCGGCAACACCCAGCCAGCTCAGGGCGAAGGCCAGGGCCTGCCGTTGCTCGCGATTGGTGAAGGCTTCCTCGGGGATGCCCGCCGAGGGACAGCCGTGATGGTCCACCCATTCGCGGACGGCACGTCGACCGCGGTCCCAATCCGGGATGGTGGCATTGCGGGCGATGAGACCGAAGAGCCATTCAAATCCCGCGGCGACGCGGTCCTCGGTGGTGTTGCCGGTTGCCAGGAGGAAGTGCAGGGCGGTGAACAAGACGGGGTGCGCGGCGTGCAGTCGCTCCAGCGCTTCCCATTGATCGAGGAACAACGCTCCGGCGAGCCTCGCGTCCGCGACGGGGTCGTTCTGGCTTTCGCGGACCAGTTTGTAGTCCTTCACCAACCGGTGATACGGATTCGACGGAAAGGCGATGGGCGAGAGGATCAGGGTGTCGATGACCGGCAGCAGGTGGATCGGGAGGTTCGGACTGACCGCACGGAGTCGGGGCAGGTCGTGGTCGGCGAGATTGTGGCCGAGGACCGCAGAGGCTTCGCGCGCGAAGGTGTCGAGGAATGCGAGGCCGGTGGCTTGGGTGCCGGATTGGCGTCGGTCGCCGAGGATGGCACCGATGTGGGTGATGCGACCGGCCAACGTGACTTCGAGGTCGACGAGGAGGCAACGATGGAGGAAGGCGCGTGCCGGGCTGGGTGGCTCGGGGACAGGGGGTGTTGGTTCCGGGTCGGACATTGCGTGGCTTGGGACCGAATGGGACACAGGAAGTTATACGGAAGGCAAACCTTCCTGTGGACGGGGTGGCGACGTGCGCGTCGCCTTTGGGAAGGGGTTTTGGGGAGATGGGCGATGAGGACATCGCCTCCCCGTTCTTTGTCCGCAAAAGGATACCCGCAGATTCAGGACGACCACAGATGGGGGGCTGAGAATCATTGGCGGTTGTTCTGAATCTGTGGGAATCCAACCTGGGTTCAAGATTCGCGTGACCCTGCGTCTCAGTCGTTGTCGATATGGCACTCTTTGTTATCGTGCCAGTCATGCTCAGGAGACCCTTCATGAAGCACCACATTGCCAAGCCGGTTGTTGCGGTCGGCCTAGGGGTGGGTGCCTGGGCGGCTCTCCTTGCCTTTCGACCCGAGTCGGAGACCCGTGGAGCCGAGGATGGGGCCCGTGCAGGGATGCGGGTGTGGTTTCGGATGATGGGGCGAAGGACGCCTGAGCGGTTGGATGGGGCCCACATTGACACTGCCCCTCTGGGAAGCGTTTCGGGGTGGCGACGTCCTCGTCGCCTTTGGGAAGGAGCTTTGTGGAAGGGCGACGTGGACGTCGCCTCCCCGTTCAATGCGGGGGCAGTGTCAAGATGAGCTCGGTTGAATGGCTCCACGGGGGACAATGCGGTCCAGAAGGTTGGGTTCGGATAGAATGAACACGAGAAAGTCAGCTGTCCTGATCGGTGTGCAGGTGTCATGACAGGATCACTTCAAGACAACATGAATGACCCACGATCGCGAAGTCGGGGATGGCTGCGGGCCGCGATCCTGATCGCCACGCCGGTGGTGCTCCTCGGAGGATGCTTCATGCTCGATTACATTCCCTTGAGGGCGGCCCGCCCGCCGAAGGGCATGGCAACGATTGATGATTTTCGGGCCTGGAAGGGTAACACGATCAAGGGATCGGGAACGTTTGAGAGCGCGGGTGTGACCTACACGGTGATGTTGGCTCCCGCAGGGCGGCATCTGCCATCCGGGTCGTCCGCATACCTGTTTGATCCGCAGGGACGGTTCGTGGATTGGACTTCAGACATGGGCGATTTCAAGACGGCAAAGTACCGCTTCGACCTGACGAGTGGCCTGGTGAAGGACATCCAGCGAAAAAAGCCCTAGCAGGGCGCTTCCTGTGTCACGCGCGGGAAGGGTGGGGGCGTGGTTGGGCAGATCGGCTGGCAAAGGGTCGAATGCGATAGAGGGCCAATCCGAGTCCCAGCAGACCTGAGCCGCAACCGACGGTGAGGACGGGGTCGAGTTGGAATTGGCGAGCCAGTTCGAACAGGCCGAGGACGGTCAGGGTGACCACGCCGGCCAGGGTGAGGAACCCAGGCAGGATGCGGAAATGCGGGAGAAGGTAACGTCGCTCGAGCGCGGTGACCGCCTGCTGGTGGCGCTGTGTCGATTCCAAACGTTCCGAAGCCGCGAGGGATGGCGGCAGGCGTTCCGGAGGGGCGGGAATCCGGGCGAGCAGGGAGGCCTTGAAGTCGGGGGGCACGTCGGACTGTGCGGCGGCATGGAAGGTCAGGGTCTCGTCGATGTGGGCGAGTTCCTGACGAAGCCGGGTGCACGCGGCGCAGGTGAGGAGGTGTTCGGTGACCTCCGCTGGCAGGGGAGCCGCGGGATCATCCAATGTGAACAGGTGGTCCTCGCATCGTTCGCAGGTCATGGGAGTCATCGGTACTCCTGGGCTTGAAGGTGGGATGGAAGGTGGGAAGGGGTTTCGGCGGCCATGCGGGCGAGTTCCTTGCGGGCGCGGAACAGCAGGGTCTTCAACGTGCCGAGGGGAACCCCGAGCAGGGCGGCGGTTTCCTCGTAGGATTTCTGTTCGAGATAGAACAGGCGGACCACCCGTTGGGTCCGCTCGGGGAGGCGCGAAAGCATGGCTTCGACATCCATGCCCGACGTCGCCTCCGGGAGATCGGGAGCGGCGAGGGTGTCGGCGTTCAGGGCGGAATCGGGCTCATCGAGAGAGAAGGCCTGCCGGCGTCGGGCGCGGGCGAGTTCGGTGAGGCAGCAATTGCGGGTGATCGTGTAGATCCAGGTGGAGAGGGAGGCGGTGCCGTTGTAGGCGGGGAGGGCCTTCCAGACGCGCAGCAGGGAATCCTGGGCCAGGTCCCGTGCGGTGGCGTGGTTGCGGGTGAGGCTCAGGGCCAGATGGAACGTCTTCTCCTGAAAGGCGTCGACGATCCGTTCGAACGCCTCCCGGTGTTCTCCCGCATCCAGCAGTTTCCTGATTTCGGTTTCGTCCATCCACATGCCCCGGTACCGGGGGCGTGGGTTTGATACTTGGGGGAGGTGCGCAGGGTTTCACGAAATGTTTGGGAGAAAGGGCTGCCTGAAGGGAATCTTTTGCTCAGCAAACCCGGCGACGAGGCAGCGACGACCTCTGTGTTTTGAGACAGACTTTGTGCCGGCGACGAGGACGTCGCCACCCCGTTCCTCAACAGGATGGGTGCAGCATGGGGCCTAACGGGGCTTTTCTGGGAAGTGATCGGCAAAGGAAGATTTTTCCACGACGGCTGAAACCCGGGGCGCCCCGGTGCAGTAGGAACCGGCGAATGAAGACTTCGATGAAGGTTTGGTGGCAGGGGTTGGGACTGGGTTGCCTGTTGTGGATGGGAACGGGCTGGGTGCATGCGGAGGACGGCGTGACCCCGAAGCCTGCCGAAACGGTGGCGGCGGTGGGCACAAACGTCCCAAGTCCGGAATTTGTGCCGATCGCGGAGGTCGCGAGCGTCCGCAAGGACCGGAAATCCCAGACGAAGGATGATTCGATCAAGGAGTACCTCGGGATGGGGATGGGATTCGTCGCGCTGACGTCGGGATTCGGGTTGGCCTTCCTCGCGATCTGGACGGACTACCGGAAGCGGCGCGACCTGATCGACATGCTCCATCGGGAGCGGATGCTGGCGCTTGAGAAGGGCCTGGAGTTGCCGGAGATCCCGCGAACGCTGGTGGGGGAATCGCCCGAATCCAAGCCGGGCCACGTTTCTCCGACGAAGGGATTGAAGGGCGGCCTGATCTGGCTGGTGACCGGATTCGGGTTCACCTTGTTCTTTGCCTTTGAGGTCGGGAGGACAGGGGATGGACGTTGGAATGGGCCGAACCCGGCGTTGGGTTTGATTCCGGCGGGGATCGGTGTGGTGAACCTGATCTGTTACTGGGTGGAACGACGGGCGAGGAAGGGCGGGGCGGGAGTTTGAAGTTTGAGGATTCACGTTTGAAGTGACCCTGAAACCGGGCGCGTCTCGACACTGCTGCCGCATCGAACGGGGTGGCGACGTCCTCGTCGCCCTCCCCAAATCCCCGCGTCAGGCGATGAGGACATCGCCGCTCCACTCATGGACGGGGTGGCGACGTCCGCGTCGCCGTTCCGAAGCCTTTCCGAGGGCGATGAGGACATTGCCGCTCCGTTCAGGATTGGGGAGAGAAGTTGCCAATTCTGGTTATGGGGCAAGAGTGGGGCGCATGATCTGCCGCGCCCTGCTTTCCTCGTTGGTCCTCGCATCCTGTCTGACGGTTCACGGGGCGGATTGGCCGTCGTGGCGGGGACCGGATCGCAATGGAATCTCGAAGGAGGCGGATTGGAATTCGGCATGGGATGCCGCCGGTCCGGCCAAGGCGTGGACAGCGAATGTGGGGATCGGGTTCTCCTCGATGGTGGTGTCGGAGGGACGGTTGTTCACGGCGGGTTGGGCGGACGAGCAGGACACGGTGCGGTGCCTGGATGCCAGCACGGGCAAGCTTCTGTGGAGCCATCCCTACAAGGAGAAGCTGGGGAACAAGATGTACGAAGGCGGCCCGAACGCGACGCCGCTGGTGGTCGGGGACCGGGTGTTCACGGTGAGCAAGACGGGCCACGCGTTCTGTTTCGAGGCGGCGACGGGGAAGGTCCGGTGGGAGGTGGACCTCGGGGAGAAGATTGGTGCGAAGATCTCCGACTGGGGCGTCTCGGGATCGCCGGTGATGGCGGACGCGAAGACGCTGTTGTTGGCGTACGGGCCGGCAGGGGTCGCGTTGGAAGCAGAGACGGGCCGGGTGATGTGGGATTCCGGATCGGGGAAGGACATGACCTTTGCGGCTCCGGTGGTGGCGGAGTTTGCTGGGCAACGCACCGCACTGTTCTTCATGTCGGAGGAGTTGGTGGCAGTGGATCCGAAGGATGGGCGAAAGCTGTGGAAGTCGAAGTTCGGCCAGGGTTACCGCACGCACTGTTCGGATCCGGTGGTGGTTGGGGATCGGCTTTTCATCAGTTCAGGCGATGACGGTGGGGAGTTGCTCCGGGTGTCCGGAAAGGGCGCGGAAAGGATCTGGAAGAACAAGAACCTGTCGACGTTCACGGGAACGGCGGTGTTGATCGACGGGATGCTCTACGGTCACGAGACCGCGGGGTACAAGGGGGCGAACCAGGAGTTGCGGTGCGTGGATCTGGAGACCGGGACGGTGAAGTGGGGAGAGAAGGGATTTGGCCAGGGTTCGATCATCGCGTCGGGGGATCGCCTGATCGTCCTGAGCGACAAGGGGGAGTTGAGCGTGGTCCGCGCAAACCCCGGGAAGTTCGAATTGCTGGCGCGAAGCCAGGTCATCGGTGGCAAGTGCTGGACATCGCCGGTGCTGGCCCAGGGCCGATTGTACGTCCGCAATGCCAAGGGCGATCTGGTGTGCCTCGATGTCCGACCGAAGGCTTGAGCCTGAAAGCGCGGATTGAATCCGCAGATGACGCAGATCACGCAGATAGTCAGGAACTGGGATCGAGTGAACCCTGCAGCTTCGGCTGTTTCTGATCACTGCCGCCTGTCCATCTGCGCAATCGGCGCCATCTGCGGATGGCTGAACTACCGGTTCCAGGTCGAGCGGTGCCGTTCCTTCGGCCCTCAGGGCGCGAGCGTCAGACGGAAGAGTCGGACCGATTCCAACGCATCCTCCGCCGAGGGGATGGCCTGGGCGCGTGACCACGGGCCGGAGGGCGATGGGGCGGATTCGAGGACGAGCGGGAGTTCGGAGTCCCACGTGAGAACGGGGCGCCCTTCGGTGAGCACGATCTCCACGTGTGGAAGGTAGACCGCGGAGGCCAGGCCGGGTTCGTCGACAAAGGGATTGCGGTTTCCCTGGAGCCGGGCGACGGCGTCGTTGCGGAGACGTTCGGCTGCGTCGGGCGGATCCTCGGCATGCCAGCGGAGGAGGGTGCTGAGGCGGCCCATGGCCGTTCCGGTGCTCGTGATGAGGCGCGTGTCCTCGACGAGACGGAGGTCGGGTTCGCCGCCGGTGCCTTCGTATCGGACATCCATATAGAACAAGGCGCGGGCGAGATCGCCCCGTTCGGAGGGAGCCGGCATCCAGGAGTCGCGGTCGGTGGCGGAGAGGGGGGATTCCGCGTGGGCCGGCTTGGCGTATCCGGGATCGCTGGGCAGGGAGACGTCAAACCACTTGTTCCCGCGCGCGGAATTCACGTTGGCGTCGCAGGGGCGCAGGTTGTGGAGATCCGAGTAGGCGGGCAACCGGTCGTCGATCCCGAGGGAGTTGGGCCAGAGGTGTTCACGGTTCCATCCGGTGGCGGCGGCGAAGGAGGACGTGGGGAGGGACCCGCCATAGACGAGTCGGACCCTGCCGGGGACTTCGGGGAGAAGGTCGATCTGCGCGAGGGCGTCGGCGGTGTCGAAGCGGGTGGAACTGGAGTAGGGCAGGGCCTGGTGGCGGGCGCGGATCTGGACGTGGAGGTTGGACCGGGTGACGACATCGGCACAGGTGGGAACGCTCCCGCCAAAAAGGCAGGCCAAGGCCAGGAGGAACCACGAGGGGACGGGAGCGCGCACGTCGGGGGAGTTGTTAATGGCGGGGTGGTCGCGGGGCAATGGCCAAGACGGGGGAGGGGCTTTGGGAACGCCTCCTGACGTCGTCGGCTACGGCTGGGGGGTAGCGGACGACGTGAGGAGGCTTTGGATTGGGAACTGGGAAGTGGGGTCTGCTTTGGGAACGCCTCCTGACGTCGTCGGCTACGGCTGGGGGGTAGCGGACGACGTGAGGAGGCTTTGGATTGGGAACCGGGAAGTGGGGTCTGCTTTGGGAACGCCTCCTGACGTCGTCGGCTACGGCTGGGGGGTAGCGGACGACGTGAGGAGGCTTTGGATCGGGAACTGGGAAGTGGGGTCTGCTTTGGGAACGCCTCCTGACGTCGTCGGCTACGTGGGGAAGGGGCATTTTCATGTGGGCCGGAGTGGATGATCCGGGGCAGGGTTTGTGGACTTCCCATGAGAATGACATGCAAGCGGTGGGTCGCGGCCGGATGGATGGCCGCGTGGATATTGATGGTTTGGAACAGCGCGTTCGCGGCGGACGGGTTGCGTCCGAACATCCTCTACATCCTCGCGGATGACATGGGCATCGGGGATGTCTCGGCGCTGAATCCGAAGTGTGTCTGGAAGACGCCGAACCTGGACCGGTTGGCGGCGGAGGGGCGTGTCTTCACCGATGCCCACTCGGCCTCGGGCGTGTGTACGCCGAGTCGGTACACGCTGCTGACGGGAAGGTATTCGTGGCGGGGTTCGATGAAGTCGGGGGTGCTGCATGGATATGACCGGCCGTTGATCGAACCGGGGCGGATGACCGTGGCGGCGTTCCTGAAGTCGCAGGGGTACGCCACGGCCGGGGTTGGGAAATGGCACCTTGGGTTTGAATGGGCGAAGTCGGGTCCGAAGCTGGAGGACGTGGACTATACCCGGCCGTTTGCCGAGGGGCCGCTGACGCGTGGATTCGATCGGTACTTTGGGATCAGTGCGTCGTTGGACATGCCGCCGTACGTGTACCTCGACAACGACCGGGTGACGGCGGTGCCGAATGGGACGGTGACGAACAGCCCGTCGCCGAAGATGTGGCGTGCGGGTCCGATCGCAGGTGACTTCCGTTTCGAGGAGGTGCAACCGCGCTTCATCGAGAAGGCGCAGGGCTTCCTGAAGGACCGGGTATCGGCGCGGGACGGGAAGCCGTTCTTCCTGTACCTGGCGCTGGCCTCACCCCACACGCCGATCGTTCCAACACCGGCCTTTCAGGGACGTTCGAAGACCAATCCCTACGGGGATTTCGTGCTGCAGGTGGATGCGGCGATCGGGGATCTGCTCGGGACGCTGGACGGTTTGGGCCTGCGGACGAACACGCTGGTGGTGTTCACCGCAGACAATGGCTTCGCGCCGGCGGCGAACCTGAAGGAGTTGAATGGACTTGGGCATGATCCGAGCGCGGGGTATCGCGGGCACAAGGCGGACCTGTTCGAAGGGGGGCATCGGGTGCCGTTCATCGTGCGGTGGCCTGGGCAGGCACCGGCGGGGACGCGGTGTGGGCAGACGGTGGGACATCTGGATCTGATGGCAACGTGCGCGGAGATCCTCGGGGTGACGCTGCCGGAGAACGTGGGAGAGGACAGCGTCAGCCTGCTCCCACTGATTCGAGGTGGAAATGAACCGCTGACGCGACGAGCCGCGTTGGTCCATCACTCCAACAACGGCTCGTTCGCGATCCGGCAGGGCCGATGGAAGCTGTTGCTGGTTCCGGATTCGGGTGGCTGGAGCTTTCCGCAGCCAGGCAAGGGGCTGACGGCGGGAATGCCGCGGTTCCAGTTGTACGATCTGGAGTCGGATCCAGCAGAGACGCGCAACCTGATGGCGGAGCGTCCCGAGGAAGTGGCACGGTTGGGCCGTGCGCTGCGGAAGATCATCGAGGACGGCCGCAGCACGCCGGGAGCGCGCCAGCCCTACGACACGGTGACGGCCTGGCCGCAGACCGGGTGGGTGAAGGAGTATCAGGATTGAAGTCTCAAACCTGAAACTTCACAGGTCGAACCTCTCCCGCACTACGGCCGCAGGAGGCTTCCGACCATCGGGGCCAGCGCCTCCGCATGCCGCATCATCCCGAGGTCATTGGGATGCACTCCATCCACCGTTCCTTCGCGATCGAACCCCAGCAGGAGGCTGCCGCCGACGAGGTGCAGGCCGGTGAGGTTTCGCGATTGCAGCGCCTGGATGGCCCGTTCCTGCGCCTTCGAGGCACCCGTGGGATGCCGCTCGTTCCTGATGTCCGATTGACCCACGAACAGGATCGGCGTGGAGGGTCGACGCTGGCGGAGTGTGGTGGCGAGGTGGGTCACCCGTGCTTCGATCTCGGACGAAGGCAGGTCGCCGATGTTCCAGAGGCAATCGATCACGAACAAAGCCGGGTCGAGTTCAGCCATCACGTCCACGACCGCCGGTTCCATGCGGCCCGCCCCCGAGAATCCCAGGTTGATCACCGGACGGTCGAGGTGGCGTCCGAGGATCGACGGCCAGGCCAGCCCAGGTCGCGATGCGCAGCCACCCTGCACGATCGAGGTGCCGTACAGGACGATGGGACGACGCTTCGAGGTGGGGTCTGCGGGAGGAATTGCTTCGAGGCGGAAGGCGGAATCGACGCCAAGGTCGAGTCGGCTCACTCCGTTATAGAGCGGGAGATAAAGCAGGTACTCACGGGTAACCGCGTTGGATCCGACCCGGAACTGGGCCGTGTTCGTGAGTTGGCCCGTGGGACGGCCGTTCTGGACAAATTGCCAGGTCCGGGAGGATCCCTCCCGGACATAAAGGTCGAGTCCGCTCACCCCCGTCGCAGGCATGTGGGGCATGGCGAGGGAGGCACTGGTGAGGTCCCAGCGCGCATCGATCCGATCCGCCTGCGTCCGGAATCGGATCGAGATCCCGGCCGATGACCGGCCCAGGTCCCAGACATGGGCGGGAACCGTGGCCTTGGCATGGTTCGGGAGGCGCTGGAACGGGGCATCGGCCACCTCCCATCCCCGGCCTTCCACGGTCAGCGTCGACGCATCGCGCCAGACCACCTCGGCCACCGCCGTGACCGCCCCGCCCAGAAGGATCAGCATCGGGAAAACCATTCGCAGGAACATGGTTCCAATCCTGCCGCTCTCCCCATGCGAAGGGCAAGGCAAGGGGTCAGCCGTATCCATGCCGTTGGACGTCGAAGAATGACTCGCGCAGAGACGCAGAGGAGGTGTGCCTTTGAATCATCGCCTTCGAGTCACCCATCGGAACGGGGAGGCGACGTCCTCGTCGCCTTCCAGAGTCTTCCCCAAGCCCATGAGGCCATCGTCGCCCTGAAACCATACCCACCCCTGATGGACCGTTGAATCCGGCCAGCGGATCCGGCAGGTTGCACCCGTCGTTTCGAACGCGCACCCGCCGACATGATCACCCAACCCATCCCGATCCTGACATGAACCCACGCCTGCAGAGTCTCCTCCCTTCGCAGCCTATGCAGCGAAACCACGCCACTGTTGACTCCCGAAAGGCACTAGGCTGCCATTGGTCAGTCTAAACAACGTTCGATTCCCTGACCAAGACCACCAAGATTGCCCTCGGCCTCCGGATCGCCCCTGAGCATTCCAGCACGCTCGCCCAACCAGAAAATGAACACGATGCCTATAGAGACGGATATGGCGCTGGGCGATGGCCACGGCCTGCTTGCGTGCGGGTGGCTTCCAGGAGTACCTCTGATTCATTGGGAATCGAACCATGGCGGTCCAGCGAACGGGCGCCAGCCGACCCGCCGAGTGGCGATGCGGACGCGCCGGCGGCTGGCTCCCGTCGCTGACCTTTGCGTTAGGCCATCCCAGGCAGTCACGTCAATGACTCACGCATGTTCGAGATCGAAGACGACCGGTTCCATACGGCACATGCCGCAGTTGGCGAGGTTCACGTCGTCATGGGGCTTTCAGGACCACGACCCGACGACAACCACCAACGATGCGGACACTGGCTCAGCTCTTCGGCGTCCTCTGCGACTTTCTTGCCGGCTAGTATCCACTTCTTCGGGAAGATGGCGAACCAGACGGTTCAGCGAACGTCTGGCGCCCAGCTGACGGCATCCGCCGCAGTGGACCACGTCTGCGGACGAACCATGACGGTCCAGCGAACGGGCGCCAGCCGGCACGCCGAGTGGCGTGGCTGGCCTCCCGTCGCTGACCTTCGTCGTGACGCGCCGATGAGCCCGACGAATTACGCCGATCAGAGCAGTTGAACCGTTCAGTGTGGAGCATTCATCGTCTTCACCTTATTGTGGTCGTGTTTTCACTGAGCGCGGCGCTTCCACCTTGCCGGCAGCCATACGATCCAGTATCGCGGCGAGCCACGTTCTGGCCAGCGTTCGGTTCGCGTCGCACAGGCGTATTCAATCGTTACGAAGATTACAAGGACGACCCGAATAACGTTGCCACAAATGCGCTTTCGAGGATTGCAAACGAGCGGCATTACACGTTTATGAACCACATCACATTTGCACCATCGGTGCTGCTTTCGCAAGAATGGAGCGCCGAGTGCGCATTCTGGCCCGCGCCGTTCTTCGATGCTCAAGATTGATGCGAAGATTGCCGGCCACGGCTGCGAGCGGTCATTGCGCACGCTGTTTTCCGCACTGATTCGGACGACCATGGTTGCAGCGACTGGGCAGTGTTCGGTGTTGTCAGTGGCAGATTCCGATGCGAGACACTACGCCGCTGAGACTTTCATCGGTCTTGCCGATTGTTCTTGTGAGGATGCGGAGGCTTGCAGTTGCAGTTCGATATTCTGATGGCTACGCAGGCATTTCAGATGGCATTGAGCTACGCGCGCAACGAATGCGGATTTGCGACATTCGAGGCAAGTTGCCGTTCAGTGGCATCGCATCGGCGCACGCTGTCACGTGGATTCAGTTTTCAGAGCAGTATGCCGTCGGTCTTCGAGCGCGCTTGAAGGACAACGTCGAGGCTTGGTATATCATCGCACGAGGATGTTGGAGCGGCGGTGGACCAGATGTATGGACATGTGCCACAGAAGTAGAATTGCGGCCTAACCATGCGCTGCAGCGAACCCGGCATGAGCGTCGCGGTTGCCATCGTGGCGTCACGCGGGCCGGGTCGCTGAGCTTGGGTCGTTGGGCAGAAATATGAAACCAATTCGATGCCAAGCAATCGACGAAGCCTTCACGCTTTATCAAGCTAGAGATGGAAGCTTCTGCTGCCCCGTTTGCGGTGCCATCGAATTTGAGAGTCCACCATATGATACAGACGGGAGCGCATCGTTCCAAATGTGCAGCTGTGGATTCGAATTCGGATTCGATGACTCGCCCTTAGCCTCGAAGGATGCGTTGTGCGGTGTTCAGGCTAATTGGCGCCGATGGAGAAGAGGTTTAATCGATCAGGCAGCAGCAAATTCTCAGTCGTTGGAGGCACTCGAACAGCAACTGAAAAACATCCGAATTCGACTCGCTTACGATCTAATTGATGTTCCAGAAGAAACCGAAAATGAGCCCAACAAGTAAATGGAGCCAATGCGATTGCTCGTCACGGATGCTGCTGCGCAGCCTCCGCGCCAAGCAACCGCATGGCTCATCATGACGTTCGGCCCACTCCGCGCCCCATGAAATCGCGCCACTACTACATCGCATCGTTGTTTGCACTAGGCATGCTCTTGATGGGGTGCGGCCCGGCTACTCCAAAGAAGATTGCTGGTGCAGATTGGCAGCCAGACAAGTTTCGACCCCGCGAGGAGAGGCCGCTGCCTCCATCTTCGCAGATGGAAGCAGACCTCAAGAGTTGGCTGGCATCGAACACGAACAGTATTTCGAGGATTTACACGGCACAACTTGGTGACCCGACACGGCAGAGCGACTTCAGGGTTGAGTATCAGCGCATGAGCAGCCCGCTCGGGATTCCGTGGTGGACTTACGCAACCTACCGTTACACTGACCCGGCTAATGGCACTTGCATTATTCGGTGGCGACACTTTGGTCGCCACAAGCCAGAGTTTCTAAGACTCGATGGAACGCCTCGGCTACATTGGCTAGCACCTACGCTTTCACCTGAGCAGATTGAGTTTGAAAACGGGATTCCTGTGCTTGAGGTCGTCGGCATAGAAGGAGTCACAAAGTTTTGTGCATACTAAGTGGGCTACCCATGCGCTGCAGCGAACCCGGCCATCGCGCTCCGGTTGCAATCGTGGCGTCCCGTGGGCCGGGTCGCTGAGCTTGGTCGTTCCGCGACAGCACTACCGTGACATGACGATTCGCAGGTCAGGCGCATACGGAGTCGCAGGTGCAGTGGTGCTGCTTGCGACGACCTTCCTACCGATGTCCACGCCGGCCTGGTATGGGATGTTGGCGTTTTCAGTCGTCGCGGTTTTGACCGGGCTGGCACTGTTCTTCAATTCACGCGAAAGAAGGGCAGGCCAGAGACAGAGGAGCGTGGGATTCTTTGCCGTGGTTGTTCTGGGGCTGATCATCGCGGTATTGGCCATTCTACCCGTGATCTGGACATGGTGACATCGCCCAGCCAGACGGTGGAGACGAACCGCCGCCTCGCGGGGTTGCTCGATGCTGGAAGGCAGTTCAAGCGCGGATCGTCCGCTCCACCTTCGTTGTCGGCGGTGGTCGCTCACCTCTGTCGTTGGACAATATGAAAAGGCGCTGGGTCATTCTGCTTGGTCTCGTGGCAGGTCTCACGATTTTCACGATTGCGTGGTGGGTTGTCGAGCCGAGTGAACCAAGTCACGAGGGGAAGCGACTCTCCGTGTGGCTTGATGAGCTGTGCCAATTTGATTTTTTCCAGCAACCCATTGAGGGGGCGGAGCAGATCAAGGCGATTCGCGTCATTGGGACGAACGCGATTCCTTGGCTGCTGCGGGAGTATCGCCAGGAAGGAAATGATTGGAGGTGGAAGCTGAACCAGGTTCTCGAAAAGCAACCCGTACTCAAGTATCGCTTTCGGAACGCCAACGACCGCTTTTTGCGTGCCACCACCGGCTTCAGGGCGTTGGGGGGAGTCGCAGAGCCTGCCATTCCTGAGCTCTTGGCCATGGTGGAGGTTAATCCGGCATACGTTACGGGGGCGCTGGCTGGGATTGGACGTCCGGCAGTTCCGGCATTGCACCAGTGTCTGGCCAATACCAGACTCTATACCAACTCGCTCGGGGTGTACGCCTTCATTCCAGGGAGCACCATTACCGACATCTTCAATGCCACCAGCAGAGGACTGTTCCCGAAGTCGGATACGGTCAGTTTCCTTCCAGTGATCCAGGCGTGGGCTCGACAAACGACGAACACAGTGGCACAGACGAAAGCTCAGTACTTCCTGGACAACTACCATGCACTTCCGGATTAGAAACAGGGTCGGTCTACCAGCGACGCTGGAGAGCATAAACCACCGACATGTTGTCCTCCACCGGGCCAATGAGGCTGGTCCAGGCACCGGCGCGATAGCGTCTGAATTCCACGGAGGATGCTCTCGGCGTGCTGTGCCTGACCAGCAACGTTAGCCTTCCATCGCCGCGCATGAACGATTCATCCCCACCATCGGCCTCGGCCGGAGAGGTTCGCCGTCACCTTGCTGCCGAGCTTGAGCGGGCCCGGACACAACTGGCGCAGGACCAGTGGCAGGCGCTTCTGGTTGGAGTCAGGGACCAGGGTGAGGTTGCCGCTTATCCATGCCGTTTGGTGCTGCCGTTTCACTACCCCGCGACCATCGAGGAGTTGGACGCGTACGGGCCAGACCACTTCACCTTCCCTGAGAGTTCGTGGGAGTTGCGTTGGCAGGAGATACCGGAGTTCGCGGAGCAGTATGAGATTTTCGCAGCGTTGGAAGACGACGCGGAGTCCACTCGAGCTTCAGCCCGACAGAAGCACCGCAGGATTGAGGTGCTTCAGGATGCTTGCGCTCCCTTTGATCCGGCACTGACCATCATCGGGATTGAGAGCGACATCGGGGAATGGTGGGAGGTCAACACTTTCCATATCTCAGGGCCTCGGGTTCCTTCGCCGCCCACTCCAGTCTCCGATGCGCAGATTCTTGCCCGGCTCTGTCGGCATACCCACAGCTATGTCGGCCGGAGCCGCTTTCAAATTGAGGGAGGGGCCATCACGGAGGTTTCCTTCGACGGAGCCGACACGACCGACGCGACCATTGACTTGTTGCGAAGCGTGCCGCGTCTGGGTGAGTTGCTGGGAAAGCTGCGCAAGATCTCCTTGGAGAGAACGCTTGTCTCCCACCGCTCGCTGAGATTCCTCGAGAGGGAGTTGCCCCATGTTGAGATTGCTTACAGTCATTATCTGGAGGGCTAAATGTCGGTCCATCGAACGAGCGCCAGCCGGCACGCCGTGTGGCGTTGTGGACGCTTCCGGTGGATGGCTCCCGTCGCTGACCTTACACATTGGCCATGATGATTCGCTTCATCCAATTCCTTGCGTGCCTGTTGCTCGCGACCGGCTGTGCCGCCAAGAGACAACAGGTTCGTGTGGCTGCGGATATGTCGGCATTGAGCATCCTCGATCGGTTGCTTGTGGATGGGGACAGCGCTCAGAGACTGAGGGCGACTGAGCAGGATTTGCCGAGCGACAAGTGGTTCGATCATCGCAGGGGTGGTCGCTATAATGAGACCCGTACCCAGCGCGCGGGCGATCTTGCTGCCGAGTTGCTCGCCCCAGTTCCAGAGCGCCTGCGGGGCATGTCCACTCAACACCTCGTGGAAAGCTTGAAGACCTCACAGTTTGGCGATGAGCGGTCCTTCTCCGATGCGGCCTACTACGTCTATCTCATCGGCAACCGGATGATCATGGATGAGCTTTTGGCGAGACCCAGATCAGAGGTGGAGGTTTTGGCGAGCCTTCGGAGTGACCGGCGGTCGATCTACACCGGTGAATCTGGAGGCGTATGGACCATTGGGGATTTGGTCACCTTCGATCTGCTCAAGAGCGATCCGGATGCCCAACCAGTCGGTCGCTGACCGGATTGTTCGACCACCCAGAAATCGAGATCCAAGACGGGAAGCTCACTTCTCAACTCGGACAGGATGATCAGGATGACAGGATGATTACGGACCACGACGACTGCAAAAGGCATCCTGTCCATCCTGCCATCCTGTCCAAAACGGAGTTATGGCAGGTCTCATTGGCAGTCTTGAACATCGGACTCTTCTTCGGCTACTCCTGAAGGAAGTCGAACCAGACGGTCCTCGCTTTCCTGGTGGGTTGGCATACCAGCTCTCTCCTGTCGCAGCGGCCCTGTCGACGGGATTGCAATTCGATCCGAGGTGGTGACGATCGGACCTTGATCCCCATGGGTGCCGTGTGGCCACCGGGTGTTTCTCATGAACAAGCCGCCGATCCTTCCGCCGCCCTTGCCGCCGATGCCCCCGCGTCAGCCGCCGGCCCCGCCGCGGCGTCGGTATTCGGTGGGGCGCCAGATGCTGCGGGCGTTTGTCTGGATGGCCTTGGTGGGAGTGGTGCTGTACCGGGTTTTCGTCTTCCGACCCGAGCCCCGGATGGCCGGTCAGGGTTGGGGTGAAGTGAACGGGAGGCAGTGGGGGCAGGAGCGTCGGGAGAGTTGGCGGGCGGAAGTGCGCAAGCCCCGGACGGCATTGCCCACCAATCTTTGGCGCATCGAACTCGAGCTGACCTCGAAGGCGGAGAACATGCTGCGCAGCCATCACCAGCAGTTCCGCGGGCGCGGGGAGCTGGAGGTGGTGGAACGTCCCGAGGTGACGTTGACGGTGCGTGAAGGGGGGCAGGTTTACACGAATGTCTCGGCTCACCTGAAGGGGGCGGCGGGGAGCTTTCGTCCGTACGACGACACCCCGGGCTTCACGCTGAACTTCTCGAAGCACGCCAAGGGACAGAAGTTCCACGGGTACTCGAAGATCTCGCTGAACAACTCGGTGCAGGACCCGACGTTGATGAACGAATTGATCAGCCGGGAAATGTTCGTGGCGGCGGGTGTCCCTGTTCCGAAGGCCCAGCACGCCACGGTCGTGGTGAATGGTCGGGACCTCGGGGTTTACGTGGTGCTGGAGGGTTGGGGAAAACCCTTCCTCAAGGGCCATTTCGATGACGTCAGCGGAAACCTGTACGACGGAGGATTCGTCCAGGACATCGACGGCAACCTTTCGGTGGTCTCCGGAGAATCCCAGGACTCGCATCCCGGACTGGAACGTCTGATCGCAGCCGTCCGGGGCGGGACACGGAGCAATCGGTGGGAACGGATGTCGGTCGCGCTGGACGTGGACCGGTTTGCCGCGTTGCTGGCGATGGACACGTTGATCTGCAACTGGGACGGGTACGCGATGAACCGGAACAACTGGCGGGTGTTCCATGATCGGTCGACGGACAAGATGGTGTTCATGCCGCATGGGCTCGACCAGTTGTTCGGGTTTGGGCGGCGGATGGGCATTGATGCCAGCATCGAACCCAGCACGCGCGGCCAGGTTGCGCGGGTCTTCCTGTCGCTGCCGGAGGGGCGAAAACTGTTCCACCGGAAGCTCGTTGAGTTGCGGACGAACGTCCTCGATCCGGACCGGATCGCGACACGGATCCGCGAGGTGGAAGCCACACTTCAACCCACGCTGGAAGCGTATTCCCCTGGGTTGGCGTCGGCCCATGCGTCGCGGGCGCGGGATCTCATCGAGCGGGTGCGGCGTCGCGCCGAGAACGTCAGCCAGCAACTGGAACGGCCGCAGGGCGGGTTGGTTTTCTCAGACCAGGGGGTGGCTCGGTTGACCGGATGGCGTGGGGCTCTTTCCGAAGACATGGCGGGTCGGGTGGAATTCGAGCGGCGTCCGGCGCCGCAGGAGGTCCTGTTGATCCGGACCCGGGGCGAAGGAGGGCGCGGTTCGTGGCGGATGCGGGCGCGATTGGAGGAAGGAGAGTACCGGATGGAAGGGCGGGTGCGAATGGGGCGGGGGAATGTCGGCAGTGCTGCGGCTGGCCTGCGGATCAGCGGGGAGTTGGCGGACCTGGTGATGGTGAGCGGCGAGGATTGGCTGCCGGTGAGCTTTTCGTTCGCGGTGGTGGACGGGATGACGGAGGTCGATCTCGTCGCGGAGGTGATCGGGTCGAATGCCGAGGTGGAATTCGATGGGCGGGAAATGCGGTTGGTGCGGGTGGGTTTGCCGCCGGGGCAATGATCCTAGAATCGGCAGTTCACTTATCCGCAGATGACGCCGATTGCGCAGATGGAGGGCCAGAAACGCACCCACACGACGCTGGTGGATATCTCACCTTGCAGGTGCATGGCACGTCTGATCCAAGCTTCTGATTATCTGCGTCATCTGCGCCATCTGCGGATCAAACCGCCGTTTTCAGGATGATAGGGACCTGAAAATCTGGGTTCCCCATCATTCCGCGACGTGTCGGGTCACGAAGTTTCCGAGGGAGTGTTGTTCGGTATCGGGATCGCAATCGGGATCGGGATCGAACCCAATTCTTGCTTCTGGATTCTCGATGCCGATGCCGATACCGATGCCGACGCGTGCGGCGAGGGGTGCCCTGTCACGTCCCGGACGAAAGCTGTCACCGGAGAGCTCCGGCATCTGAAGTCAGTGGTCGTTCCTTTGGGGACGTATCCCCCAGACATGCATCCCACGCCCGCCCTCGCCGCAACGCGGCGCACGGAGAGAGCCCGGGGTGGAGCGGAGCGGAACCCTGGGTTACCCCACCCCATGACACCTCGCCCCAACGGGGCGAACGGTGACCACACGCACCCTGTTCCGTGTGCCCTTTCAGGGCACAGAGCACGTTGTGTGGCGTGGCCCCCGGGCTTTCACCTGTTGCCCCTTCGGGGCATGAGTCTGGGAACTGGAGTCTGGGATCTGGGAACTCCCCTCACGCGTGCGTCAGCACGTGCCGCAGGTAGAGGTACATGATGGGGGCGTTGAAGAGGAGGGAGTCGAGGAGGTCGAGGATGCCACCGATGCCGGGGAAGAACTTGCCGGAGTCCTTCACGCCGGCCTCGCGCTTGAAGAGGGACTCGATGAGGTCACCGATGACGGCGGCGACGCTGAGGAGGGCGCCCAGGATGATGGCGTGGGTGACGGTCATGCCGGCGAGGTGTTTCCCGGCGATCTGGGCGAACAGCACGCTGGTGCCCGTGGAGACGACAATGGCCCCGGCGAAGCCTTCCCACGTTTTTCCGGGACTGATGCGCGGAATCATCTTGTGGCGTCCGATGAGGGAACCGACGCAGTAGGCACCGACGTCGCTGAACTTGGTGACGAGGATGAAGTAGAGGACGTAGAACCGGCCGTCGACGCCGGGGAAGAAATTGATCTTCTGGAGGAAGTTGAGGAGCCACGGCACGTACATGAGGCCGAGGAGGGTGGTGGAGATGGCGGTGAGGCCGACGGACTGGTTCTTCTTGGAGACGAACTCACGGGCGCAGAGGCCGAGGACGAAGATGATCAGGACGATGGTCTCGAAATCGTTGGCGCGGGCCGGGAGCCCGGCGTGGGCGTGGGAGGGTTGGTAGACGGTGACGTAGTAAAACGTGGACGCGATCAACAGGAGGCCGTTGATGATCCCCCAGGTGGGAAAGCAGACGAGCCCGCGCTTCTCGACGAGGCCGTAGAACTCCTTCAGGCCGGTGAAGGCGAGCAGCAGCATCAGACCGAGGAAGACGTACTCGCGGACGAAGTGGTTGCCGGAAAAGATGGCGGTGAGGACGACCGTCCAGAGCAGGACGGTGCTGCTGAGGCGGCGGATGAAGATCTGCCCCTTGCTGAGGGCCGGCGGCGCGGCCGGCGCGGGCGTCGGAGTGGCGGTATCCATGGACGTTGGGCGAGGTTATCGCACCCGGCGGCTGAAGGCTTCATCGAAATGCTCGTTGCCGTTCGGAATGGGCCGCCTAGCTTCGACTCCGTCGGTAACGAACTGCATGAGCGATCACGAAGCGACCCAGGAGATGGCGGCGACCGAACCGCGGCCGTGGTGGCATTACCTCTGGATTGGGGTGATCGGACGCAGTCCGAAGCGGACAGCGGTGCGGATCGCTGTGTACGTGGTGGTGGCGTGGGGGGTGTTCGGGTACGTGCTGCGGCCCATGCGGGTGGCGGGCATCAGCATGGAACCCACCTACAAGCTGAACCAGGTCAACTTCATCAACCGCTGGTCCTACCTGAAGCGCGAGCCGCAGCGGGGGGATGTGGTGGCGGTGCGCATGGCCGGCGAGAGCGTGCTGTACCTCAAGCGCATCATCGCGCTGCCCGGGGAACGCATCCGGATCCGGCAGGGTCAGGTCTACATCGACGACGAACCGTTGCGGGAGGAATACGTCAAGCAGCGTGCGCCCTGGAACGAATCCGAAATGGCGTTGGGGCCGGACGAATACTTCCTCGTGGGCGATAATCGTGGAATGGCGTCACGCGACCATGAGCATGGGGCCGTACGTCGGTCGAAGATTGTTGGAAAGGTCCTGCTATGAACCAAGGCGTACGCTGGCTGCTGGTGGTCCTCGGGGTGGTTGGTCTCGGGTATCTGGGATGGTTGAATCGTCCCACCGAAGAGCGTCGGATCCGCAAGGCCATCGAAGGGATGGCCAGGGACGCCACCTTCACCGGTGGTGAGGGCAACATTTCCCGCATCGCCAAGATCGAATCGCTGGGCAACCGGTTCGCCGTGGACGCGGAGTTGCACGTGGATCAGGTGATGCCGATCGAGTCGGCCCTGACGGGACGCGACGCCATCAAGGGATTGCTGATGATGGGCACGCCGCAGATTGGCTCGGTGGAGGTGAAGGTACACGACGTGCAGGTGACCGTCACGGGGGACACCGAAGCGCGGGTCTCGATGACGGCGAGTGCCAAGACCGGCGGCAAACGTGGGGATTTCACGGCGCAGGAATTCGACATCCGCATGGTGAAGACGGAGGGCAAGTGGCTGGTCCGGCGCGTGGATGCGGTGGCTGGATTTCGGCGGTCAGGCGGGCGGTGAGAGGCGCGGCGGAGCGGGTATCCTGAAATCGGTTGTTGTGTCCGCAGATGGCGCAGATGACGCAGATAATCGGGAGCTTGGTTCGAGCGTGCCTTGCAACTGCTAGGTGAGGCTTCGGCAGGCGCGGGATCTCAGGATTTCTCCCCGTCCATCTGCGCAATCGGCGCCATCTGCGGTTAGATCAAAAGCCGAATCCAGTGTTGTCAGTTGGATCCGGCGAAGGGATTGGAGGCCTTCGATCGCGCAGGGCGCGGGGTCGAACTGGTGGCGAGCAGGCCCCAGATGAGCCAGATCCACGCGACGGGAACATGGAGGGCCTGGGTGACGAGGACGCCGGGCAGGCGGATGGCTCCGGTGGCATAGCCGGCGAATCCGGCGGCGCCCAAAGCCGCCCCGACGAAGAGGGCGGCGGCGGAGATCTTCCAGGCAGCGGCGAGTGAAAGAGGGCGGCGGCAGACGCGTGCGAAGGCCCAGGCGAACGGGGCATAGGCCGTGGCCAGTCCCCACCAGGAGACCATCAGGAACAGGGTGAAGCCCAGTCCGAGCATCGCGGCAGCGGGACGTCGCCAGGCATTCCACGCGGCGGTGGACGGGATCCGACCGAGATCGGCGTTCAGGGTGCGGGGGTAGGGGCGATCGACATGACCGAAGATTCCTTCGACGCGGAATCCGGTCGGTTGCAGTTCGAGTTGGAGGTCGGCGGTGAGTCCGGGGTCATCGGGGGCGCTGTTCGTGGAGGGCCGGACGACGACGGCCAACCAGGCGTTCTCGGCGAGTCGCCGGGCTTCGGTGTCAGGCCAGAGGAGACGACCGGCTTGCAGGGGGGCGGATTCGGGGAGGTTCGGAAGGGAACGTTCGATGACGGGGACCCAGGTCCAGCGGAGGGCGCCCACGACCAGGACCGCGATTCCGACGGCGGCGATGAGTTGGAAGGTGACGAGGCGGGAGATCGAAGTTTCGCCGAACGCGGCAAGGCCTGCCCCGGTAAAGGGCTGCCAGGCCCCGACGAACCGGCGGAGCCGTTCGACGAGGCCTGGTTCTGGGGAATCCGGTTTCGCCACGGGCGGAGTCTGCTTGAACGGGCGAAGGGTGCAACCGTGGGGGGAGATTACCAGAGCCCAGTTGCCAGTTGCCAGATGCCGTGCTGAAGGCCGGGTGCCCTCACCCGACGGAGAGGTTGCGCTTGCGCCGCGTGAGGGCACGCGGCCTTCAGAATCTGGGAGCTGGGTTCTCCATCCACAGCCTCCTGACGTCGACTGCTACGCCATGGGAGGGTGGCTGCCAACGTCTGGAAACTGGGGACTGGGAAATGGGTTCTTCAACCACAGCCTCCTGACGTCGACTGCTACGCCATGGGAGGGTGGCTGCCAACGTCTGGAAACTGGGGACTGGGAACTGGGTTCTTCAACCACAGCCTCCTGACGTCGGCTGCTACGCCATGGGAGGGTGTCACGTCCTGATTAAAACTTGTCACTTTGCCGACTGGACTCCCGTCGTCTTTGGCTCCCCCAGGGCCCTCCGGGCCCTGCCCCCCCGGCCCCCCCGCTGGGGTGAGGTGTAGCTGCGGTGAGCGTAGCGAACCGCAGCGGAGCCGATCCCCAGCGGGGGGGCCGGGCCGCGTCTTCACTTCGCCCGCCTCGCCCTTCCTTCCTCGTACATCTCTGCCGGCCTCCTTCCTCCTATCGCGTTGTGTGGCCTCAGTTCGTTGTACGCCTGGATCCCTTCCTTCACCGCCTTCTTCGCCTCTTCGGCCGTCTCAAAGCATCCCTCCATCCCGTATTCCCACTTCAACGTACCTATCACACGCTCCGCTTTCGCGTTCTCGTAGCAGTGCATCTCCTCCGTCATGCTCACCCGGCACCCCGCTGCCAGCAGCCTCGCAACGTACTCATGGCAGCAGTACTGGCTTCCTCGATCCGTGTGGTGAATCGGCCTCAGATCCTCCTTCTTCAGCCGGCCCAATGCCTCCATCAACGCTTTCTGGCACCCGATCGATTCCATCGTCTCCCCCACGTAACTCCCCACGATCATTCTCGACCACACGTCCATCACAACGGACAGAAACACGAATCCACTCCCCGTCCTCACGTACGTCAAATCCGCCACCCACGCCTGGTTCGGCTCCGTCACCACCAGATCCCGGATCTCATTGCGAAACACCGGCAGGCTGTGCCGGCTTTGCGTTGTCCGCTTCGTTCGGGCATACCGCTTCACCAACCGATCATTCTCCCTCAGCACACGGAACATCCGGTCCCTTCCCAGCTCGATCCCGTTGCTCTGGAGCGACTGCCTCGTCACCCCCAGCAGCTTGCGGCAGCCCATCCTCGGGTGGATCCGCCTCTGCTCGTCCACTGCCTTCAGCACCTCTGCCTCAGCCACCGCCTGGCGCTTCCGCTCCGCTCGGCACTGATAGTAATTCTGCCGGCTCATCCGCACCACACGGCACGTCGCCTTCACCTCATGCCCGGCCTCTGCCAGCGTCCTTACAAGTTCCCATCGAACTTTTTAAACTCCTCAACTCCCCCAAGCCCTCCTCTCTCGCACGCCATCTTCAAGAACTCTTCCCCTACCAGCGTCCGCAGCTTCTCTTCTCCAAGGGCCTGCTTCAGCTGCCTCACCTCCCGTTCCAGTTTCTGGATCCGGTCCGCCTCCCCGACTGCCTCAACACGCATGACTTTTCTCATCAGATGCTCTTTTCCGTACGCTTTGAGCCAACTCGCCACCGTCCCGTTTCCACGGATTCCATACCTCCGGTGCGCATCGGCCAACCCCGTAAACTCGCCGGCCTCGTACTCACGGACCACCTGCACCTTGAACGCCTCGCTGTACCGTCGCACTACCCGTTTATCCAGTTTTCCAGTTCGCATCGTGTCAACCTACGGCCGGACCGCGCACAACGTCTGGAAACTGGGGACTGGGAACTGGGTTCTTCAACCACAGCCTCCTGACGTCGACTGCTACGCCATGGGAGGGTGGCTGCCAACGTCTGGAAACTGGGGACTGGGAACTGGGTTCTCCATCCACAGCCTCCTGACGTCGACTGCTACGCCATGGGAGGGTGGCTGCCAACGTCTGGAAACTGGGGACTGGGAACTGGGTTCTCCATCCACAGCCTCCTGACGTCGACTGCTACGCCATGGGAGAGTGGCTGCCAACGTCTGGAAACTGGGGACTGGGTTCTTCAACCACAGCCTCCTGACGTCGTCTGCTACGCGGCTACGCCTTGGGCGTCAGGACCTGGGTGAGCAGGTCGTTGAGGCGTTGGAGCATGGCCCGGGGATCCTCCAGGAGTCCGGCGGCCATGCGGGCGTTGTCGTACATCTGTGCGGCGGCCTTGGCGGCGAGGTCGGGGTCCGTGTGACGCATCTGTTCGAGGCGTGCGACGAGCGGATGCCGTGGGTTGATCTCGAAGTCGGGCTTCACCTCGGGGGCATCGGTGCGGTCGCGGTTCATGGCCTTCAGCGTGCGGCGCATGGTGCCGGTGAGGAAGTGGTCCCGTTCGACGGCGAGGGCGGGACTGGTGGCCAGTCGCTTGGAGACGGAGACGTTGTCGACGTCGTCGCCGAGGGTGGACTTGAGCCAGCCCGAGAGGAGGCCGGCCTGTTCGTCGTTGAGCTGGCCTTCGGTGGGTTCCTGGGTGGGCACTTCGAGTTCGGCGCGTTCGGCGGCGAGGATGGACTTGCCATCGAATTCGCGGACGCGGTCGAGGACGAATTCATCGGCGGACTCGTTGAGGATGAGGACCTCGAAATTGCGGGCGGCGAACACCTCGTAATAGGGGCTGGAGAGGGCGGCCTCGCGGGAGCCGGCGATGACGTAATAGATCTCCTTCTGGTCGGCCGGCATGCGGCTGACGTATTCGGCGAGGCTGGTGCGCTTGCCGGGCTCCGTGGTGGAGGACTCGAAGCGGAGGAGCTTGGCGATGGCGTCGCGGTGCTCGTTGTCGGCGAGGATGCCCTCCTTCAGGCAGCGTTGGTACTGGGCGTAGAACTTGTCGTAGGCACCGGCGTCCTTGGCGGATTCCTCGGAGAGGAACTTCAGGAACTTCGCGGTGAGGGCGCGGTTGAGCCGCTTCATGAGGCTCGAATCCTGCATGCGCTCGCGGGAGACGTTCAGCGGGATGTCCTCGCAGTCGACGACGCCCTTGAGGAAGCGGAGCCACTCGGGGAAGAGGGCCTTGGCCTTGGGTTCGATGAGGACCTTGCGGCAGTGGAGGTTGACCTCCGACTCGACGCGGGTGAGGCCGAGGGTCTCCAGATTCTGGGCCGGGACGAAGAGGAGCGCCTGGATGCTCAGGGGACCGTCGGCGGTGAAATGCAGGCGGTAGAGCGGGGTTTCGGAGTCGTGTCCGACGAACTGGTAGAACTCGCGGTATTCGTCCTCGGTGACCTCGGCCTTGTTGCGGGCCCACAGGGCCTGGACGGTGTTGAGCCGGGTGCCGTCGATCTCGATCGGGAAGGAGACGAAGTTCGAGTAGCGTTTGACGATGCCCTCGATGCGGGATTTGTCGGCGAACTCAAGGGTGTCCTCCTTGAGGTCGAGGATGATCTGGGTGCCGCGGGGAAGGTCTTCGGTGGGCTCGATGACATAGCCGCCGGCGCCTTCGCTGGTCCAGCGCCAGGAGGGTTCGCCGGGTTGGTGGGAGCGGGTGAGCACGGTGACCTTCTTGGCCACCATGAAGGCGGAATAGAATCCGACGCCGAACTGGCCGATCAGGCCCGCATCCTTCTTCTGGCCATCGGCGACGGCCTTCAGGAAGGCCTTGGTGCCCGAGTGGGCGATGGTGCCGAGATTCTGGACGAGTTCGTCCCGGGACATGCCCACGCCGGTATCGGCGATCGTCAGGGTGCCAGCGTCCTTGTCGACCCGGACCTGGATGCCGATGGGGGCCTCGGGTTGGTGGATGGTGGCCGTGCCACCGGACTGGAGGAACCGGAGCTTTTCGCAGGCATCCGCGGCATTCGAGACGAGCTCACGGACGAACACCTCGCGGTCGGTGTAGAGCGAGTGGATGACGATATCGAGAACCTGTTGGATCTCGGCCTGAAACGTATGGGATTCGGTCTGACTCATTGTGCTGTCGGTAGGTCGCGTCAACTCAGGGGAAGGTTGGCCCGATGCCAGCCCCCGGAAAGGAGACTTTTAGTCGTATACGGAGCGGGGATGTCAAGAGGGGGGAGAGTTGGAAGATTTCAGTTTCAAGTTTGAAGCCGGGCCATGGACGTTGCGTGGGGGCACGCGGCCTTCAAGGTGACTTGAAACTTGAAACTTCAAACTTGGGACTTCTCCCCCCACAGCCTCCTCACGTCGTCTGCTACCTTGCTGGAATCTGGGAACTGGGAACTTCCCCTCCGACCAAAGTCGGAGGCGGGGTGGAGCAAAGGGGTCGCGGCTGGGACTGGAGTCGGATACATCGGGGGGGCCAGGCCTTGGTTCGGGACCCTGAGGGAAGGGGGCGGACGAGGGGGCGACCAGGATGCCGGAAGAACTCAAGAGGATGGGGGAGGCAGTGCGCCGTGATCGCGACACGGTGCGCGAGCGTCTGTTGCGGGCGAACACGGCGGTGGCGGTGGTGATCGGGACGGTCATGGTGCTGGCGATGGCGGCGCTGTGGCAGGGGGTGCGCGCCACCCGATTGGAGAAGGAGGCGCGCGGCGAACAGCAGCGGGCCGAGCGCGCGGAAGAGGGGGCGCGGACGGATCTGTGGCGGGCGCTGGTCGCGGAAGCCCGGGGAACGCGGATTGGGCAGACCCTGGATCGCCGGTCGTCCGCACTGGATTCCATCCGCAAGGCGGCACAGTTGTTCCCCACGCCGGAATTGCGGGCCGAGGCGGTGGCCACGCTGGCGTTGCCGGTGCGTGGTTTGGAGGTCTCGGTGCCCATCGACCGTTCGGTGACGGCGCAGGAATTCGATGGATCATTGAGGTTCTGTGCGCTGGGTTTTACGAACGGAGACGTGGTGGTCCGACGTCTGGCGGATGCTTCGGAAGTGTGGCGGCGGACGCTGGTGCAGGCCGAGGTCACGCCGGACCAGGGACATGTGGTGTCGATCGAATTTTCGCCCAAGGCCGATCTTCTGGCGGTTCGCTACAATCGGGGTGCACTGGTGGTTTGGACGGTGGCAACGGGGCAGCGGGCGCATGTGCGCGACGCGGATCAACTTCGAAGGCCGGCGAGCCGCGGGTTGTTCAGCAGTGATGGGGAGTTCCTCGTGGCTCCGGTGTTCACACCGGACGGCTTTGAGGTGATGGAGGCACGCACTGGAAAGACGGTGGCGCATTTCCCGGAAGTCGGTTCATTCCATCACGCGGCCGTGCGACCGGGGCGACGGCAGTTTGCGGCGTACGATGGGACGAAGGTGCGGTTGCTGGACTGGGAAACGCGTCGGACGGTGCTCGAATTGCCGGTGCCTTACGGGGCCTTGCGGATGGCGTGGAGTCCCGACGGGCGGCATCTGGCGATCTTTGGAAACTCGCTGGAGTTGAAGGTCTGGGATGTGGAGGAACGGCGGGCGCGCACCCTGCGGGGACATCAGGACTCGGTTTACGAGGGGATGTTCGATCCCAAGGGAGAGCGGTTGGCGGCGTTGTCGCAGGACGGCGTGACCCGGATCTGGAGCCTGAACGACGGGCGCGTGCTGGATACGGCGGTGGACCGTAGGTTGATCCGCTGGGGCCAGGATGGGCGCACCGGATGGCTGGTGCCGCGGCGGAGTGTCGATGTCTGGCAGGAACGCTCCGCGGCGGGCTGCCAGCGATTGGGCAACGGGGACGTAGCCTTCGATCCCATGCTGATGGATCTCAGTCCGGATGGGCGCTGGGCCATGGCGGTGGTGCCGTCCGAGGGGTTGAGGGTCTGGCGGGTGGGTGGCGCTGGAACGTCGCAGTGGGTGCCGCTGCCCGGGGTTCGGTCGGCGTGCTTTGATTCCATGACGAACCGGGTTCACCTCGTCCGTGATGGGCGGGTTGCAGGGGCCGGGTATTCGGTCGTGACAGGGGCAGCCGGGGAAGATTTTCGATTGGGTGCCGTGAGGGACGAAGCGCTGGACCTTCCGGAAGTGGATCGCATCGCGTGCGCGGTTGGGAGCGGGCGGCGTGTCTGTACGAGCCTCCCAGTGGGACGGGTGTACCTGCTCGGGCCGCCGGGATCCGGCGATCTGGCGATTGTCCCCGGGATTGAGCACAGCGCGATGGTCTTCACCGGGGGCAGCGCGCGTGGGGCTGGGGCCACGGCGTTGAGTCCGGACGGACGGTGGTTGGTGTGCGGTGCGGATGGCCTTAACGGCACGTGGGTGTACGACACACGGACGGGGGAACGGGTGCAGTTGCTGGATGGACGAATGAAGGGGGCGCAGTTCAGTCCGGACGGACAATTCCTGGTGCTCAATGGGCCGCCGGAGTGTCGTGTGTTCCGGACGGAAGACTGGAAGGAGGTCTGGAAGCGGCCGCTGGAATCCTCGTTGTACCAGTTCCACGGCAGTGCCGCGTTCTCACCGGACGGAGCGCGCCTCGCGTTCGTGGTGGGACCGCGTCGGGTGGCGCTGGTGGAGTCGGCGTCCGGGAAGGAACTGGCCATCCTCGAAGGTTCGTCCGGGGCGCCGGTGCTGGCGCTCCGCTGGGCGGCGGGTCCGGATGGCGGCGTTCTCGCGGCAGCGACGCGGGATCCTTCCATCAGCGTGTGGCATCCGGAGGCCTTGCAACGCGAGTTGCGAGACATCGGGTTGGACTGGGCGGCGCCGGTGCCGTCCGTTTCGAGTGTGGTTGGGGCGACGGTGGCGGTGGCTCCGGCCGGTGTGGGTTCGATCGTTTGGACGTCGGTAGGAATCCTGATGACGGCAGGCGGCGTGGCCGGGATCTCGCTGCTGTTCCTGCGGCGGCATCGAAGCCTGATCGAGGATTATGCGGAGACGGAGGCGCGCAGCCTGAAGCGCGAGCAGGAACTGGAGATCGAGCGCGAGGTGAGCCGGTTGAAAAGCAGTTTCGTGGCGATGGTGTCGCATGAGTTCCGGACGCCACTCGGCATCACGATGAGCGCGGTGGAGTTGCTGCGGCATTACCATGACCGACTGTCTCCGGCGAAGCGCACGGAGTTGTTGGAGGACATCCACAGCTCGACGCGGCACATGAGCGGGTTGATGGAGCAGGTCCTGCTTCTGGGGCGGGTCGAGGCCGGCAAGCTGGGCATGAAACCAGCCCCGATGAACGTGGTGGGATTGATCGAGAAGCTGGCGGACGAAAGCCTGTCGGCATCGGATCGGAAATGTCCGGTGAATCTGGAAGTCCGTGGGAAGCTGGAAGGGGCGGAGGGCGACGAGGCGTTGGTGCGCCACATCGTGGGGAACCTGGTGTCGAACGCGGTGAAGTATTCGCCGGCGGGATCGCCGGTGGATGTGCTGCTGGAACGCGAAGGCGCGATGGCGGTGGTGACCGTGCGCGATCGGGGTATTGGGATTCCCGAGTCGGAGTTGCCGCAGTTGTTCCAGGCGTTTCATCGCGCGACGAATGTCGGGGAGATCCCCGGGTCGGGCCTGGGCTTGGTTATCGTGAAGCGGTGCGTCGACCTCCATGGCGGCACGATTTCGGTGCAGTCGACCGTGGGGAAGGGGACGGAGTTCCGGGTGCGGTTGCCGGTGTTTCGGTGAGGGGGGAACTGGAACGGGGAGGCGATGTCTTCATCGCCGTGGGAGGGGCTTTGGGGGGAGGGCGACGGGGACGTCGCCACCCCGGCCTGGGATGTGGATCGGGGACGGGGAGGCGATGTCTTCATCGCCGTGGGAGGAGGCTTTGGGGGAGGGCGACGGGGACGTCGCCACCCCGGCCTGGGGTGTGGATCGGGAACGGGGAGGCGATGTCTTCATCGCTGTGGGAGGGGCTTTGGGGGGAGGGCGACGGGGACGTCGCCACCCCGGCCTGGGATGTGGATCGGGAACGGGGAGGCGATGTCCTCATCGCCGTGGGAAGGGCTTTGGGGAGAGGGCGTCGAGGACGTCGCCACCCCGTTCTACGCGGTGTTGAGGCTTTGGTTTGGATGCGGGGGAGGGGTTCCGGCAGGATGACGCCATGGTTGAGCAGGAAGCGCCACTGGGGTTGATCGCTGGGAGCCGTCGTCTGCCGTTTGTCTTCGCCGCGGAAGCCCGGCGGCAGGGGCGTCGTGTGGCGGCGGTGGCCTTCGATGGCGAGACGGATCCGGCACTGGCGTCCGAAGTGGATACAGTGACCTGGGTCAAGGTGGGGCAACTGGGCCGGATGATCGACGCGCTGAAGGAGCGTGGGGTGCGCGAATGCGTGATGCTGGGCCAGATCGCGCCGAGCAACCTGTTCAACCTGCGGCCAGACCTGAAGGCGATGGCGCTGCTGCTGCGGCTGAAGGAAAAGAACGCGCACACGATCTTTGGTGCCATCGGCGATGAACTCGCGAAGGAGGGCATCCGGTTGGTCGATCCGATGGGATGGCTGGGCGCGTGGATGCCGGGGGTGGGCTACGCGGTGGGTTCGCGTCTGGAAGCCCGGGAGCTTTCGGACGTGGTCTATGGGACACGGATCGCGCGGGAGATTGCCCGGCTGGAGATCGGGCAAAGCGTCGTGGTGAAGGATGGGACGACGCTGGCGGTGGAAGGGTTCGAGGGCACGGACGCGTGTCTGGAACGGGGTGGCAAGCTGGCGGGCAAGTCGGGGGGGGCGGTGGCGGTGAAGCTGGCGAAGACCGGTCACGACGTCCGCTTTGATCTGCCGTGTGTCGGACCGCGGACGTTGGAGGTGTGCGCCCGGTCCGGGGTTCGGGTGCTGGCCTTCGAGCCGGGGCGTACGATCCTGCTCGATCGTCCGGAAGCGGAAGCGCTGGCGGTGAAGAGCGGGATCTCGCTGGTGGCGATCGGGGAACCGGCGTGAGGTCGGTCTACTTCTTCTCGATGGTGAAGTAGTCGCGGAGTTGGCCCTTGTCGCCGATGAAGCGGATGTCGGCGCGGAGGCCGTCGACGTCGATGAGGAGGGATCCGAGCTTGTTCAGGGAGACCCAGTTTGCCGGGTGGTTGAGCTTGCCGCCGGAGATCTGACCGGAGCTTCCGGCGCAGATGTAGACGGCGCCCTGGTGGGGGGCGTTTCCCCCGTTCTTTCCGTAGGAGCCTTCGTGGTCGAGACGGCCGCTGCCGGCGTTGAGGATCATCGATGGCTGCAGATTGGTGGAGAGGCCGTAATGCCCGTTGAGGAAGTAGGAGCGCTCGTAGCTGTGCGAGTGGCCGGTCAGGACGAGGTCCACGCCGCCCGATTCCAGGATCGGGAGGAAGTTCTCCCGCATCTCGGTCATTCGTCCGGCGGAGTCGGAGTGCTTGTCCGAGTCGTGGGAGCCCTTGGTGTAGGGCGGGTGATGGAAGTAGGCGATGACCCAGTCGCGGGTGGTGTTGGCGAGGTCGGCGCGGAGCCAGGCGGCCATGGCGCCGTCGCGCGAGCGGTCGGTGTCCTCGGAATCGAGGCAGACAAAATGGACGTTGGCGAAGTCGAAGGAGTAGTAGGCCTCGGTACCGGAGGAGAGCCCGCCGGACTGTCCGAGGGTTGGGAGCGTGAAGATGTCGTAGTAGGGGCCGGAGAGGGTGGGCGAATCCGCGTGCATGGCGTCGTGGTTCCCGAGCGTGGGCCAGACGGGGGTCTGCCGGAGGATCGCGCCGTAGACATCGAAGACGGCACGCTGGAACTGGGCGTCGGTGCCGGAGGAGTAGGCATTATCGCCGAGCATCAGCCAGAGGTCGGCGGGACGCTGGCGGTGGATCTGGTAGAAGGCGTTGCGGACGTTGGACTGGTTGGTGGACGCGGTTCCGGGATCACCGACGGCCCAGATGCGGACGGGTTGCACGGTGCCGGGACGTGGCGGCGTGATGAACGAGAACTCGGGAGCGGTCGGGGTGAGCCATTGGTTGGTCTCGTAGCCGATGGCGTAGAAATAGCGGGTGTTGGGCTTGAGCCGGGTGAGTTGGACGACGTGCTCGGCAAGGCTTCCCGCATGCTGCACACGGTTGGTGGCGGACTCCGGGGAGAGGCCCCAGCGCACGAGGCCCTTGCTGGGTTTGTCCGTACGCCAGCGGATGACCATGGAGCTGTCCGTGGGCAGCTGCAGGTACGGGCCCCGCTCGAGCTTCTGGGCGTGCGCCCATCCGGCTGCGGCACCGAACCACAGGAACAGGCCAAGGAAGATGTGATGTCCGCGACTCATCAGTTGGGTGAGGTTCCTGTGTTTTGGGTGTTTCCGGCAAGCCTCGCGCCCAGTTCCCGGCGGAGTTCTTCGGAGGCAATCGTGCGGCGGAGGCGTTCCGGAAGGGCGTCGAGGGCCTTGAGTGCCCGGCGATACTCAGCCTTTGCTTCCTCGCCGCGGCGCGCGTTTCGAAGGACGTCGCCGCGGCGCATCAGCCAGCGTTCCTTCCGTTCCATGCCGGCCATCAATGTGTCGAGCCGACGCAGGGCGCTCTCAACCTTTCCCGAGCGTTCCTCGAGGTCGAGGGCGAGCATCTGGAGGGAAGGCACGGCGCCCAGTCGCACGATCCCCTCGTTGAGGCCATCGAGCGCACGGGACAGGGCGTTGGTATCGGCGGACAACACGGCCCGGGCGCGGGCGAGGTAGAGTTCGGGCCGTGGATGGGAAGAGTCGGCGAGGACCTGGTCGAAGTCGGGAATCGCTTCCGAGGGTCGGCCGGCGCGGAGCCGGACATCGGCCCGGGTGGCGCGGGCGAGGAGATTGGTGGATTCGGCGGCGAGTGTGGTGTCGAGCAGGGCCAGGGCCTCGTCGAGCCGGTCCTGGTCGCGGGCGACGAGCGCCAGCCGGAGGCGTGCCGGCTGGAGGGAGGGGTTCGACGCCAGGGCGCCTTCCAGATCGGTTCGGGCGGCCGCAAGATCTCCGTGACTGCGGTAGCGTTCGCCGCGCTGGAGGAGAAGGTCAGCGTTCCCCGGTTGGCGCGTCAGTTCCTCGGTCAACGAGAGGATGAAGGCGTGATCGGGTCCGTGGGCCAGCAACGGAACCGCCGTCCGGAACAGCAACCCCAGCGCCGCGAGCGCCAGGGCGAGGTTCAGTGACGGCGGTTTCGGGCGCACGGTCAGAGTTGGATCCGGCCTTCGAAGACGAAGGTGGCGGGGCCGTTCAGCTGGACGTCGCTGAACGCGCCGTCGCGGTCGGTGAACGCGATGTGGAGTTCATCGCCGCCCTGGACCTGGACCCGGACGGGACTGGTGAATCCGTGGACGCGCGCCGAAATCAGGGCGCTGGCGGTGACCCCGGTGCCGCAGGCGAGGGTTTCACCTTCGACGCCGCGCTCGTAGGTGCGTACGCGGATGTGATTCGGGCCCTTCACCTGTGCGAAATTGACGTTGGTGCCCCGGGGCTTGAAGTGGTCGTGGTACCGGATTTCCGCGCCGAGCTTCTGGACCATCGCCTGGTCGGCATCCGGAACGAACACGACGGCATGCGGCACGCCCGTGTTGAGCGAACTGACCTCGAGGGTTCCGGCCGTGGTAGCGACCGGTTCCGCCAGGCGCAGTCCATGGGGGGCGGTCAACCGGATGGTCACGCGTTCGCCCTCGAAGGTGGCGGAGATGACGCCGGCGAGGCTGAGGAAGGAAAGTGCGGGTTTCGTCCAGCCCGTGACCTTCTGGACGTAGCGGGCGAAGCAGCGGGCTCCGTTCCCGCACATCTCGGCGTCGGATCCGTCCGAGTTGTAGAAGGTCCAGGCCCAATCGGCCTGACCATTGGGGCAGGGAACCAGGAGCATGAGTCCATCCGCGCCGATCCCGAACTGGCGGTGGCAAAGTCTTGCCACCTGTTCGCGGGTCAGGGAGATCCGGCCATCACGGTTGTCGAGCAGGATGAAGTCATTGCCCGCACCGCTCATCTTTACGAAATCCAACGTCATCGGGGTCATCGTAACCCTCGACCCGAAGGAGGCAAAGCGTCTTCCCGGTGTCCACTGATCGAGGAGTGCGGTCCTGATGAGGCTGCTTGTGCCGCATGGTTACGGGGAGGCGATGTCTTCATCGCCGTGGGAGGGGCTTTGGGGGGAGGGCGACGAGGACGTCGCCACCCCGGTCTGGGATGTGGAACTGGAACGGGGCGGCGATGTCTTCATCGCCGTGGGGAGGGGCTTTGGGGGGAGGGCGACGGGGACGTCGCCGCCCCGGTTCCGATGGAGGTTTTTGCGGTGGATTGGAGAAGCAGGCCGTCGTTCGCCTGCGGTCCGCCCCCAATTTCCCGCAATTCGCCCCGGGTTTCTTTCGTGTGGCACGAAGGGTCGTAGGAAGCGGGTGAGCCATGAATCCGGAATCCGCGCCAACGACGCCCAGTCCCACATCGGGAACCGCCCCGAAGCGGAAGTACGTGCGTGCCGTTGGGCCACGGCTGCGGATTGTGTTGAACGTGGTCTGGGGGTTCCTGGCGTTGCTGGGAGCGAACTCGGCCTACCTGATGACGGTGACCTTCCTGGACTGGCTGGAGCGGTCGCAGGGGGTGAGTTACCAGAATTACTTCTACCAGATCCAGTTCCTGGCCCACCTCGTCCTTGGGGTGCTGTTCGTGGTGCCGTTCATCGCGTTCAACGTGGTGCACATGATGAACACCTGGAACCGGCCCAGCCGGAAGGCGGTGTACGTGGGCTACGCGCTGTTTGCGATGAGCCTGCTGGTGTTGATCTCGGGGGTGTTGCTGGTCCGGTTTGACGGTCTGGAGTATCTGGCGGCGAAGACCCAGCGGAGCCGCGGATGGGCCTATTGGGCGCATGTGCTGGCGCCGTTGCTCTGTGTTTGGCTGTACATCCTGCATCGACTGGCGGGTCCGCGCATCCGTTGGAAGGTGGGCATTGGCTGGGCAGCGGCGGTCGCGGCGGTGGTGGTGGGGATGGTGGCGTTGCACCGGCATGATCCGCGGGTGTGGAGCGCGAAGGGACCGAAGGACGGCGAGAAGTACTTCCATCCCAGCTCGACGCGGACGGCGAACGGCAAGTGGGTGAAGCCCGAGGCGTTGATGAACAACGAGTACTGCCTCGAATGCCATCCCGACGCCTACAAGACCTGGGTGCACTCGGCGCACCGGTTCAGCTCCTTCAACAACCCGTTCTACCTGTTCACGATCAAGCAGACCCGCGCACTGGCGATGAAGCGCGACGGCAACGTCCAGATGTCGCGCTGGTGTGCCGGTTGCCATGATCCGGTCCCGTTCCTTTCGGGCGCGTTCGACGATCCGAACTTTGACTTCGAGAAACACCCGACGGCGATGGCGGGCATCACCTGCGTGGCGTGTCATTCGATTACGTCCTTGCAGGGGGCGCACGCCGGGCATGTGGGCAACGGCAATTACACCATCGAGGAACCGATCCACTATCCGTTTGCGTATGCGCCGACGAACTCGTTGGCGTTCTGGGTGAACAAGCAGTTGGTGAAGGGGAAGCCGCAGTTCCACAAGCAGACCTTCCTCAAGCCGTTCCACAAGACGGCGGAATTCTGCTCGGTCTGCCACAAGGTTGGCCTTCCCTACGAGGTCAACCACTACAAGGAGTTCCTGCGCGGCCAGAACCACTATGACTCCTTCCTGCTGAGTGGCGTGTCCGGGGTGAATGCCCGCTCGTTCTATTATCCGGAGGTCGCGAAGGCCAACTGCTCGGAATGCCACATGCCGTTGATGAAGTCGGACGACTTCGCGGCCCGCCAGTATGGAACCAACGAGTTCCGCGCGGTTCACGACCACCTGTTCCCGTCGGCCAACACCGGCGTCGCGGCCCGGCGTGATGAACCGGCGGAAGTGCGCGCGGAGATCATCCGACGCCATCAGGAGTTCATGAAGGATTCGGTGCGGATCGACCTGTTCGGGTTGAAGGAGGGGGGCGGGATTGATGGTCGGTTGCTCGCGCCGATCCGGCCGACGACGCCGGTGGTGCAGCCCGGCCAGACCTACCTGCTGGAGGCGGTGGTGCGCACGGTGAAGCTGGGACATCCGCTGACGCAGGGGACGGTCGATTCGAATGAGTTGTGGGCGGATGTCACGGTGACGGATGCGGACGGGAAGGTGATTGGACGGAACGGCGGCACGGGACGGCACAACGAGGTGGACCCGTGGTCGCACTTCATGAACGTGTACATGCTGGACCGCGACGGAAACCGCATCGATCACCGGAACGCGCAGGACATCTTCGTGCCGCTGTACAACAACCAGATTCCGCCGGGTGCGGCGGCGGTGTTGCATTACCGGTTGACGGTGCCTCCCGGAGCCAAGGGGCCGTTGCGGGTGGATGCGCGGGTCAATTACCGCAAGTTCGACACGATCTACCTCAACTACGTGTACGGCGGGACCAACTATTGGCGTGGGGCCCCGTTTGTCCTCACCAACGATCTGCCGGTGACGGTGATGGCCTCCGATTCGATCCTGTTGCCGGTGGCCGGCGGGCCTTCGGCGACGAATGCGCCTTCGCCGATCGTGCCGTGGCAGCGCTGGAACGATTACGGCATCGGCCTGTTCCTGAAGGGCGACAAGGGCAGCGAGAAGGGCGAACTCATCCAGGCTGCAGCGGCCTTCGAGCAGGTGGAGAAACTGGGGCGCGCCGACGGACCGCTGAACCTCGCCCGTGTGTATTTCAAGGAAGGACGGTTGTCGGATGCGGTGTCCGCACTCCAGCGGGCCAACGACACGAACCGATTCACGCCTGCCGGCAACCGCTGGACGATCGCGTGGCTGAACGGTTTGGTGAACAAGCAGAATGGATTCCTGGACCGTGCCATCCAGGAGTTCTCGAGCATCCTCGAGGATCGCTATCCCGAACTCGAACGTCGCGGATTCAACTTCAGCCGCGACTACGAGGTCATCAACGAGCTGGGGCAAACCCTCTTCGAGCGCGCCAAGATGGAGCGGGCCAATCCCGCCCGCCAACGCGAGTTGCTCGAACTGGCCGTCCGTCGCTTCCAGGACACGCTGGCCGTCGATACAGAGAATCTCACCGCCCATTACAATCTCGCGCTGATCCACGCCCAGCTGGGCAACCGCGAGAAGGCTGCCGAACACCGCAAGCTCCACGAACGGTATCGGCCCGATGACAACGCCCGCGACCGTGCGGTGGCCGTGGCGCGTCGGGCAAACCCGGCAGCCGATCGGGCCGCGCAGGCGGTCGTGATCTACGACCTGCACCGCCCGGGAGCCTTTGGACTGCCGCCGTCCTCGGTCCGCCTGAGTGGCCCGACGCCATCGACGGTTCCAGCGCCTTCAGCCGGCGTTGATTCCTCGCCACGGCCCAAGCCCACGCCCGGCGGTTGAAGCGCGATTCCCTGTTCCCCTCCGACCCATTTCACCGTGAGCCAAACACCGAAGCCACCGGTCCCCCCCGAGGAACCCGAAGATCTCGTCCAGGGGGACGATTCCGTCATTGGACGTGCCGTCCTGCGTTCTGTCATCGCCATCGCCCTGGTCGGGGTCGTGGGTGGCGGCGTGTGGTGGTCGCGATCGTTGTTCAAGGGGCGCAAGCAGGAACGCGTGACCCAGTTGGCGGCGCCCCAGGCCGTGACGAACGCCGCAGCTGCGGAGGTTCCGAAGGCGGGCTTCACGGATGTCACGGTGGCTGCGGGGATCCAATTCCGGCATGAGACCGGCGCCGCCGGCGAGAAGCTGCTTCCGGAGACGATGGGCGGTGGCGTCGGATTGGGGGACCTCGATGGCGATGGTGATCCGGACCTAATCTTCGTGAACGGTTCCCACTGGCCGTGGGCGAAGCCCGCGGGGGCGACGACCGTTACTCCCGGATTGGTGCTGTACCGGAACGATTCCACGCCCGGCGCGGTGAAGTTCGTCGATGTCACCGCCGACTCAGGGCTATCCGCGCCGTTCTACGGGATGGGCGTGGCCATCGGCGATGCGGACGGTGACGGCCAACCGGATCTGCTCGTCACCGGTGTCGGTGGTGCCCGGCTCTTCCGGAATCGCGGCGGGCTGAAGTTCGAGGATGTCACGGCGGCCGCGGGCGTCGCCGGGGATCCGGCAGACTGGACTTCCGCGGCACTGTGGCTGGATCACGACCGGGATGGCGATCTGGACCTGTTCGTCGCGAGTTATGTTCGATGGTCGCGCGCGGTGGATGCGGAGGTCGGGTACAAGATCGACGGCCAGACGCGGGCCTATGGACCGCCCATGAACTTCCAGGGCTCGTTGCCGCGGTTCTATCGGAATGACGGGAAGGGGAAGTTCACCGACGTCTCCAAGGACGCAGGAGTGCAGGTGAAGAACACGTCCACCGGCGTGCCGGCGGCCAAGACGCTCGGACTCGCGCTGGCCGACATCAACCACGATGGCTGGCCGGACGTCGTCGCGGCGAACGACACCGTGCAGAACTTCGTGTTCGTGAATCGTCGCAACGGGACGTTTCAGGAGGCGGGCGCGGAAACGGGTATCGCCTTCGACAGTTATGGGAATCCGCGCGGCGCGATGGGAATCGACGCGGGCTGCTTCACCCCGGACGGCAAGATGGGTGTGGCCATCGGGAACTTCGCCAACGAGATGACGGCGATGTACGTCGAGGCGGCAACGTCGACCCCGGAGTCTCCGCATTTCTCGGATGAATCGATCTCGTGGGGTGTGGGTGGTCCGAGCCGCGATCCGTTGAAGTTCGGGGTGTTCTTCTTCGACTACGACCTGGACGGCCGGTTGGACCTGCTGACGGTCAACGGACATCTCGAAGAGGAGATCGCGAAGATCCAGCACGGCCAGAAGTACCGGCAATCCGCCCAGTTGTATTGGAATGGGGGCGATGCCGGGTTCGTGCCGGTGGGTGCCGGTACGGCGGGCAAGGATCTGTTCCAAGCCATTGTGGGACGCGGCAGCGCGTTCGCGGATGTCGATGGCGATGGTGATCTCGACGTGGTGTTCACCCAGTTGGGTGGGGCGCCGATACTCCTGCGGAATGACCAGCAGTTGGGACACGCGTGGGTCCGGGTGCGCCTGGTGGGCAAGGCGGGGAATCCGGAGGCCCTCGGGGCCTCGGTCCGGTTGAAGGCCGGCGGACGCAACCAATGGCGGACGCAGACGACCACCCGCAGTTACCTGAGTTCGAGTGAGGCGGTGCTGACGTTCGGATTGGGGAGCGCCCGGGAGATCGAGGAATTGGAGGTCGTGTGGCCGGATGGCACGCGGCAAACGGTCACCGGAGCGACCGCAGGGAAGGTGATGACCGTGCGGCAACCCTGAGCCGGATCCATGCCGGCTTGGGCATCCCGCGGCCACGCCTCAAGCCACCAGAACCTGTCTTGCCGCAAGAATCGCAAAGGGACGCAAAAAGGGCGGTAAGGCCGGCAACGAACCGAGCGAGGGCCTGATGTCTTCCTCTTGTTTGAGTTCTTTGCGGTTCTTGCGGCTATCCCGCTCCGCGGCCACGCCTCAAGCCACCAGAACCTGTCTTGCCGCAAGAATCGCAAAGGGACGCAAAAAGGGCGGTAAGGCCGGCAACGAACCGAGCGAGGGCCTGATGTCTTCCTCTTGTTTGAGTTCTTTGCGGTTCTTGCGGCTATCCCGCTCCGCGGCCACGCCTCAAGCCACCAGAACCTGTCTTGCCGCAAGAATCGCAAAGAGACGCAAAAAGGGCGGTAAGGCCGGTAACGAACCGGGCGAGGGCCTGATGTCTTCCTCTTGTTCGAGTTCTTTGCGGTTCTTGCGGCTATCCCGCTCCGCGGCCACGCCTCAACCCATCAGAACCTGTCTTGCCGCAAGAATCGCAAAGGGACGCAAAAAGGGCGGTAAGGCCGGCAACGAATCGTGCGAGCGCCTGATGTCTTCCTCTTGTTTGAGTTCTTTGCGGTTCTTGCGGCTATCCCGCTCCGCGGCCACGCCTCAAGCCACCAAAACCTGTCTTGCCGCAAGAATCGCAAAGGGACGCAAAAAGGGCGGTAAGGCCGGCAACGAATCGGGCGAGCGCCTGATGTCTTCCTCTTGTTCGAGTTCTTTGCGGTTCTTGCGGCTATCCCGCTCCGCGGCCACGCCTCAACCCATCAGAACCTGTCTTGCCGCAAGAATCGCAAAGGGACGCAAAAAGGGCGGTAAGGCCGGTAACGAACCGGGCGAGGGCCTGTTGTCTTCCTCTTGTTTGAGTTCTTTGCGTTTCTTGCGGCTATCCCGCTCCGCGGCCACGCCTCAAGCCACCAGAACCTGTCTTGCCGCAAAAATCGCAAAGGGACGCAAAAAGGGCGGTAACGCCGGCAACGAACCGTGCGAGGGCCTGTTGTCTTCCTCTTGTTTGAGTTCTTTGCGGTTCTTGCGGCTATCCCACCCCGCGTCTCGTGCGGCTTCCGTTGCATGGTTACGGCTGAGGGTCAGGGGCGATGTCGGCATGGGATGGGTGGGAGAAGTGTGAAGATTGTCCAAGTCTGAAGGTGGGAGTTCCCTGCCGGCCGAGGCTTGTGGCAGGCTCTTGAACGTGGCAGGCAGATCCCGCATTCGTGGATGGCGATGGCTGCGTCGGGTGATCCCGACGGGGATCATTGTCTTCGGTGTGTGCAGCGCGTTGGCGGGCGTTGTTTCCGAAGTGGATCTGGCCTTCTTCGAGAACCGCGTGCGTCCGGTCCTGGTGGAGCACTGCGGCGAGTGCCATCTGGGCGGCAAGGCCAAGGGTGGGTTGCGCATGGATTCCCGCACCCTCCTGATGTCCGGCGGTGATTCGGGACCCGGAATGGCTCCGGGAAATCCTGGGGCAAGCCTGATCCTCCGCGCCGTGCGGTATGAAGATCCCGACTTGCGGATGCCTCCGCAGCACCGGTTGTCGGCGTCCGCGGTCAAGGACCTCGAGGAATGGGTTCGTCGCGGTGCTCCGGATCCCCGTCCGGAACCGCAGGCGGCAGGTGCGGCCGGTTCCTTGGGCGGTGTGGGAGACGGACGCAACCACTGGGCGGTGCAACCCGTGCAGGGCGCATCGCAGCCCACCGGTCCTGGAGCGGGCACAGGTCTGGACGCGTTCATCCGGACGAAGCTTTCGGCCGCAGGCCTCGGGTTGTCTCCAGCGGCGGACGATCGGACGTGGATCCGGCGCGTGACGTTGGATCTCATCGGCCTGCCGCCGACGCCGGCGGAGGTGGACGGTTTTCTGGCGGATGGGCGACCCGATGCGCGGGCGCGGTGGGTGGACCGTTTGTTGTCGGACCCTGCCTATGGCGAGCGTTGGGCGCGCTGGTGGCTGGATGTGGCGCGCTACGCGGACACCAACGGGCAGGACGAGAACAAGGTCATGGCCAACGCCTGGCGCTATCGCGACTGGGTGGTGCGCGCCTTCAACGCGGACCTTCCCTTCGATCGTTTTGCCATGGCGCAGATCGCGGGCGACCTGCTTCCCGCGGAGGGCGTCGACGAGCGCGAGCGCATGGACCGGGTGATCGCCACCGGATTCCTGGTTCTCGGGCCAAAGCTGCTGGCGGAACAGGACAAGCCGAAGCTGGTCATGGACATCGTCGACGAACAGGTCGACACGGTGGGGCGGGCCTTCCTTGGTCTCACGCTGGGCTGTGCGCGGTGCCACGACCACAAGTTCGATCCGGTGAGCCAGCGCGAGTACTACGCGCTCGCCGGGATCTTCCATGGCACACGCACGATGGAGAACCTGTCCTTCGTCTCGAAGTTCAACGAGCGGCCCGTGGCAACGGCGGAGGAAATGGCGGCGATCAAGGATCACGCCGAAAAGATGAAAGCATCCGAGGCGGCCCTGGAATCGGCGGTGCGCGATGCCGACGCCGCCTTGGTGAAGGAGTGGGCGCGTCACCTGCCCGCGGCGATTCTGGGAAAGACCAATGACGTTCCACCGAAGCTGTCGAGACGGGTGGAGCTGTGGCGGACGGCGGGCGGTGCCGCGGATCGATTGAGCGGGCTGCTTCAAGGAAAGGAGCCGGTCACCGCCCTGGAATCGTTGCGGACCTCATTGACGGAAGCGGGGCCCGTCATCGGATGGCGCGGCGGCGCCTTCGAGGCGGATGGGAAGAACCGGTTGGAGCGTCCGGAGCGGGAAGGGGCGACCGGGAAGGCGTGGACCCTGGCCGCGTGGGTGCGTCGGGATGCGGAACCGTCGAAGGGCGAGTCGCGCCGGTGGATCGTCAGCCGCGGTGGCAACGAGTGGGCAGCGGGGCATCTGGCGTTGGTCATCGATGGGGACAAGCCCGGAGCCTACCTCAATGTCGAAGGCGGACAGGCCCACGTCTCGGCAGCGTGGGGGCCAGCGGGGCGTGTGCCGGCCGGGACATGGGTGCATCTCGCAGCGGTGTTCGGCGACGGGCGATTGCGGGTGTTCGTCAACGGCGAGGTGGTCGCTGATACGGCCGCGGCCGCGGTTCCGGTGCCTTCCATGGATCCGTGGGTCATCGGCATGCGGCCCGATGGGTACGTCGGGTTGAAGGGACGTGTGGACGGCGTGCGTGTGTTCGGTCGAGGTCTCCCAGCGGACGAAGTGCGCGCATTGCATTCGGGGACCGAGCCGGCAGGGGCGTTGGTCAGCGAGGATTTCGATCCCACGACTCCGGAGGCGTGGGCCGCCGTCGAAACCCGCCGGTTGGCAGAAGAAATCTGGGCGAAGGGCGGCTTGCTCGACATCTCCGGCGAGGAGAACCGTCGGAAATGGTACAGTCCCGCGGACCGGGCCCGGGTGACTGCGTTGGAATCGGAACGTGACCAACGGAATGCCATCGGACCAGGGCCCGCTGCTAAGGCGCTGGCCGTGGCCGATGCCACGGTGACGAACCTCCCGGTCATGATCCGTGGCAGCCATCTCAACCCGACGAAGGATCCGGTCCCACGAGGCTTCCTGCGCTGGGTCGGGATGCTTCCGGTGCCGACACCGGGACCGGGCGGAAGCGGTCGGCTGGAACTGGCGCGATGGTTGGTGCATCCCGCGAATCCACTGACTCCACGGGTGCTGGTGAACCGCGTCTGGGCCGCGCATTTCGGCCAGGGTTTGGTGCGGAGCCCGGAGAACTTCGGGCTGCGCGGGGAGGTGCCCACGCATCCGGAATTGCTCGACTGGTTGGCGTCGCGCTTCGTCGCGGGTGGGTGGAGCCTGAAGGCGTTGCATCGTGAGATCGTGCTTTCGGAGACGTACGCGCAGTCGGCGGCGGTGGAGGAATCCCGGATCGCGAAGGATCCGGAGAACCGCTGGCTGCACCGGTTCCCCCGGCAGCGTCTCGAAGCCGAGACCCTGAGGGATGCGGTGCTGGCGGTGTCGGGTCAGCTGGATCGGCGCGTCGGCGGTACCCTGGTGGGTTGGAAGAATGATGAGTACGTCCCGGGCGACGAGGCTCCCTTCCGGGAACCGCGCCGGACCTTGTACCTGCCGGTGGTCCGTGATCGCGGCACCGACCTGATGACGGCGTTTGACGGCGCGAACCCGAGCGTGTCGATGGCCCAGCGAACGAGCACCGTCGTGGCACCGCAGGCGTTGTTCCTGATGAATTCACCGGCCTTGCTCGAAGCCGCACGACGACTCGGCGGGCTGGCCGCCGCTGCTCCGGAGACCTCGGGAGCGGCCGTGGATGTCCTCTATCGGGCCGTGCTCGGACGCCGTGCCCGGGAGTCCGAACGCGATCGCGCGGTCCGGCTCCTGTCGGATGATCGGCTGGGCAAGCTTCCCGGAAACGAACGCTGGGCGGTGCTGGCTCAGGTGCTCCTTTGTTCGAACGAATTCACCCATCGCGAATGAACCGAATCCTTCACTCTGTCCGGGACGGTCAACCGCTGGCGCGGCGCGCTGCGCTGCGCCGCATGGGGCTGGGCTTCGGTGGGCTTGCGTTGGCGTCGATGCTGCCGGAACTGCAGGCGGGGATGGATTCGCCGCTGCGCGTCCGTCCGCCGCACTTCGCCCCGCGGGCGCGCCGGGTGATCTTCCTGTTCATGCACGGCGGGCCGTCGCACGTGGATACGTTCGATTACAAGCCGGGCCTGGAACGGGATAACGGGAAACCCCTGCCGTTCGCGAAGCCGCGGGTTCAGTTCGCCCAGACCGGCAACCTGCGTCGGTCGCCGTGGGATTTCCGGCCCTACGGCCAATGTGGGGCGATGGTCAGCGACCTTTTCCCCCTGACCGGGGCGTGCGCGGACGACCTGTGTTTCCTGAAGGCGGTGCACGGGACCAACGAAGCGCACGGAGGCGCGCTCCTGAAACTGCACACGGGTTCGGAATCGCAGGTGCGGCCGTCGATGGGGGCGTGGATCTCCTACGGCCTGGGCACCGAGAACGCGAACCTGCCCTCCTTCCTCACCCTCAACCCGACCCTCGGCCATGGCGGGGTGGGCAACTGGGCCAGTGCCTTCCTCCCGGCCGCCCATCAGGGCACACGCATCGGTGGTGGCGGCGTGCCGGTCGACAAGGCGACGATTGCCAATCTCGGCGGCGCCTGGGATCCGGCCGTGCAACGCGCCCAGCTGGACCTCCTGAGCGAAGCCCAGAGGGAACATCTCGGTCTGGCCGGCCCCGATGCCGCGCTGGAGGCCCGCATCGAGGCCTACGAACTGGCGTTCCGCATGCAGACGGAGACGCCTGACATCCTTGCGCTGACGGGCGAGTCGGAAGCCACGCGCAAGCTCTACGGGCTGGATGATCCGAAGACGGCGTCGTTCGCCCGGCAATGCCTGCTGGCCCGGCGGTTCAGCGAACGCGGCGTCCGCTTCGTCCAGGTCACGCACGGATACTGGGATCAGCACGATGACCTCACGAAGGACCACGGTCGGCTCGCGGCCGAGGTGGATCGCCCCATCGCGGGCCTGCTGCGCGACCTGAAGGCCCGCGGCTTGCTCGACGAGACCCTGGTGCTGTGGGGTGGCGAGTTCGGCCGCACGCCCACGCTGCAAGGCAAGGACGGACGCGACCATCATCCGCACGCGTTCACGCTCTGGATGGCAGGCGGTGGCGTGAAGCCAGGGTTCAGTTACGGGCAGACGGACGAGTACGGATTCTACGGCGTGGACGGCAAGGTGCATGTCCACGACCTGCACGCCACGCTCCTGGCGCTCCTCGGATTGGATCATGAGCGGTTGACCTACCGCTACGCTGGACGCGACTACCGGTTGACCGACGTCGCCGGCCGTGTGGTCCGCGAAATCCTGGCGTGAGGGGCTGGAACGGGGTGGCGACGTCCTCGTCGCCTTGGGAATGGCTTTGGAACGGCGACGAGGACGTCGCCACCCCGTTGCAGGCGGGGACAGCGTGAAGATGCGCCCGGCATGGGGACCCAAGGCGGGCTTTGCTTCCGGGGCGGCGGAGGGTTAGCTTCGGGTCATGAGCTTTCCGATGACACGACGGGTTTGGGCGCTGGGATTGGTGGCGGGCATGAGCCTGTGGAGCGTGGGGTGTTCAAAGGAGGAGGATCATGATCACGCTGCGCATGGTGGCGGGCATTCCCACGAAGCGAAGAACGGGGGACAGTTGGTCGAGGTCGGCAAGCACCAGTTCAACTTCGAGATCCTGACCGACGCCACCGCGGGCAAGATGACCGCGTGGGTCCTGGATGCGCACGCCGAGGGGTATGTCCGGATTCCGGCGCCGAGCCTCCAGGTGCAGGCGAAGGTGGATGGTCAGGACAAGGTGCTCGTGCTCGCCGCCGTGGCGAATGCGGCTTCGGGAGAGAAGGTCGGGGACACGTCCCAGTTCGAGGGCGCCGCGGAGTGGTTGAAGACGACCAAGGGTTTCTCCGGGAAGATCATGGGCGTCACGCTGGGCGGTCAGAACTTTGGCGATGTCGCCTTCGAGGTGAAGGCCGGCAAGTAGTCGGTCGTCGTGGTTGTCAGTCAGAATTGGAGGAGACATGGAACGAACTGTTGTGAAGTCGGTGGTGCAGACCGGTGTGGGATTCATGGTGGCCGTGGTCGCCGGTTCGATCCTGTTTGCCCAGGCCCCGGCAACCAAGGCCCCGCGCGGCGAGCCCATCAAGCCGCTGGCTCCGAAGGGTGAGCCCATCCAGCCATTGGTGCCGTCGGTCGCGCCGACCAACGCGCCGGGTGTCGCTGCCGAAGCTCCCGTGAAGAACGGGATGCAGGAGGTGGGTTTCGACAAGCTGGCAGCCTTCAATTACGTCGTGCCGGAATACACCGGAACGACGCCGCCGCCTTCGCCCGACACGAACCAGATTCCGGCGAACATCAAGGCCTACGATGGCCGCAAGGTGGCGATCAAGGGGTTCATGCTCCCGCTCAAGGTCAAGGAGGGGAAGGTGACCGAGTTGCTCCTGATGCGCGACCAGTCGATGTGCTGCTTCGGCGCGGTTCCCAAGATCAATGAGTTCCTCACCGTGAAGATGGTGGGCGAGGGGACCAAGGCCGTCATGGACCAGGCCGTGACGCTCGTGGGTACCTTGAAGGTCGGTGAGTTCAGCGAGAATGGATACCTGCTCGGGATCTACCAGATGGACGGCGAACGGGCCGAGGGCCCGGGGCTCTGATTCCATTCGGGCGGTTGAACCCGCGGGCGTCCATCCGGTCTGAGGAGTGGCCTATGGGAAGCACGCAACCGATCGGTGGAGTCCGGACGCGGATGTCGCGTCGGCGCTGGCTTTGGCATCTTGCGTTGGCCACCCCCATGGGCCTCGGTGCCCACGCCCGATGGATCGAGCCGGACTGGTTGTCGGTCCGGACGTATCGATTGTCTCCGAACCCAACCCTCCGGATCGCCCATTTCACGGACATCCATCATCGGGGGGATGAGGCGCGGTTGCGGGAGGTGGTGCGCACCGTCGACACGCTGAAGCCGGATTTTGCCGTGTTCACCGGGGATCTGGTGGAGGAAGCGGACATGTTCGCGCCGGCATTGGAGATCCTGGCCACGCTCCGGTGTCCGCTGTATGGCATCGCCGGGAATCATGACTACTGGGCGCGCGTGGACTTTGGGTTGGCTCGCACGGCGCTGGCACGGACCGGGGGCGCATGGTTGAAGGACACCGTGCTCGACGTCGCCAACGGGCGTGTCCGGTTGCTCGCTCTCGACCGGTTGCCCGCCGTCGCCAAACCGCGTGATGGCGTCTTCAACCTGGTCCTCATGCATTATCCGGTGTGGGCGGATCGCCTGCCCTACAAGGCGGACCTCCTCCTGGCCGGGCACAGTCACGGCGGTCAGGTCCGGATCCCGTTCTACGGAGCGGTGGTGAAGCCGCACGACGTCGGCAGGTATGAACTCGGTTGGTACGACACGCCCGCCGGGCGCCTGTACGTCAACCCGGGCATCGGCAGCCTCAAGGTGGACTTCCGGTTCAACTGCCGTCCGGAGGTCACCCTGTTCGAGATTTGAGGCCACGCCTCAAGCCACCAAAACCTGTCTTGCCGCAAAAATCGCAAAGGGACGCAAAAAGGGCGGTAAGGCCGGCAACGAACCGGGCGAGGGCCTGATGTCTTCCTCTTGTTTGAGTTCTTTGCGGTTCTTGCGGCTATCCCACTCCGCGGCCACGCCTCAAGCCACCAGAACCTGTCTTGCCGCAAAAATCGCAAAGGGGCGCAAAAAGGGCGGTCAGGCCGGCAACGAACCGGGCGAGGGCCTGATGTCTTCCTCTTGTTCGAGTTCTTTGCGGTTCTTGCGGCTATCCCACTCCGCGGCCACGCCTCAAGCCACCAGAACCTGTCTTGCCGCAAGAATCGCAAAGGGGCGCAAAAAGGGCGGTCAGGCTGGCAACGAACCGGGCGAGGGCCTGATGTCTTCCTCTTGTTCGAGTTCTTTGCGGTTCTTGCGGCTATCCCACTCCGCGGCCACGCCTCAAGCCACCAGAACCTGTCTTGCCGCAAGAATCGCAAAGGGACGCAAAAAGGGCGGTAAGGCCGGCAACGAACCGGGCGAGGGCCTGATGTCTTCCTCTTGTTTGAGTTCTTTGCGGTTCTTGCGGCTATCCCGCTCCGCGGCCACGCCTCAAGCCACCAAAACCTGTCTTGCCGCAAGAATCGCAAAGAGGCGCAAAAAGGGCGGTAACGCCGGCAACGAACCGGGCGAGCGCCTGATGTCTTCCTCTTGTTCGAGTTCTTTGCGTTTCTTGCGGCTATCCCGCTCCGCGGCCACGCCTCAAGCCACCAGAACCTGTCTTGCCGCAAGAATCGCAAAGGGACGCAAAAAGGGCGGTAAGGCCGGCAACGAACCGGGCGAGGGCCTGTTGTCTTCCTCTTGTTCGAGTTCTTTGCGGTTCTTGCGGCTATCCCACTCCGCGGCCACGCCTCAAGCCACCAGAACCTGTCTTGCCGCAAGAATCGCAAAGGGACGCAAAAAGGGCGGTAAGGCCGGCAACGAACCGGGCGAGGGCCTGTTGTCTTCCTCTTGTTTGAGTTCTTTGCGGTTCTTGCGGCTATCCCGCTCCGCGTCTCCGGGCTTGAGGCTCCGCGTTAGATCCTTACCGCTTGGATGCGGTTCCGTGGGGCCTTCGTCGGAAATGGGGGTGGCACGTGTGGAGGATTGTTCCATTCTCCGCGCATCATGGAGTGCGCGGAACGATACCTTGGCGTCCTCAGGCAACAGTTGGATTTCGTCTTCACCACACAGGCTCCCGCCTTTGATGCCGCTGCCTCGGCCATCGCGGACGCACTGGTGACGGGTCGAACCCTGTTCGTCGTGGGCACGGGCCATTCCCACCTGCTGGCCCTCGAACTGTTCTACCGCGCCGGCGGCCTGGTCCGGGCCATTCCGATCCTGGACGAGGATCTCATGCTGCATCGGTCAGCGAGTGATTCCTCCGGTTTTGAGCGGGAGTCGGGACGGGCGGATGCGCTGCTCGCGCGCTATGGGGTGGGCACCGGGGATGCCCTGATCGTCATCTCGAACTCGGGTCGGAATGCGGTGCCGGTGGAACTGGCGCTGGGCGGACGTGCCCGCGGGGCCCGGGTGATCGCCCTGACCTCCCGGAAGCACAGTGCCGCGCATGCCTCTCGGCACGCGTCGGGTCTGAGGTTGATGGAGGTCGCCGAGGTGGTGCTGGACAATGGCGGGGTGGAAGGCGATGCCACGCTGGATCTCGGCCAGGGCGTGGTCATGGGGGCGACATCAACCGCCGTGGGTGCCGCGCTGCTTCAGGCGCTGGCCGCTGAATCGGCCGCTCGGGCAATGGCAGCCGGATGGGCGCCGGAGGTCTACCGCAGCAGCAACGGGAGCGGGGAACAGGAGAATGCCCGGTATCTGGAGAAGTACCGGGGCGTGATCCCGCATCTGTAGGAGGGGGAGTTGGAAGTTTTCAGTTTCAAGTTTCAAGCCTGCCTCCAGCCCGACGTAGCAGACGAGGTAACGAGGCCGTGGTTGGGGAGTCCCAAGTCCCCAACCCTGATCGCCTCCTGACGTCGTCGACTACCATGCGTGACGTAGCAGACGACGTGAGGAGGCTGTGGTGAAAGTCCCAAGTCCCCAACCCTGATCGCCTCCTGACGTCGTCGACTACCATGCACGATGTAGCAGACGATGTGAGGAGGCTGTTTTGCGGAGATCGAAGCGTTCAGTTCCCCGCCGTGTGACCTCGCGCGGCGCGGGTTCAACACCTCACGGCAATTCATAGAGGCCGAACCAGCGTTGGCTGCTGTTGTTGGAGGCCTGGATGGAAAGCCTGAGACGTCCGTCGGCGGGGACGCGTGCGCGGTCGATCTCGAGTTCAAGGATGCCGTTGCTGTCCTCCTCGTTCCGTTCCTCGACGCGGTAGCGGAGCACGACGTCGTGTTGGGCGGAGGTCCATTCGGCGTCTTCCAGCGTGACGTCAAAGTCGAGCAGAGGTTGGGTGGCGATCTGGAGCGTGAAGTGGCTGCCGCGTTGCGACTGGAGTCCCATCGCGGCGGGCCAACGCAGGATCACGCGACCGCTTCCGGGGGCAATGCGGGTTTCCCACGAGAGCCGATCCTGCCCGATGTTCTGTCGGCAGACGTGCAGTGGGAAACGACCAAGCCACGAAGGATAGGGAAGGGGTGGGTTGGAACCTCGGAGCGCCTCTGCGCGGGGTGAAGCGGAGGCGCGCCACTGAGCCTGGGATGCTTGTTGGGCCGCAGCATCCGCGGCGCCAAACACGCCGGGTGTCCGACGGATCCACGCGAGGAGGTCGGCGAGATCGTGGGGTTGCAGGGATTCCTCCAGTCCTTCCGGCATGAGCGAGAGTGGCGATGCGTCGAGGCGCCTGACCTCCGAACGTTGGAGGCGCACACGGAGGCCGCCCGGTTGCACGAGCGTGAAGGCAGCGGCGGACTCGTCGGTAACGATTCCGGAGAGTTCGCGTCCGTCGGTTGCCGTGACGTTGTAGGCGGCAGCGCGGGCATCGACGGCGGCGTTTGGATCCAGGACGGCCGTCAGGAAATCGGTGGGTGGCTTCGTGCGATAGACGCTGATGTCGGGACCGACGGCCTGCCCGTGTCCGCGCAGGGCGTGGCAGGAAGCGCAGAGTCGATCAAAGGTCGCGCCGCCACGGGTCGGGTCGCCGGTGAGTTGAAGGGTGGGTTGGAAGCGCTGGAGAATCTCGGCGCGGGTCGAGGACACGACCGGAAAGAGGGCCATTGCCTCGGCGGCGAGGGCGGTGTCCGGATGGCGACGGAGTTGGTCGCGCTGGGCGGCGGAGAGATCCGCGGCGGACACGTGTTGGTTGCGGATGGCGGCGAGGAGAACGCGGGTGGAGGCCGGGCGGGCGACGAGGAGGGTGATCCGTTCGGCGCGTCGCGCTGGGGGCAGGGTGGCCCAGTGCGCGAGGAGGTCCTCGGCCAATTCGGGCGACGCGAGCTTCGAGAGATGCGTGGTGAGAGGTTGCCGGAGTGCTGCCGGAAGATCGGTATCGAGGAGTTGGACGAGGGCGGATCGCGCGGTTGGATTGGAAGGCGCCTGCTGAGCGAGGATGAGGAGGGCGGCGGAACGTTCGGCGGGGTTGTTGGTGGAACCGGCGGCGATGGCGGGCGCCAGTAGGGCGAGTTCCGATTCCCACGACTTCAGGCGGGTCCGCGCGGATGGCTGCAATCCGGCTTCGAGCGTGGGTTGGTTCTGGATCCGGGCGATCCACGAAAGCGCGGCCCCTCGGGAGGTGGCTGGAGCAAACAAGATCAGCATTGATGCGGCGGACGGGGTCAGGTGCGGCGTGAGGCGATCAAGGAAGGGGGCGAGAGCGGCTTCGTTTCGTGCGAAGGATTCCGGGCTGTTGGCGAGTTGCACGGCGAAGGCATCGGGATGGGTTTGCGCGGCGCGGTCGACCACGGCCGCCAGCCAGGGGTCGGTGGGGTGGTTCAGCAACAGGAAGACGAGGTGGGGAAGGCCGTTGGATCCCTGGCGTTCCAGCGCGCAGGCGAGGGGGAAGCGGAGCGCGGCATCGCTCGACAGTGGGTGGAGGCGCTTGGTGAAGAGCGTGAGGGAGGTCGGACTGGACGGGACCCGGCCCAGGGCAAACCGGACCACGGAGGTGTCGGGTGAATCGAGGAGTTGTTCGAGGTCGATGGTGCGGTCGGCACCGAGGCCTTGAAGGACGGCGAACGTCTGGACGAGGACTTCCGGATCCACGGCATGGGTAAAGGTCTCACGAATCCGGGCGACGAGATCGGCGCGGGAGGCGTCGTCGAGCGTGGGCGCTTCGCGGTGGATCCGGCGGTGCGCCATGTCGCGGAGGACACCGTTCCGTGAGCCGATGGAAGTCACCAGCGCTTCGGTCGGGAGCGAGGCGATCTGCGGCAGGGGACGCAGGCCTTCGGTGCGTTGCCGGATCCGGTAGATGCGGCCGCGGTCGGCCCCGGCACGGGGATCCAGATTCTTGAGGCGCTCGGGCGGAATCCACCGCGAGTGCTCGATCACGAAGCGGTACATGTCGACGACCCAGAGCGCGCCGTCAGGACCGGTGCGCACCTCGACGGGACGGAACCAATTGTCCGAGCTGGTGAGGAATTCGGAACGCGTCTCGTTGGTGGCACGGCGGGCGGCGAAACCGAGGCCGTCCGGCGTGAGCGTGGCGCGGCGGATCAGGTTGTGGACGGGTTCGCAGACGAAGGCATTGCCCTGGTACTGCGGCCCGAGGTGCGTGTCCCGGTAGATCTCCGGCGCGCAGGCGCTGGTGAGGTGGTTGGCGGTGTGGGGATCGTTGAAGCGCTCGAGCGTGACGCTGGTGGGATAGACGCGGTTGTCGTCGCGGTTGGAGGGGATCCGGGGCTGGGGCGGATCGATGCCGCGGGCGGCGGCGTCGGGTGGGAGGGGGTAACTCCAGAGAAGGCTGCCGTTGTCGTTCCCGAACCAATTCCCGAAGTCGTCGCGCACCCGTCCCTGCTGGCTGACGCCGGGGAGGGCCTCGAATTCCCCGCCGGGCAGACGGAACCGGAAGTCGCGTCCCGTGGCCGCAACCTCCCGCCCGGACGCCGGGTGCCGGATGCGTCCGCCGAAGAGTCCGCCCGAACCGTGGATCCAGTGGTCGAGTCCCCAGCGGAGTCCGTTGACGCGCGCCTGGAAGTTGTGGGTGGCGAAGCCAGTGAAGAGGACCTCGCGGCGGGAACCGTCGGCAGAGATCCGGAGGATGTCGGGTGCGGCGCAGACAAGGACCTGATCGCCCCAGACCATCAGCCCGGTGGGGAAGGGGAGGTTCGAGGCGACGACCGTGGCGCGGTCGAATCGTCCATCGCGATCGGTGTCGGTGAGCACCTTCAGTCGACCGCCGGGTTCGAATCCGCCGTTGAGGCCGGCGGGGTAATCGGACATCTCGCAGACCCAGAGTCGGCCGTCGTCGCCGAAATCGATCGCGACCGGCGATTGGACGAGGTCATCGCTGGCGACGAGGTCGATGGCGAGATCCGGTGGGAGCGAGAAGGATTCGAGGGCACGTCGGGCTTCCTTGGGTGGGGTCATTTCACCGGACTTCGGCGCGGGCAGGAAGACGGGACCAAGGAGGGATCGGACGGTGCCGATGATCTGGTCCTCGATGGCGGGATCGAACTGCTGCGGGCGGTCGTAGTACCAGAGAGAGGATTCCGCTTCGTAGCCGCCCTCGCGGAGGATGCGGCGGGAAGGAATGTAGCCGGGGACGTCGTTGGCGTAGCCGTTGACCCAGAGTCGGGCGGGATCGAGCTCGGACTTGAGGCGGAGGGCGTAGTCGACGACGACCTCACCGCCGAGGAACACCATGGCGAGGTTGGTGCCGAAGGTGAAGGTCTGGACCGGGTAAGGCAGCGTGGGCGCGGGCGGTTCGTTGCGGTCGAGTCGCGCGAGCCAGCGTCGGGCGTGGTGGCCGACGATTCCCGGGGTTTGCGCGCGTTTCTCCCACTGCTCGCGGGTGAAGTGGGGTTGGAAGGGAAGGGCGATGATCTCCTGCGTGGCGCGGGGAGCTTCGGCGAGGGGCGCGAGGGGAAGTTCCAGCAGACGGCGCGCTTCGGTGGCGAGGCTTCGGCCGTGTTGTTCGACGAGCTCGATCGTTCCGCGCGGGTCGGGGTTGGAATCGGCACCACAGCCGATGGCGATCAGTGCGGTGGCTCCGGGCAGGCCTGATTCGAGGTCAAGGGCGGCCACGCCTGCCCAATCGCCGTGCGAGGCGTTGATGCCCCCGTTGAGCGTCGTGCAGTGGCAGGCGTAATTGGCGAGGAGGCCGCGCACGGTCCCGTTCGGTTCGGATACCCGCAGCACCGGGAGCGCGTGATCGACTGGGCCGCCGGGTGTCCGACGATTCTTCGCGAATCCCACGCGTCCCTCGCCCCACGACAGTCGGGCGGGACGGCGATCGGCGAGCGCGGCGAGGATGACCTGCTCGACACGGCCAACGAAGTAGCGGGTATAGGTGTCGATCTGGGCCTGGTCCTCGGGTGAGATGTCGCGGGCGAAGATGTTCGGTGCGGCCCCGGTAAGACAGGGGGCGCTGTGGGTGTGGGTGACGGTGAGCGCGATGCGGTTTGTCGCGAGGCCGGTGCGGTTCGCGACGCGTTGCCGGATCTCGGTGGTCAGGGCCCCGGGCAGGATGCAGTTGTCGATGGTCACCACCACCACGGCCTGCGTGCTGGAGCCAATGGCCAGGGCGCGCGCGTGCAACCGCTGGAGGACGTTGGTGGGCGCGGGGATGTCCGCACGGGCGGCGTAGCCCATGAGTCGGACCGCGTTCGTCGGGGAGATGTCCACGCGGGCGAGGCCGGTGTCGAGCATGGACCCGGCTTGCCGGGCATGGAGGCGCACGGGTGCGGAAGCGAGGAGGAATCCAAGGGCGGCGAGCAGCGTCAGCAGCGCAGGCGCGGGCGCGGTTCCGGTCGGCGTCGGACGCGGGTTTCCTCGGGATGACATGCGAGGGAGCGTCCCGCTTTGCTGCGGCGGATTCAAGGGATCGTCCGGGGTGAGGTTGGCGCGTTGTGGCGTTGAAGGGCACTCCGCAAGAATTGCTGGCGTGAGCGTAATATTCCGCCACTGCGTCCTTGTGTGCATACCCATGAATCGTTAGCGAAGGGGCAGGGTTTCAGGGAAGTTCGATTCGGTTTCAAGGATCCGAAGCATGACCACCTGTGCCCTTTCGCGCCCTCGCCACGTCCAGTACTGCTGTTTTCACGGCAAAGCGGCCCTTTCTTGGGGGAGATCCGGGATTCTTCCTCCTCCATCCACAGCCCACTCCGCACGGACGGGATCATCGTCCTTGATGGGACGGTTGGGCACCGGGTTGCTCGCACTGCTCTGGATGGTGGTGCTGGTGGCGGTTCCGAGACTCTCCGCGCAATGGGTGACGCAGGAGATCCGGTTGGGGCCGGGATTCAATCCGGTGTCCCTGCAGGTCACGCCAGCGGATGCGTCCTGCGAGAGCGTGTTTGGAGCCGTACCCCAGGTCCGCGAAGTGTGGCTCTACAACCGCTATCTCCAGACGAGCACCTTCCTTTCCGATGCGACCGCCCAGATCCTCGGGCAGGACCATTGGCTGACGTGGTATCGGGCGGGGGTGAAGTCGTTCCTGAGCACGTTGACGCAGGTCCGCGGCGGACAGTCCTACCTGGTGCGCCTGCCGAATGACGCGGCTCCGGTGACGATTCGTGTCCGGGGCATCCCGGTTCCACCGCGATCCGACTGGATCCCGAACGATGTGGTCCTGGCCGGGTTTCCGATCCACGAAACCGACCGAGTCACCTTTCGTCAGTTCCTGAACGATTCGCCCCAGGTGTCAGCGTCGCCCGGGCAGGAGTCGGCATTGTTCACGGTGAACCCACTGACGGCCTTCGAGACGCAGATCCGGAATCCCGAGGCCACGCGCATTGTCCCCGGGCGGGCGTATTGGGCGATTCTGCGGGGGCACAGCCACAATCCGTACCCGTTTGAAGTGCTGGGTCCGGACGAGAACAACTCGGTGCAGTTCCGGCAGGACGTGACGGTGTCGACGATGACCCTGGTGAGCGCGGTGGAGTCCGGGGAGCAGACACTGACCCTGCGGTTGGTGGATTCCGAGGAGGCCCCGGCGGGCCAGCCAACGCGGGCGGGAACAGTCCCATTGGCGGCGTTGGTGGCACGTGCGGATGGCGGGAGCGTGGTGACCCGGTTGTCCGAGGGGTTGACGGTGAAGCTGGCGGCGGGGGAACGACGGACGTTGCGGTTGGGATTGATCGCGGCGGACTTGATACCTTCGGCCGACACCAACGCGACGTATCAGGCGTTGATCGAGGTGACGGAGAAGGCGCATGGATACCGGCAGTTGGTGCCGGTGGCGGCGGAGGTCGCGGGGAGCCGGCTTTCATTGCGCCGGGGCAGTCTGGTGGGTGCCTCGCGACAGGCGGTGCGTCGGGCGGGGGCACCGGCGGATGAGGTCGATCCGCTGGTTTCGGCGCCGCCACTGCATGCGGGCCTCTGGGTGGGGACATTGACCTTGAATGGGGTGAACACGCCTGGGTTCGCCCAGGAAGCGGAGCCGGACCCGGTTCGATTCGCGGTTTCGAAGGCGACGCCTTTGAACACCCGGGTGATGGTTCACGTGGACGCGGACGGAGCGGCCAGGCTGGTCCCGCAGGTCGTCTTCGCGGAGGTGGTTTCGGGCACGAACCGCGTGACCCGGATGTACAGCACGCTGACCAACGTGCCGGCGGGATCACGGATCCAGTCGCGCGTGAGTGCCCCGAGCTGGCCACGGGGCGGAGCGACCCTGCTGACCGGCGGCTTCGGGGACACCCTGTCGGGGACGGTTTCGGTGGATCACAACGACGCGGTCAATCCGTTCGTGCACCGGTACCATCCGGACCACGACAACCTCGGGGAGGATTTTCGTACGCCGCTTCCGGCAGGTGTGGAGTCCTTCAGCATCACGCGTCGGGTGGCCTTTCATTTCGGGGACACGCTGCAGGTTGGGGCGGGAACGTTCCTGCCCACGGTGCCGGCACTGCGGTTCACGGGTGCCGCGGGGGAATCCTTGCAGCTGTCCGCGTTCACGAACACGTCTTCCTTCACGGCGCAACTCTGGATCAAGGTAGCCACCCACCAGCAGGCGGGAGCGTCCCTGATGGTGTTGACCAATACCTCGACGGGAGCGTTCGTCCGGTTGGGGTTTCAGGGAGACAGCGGGACGTTGGCGATGACGGTGCGGAACGGGCCGGGATCCACGGGGACGATCGTCACAACGAATGCGGTGCCGAAGGATGCGTGGTTCAACGTGGCGGTGACGTACGAGTCATCCTCGGGCGGGATCGTGTATGTGAATGGTCGGATTGACGGACGTGGATCCCTGCCGAGGGTGAATTCCGGAAATTGGGGCAACACGTGGATCGGGAGCGGGCCGGGTGCGGCACAGACGTCGATGCGGGGATCGATCCATGACGTGGTGCTGCGCAGCGGTGTGCTGCCGGGGCACTTGGTGCGGCAGGTGGCCTTGGTGCCTCATCTGACGGATCCAGGATCGATCGTCCTCGATCTGCAGGGGAGTGCGGTGGGTACGAACGTGGTGAACCGGGGCCTGGCCACCGTGACCGTGACTGCCTCGTCGCCGGGCTTGGTGGATGTTGGCTCTGCTCCGGCCGTTCCGCTGTGGACCTATGGAACTGCCCAGGGCGTCTATCAGGAAACCGTCCTGGGATTGCGCCGGCAGGCCATCACCGTCCAGGGAACCTTCCAGCTTTCCCGGGTCAGCCCGGATCCAAACCTTTACTGATGCTTGCTCCCCGAATGACCATGAAATCCATCCTATCGTTCGTGTGTGTGATTGGCCTCGCCGTGGTGCCGGTGCTGGCCGTGAATGACGTTCCCGGCTCGATCAATTACCAAGGGCGATTGCTGAACAGTGCGGGTGCCGCCGTGACGGACGGCACCTACAGCATCGCGTTCCGGTTGTATGGGAGCCCGAGTGGAGCGACCACGCTCTGGGGGGCAAGCCACTCGGTGGTGATCTCGGGAGGGAACTTCAGTGTCGTGCTGGGCGAAGGCGGGGGCACGCTGGGCAATGCGCAGGGAACGAACATCCTCGCCGGTCTGGGAGCCACCACGACGCCCTACCTCGGATTGACGGTGCTCACCGACAGCAGCGGGGCCACACTGAACAATCCGCAGGAGATCTCGCCCCGGATGCGGTTGCTGTCATCGCCCTACGCGCTGGTGGCGCAGGCGGCGCGGATGTCGGACTTCTCCGCCTATGCGACCAACGCCGGGACGCTCGGAGGATTGCTGCCGGGCCAGTTCCTGCAACCGGGGAGCACGGCACCCAGCACGTTGGGCGGTGCGCTGACGGTGCCGAATCTGACGGTTTCCGGCGCGGCGACCGTGAGCGGAAATGCAACGGTGAACGGGAACACCCGGGTGAACGGAACCTTGAGCGCCGGGGCGACGTCGGGGGGTGGCTTCGTCCCCGTGGGTGGCATCATCATGTGGAGTGGAAGCGTGAGCGCGATCCCGGCCGGCTGGGCCCTTTGTGATGGGGGACGCACTTCGACGGGTTCAACGACTCCGGACCTGAGGGACCGCTTCATCGTGGGAGCGAGTTCCACGGTGGCCGTCGGAACCGTGGGTGGTCGCAGTTCGGTGACGTTGAGTGCGGCGAACCTTCCGCCCCATCAGCACACCTACAAGGACACGATCTTTGCGGAGCACAACATCAGCGGTTCCTCGCAGTCCCCGGACGGGCTGGATACGGGTTCGGAAGGCGGAAACAACTATCGGGGCAGTGACTCCGGCAATGACGGTGACAACAACCTGTCGTGGGTCCGGCGGCGATCTGATGTGGCTTATGGAAATTCCGGAGGTGGAGTCGATCCGATCGACCTGCGTCCTCCGTACTACGCGCTGGCGTTCATCATCCGGGTTGATTGAAGGCGTGACCCACACAAACCACGTCCGACCTGATCATGAGAATCGACCCTTGTTGGAAAGCGGCCCGGTGGATGCTGGTGCTCGGGATCCTGGCGGCGGCCGTGGTCCGTGGGCAGGTGTTCAGTGTCAAGCCAGCCTATGACAACGTCGTGCGGCCGGGTGTTGCCCAGGCGAACGCCTCGGCGACCCTTGCGAGCGGGACTTCCTACGCGACGAACAGTCGTCCTTCGGAGCGGGGGTCGGGGCGCTTCCGGTTGGCTTCCTGGACGATGGGGATGCCGGTCTATGGGGCTTCGCCGGACTTTGCCTTTGGCGATGTCATCACTCCCCCGCCGCGGGTGGATCTGACGCAGGTGCCGACGGTGACTCCGACCAACGCGGCTTTCTACATGGCGTCGCGGCGTCAGTTGGTGGCGTCGCAGGCCGGGGTGTGTCAGGTGGCATGGACGTTGGTGGACGGGACATCGCGGACGGTGACTTACAACATCGGGGCGATCCCGAACCGGGCGGCGTCGCGGTTGTTCTGGACGGACAACCTGTCCCCCGGGGCCGTGAACACAAACCTCAACACGCTTCCCGACAATTCGGAGTACACCGTCAGCCTGAACCGGCTCCACGCGAGATTGCGCTACAACGAGACGGTGCCGGATTTCTCGCCGACGAATTCCCAGGTCACGGGAGCTGGGCAATCGGCGCGATCAGCGCTCGCCGGGAGCAACCTGGGGTTGCCGGCCGTGTGGATTGATGACAATGCGCTGCTCCGAGCGCGGGCGCAGAGTGGTTATCTGATCCTCGAATACTTCGACACCCCGACCTTCGACAATTCCGTGGGGTACGAGATCGTCTACGTCGGACCGGCCCGTGTGTATCGGACGAGCCTCGTCCTGGGTGACCGGTTGCTTCCGACGGAAGGAGCGGACGTGGCGGAGGGCTTGATCGCGTCGATCACGAAGGCATCGGATTACGTCGTGCAGTGGACGGCGGAAGGCAGCCACTTCCAGAACCAGATCTTTGCGACCGCGGTGAACTCGGACCCGACGCAACCACTTGGGGATGCCAGTCGGACCCAGATCCTCTGGCAGCGGACGGGGATCCTGGACGTGCTGTGGCCCTATGAGGCGCACTGGTACGCGATCACCTGGCCGGGGGATCAGGTGGCAAGCCACTTCGTGTTCGATCCGGCCAATCCCTCCGCCAGCCCGACCGTTTCCGTCCCGACGAACCACACGGTGCGTGTGGTGTGGTCGGAGGATCCGGGTGGGGTGATCAAGTTGGATTCGCCGACGGCGCCGTTGGTGGCCGTGGGAGAAGGACGGGCCTTGATCCAGTACCAGAACAGCCGGGACGTGTGGTTCCTGCCGGTGCGTGTGGTGGCGCGGACGAACGGGGCGTACATCTCCAACCAGGAGGTCTTCTGGCCCATGACGAAGCCGTTGCAACCGGTGACCAACACGCCGCTGCTGCAGTTCGACGGGAGCGGGATGCACCTGAGCCAGGCGACGGTCCTCGATCCGGAATTCACGCTGGAGTTCTGGGTGAAGCCGCAATCGCTCACGAACTCGCAGGCGTTGATGGCGTTCCTCGATTATCCGCAGCAGGCGAACGTCCAGTTGGCCCTCTCGATCCAGACCAATGTCCTGCGTCTTGATGTGCGGGGTACGAACAGTGCGGTGATCTCAACGCTGATCGGTACCAACGGATTGGTTGCCGAGAAGTGGAATCATGTCGCCTTGCGACGCGAACGCCCCGGCCAGTTCTCCCTGTTTGTGAACGGGAACCCCGATACGACGAATGCCTTTTCCCGGGTCGAGCCCGGAGCGTCGCACGGGCCACTGACATTGCAGTGGACGATCGGGAGGGACTGGCAGGGTGATTCCACTTCGGTTCCCGCTCAATCGGGCTTCAGCGGCGAGTTGAAGGAGATCCGGCTCTGGAATCGGGCCCTGACCGGGACGGAGATCAACGCCGGGCAGGCGCGGACCCTGGGTAGTGGGGAGCCCGGGTTGGTGCATCTGATCCGTCCCGAGTGGCAGGAGTCCCGCACGCCCCATGAAGCGACCGATGGCGCGCAGTTCCAGGTACTCGACTCGGTGACCGGTTCTTTTCTCCTTGGATATGGCACTCCCTTCACGCGTGGGACGGTGCCGCATCCATTGGAACAAAGGCTGGCCTTCTCCGGCGGGAACCAGCGGTTGGAGGTTCCCTTCGCGTGGCGGCGGTCCCTGAACATGACGGTGGAGTTCTGGTTCTTCACGGGAAGCGGTTCGGGTCAGGTCAACCTGTTGCAGGCGGTGAACAACAACACGTCCATGATCTACGCCAGCGTCGCGTGGTCGCAGGGAGCGTTGTCCTTGACGGTTGCCGGTCAGACCCAGACGGGAACCCAGATCCTCGCGCAGAACACGTGGCATCATGTGGCCCTGGCGATCAACCAGAGTTCGCTGACGCTCTATGTGGATGGGACGGCCGAAGCAACCAGTTCGCATTCGGGTTCGGGTCTTCTCAGTTCGAGGTTCCTGATGGGGACGGTGGGCCCGGGCAGGCCGGAGCGTACGAGTTCGAGGATCTCCGCTTTTACCGGGGTCGACGGACAACGGAGCAAATCGCGGTCGACCGTCTCCAGTCCGTGGATCTGTCGGACCCGGACCTTCTGCACTGGTTTCGGTTTGACCGGGTAGCGCCGCTGGTTGGGGCGCGAACAGACCAGCTCACATTGCCAGATCTGGCACGGGGTGGGCTGGCGACCTATTCCGGAGGCGTCCTGCTGGGGAGCACGGTTTCGTCCGTTCCAGCGGTCGAAGTGACTGGCGGGATCATCCGCTCGGGAACGGCGTTTCATCCGGGTGTGTATCGGAATGAGGGACGGATCCTCCCCGTCAACGACCTGGAGACCAACCGCGTCATGGAGGTCTGGTGGCCCATGGCCGTTTCGGGCCCCTTCATGGATCAGCCGTTGCGATTTCCAGGGCTCGTCACGCGTTACCGCCTGATGGATCCGCTGGGGGCTCCGGTGCTGGCGATCGCGGGTCAGGATTCGGAGGGGTTCACGGTGCCATCGGGTTGGGATCGTCCTTCGCTCTACTCCCAGAACGATCCAGTGGCGACCGGCTACAATCCGAACGAGGAGCATGGACTGATCGTTGGTTCGGCGGCCTATGCACTGCGCTGGGATCTCAATGGCCCCGAGACGTCGCCGGGGTACCTGTTGCTGGAGTACGGCGATCGGGCCCGCAATGGCTGGACCTACCTGCAACCCATCCGCGTCGTCTCGACGAATGCGGCGCATCCCACCTTTGATCGGCGCCTGTTGGTCGGGAACCTGCTCCAGGCCCCGAAGCCGATGGTGGACCTTCCGACCTCGGTGCTTTCGGTCCGTTGCCCGGGGAGGATCCCAACCGTCGCCTGTACCAGGATCGGCGGTTCTATTGGTGGGCGCGGTCGGCCTCGGCGACGACTCCGGACAGTGTTCCTTCGCGCTGGTTCTACCCGATGCAGGACGGATTCTTCTGGCCGTCGAGCCTGGGCATCCGGACGCCAGGAATGCCGGTACCCTTTGGCAATACGAGCAACGCCATGGTGATCCGATATCTGGTTGAGTGGCCGACGAACATTCCGACGCTGGCGCTGGGGCAGACGTTGTCCGATGCGATGCCATCTGGGTCCGGAGTGGGTTACCTGCCGGCGGTGACCGGGCAGTCGTCGGTGGAGATCCTCCACGACGATGCGGCCGCGGTGGGGAGGGTGTCGGCGCGGTTGATGGATCCATCGACGCCGACGATTGCGCGGTTGGACAGCCTGGCGGGGGTGAACACGGCAACCGATGTCCGGCTGGGGAAGACGTACTTCACGCAGTTGCCGCCGCACCTGCGGGAACGCGTTTCCTGGGATCCGGTGTCCAAGCTGTTGGAGTTGCGCGGATCGATTGTCCGGCCGGTGACGGATTTCCCGTATGTGTTGCCGGCGTGGCTGGGGTCGGTGTCGGATCCGAACAGCGACTTCTCGATCCTGCTCGGGTTGAGCAGTGAGCCGGCGTGGGTGACGGCGGTGGGGCAGTTGCGCCAGTCGGCCAACCTCATCCCGAATGCGGAGGTGCCGTTTGATTCGCTGGTGCTCGTGCCGACGGGAGTGGCGGGCGGACGCGTGACCCTGGGCTTCAACACGCGTACCAACCTGAACCTGACGGGGGATCCGGTAAGCGTGGTTCCCATCCGGGTGGATCCGACCCAGCTCTTTGCCGGGCGGATCGTGGTGGTGTACTCGGCGAACAAGTTCGACCAGTACACGACGTTGCGGCACTCGGGCGACTTCGGAGGGGATGCGTCCTTGTACGACTTCGATTGGCGCTATTCGCCGCCGAGCAATGGTCAGGCGCCGCCGGATCCCGGGGTTCGACCCACGGGGTGGACCCGGTTGGTGCCGGTGACGACTGGGCTGAACCGGGTGGTCTTCGGCGGACCGGGATTGTTGACGCTGAGGGATGAGTACTTTTCCTGCCGGTGGCGTTGCCGGGCGGCGGGGGCACCGAACACGAGCTGGTCCGATTGGACGGCGCCGGTCCTGGTGGAGAACTGGCTGTCGCGGGCACTGGACGGGATCAACCCTTACGAGCAGAGGCTGGAGTCACTGGCAAACAGTCATCTGGATCTTCGGACCAGCATCCTGTCACAGGCCGGCAAGCGCTTCGTGGGTGCGGTTCCCCTCAACATGGAGAATGCGGTCGACTACGGGTTGATCGAGATCTACGAGACGCTGCTGCAACAGGCGCGCAACCTGAGCATCGATGCCGGTTATCGGGACGATGATGTCAATGCGTCGCTGCTGAACGCGGCGAGCAAGCTCAACGAACTGTACACCCTGCTGGGGGACGAGGCCCTGGCGGACGCCAAGGATCCGACGGTGGCGTGGGGTTCGAGGGAATTGGTCGGTGAGGCCTTCGGGTCCCGCGCGTCCGCACTGTTCGCCTTCCAGGGGATTGTTCCCAACTTGCTGGAGGAAGAGTTGGCGCTGCTCCGGGGGCTGGACAACACCACGTCGACTCCGGTGACAACGCATCCGGTGTACAACCGGCTGTATTGGAACTTCACCAAGGGCGTGAATGGCGGGGAACCCGCCTACGCGCTGAACTACGGCATCCCGAGCCTCACTGGCGATCCGAACGGCAGCATCACCGAGGCCGACGCAGCGCAGCTCTATCCCCAGGGACATGGCGACGCGTACGGGCATTTCCTCACGTCTCTGTCGGAGTATTACCGGTTGTTGACGAACACGAACTTCACGTGGATTCCGCGGGCGGAAGTGAAGTCGATCGGCGGCGTGAACGTGACCTTCGACTACGTCGACGAACGCAAGATGGCGTCGTCGGCATTGCAGTTGGCGCGCACATCCATGGAGATCATGGATCGGACATTCCGACGCGACTACGACCCGGGCGACCCAAGCAGGAGTGCCCTGTTTTCGGATGCCAACACGCAACGGGCCGGTTCCGCCACCGAGTGGGGGCAGCGCTCGAGCCAGGGCGTCCTCTACCAGTGGATGGTGCTGAACTCCTTGCTGCCCGAGGGAGTGCCGGGCGACTCAGCGCAGGTGGTTTCGCGCAGCACCGTGCCGGAGATCGGGCAATTGGCAGACCTGATGGGGACCCTCCAGGACAAGCAGGACGAGATCGACCGCGGCGACAGCCCGATGGGGGTCGCGGCGAACGTGGTGCCGTTCGACGTGGATCCGCTGCGGGTGGACGCGGGCGAGAGCCACTTCGAGCAGGTGTACGCGCGGGCGGTGGCGGCCCTTCGCTCGGCGGAAGCCGTCCTGAAACGTTCGGAGGAGTCCGGGTTGAACCTCCGTCGGCAGGATGTTTCGCTCGAGGCCTTCCGCCTGCAGGTGGAACGGCGCGAAGCCGAGTTCAACGCCCAGCTGATCGACCTCTATGGGACGCCGTATCGCGACGACGTTGGGCCGACGGGCATCTATGCATCGGGCTACGAGGGGCCGGATCTGTATCACTTCAATTATCTCGACCGGGACCTGTTCAATCCTGCGGACGCGGGCGCAGTGACGAACGTGAGCTTCCATGCGCGCTATCAGGTCACCGGGGTGAATCTCGACACACTGACGGCCGTGGGGACGAATGTGACCTACTCGGTGAACAGCGACGGAATCCCGGTGCTGCCGGCCGGTTGGATCGGGCAACGCGCGAGCTACGGGAAGATCCAGGGTGCGCTGGGAGATTACGTCCGCGCGTGGATCTCACTCCGTGCCGCGGTGTCCCATATGGACGACCGGAAGAATCAACTCGAGGCGCGGCTCCAGCGCCTGCGTGACCACAACGCCTACTCGGAGCAGTTCGGGGCGATCGGGGATTCCCTGGAGCACCGGAAGCAGGTGGTGGACCTCCTCCAGCAGGGGTTGGATGCGGTGATCGCGACGCTCGAGATCGCGGATGCGGAGGTGCAGTCCGCCTACGAGGCTTCGAAGGATCCGTTGCCGGAGTCGTTCATCGCGGGATTGGCGGCCGGTGGTGACCTGTCGTTCCCGGCCCGGGTCGGACTGGCCATCACGAAGCTGATTGGCGAGGAGTTGATTGGTTCGGCGAAGGACGCCGCAAACTTCGCGAGCTTTGCCGCCGGAAGGACCTCGGAGCAGTTGGACAGCCAGATTGCCGACAATGACGCGGCGTTTGCGGATGCCGAGGAACAGGCGCAGACCGTGATGGAGACGTCCATGTTGTTGAGTCGGTTGAATGCGGACAGCGATTCGGTCTACGGAGCGGCGGTCGCGCTGCGTCAGGCCTGGCAGACGTACCTGAGCCTGGTTGCCAAGGGGAACCAGATGCAGGCCGACCTGGTGGCGTTCCGACAGGGGAATGCCTCGCGCATCCAGGAGGCGCGCTATGCGGATGTGATCTTCCGGACGTTCCGGAACGAGGATCTGGTGGAATACCTGAGCGCCTTCGAGCAGGCGTCGCGTTACGTCTATGCCGCCGCCCGGGTCTACGATTACGAGACGGGACTTCTGGATCCTGAGGTCGTCTCAGGCCACGCGGGCGATTTCCTGGGCGAGACCCTCCGTGCCACGCAACTGGGCGATCTCAGGAACGGCCAACCGGTGCCGGGGAGCAGCGCGGCGGGCACGCTCTCCTCGATCCTGGCACGGATGAACGCGAATTGGTCGGTGCTCAAGGGGCGGTTCGGCATCAACAATCCAACCCGCGAAAAGCATCGGATCTCCCTTCGTCAGGAGTTGTTCCGGATTGGGCGCTCGACCAACTCCGCCACCGAGGCAGGCAACGTGAATGCATGGAGAAACGTGCTGCACAGCTTCCGGGTTCCGGACATCCGACAGGTTCCTGAGTTCCGAAACTTCTGCCAAGCGTACAGTCCCATGGGAACCAACGAACCTGCCTTGGTGATCCCGTTCTCAACCGAGATCACCGCCGGTCGTAACCTGTTCGGATTCGCGCTCGCCGGCGGTGATACGGTCTTCGACTCCGCGCAATTCACGACGAAGGTCCGCGGTGCGGCCATCAGTTTCGAGGGCTTCCGGAGGGCTCTGGGACAGGTCCTGACACGGTCGCCGCGTGTGTATCTCACGCCCGTTGGCGTGGATCGGCAACGCACGCCGTTGGCCGGTGGGAATTCCGTCCGGGATTGGCGCGTCATCGATCAGGTCTGGCCGATCCCGTTCCCAACGGCTTCCGGAAGCGTGAACCTGCCGTTGGTGGGAATTGGCAGCGACAACGTCCACTCCATCCGCCGACACGCCCCCATGCTCGCCTTCGACAGCGATGAACTGTCGGCGATGGCGCGCATTCCCTATGACACCCGGCTGATTGGTCGATCGGCGTGGAATACCCAGTGGGTGCTCATCATCCCCGGTTCCGCGCTGTCCGCGTCACCCTCCGACGCCCTCGACGAATTGATCGAAGGGGTGACCGACATCCACCTGCATCTCGACACGTATTCGTACTCCGGCAACTGAACGAACCAACCATGAGAACCCTTCGAATCCTTCTTGGGTGCCTGATCGCCGGGCTTGTCTGCTGGGGTCGGTCGCAGGCGGGACTGCCATTGCCTTCGCTGACCTTCTACGGGCTCTTCACGGACGAGTATGGTTGGCCGTACTCCACCGATGACCTCGTCGAGGTGGACGTGGACGGGGCCCGCATCCTCTCCCAGAAGCTCGGGTCGGCAAGCGGCCGGGACTACAACTATGTCGTGAGGGTTCCCTACGACAGCGGCGGGCGCGGGGGAGACTACAACCATGACGTCGTGGCCCCCGGGGAACGACTGACGATCCGGTTGCTGGACCGCAGCACGGGAAAGACGGTGGTGAGCACCAACTTCATCTGTAGCCTGCTGGCAGGTTCTGTGGTGCGCCTCGACCTGAGCTCGGGCACGGATTCGCTCCAGGATGGATTGCCGGACAGCCTGCGCGAATGGATCTGGGATGCGCTCGGCGATGGAAGCCTCTTCGAGCCAAGCCGTGTTCGCGCCACGGCGGATTCCGATGGCGATGGTGTGATCAACCTCGACGAGTACCGGGCAGGAACGGATCCGGCCAACGCCCAGGACCTGCTGAACCTGGAGATCCAGCCGGTGGAAGGCGTCGAGTCCGTGCAATTGAAGTTCTTCACGGTGCTGGGAAAGACCTACCGCCTCGAGAAGGCCCAATGGACCGAGGCGGGAGTCGTCGTGAACCCCGCGAGGTTTGCCAGTCATCCCACCGGCGAGGCCAACCTGCGTGAGGTCATGGGCACCGGCCGCGGCATCTCCATCTTCGTCCCGACCTCCGGGGATCCTCAGTTCCTCCGGTTGGTCGTGGCTCCCCGGCCCTCAGGCGGCCGGATCCTTCCGTGAGTTGTGTGGTTTTGTCCGCAGGACTTCCGGATTCGGACACTCTTCCTGCATGAGACGGGGTGGGATGAAATGTAAAATATTTAGACGCGACCCCATTGTTCACTCTGGGTCGGAGCAGCTGGGACGCCCTTTCAGGGCTTCTGGATGTGGGGCGGGATTTACCCGGGGCGGTGCCCCGGGCTGGCTTGGGACGCCCCGTTGGGGCTGATGGGTGGCGTGCGGGAGGCTGGTTCTTACGCCTCTTTTTTCGTTTTCGGCAAAACCGTGGGGGTGATGGGGTGCGCTTCGCGACCCCAGGCTATTCGCTGCAACACCTCCGGCGTGGGAAGGCATCATCTGTATTCAGGTCCCTGATCATCTGCGCCATCTGCGGATAAAACCGTCCCTTTCTGTTCCAGCCCCGCCACCTGTTTGGATCCCCCGGGAATCTGTGGAATCGGTGGAATCTGTGGATCGCCCCTTCCCCCAATCCCGCCGCATCAGGGGACGACGTAGACGATCGCCTTGATGACGCCGGTCTCGGGTTTGACCCAGTCGGCGAAGATGTCGGGGACGGCGTCCATGGGGGCGTGGTGGGTGATCCACGGGTTGGTGTCGATGCGGCCGGCGGCGATGTGATCGATGATGCGGGGGAAGTCGGAGGAACGTGCGTTGCGCGAGGCCATCAGGGTGAGCTCGCGTCGGTGGAGGACGGGGCGTGCGGGAGTTCCAGCGGCGTCTGCGTGATGCCGACGTACACGATGCGCGCGCCGTGGGCGGCGAATTCCATCGCGCGGACCATGGATCGGGCGTTGCCGGTGGCGTCGATGACGACGTCGGCCATCTGGCCGTTGGTGAGTTCGGCGAGGGCGGTGAAGTCGGAGTCGTCGCCGCGGGCGAGGATCGTGTGGGGGACGTGGAGACGGTTGCGGACGAACTCGAGTCGGGAGGCCTGGATGTCGAGGACGACGGTGTGGGCGCCGGAGAGTCGGGCGAACTCGACGACGGACAAGCCGATGGGGCCGGCACCGATGACGAGGACGGTCTCACCCGGCTTGGGCTGGGCGCGGTCGACGGCGTGGCAGCCGATGGCGAGGGTTTCGACAAGGGCGGCCTGGTCGTGGGAAAGGGCGTTGGCCGGGTGCAGTTTTCGCGCCGGGAGGATGATCTGTTCGGCCAGGCCGCCGTCGCACATGACGCCCAGCGTCTGGTGCTTCATGCAGCAGTTGGTGAGGCCGCGTTTGCAGGCGTAGCACTGCTGGCAGTTGATGTAGGGCTCGACCGAACAGCGGTCCCCCGGACGGAGATGGGTGACGTCCGGGCCGACGGCAAGGATCTCGACGCCGAGCTCGTGTCCGGGAATCCGGGGATACGAGAAGAACGGCATCTTGCCGAGGTACCCGGAAAGGTCGGTGCCACAGATGCCGACGCGATGGACGCGCACGAGGGCTTCGCCGGGGCCGGGAGGCAGGGGTTCGGGGATGTCGAGACGGACCCAGGACAGGGGTTTTTCGAGTTGGAGGGCCTTCATGGGGAGATTTCAGTCTGAAAAGGGCGGTTGCATCCGCAGATGGCGCAGATGACGCAGATCATCCGGGGCTGGGCTCGACTTCGTCCAGCACCCACGAGCCGAGACCCGGTCAGGGTCTGATATCGGCATTTGTGCCTTTCTATCTGCGCAATCGGCGCCATCTGCGGATCAATGAGCTGTTGATTGCCAGATCAATTGTTCTCGGGGAGGCCTTCCTTGTGGCCGAGGTTCTTGACGGGGGCGAAGAGCGCGAGGACCTCGGCGAGGAGGTCGGCGTCGACCGGTTGGGAGAGCCAGTTGGCCCAGCGGCGGATGTTCTCGGGGTTGGCGGAGCCGGCGATGGTGGTGGTGATGTCGGGATTGGCGCAGGAGTACTGGAGGGCGAGTTGGGCGATGTCGACGCCGCGGTGGGCGCAGAGTTGGGCGGCCGCGCGGGCGGCGGCCTTGACGGACTCGGGTTCCTTGAGCCAGGCGGGGAGGGGGGCGTTGGTGAGGAGGCGGGCGCTGAACGGACCGGCGTTCATCACGCCGATGCCCTTGGCCTTGAGGTAGGGCACGGTCTCCTCGGCGAAGCGAGTGTTCTGGAGCGTGTACTGGTTGTAGCTCAGGACGCAGTCGACGTCGGTCTGGTCGGCGATGAAACGGAAGATCTTCTGGGGGTACCCGGAGAACCCGATGAAGCGGATCTTGCCGGCGGCCTGGGCGCGTCGCATGGCCGGGATCGTCTCGTCGACGATCTGCTGCATGGGGACGAACTCGATGTCATGGCAGAGCATGATGTCGAGGTGGTCGGTGCGGAGGCGGTGGAGGCTGACGTCGATGGATTCGGCGACGCGGCGGGCGGAGAAATCGAAGTGCGGGAGGTCGTACCGGCCGAGCTTGGAGCACAGGGTATAGGACTCGCGGGGGACATCGCGCAGGGCGACCCCGAGGAGGACCTCGCTCATGCCGCGGCCGTAGAAGGGCGAGGTGTCGATGAAGTTGAGTCCGACGTCGAGGGCGACGCGGACGCTCTGGATGGCTTCGTCGAGGGTGACGGAGCGGAACTCCTGCCCGAGGGAGGAGGCGCCGAAACCGAGGACCGGGAGCTGCAGGCCGGTGCGGCCGAGGAAACGCTTTTGCATACGTGAAACCGGAGGATGGGAATCGGGAGGGACGGTGCGGGTGGCGTTGTGGGGCGATCAGCCGATGAAGAGCGGGCGGAGGTGTCGGCGGTAGAGGTTGTCGGTGACGTTGCGTCCGACGATCTCGGCGTTTTCGTCGAGGAGGTCGAGGTAGCGCTGGCCCTGCTTGGCGGCGAGCTTGAAGGAGACGTGGATGAGTTGGCGGAAGCCGCTGTGGAAGCGCGGGTCCGCAGGCTCGTGGCGCAGCGCGGCGGCGAAGCGTTCGCCATCCCAGCCGTTGACCTCGTCGGGGAAGGCAGGCGGGAGCGGTCGATGTCGATGACGGATGCGTACGGGGCGCAGAGTTCGTCGACGTGGTCGAGGGCGTAGAGGTAGATCTCGCGGGCGAAGGCGAGTCCGGCGCCGCCGGACTCGGCGAGGCCGATGACCTCCTCGAGCCAGGTGGTTCCGGCGGTCTTGAGGTGGACGCCGGCGCCGGTGCGCTTGAGGGCGCGTCGGATGATGGGGTAGAGCGAGAACTTGTCGGAGCCGGAGTGGACGCTGAGCTTGAGGTTGGCGGGGAGGCCGTAGCGGGCGACGGCCCAGGCGATGACGGCGAGGTCGTCGTTGAATTCGCGTTCGAACTGGGCGAGGTCACCGACGTAATCCACGCCCTTGTTGAACCGGCCGGTGAACTTCGGCGCGATGGTCTGGACGGGGACCTTTTCGTCGGCCAGGGCGGCGAGGATGACCGCGAGGGCGGGCGGCGTCTGGGGTTCGTCGGTCTCGTCCATGGAGACTTCGGCGATGAAGTTGCCCGCGCCCTTCTTCGCCTCGATGTGGCGGTAGATGCGGCCGGCCTCGGCGACGGCCTGGAGGAAGCGGGTGGCGTAGCGCGCGATCTCGTCGCGGGTGGTGCAGATGGGTTCGGTGGTGCCGGGGATGGCGACGGTGCCGACGAGTTCGGGGTGGCGGTCGATGAAGGCGTCGACCTGACCGGATTCCGGGGCGCGGCCGATGCTGTCGGCGACGTCGATGGTGAAGAAGTCGGAGTGGGGCAGGAAGCGGTCGACGGTCTCGAGTCGGATGTGGTCGGCGTCGACGTGCCAGGAGTGTTTCCAGTCGAGGGCCTTCACGGCGGCCTGGGCGGCGGCGAGGACGGAGGCGGGTTCGGATCCGATGAAGGTGTGTTCGCGGTTGGACTTGTTCCAGACCGGGACGACGGGGAAGCCGTCCTTGGTGATCTGGGCGCAGGCCTGGAGCTGGGCCTTGGCCTGGTGGGCGAAGCGGTCGCCGGTGCCGATGGAGTAACGTGCGAGTTGGAGCATGGAAGGTGGGGCGTGGGGTGGGAGCGGGGTCAGTGGAAAGTGGGCGGGAACGCGCGCGACGAGGCGAGGCGGAAGCCTCTGGCGGAACGGATGCGGGCGGGCGGTGCGGTGCGGACGTGCGACGATGTCATGTGCGCGGCAACGAGTCGTTTTCCCTTGGTGTGGGGTATTGCGGGCCGGGGTTCAACCGGTGTTTTTGGGGAAGGTTGGGTCTCCAGCCATTCCGACATGGGCCCAGCAACAGCCCGATGCGGAGTGGCGATGTCCTCATCGCCTTTGGAATGGGCATTGGAACGGCGACGCGGACGTCGCCTCCCGTTCGTAGCTGACGAGGTAACGAGGCAGGTCTCGGGCTTCAAACTTGCCTCTTCAGACTTAAAACTTGGTACTCCTTCCACAGCCTCCTCACGTCGGCTGCTACGATCGATCCACGGAGGGGGCCGTCTCAAGTCGGGGCGGGTTCGTCCTGATCCATCCAGCGCAGGAGGTCTTCGGCAAGTTGGGTGACCTGCGCGGGCACATCCAGCGCGACGCCGTCGAAGGAGAGGATCGGGACGATGCCGAGGGTGCTGAGGGTGAGGAATGCGCCGCGGGATTGGCGGAGGGCGTCGATGGGGGCGCGGGTTTCGCGGAGGTCCAGGCCGCGCGCGGCGAGGAGCGGACGCAGGCAGGCGGCGGTGATTCCGGGCAGTGCGGGGGCGTCGGGCGGTGGTGTGTGCACGGCGTCGGCGTCGAGCCAGAAGAGGTTTCCGGAAGTGGCTTCGGCGAGGCAGCCGTCGTTATCGAGCAACAGGGCTTCATCGGCCCCGGCGGCCTCGGCTTCGGCGCGGGCGACGACCTGGAGCAGTCGGGAACCGTGCTTGGCGTTGGCGAGGGGATCGGCGGCGGCGAGGCGGAATCGGCTGGTCCGGAGATGCCACCCGGGATGCGGCGCGGTGGCGGGTTCGGTGGGATGCCAGGTCAGGATGCGGTTGGGCGAATTCGCACCGCGCGGGGAGTATCCGCGGCGTCCGACGCCCCGGGTGACGGTGAGGCGGACGGCCCCGTGGCGGGCGTGGTTGGCGGTCAGGAGGGCGTGGAGGGCTTCGGTCCACTGGGCGTGGGAAACACCGGGGACGATCCCGGTGAGGGCGGCGCCGGCATCGAGCCGATCGAGGTGGGCCAGCCATTGGAAGGGGCGGCCGTTGCGGATCGGAATGGTTTCGAAGAGGGAGTCCCCGTAGAGGACGGCGCGATCCAGCACGGGAAGGACGGCTTCGGATTCCGGGAGGAGCCGTCCGTTGAGCCAGGCGATGGGTGGGTTCATGGCAGGGCGGGAACCAGGGCGGGTTGGCAGCCAAAGGCAGCGAACAGGCCGCGGGCCTTGGCGAGGGTTTCGTCGAGTTCGGCCTCGGGGATGGAATCGGCGACGATGCCGGCCCCGGTGTGGAACCACGCGTGGCGCTGGCGGACGACGGCGGAGCGGATGGTGATGCTCAGTTGGCTTTCGCGGTTGAATCCAAGATAGCCGAGGCAGCCGCAGTAGGGGCCGCGCGCGACGGGTTCGAGCTCATCGATGATCTCCATGGCGCGGAGCTTGGGGGCGCCGGTGATGGAGCCGCCGGGGAAGCAGGCGGCGAGGGCATCGAGATGGGACAGGCCTGGACTGAGCCGGCCTTCGACGGTCGAGACGAGGTGCTGGACCTGAGCGAAGGCTTCGAGGCGGAGGAGATCGGGGACGCGGACGGACCCGAACTCGGCGACGCGGCCGACGTCGTTGCGGAGGAGGTCGGTGATCATGACGAGTTCGGCGCGCTCCTTCTCGCTGGCGAGGAGTTCGGCGGCGAGCTGTTGGTCGGCTTCCGGGGTGGATCCGCGCGGGCGGGTGCCCTTGATCGGGCGGGTGACGATGTGGTTTCCGCTGAGGCGGAGGAAGAGTTCCGGCGAACTGGAAAGCAGGGTGAAATCGCCGCAGTCGAGCGCGGCGGCGAAGGGTGCCGGCGAGGACTGAAGCAGGGACTCGAAGAGGTCCCAGGCGGGGGCGGCGACGGGAAGGTCGAAGCGCTGGGCGAGGTTGACCTGATAGATGTCGCCGGTGTGGATGTATGCCTGGGCGCGTCGGACGGCGGCGGTGTAGAAGGCTCCGGGAAGGCTGGAGCGCGGCGTGTGCGGGTTTGCGGGAACGGGAGGGGCTGGGCTTGGAACGGGCGCGTTCAACCGTTCAGACCACCAGCCGAGTTCGCGCGTGGCACGTTCGGCAGACCGGGTGCCGTCCATCGCGAGTCCGGTGGCGACGACCCAGGTCTGTTCGAGTTGGTGATCGAACACGACCAGCGAGCCATGGAAGCCGAGGTGGCAGTCGGGCAGTTCGAGATCGTTGACGGCGAGTCGCCGCAGGGAGGGTTCGAGGAACTGGTTGAGTTCGTATCCGAAGTAGCCGAAGAGGCCGCCCAGCGGAAAGGGAAGGTCAATGTCGTCGGGCACCTCGAATCGGCCGAGGAGGGGAGCGAGCAGCCGCCAGGGATCGCCGAACTGCCGGTCGACGGCGCCGGTGGCATCCATGGTTTCGCAGCGGGAACCGTGGCTGCGGAAGGTGAGGAGGGGACGGGCGGTGACGATGGAATAACGGGCTGAGTGGACGCCGGAGCGGGCGGTGCGCAGCACGAGACGGCCGGGCTCATGGCGAAGGAGCCGGCCGAGGGACTCGGGGGTGTGCCGTGTGGGCACGGGCTGGACGATGGGACGCATGATGGCGGCGACCGTGGGTCACGCTTCGTTGTCGTCGTGGACGACGTCAAGCGCGGATACCAGATCCGGTGCGGGGGGGCATCTGGACCCCGACACTGGCTGGAACGGGGAGGCGATGTCCTCATCGCCTTTGGGAGGGGCTTCGGAGGGGCGACGAGGACGTCGCCGCCCCGTTCGTCGCTGACGAGGTAACGAGGCAGGTCCCGGCCTTCAATCTTGTCTCTTCACACTTCAAAGTTGGCACTCCTTCCACAGCCTCCTGACGTCGTCTGCTACGTTCAAGGTTGTGCGGTGTCAGGACGCCTCCGGAACGGATGGGTGAGGGTTCGAAGCGGCCTCAGGCGAGGGTGAGCCCGCAGACGCCGGCGACACCGACGATGCCGCCGATGACCGAGGCACGGGTGGGGCGTTCGCCGTTGAGGGCCCAGGACAGGGGGATGACCGCGAGGGGCGTGAGGGCGGTGATGGCCATGACGATGCCGGTGGGATGGTTGGCGAGGGCCCATTGATAACAGGCGACGCCCAGGGAGGGGCCCGAGAGGGCGTTGGCGAGGATCCAGGGAGAGGCGGCCTTCCAGTTGGGATGGGTGGAGGCTGTGCCGGCGCCTTGTTGCCTCCTTTGCCACAGCCACCAGAGGGCGATGAAGAACACGCCCGCCCAGATGCGTTGGTAGGCGACGCTGAGGCCGTCGATGGGGTGGCCGGCGGCCCGTGCGAGTTGGGTGCCGTGACGGCTGAGGACGGCTCCCCAGGCTTGTCCGGCCGCCGCAACCACGCCCAGAGCCAGCGCCGCCTTTCCCGGGGATGGCCGGGAGGCATCGGGTTTGGCCGTGGGACGGAGGGCGATGACGACCCCGGCGAGGATGACGGCGATGGCGAGGAGTCGCCCAAGGGAGAGTTCGGTGCCGAGCCAGAGCCATTCGGTGAGCAGGCCGATGGGCACGGACAGGCACTGGACCATCAGGCTGGTCAGTTGGGCTCCGAGCCGGGGCAGGGCGATGAAGATGGCGGTGTCGCAGATGCCGAAGCCGATCAGGCCACTGACGAGGAACCAACCGAGGGAAGGCCCTGAAAACCCGGCACCCCAGCCATGGGCGTAGACCCCGAGCAGGAGCGTGGCCAGGAGGATCCGGACCAGGCTGGCGTTGTTGGGACCGAGGTGGTGGATGGACTGGCGTGCCGCCACCGAGGAGGTGGCGAACAGGCCCATCGCGAGGAGGGCGGGGAGCATGGATGGACCCTCAGAGCAGGGTAGCGTGCTGGCCGGCGGTCGCCGTCAGCCGACGCATCCGTTTCACTGCGGCGGTGAGGCTGGGCTTTCCGAACAGGGCGGTCCCGGCCACGAAGGTGTCGGCTCCAGCCCGGGCGCATTCGACGGCGGTGGTGTCATTGATACCGCCGTCGACCTCGATGCGGTACTTGAGTCCGAGCTGGCGGCGCCAGGTCTCCACCTGCTGGATCTTGGGAACGCATTCCTCGATGAACGGCTGGCCCCCGAAGCCCGGATTGACGGTCATGATCAGCACCAGATCCACCTTGGAGAGGTAGGGCTTCACCTCCGCGATGTGCGTGGGTGGATTCACGGCAATGCCCACCTTCTTCCCGAGCGACCGGATCTTCCAGAGGAGGGGAGTGACCTGGGCGCCGAGTTCGACGTGGATGGTGATGCTGTCCGAGCCGGCCGCGGCGAACGGTTCGAGGAGGATCTCCGGCTTCGAGCACATCAGGTGCACGTCGAGGGTGCGCTCGAAATGGGGGCGCACGGCCTTCACGACCTGAGGGCCGAAGGAAATGTTGGGCACGAAATGCCCGTCCATGATGTCGAGGTGCAGCCACTCGGCCCCCGAACGATGCACCCGGGCGGCTTCGTGGCCGAACCGGGCGAAATCGGAGGCGAGGAGGGACGGCGCAATGATCACGGCCGGCAAGCCTAGCGACGGCTGGCCGGCGCTCCAGTCGGAAATCCATTCATCCGGCGACTTGCCCGGCGCCACGGGGTGTGGGCGCGAAAAACCGGCCGGTCGACAGGGTGTCGAGCGGCCGGTGTGTGAGGCAGCGGGCGGACTACTGGCTGAGCCGGTAGAGCGTGGTCGCGGACGGCGTGACCGTGATCTGGTTGTTGGCGGTGCCGTTGACGTTGATCCACGGGCCGCTCAGCGAGGTCGCGGATTGCAGGTTGAATCCGGTGACGCTGGCGGGCCACGAGATCAGCACGTTGTCGCCGGTGCGGCTGATGGCGAGCGTGGGCGTGGTGGTCGCGCGGGCCTGGAGCGGGTTGGTGAAGTCGACCCACGCGAAGTAGAAGTCGGTGTCGCGGAGCGGGAAGGTGTCGAAGCCGTCATTGCCGGTCTCGACGTGGCGGGCTTCGACGACGAACTTGCCGTTGATGTATTCCCAGGCGAGCACGCCGTCATCGGTGATGCCGTCGACGGGCGAGACGTAGCCCGCGTTCTGGAGGATGAGCATGCCATCCTTGGCAGTCTTGCCGGGGATCGTGATCTCGTAGCGGCCGGCCGAGGCGCGGGCGACCGTGAAGGTTCCAGCGCCGCCTGCCTTCGAACCATTCGCGGCCACCTTTCCGCCGACCAGACCGGGGGCGGTGTAGGGGATGTAAAGGAAGGCGAAGTCCGACTGGCCATCCTCGGCGTAGACCGCGGGGGAGGGTTGGTCGTCATCGACGCGGATGGCGACGTTCCAGGCGGAACCGTCGGTGGCCGGGGCCGCGGTGACGATCGCGCCGCGGTTGTCGGTGGAATCGTCGGTGGAGATGGTGAACAGCATGCCGTCGGTGGCGGCGTTCACGCCCGGGATGCGCAGGGTGGCCTGGCCACCGTAGACACCGCCGAGGTCGGTCCACTGGACGATTTCAGCGGCGGAGTTCTTGGTGGTGATGCCGCTGGTGAGGGCGGGGCTGTGGGTGGTGTGGGCGCGCCAGACGCCATTGCCGGAGCCGCCGGGGGCGCTCACGTAACCGGCCATCCAACCGGCCGAGTAAGGGAACCAGGCCATGGAGACGTCGATGTTGGCCTCGCGCAGGGCGGCGGGGCTGGCGTCTTCGGGAAGCGTGGCGGTCGTTTCGCCCAGCTTCACGAAGGAGAAGTAGTAATCCATGTTCCGGAACGCGCCGTCGAAGGTGCTGTAGCCCTTGCGGGAGGCTCCTTCAAAGGTCGGGCAGAACACAAAGGCGTGGAAGGCAGAGGCGCCGTCGTTCCAGGACTGCTGCAGCTTGCGGATGCTGCCCAGGACGATGCCATCGCGCGGCGACGGAGCCCAGGCCTGCGCCGGGGGCGCGGCGGGATCAACCACGGCCTGGTTGTAGTTGGGGCCGTAGGCACCGGTGTTCCGGAGCGCGGCCACGGGATCGCTGGGGCCGATGTTGAAGTCGAGGTCGCCCTGGTTGTAACCGGGGCGGACAGGAGATGGGTCCCTGGCCGTCGACGCTCAGGATGTAGTTGTTCTTGTTGGCGCCGTTGTAGCGGATGGGGTTGCCATTGGAGCCGATGCCGTTGGCCGGCACCTCGATCTTCCAGTTCACACCGGTGACGGTGGAGCCGGGGTACGTGCCGGGTGCCTTCTCCGCCGCGGGGGCGCCGTCGATCGTGGCGAGGGGCGGACGCGGGGTGTTGGTGAAATCCTTGTAGGTCGCCGTGGCACGGAGGCTCTGTTCCTCGCTCGCGCTGACGTGGGCGACGGTGCTGAGACCGACGTTGACCGTTGCGGGGAAGTCCGCGGGATCGACGGTGACGCTGGAGAGCACCGTCCACTCGGTGGCCTTGTTGCTGTAATAGGTGGTGAAGTTGTTGCCGACGCGGCGCACGCGCAGGAACACGTTCGGATAAGGTGTCGTGCCGCGCGCGGTGGTGTTGCTGGTCGGGCGGTCCGGCATGTCATCGGTGCCGACGTCGGCCTTGGGCCGGTAGATCGACTCGATGGCATCCTTGGAATCGAGGGGAAGGGCGCTGACCTGGATGTTGGCGGCACCCGGCGTGAGGCCGGCGCGGACCATCAGCGAAGCCTTGGCGGAGTCCTGCTGGCTGGGGTCGCCGACGACGAGGTTAACCACCTGCACCTGGACGTCGAAGTCGCCCGTGCGCTCTTCCTGGACGTAGGTGAAGGAGTCGACGCTGTCCCACGTGTCTCCGCCGCCTGCGACGACGGTGAACGATCCGTCGGCGTTGGTGGTCTTGGAGCCGGCGACGGGATTGCTGATGTCGACGAGGGTGAGGTCGGCGCGGGCGGAGAGGGCGCCGGCGATGGCGAGGGCCATCAGCGCTGCTGCGTTTCGGGAGGTTGGTTTCATGGGAGGTGTTATTGGCTTGAGCATGGGAACCGCCGGACAGGAGAGGGCGCGTGGATCTGCCTGAGCCCGGTTAGGAGGAGGCTGGCACCACAGCCGGCATTCCTGGCTGGATCGGTTTCGTGAAGCATCGGAACACGGATTGTTGTGACAAAAGTCCCGGGTGCAACCCTTCTGGAGGCGCACATGAAAAAATGACCGGAATGGCGTAGTTCCGACACGTAAAGTCTTCGGTGGAATCTGGATGAATCGGTCGTGGCTTGAAGGAACCGTGCGGCTTTGGACCCTTCGTGGAGGCGTTGTTGAGGATTACCGAGTCTGGGCGGATGGGCGGATCCGCACGGCCAGTACGTTTCCGACGGGACGTTGCATTCCGGAGTAGGCGGGATGCCTTGGCCGGTTGAGGACGCGGACGCCGCGCCAGGGGGACTGGACGACGAGGGTGCTGGAACTGCCACCGTCGAGGTTGATGGCAGTCCAGGCGCCGAGCTCCTGGAGGATGGCTGCCGTCTCGCGGGGGGTGGCCCCTTCGCTGTATCCGGGTTGGCCGCCGTCAACGACCAGCCAGTACATCCAGCGTTGGTCGGCGGAGATCCCGACGCAGGTGGCCGCGTCCTGTGGGGTCGGTTCGCCCGCATTGGTGCCGCGCAGAAGGGTTCCCAGAAAGCCGCCGACGCCAATCCGGGCGGTGGTGTCGCTGGCCCCACCTTGGAGGAGCTTCCACGATCCATTCGTGGATTGTACCAGCGCATCGAGGTTCTGTAGCTTTGGGGACCACTCCTGTCCGTCGCGGACGGCGAGGCCCTGGAGATTCACGAGGGATCCCGGGAAGATCGCCTCCGGGGTGAAGGGCGTGGCATTGATGGCCGCCACGGCATCGAGTTGCCGGAGCCACGTGCTGGGGAATCGGGCGCGCACCGCGTGGGCTTGCTCCTCACCGCCGGGGCTGACCACCAGTTCGATGTCCGGCGATTGGAGATCAATCCGCAGGGCATGGGCCTTCAACAGGCGAGGGCTTGAGAACGCCGCCGACGAGACTTCAACCCCCGGAGCGATCGGCGTCCATTCCACGAAGGCATTGGTAGGTTCCGCCCAGGATTCGAGGAATCGTGGCCCCCTCAGGCAAAGCCACCGCTGGAGGCCGAACGCCAGGAGGGCGAAGAGCCCGGCAATCAAGGCCCAGCGGCGGCTCGGAGTGGACTTCAAACCGCGACGCGTACTCATCAGTTCCTGGAGACATTGTTCCGCGGCGACCCTGGGGGCGAGAGCGCAGGAGAGGATTTCCACGCTCGTGCATGGCCTTCGTCCGACGATGGCTGCGGCTTTGCCATGGACAGGGGACGGTGCCTAGACTCGGGCATGAAGCTGACGGAGTTGCATCTGGGGATGAAGGTGAGTCATCCGCAATACGGGGATGGAGTGGTGCGGTCGATCAATGAGTACGCCGCGGAGGTCCAGTTCGCGGACGGACGGAAGCCGGTGGATCCGGAGGCGAGTGCCTTGGTTCCGGCGGAGGCGACGGCAGCGCTCACCGGCGGCAGTTTGCCGCTCGCGGAATTGATCCGACAGACGGTGGAAGCGGCGGTGGACCGATTGGGGGTCGAGAAACCCGACACCGCGGTGCATGAGTTGGGAAAGCGTTGGCGGGGCGGGAAGCTGTTGTTGCAGCCGGGCGAGACCACCACCCAGTCCAAGGAGGTCGAGATCGAGCAATTCTTCCACAAGCTGGTGATGATGCGGAACCAGTTGCGGGTGCTTGAACAGAAGATCAATTCGAGTGAGGCCCTGACGTCGGCCGAGAAGTTCGACTGGCAGCAATACATCACCCGCTGTTACGGCTCGATGACCACCTTCAACCTGTTGTTCAAGGACAAGGAATCGTGGTTCTAGGGGCGTAGGCAGGACGCGGATCGACATGGGTGTGTGGACCGCTTTGGGATCTGTGTCCGGGCGTGGTCCGGGCTCGCTCTCTAGCTCGGGAAAACTTTTTTCAACGAAGTTGAAACCTTCTGATCCGGGACGCGTGAGGGGTTTGTGGGGTCGCTCGTCAGTATGTGTGTGGCGGCCCCGACCAGGACTGCGCCAAGGCGGTCCCACCGGGGAAGAAGACCCCGGTAGACGGGTGGGGAACCCGCTCTGAACGGGGTGCAAGCCGTTCGGAATCATGCGGTTCGCTGCGTGAGTGCGGGGTGGTTGATGTGCGCCGGGAGGTCGGTGGCACGTTGGACCACCCCGCTTTGCGTTTCCAGCTGTGGGTGCGGGCCGGTTTCGATCCTGGGTCCCGTTTGCCAACACCGCACTCCGGGACTTTCAGGGCCTTCCTACCGGGGCTTCGTCCGGCGGCAACTCCATCTGCAGATCCTTCCGGAGGCTGGCGCGGAGTTCGGCCTTCATCGCCGCGTGGACGGCGCGTTGATCCGGGGTGAGGACTTCATCCAGATGGCGGCCGGAGCGGACAATGACCTCCCCGCATTCGCGCAGGGTGCGGCCGAAGATCGACGCGAATTCCTTTTCCGTTTCCTGAATGATGGCGTGGGCCTTGGGTCGTTGCTCGGGGGTCAGGCTGAGCTTTCGGGCGAGCGATTCCTCGGTGTTCGCCGCCCAGTTCTCGAATTGGAGGCTCTTGCGGAAAGCCTGGCGGATCAGATGGGCGGTCAGGGTGCTGCCCGCCACGCCACCGGCGATGAAGACCAGGACGAGGGCGGCAATGAGCTTCCAGGGGAGACGGCGTTTCATCGGGTGAGGCGGCTGGCGGCGAACTGCGATGCGGAAATCAGGGAGGGCCTTGCCGAATCCGGGTAGGCCAATCGGTACAGGAAGGCTGATCCGCCGAGGATCAAGGCGATCGATGCCAGGGCGGTGGCGAGAAGGAGGTTGTCCGGAAGGATGGCCCACGGGGCGGGACGCCGTCTGCCGGCGGCCACGGCCCGCAGGGCAAAGCCGGGAGAGGGCGGCAGGGGAGGTGGTTCGGATGCGCGGTAACGCCGGAGGAGCTTCTTCAGTTGGGGATCAAGGGGACTCATAAGCGACCTTCCTTTCGGAGTTGTCCAAAACGGGTGTTCAACTTGCGCCGGGCACGGAACGCGCGGACGCGGATGTACGTGCTCGACCATCCGGTGTGATGGGCGATCTCCTCGATCGTCCAGTCCTCCATCTCCAACCACCGGATGAGGGCGCGGTCCTGGGGATCCAGGGACGAAAGCAATTCCTCCACCAATTCGGTGACGGCCATCTGTTCGAGGGTTGATGGCTCCGGGGACGCGCTGGCGTTGAGATGATCGAGGAGGCCATCGGTCTCCTCGGCCAGATCCGACATCCGCCATTCGGGGCGTGAGGATTGGGCGCGGATGGCGTTGCGGCAGTGGTTGACGGCGATCCTGGAAACCCAGTGTTCGAAAGGCACGGCTCCCCGGTATTGCCCGAGGTGCTGGAAGACCTTTGCGAAGATTTCCTGCGCCAGATCTTCCTCGGAGGCCCGTCGGGGCAAGTGGGCGTGGACGATCCGCATGACCAGAGGGAACAACAGGCCAACCAGATCGCGGGCGGCATCGTCCTCCAACCGGCGGACCCGGCGGAGCAGTTCCGCGGTGACCATCGGTTCGCTGGCGGCCGGCACTTGCGTTGCGACCGCCGAATCTGGGCAGATGCCACTCACGGATTGGGGGCGGCTCGGTGGCTACTGGATGGCTTGCGGATCATCGACTGGTGAGAACGTGGTACACGGGTTGACCCGCAGGTTGGGAGTTACATTACACGAAAGTGGTTGGAAGTCCTTCGCGGGGTGGCGAGAGCCTCCCCGGTCGGTACCGTCCGGGGCGCTTTCAGGATGGATCCTTCCGCCCTGATTGAACGAACCCTCGCTTGCCTTGCAGGGGGCGATTGGCGGAAGTTCGTCCTTGGACATGGGTAAAAAGGCAATCATCACGGGGATCACTGGGCAGGACGGTTCGTATCTTGCCGAGTTGTTGTTGGAAAAGGGGTACGAAGTTCACGGCATCGTGCGCCGCCAGAGCAGCACGGTCCGACCAAGGTTGGATGCCGTGATGTCGAGGACCGACCTTCCGCTGGATCGGTTGCACCTGCACTACGGGGATCTGGCGGACGGAGGCGGGTTGGTCCGCCTTGTTGCCAAGGTTCAGCCCGATGAGGTCTACAACCTTGCCGCCCAGAGCCATGTCCGGGTCAGCTTTGATGCGGCGGAGTACACGATGGATGTGACGGCCACGGGTTGCCTGCGGCTGTTGGAGGCCATCCGTGACGTGGGCATCAAGCCGCGGTTCTATCAGGCCAGCTCGAGCGAGATGTATGGGTTGGTCCGCGAGATTCCGCAGAGCGAGAACACGCCGTTCTACCCGCGCAGTCCCTATGCCTGCGCCAAGGTCTGCGCCTATTGGGCGACCGTGAACTATCGCGAGTCCTACAGCCTGCACGCCAGCAACGGCATCCTCTTCAACCATGAGTCGCCCCGGCGCGGTGAGACCTTCGTCACCCGCAAGATCACGCTGGCGGCGGCGCGCATCAAGCTGGGCCAGCAGAAGCGGCTTGCGTTGGGTAACCTCGAGTCCAAGCGCGACTGGGGATATGCCAAGGAGTACGTCGAAGCCATGTGGCTGATGCTGCAGCAGGCGGAGGGCGATGATTACGTGGTGGCCACGGGCGAGACCCATTCGATCCAGGAATGCCTCGACGTCGCGTTTGGCGCCGTGGGTCTCAATTGGCACGATTACGTCGACATTGATCCCCGCTATTACCGTCCGGCGGAGGTCGACCTGCTGATCGGCGATCCGGCAAAGGCGGAGAAGAAGCTGGGTTGGATTCCCAAGACCCGTTTCAAGGACCTGATCCAACTGATGGTCGAGGCCGACGTGCGCCTCCTGAAGGATCAGTTGTCCGGCAAGCCGATCCTGTCTTACTAGCGATCGGTTCGACGCCGACGTTGCGTGTCACGGCCGGTTTGTGGCGGAATGAATGGGTTCCCCGCGCCGGCCGTCGTTTGGCGGTATCCGCGTTCATCCGCAATCGCAACGTTCCCGACATGAAGATTCCATTCGCACTCGTCGCGCTCACGGTCTCGGCCGTGGTCCTGCAGGCCGCCCCCAAGAAGGTGGTTGTGGTCTCGGCCACCAAGGGCTTCCGCCATTCCTCCATTCCCACCGCCGAAAACGTCATCGCGACGCTGGGCGAGACCAGTGGTGCCTATCAGGTCGTGGACGTCGTCCGCGGCGGCCCCGACGGCAAGGATGACGCCGAGGTGGCCTCCAAGCTGACCCTCGACAAACTCCGTGGTGTGGACGCGGTCATCTTCGCCAACACGACCGGCGACCTCGCGATCCCCGACAAGGAGGGATTCATGAAGTGGATCGAGTCGGGGCATGCCCTGATCGGCATGCATTCGTGCAGCGACACCTTCCACGGTTACCGGCCCTTCATCGACATGCTGGGTGGCGAGTTCCTGACGCACGGCGCGCAGGTGACGGTGGACATGTACAACGAGGATCCCAAACACCCGGCCACGCGCCATCTCGGCGCGGTCTGGTCGGTGTATGACGAGATCTACGAGTTCAAGAGTTTCCACCGGAACAAGGTCCATGGCCTCCTGACCCTCGACAAACATCCCCAGACAATGGTGCCCGGTGACTATCCGGTTTCCTGGGCCAAGGAGGTCGGAAAGGGCGGAAAGGTCTTCTACACATCGCTCGGACATCGCGAGGATGTCTGGACCTCCCAGATCTTCCAGCAGCACATCCTCGGCGGGATCCTCTGGGGTCTGGGCCTCGAAAAGGGCGACGGCAAGGTGACCGACGTCTCCAACCAGATCTCTGCGGAAGAAACCAAGGAAGGCTTCAAGCTGATCTTCAACGGCCGGGACATGACCGGGTGGAAGTATCGCCGTGAAGACGGCAAGCGGTCCTGGAGCACCCAGAACGGAATGCTCTGCAACGTCCTCGGAAAGGACGAGCACGGTACCGACATCCTCACCGAGGAGACCTATCGCGACTTCGTCGTGCGCTACGAATATCAGGTGCCGCCCGGTGCGAATTCCGGCTTCTACCTGCGCGGCCGTCATGAGATCCAGGTGTTCGATGACTTCAAGTCGGGCAAGGCGGAGAAGGGTGGAAACGGTGCCATTTACAATCTGAAGGCACCGACGCTGTTCGCCTCGCGCCGTCCCGGCCAGTGGCAGCAGGCCGAGGTGCGCATCGTGGGGCAGAAGATCACCGTCATCCTGAACGGTGTGAAGATCCACGACGGCGTGGAATGCCCCGCCGGTACCGGCGGCCAGTTGGACGACAAGGTGGGCGAGCCCGGGCCGATTCTCCTGCAAGGCGACCACGGTTCCGTGGCCTTCCGGAACATCCGGATCCGGAAGCTCTGATCAGATGTAGAACATCCGGTCGCGATCGCCGCCCGCATCGAGCAACTGCTGGAAGTTGATGCGGGCGGCTTCTGTTTCGACGGCCGATTGCAGTTGTCGCCAGCCCTGACGGAGTTCCCCGGGACATTTGGGATCTCCGAGGGCGGGCGAATCAAACAACGGTCCGTGGACGCATCGAAGGATGTCCGCGAGGGTGATCTCGGCCGGGGTACGGGACAGTTGGTAACCGCCTTCCTTGCCACGGATGCTCCGGACGATCTGGTGGGATTTCAGTTCGATCAGGATCTGGACGAGGTAGCTGGCCGGAAGCCCGTTCTCCGTGGCGATTTCCTCCAGGCGCGTGGGCGTATCACGATGGTGCCGACGTGCCAGCGAGAGCACGGCACGGGCGGCATAGTCGCTTTTGACGGACAGCTTCAAGGGGGTGGATTGTGCGCCCGAAGGATCGGGGAGCCAAGCGGGGATCGGTGCGACTCACCCACTCCAGCCTCTTCATGTCGTGCCGGGTGCCCGATCCAGGATGGTCCGAGCTCAGGAGGCAGGAATGGAGCCCTTGGTCATTGGATCCTGATGGGGGTGGGTTACTTCGCGCCCTGGGTGATCCACTTTTCGACGAGGACGACCTGTTTGCCGGAAAGCTTGTGCTTCTCGGGTTCGGGCAGGTCCTCGTCCTTGCCGGCGAGGATCGTCAGGAGCGAGCTCTTGGCGGCGTTGCCGGGGGTGACCACCTTGCCATAGGTGGATCCGCCCTTGAGGATGGCCTCGGCGGAATCGACGGAGAACGCTCCCTTGGCTGAGGCTCCGGAATGGCAGGTGCCACACGCCTGGGCGAACAGGGGCTGGATGTCTCCCGCGAACGTCACGGGTTTGACGACCTCGCGGATGGGGCCATCGGGCCACTCGGCGCCCTGATCAATCCATGCGCGCAGGATGCCGACCTGTTCGTTGGTGAGCTTCTCGGACTGGCCGGGCTTGTCGGAGGGCGGCGGCATGAGCATCTCGTCGATGAGTCCGCAGACCATGTGGATGATGGCGCTTTCCTCGCTTTTCCCGGCCTTGATCGAGGGGCCGTAGTCGTCGGTGACCTTGAAGGCGCCCTCGCGGGTATCCATGCGGTACTTGCCCTTCTGCTTCTCCGGGCCGTGGCAGGAGAAGCAGGACTCCTTGAAGATCGGGTAGACGTCGCGGGTGAAATCCACCTTCCGTGGGACCGGCAGCGGGATCTTCGAGACGTCGATCTTGGCTTTGTCCGCCGCCAGCAGCGCGGGCGCGACGCACAGGAGGGTGATCAGGGCTTTCATGGTGGAATGGATGAAGGCTAGCGGGTCGGAGGGGATGTTTGAAGGTTGAAGATCCGGGGGGAAGGGGAACGGGGCTTCGCCGGGTGGGGGCACCCGGCCTTCAACTTGGAGAGGGGCTTTGGGATTGCCTCCTGACGTCGGCCGCCACGCATCGGGATCTGGGAACTGGCCAGTGGGCTCTGGGATCTCCGCCTGCGGACGGCTTTGGCCTTTCCGGAAGTGGGAAGGTGCCTATATTGCCGCCGCCATGCATTCCGTGACCACTGTGACATTGAGCCGCGACTGTGACGCCGTGCAGATTCCCGCCGGCAATGTTGTCGCCCTTCCCGCCGGGACCGAGGTGGACATCACCCAGCGACTGGGAGGTTCGTTCACGGTGCACGCCCTGGGTGGACTTTTCCGGATATCGCCCAAGGACGCGGATGCGCTGGGGATCAAGGTCGAGGAGGTGGCCCCGGCACCCGTGCTGGAGGGCGCCGTGGACGAGAAGATGGTGTGGGAGACACTGCGGTCCTGCTACGATCCCGAGATTCCGGTGAACATCGTCGATCTGGGACTCGTGTACGACATGGGGATCGAGGATCTACCGACCGGGAACAAGAAGGTGTTCGTGAAGATGACACTGACGGCACCCGGTTGCGGCATGGGAGCCACCATCGCGGGGGATGCCCAGCAGAAGCTGCTGTGCCTGCCGTCGGTGGAGGATGCCAGCGTGGAGATCGTGTGGGATCCGCCCTGGCACCAGAGCATGATCACGCCCGATGGGCGGCGCCTGCTGGGGATTGAGTAGGCTTTCCAAACTGTTCCCGAGGGCGGTGAGGAGATCGCCGCCTTGCCTTGGGAGGGACTTTGAGGAGGACGACGAGGACGTTGCAGCCCCGTCCTGAAGCAGGCTTTCCGATTCGGCTCCTTGCCAGCAGGCATGGGTCCTCCGTAACGTCCGGCCCCCATGAGTCCCGGAGCAGATTACCTGAGTCGCAGCCGCAGGTTGGTGGATCGCGTCGAAGCGCAATTGCCGGAAGTGCGCATGGCGGCGCGCTGGTTTTCGGAAACCATCCTGGCAGGACGGATGGTGCACCTGTTCGGGTCCGGTCACAGCCGGATCCTGGTGGAGGAGATGTGGCCGCGCTACGGATCGTTCCCGGGCTTCAATCCGATCGTTGAGCTGTCGCTAAGCTTTCACAATCTGGTGGTGGGTGCGAACGGGCAGCGGCAGGCGATGTTCCTGGAGAATGTTTCCGGGCTGGCCGCACGGATCCTGCGCAACTACGACCTCACCCCCCAGGACACCGCGCTAGTGGCATCGTCGTCCGGGTGCAACGTCGTGCCGATCGAGATGGCGGAGGAATTCCGGCGGCGTCGGATCCGCGTGGTGGCGGTGATTTCAAAGCAGCATTCGGACAAGAGTCGGAGCCAGCGGGCTGACGGCAAGAAGCTGCAGGATTTCGCGGACCTGGTTTTGGATACGGGCGCTCCGGTGGGCGACGCGATGGTGAAGATTCCCGGGTTGGATACGCCGGTGGCACCCGGTTCCACGGTGGGTGGGTGTCTGTTGATCAATGCGATCAAGGCGGAGTTGGCGGACCGTCTCACGAAGGCGGGCAAACCGCCTCTGGTGCTGACCGCGGGCGCGTTGGTCGGCAAGGAACGCGCGACCGAACTGTTCGAGGCGGCTTATGACGAGCACGCGCGGCGGTTGGCGAAGTTGTACGCCGAGATTGGTGCCGCACCCAAACCCAGCCCGATCCCTGCCGCGTCGACTGCAGGCGGAGTCAGGCCGGTGATGGTCAAGGAGCCTGAAGTCCGAGACCGGCCGCAGGAGAAGCCATCGCCGCGTTCCGAGGATCGTCGGGAAGTTTCGCACGACCGCTTTCCAAAACCTGAGCCCCGTCGGCATCGGGAAGAACGCCCCGACGAACGCCGGGAGGCCGAGGGTCGTTCGAATGGGTGGAGCCCGGGTGCCCCGCGCCCGGCAGCGAAGGCGCCAGCGAACGCTCCGGATCGGTCCGCCCCGCGGACCGGACGCGATGGACGTGATGGACGTGATGGACGTGATGGACGGGATACGCGCTCCAGAAGCCGATGAAGGCGCGGGTGCTGTTGGTGGAGTGCGCGGATCGCCCGGGATTGGTCCACGGGATCGCGGGGGTGTTGTTGGCGCACGGCGCGAACGTCGTCGGGAACCAGGAATTCGTGGATCGCGCGGCGGGGCGATTCTTCATGCGGACCGAGTTCGAGGTGGGCACGGAAGAGTCGCTGCGCGGGTTGGAGGCCGAGGTGGGATCGGTGTTGCCGCCCGGAGCGTTGGTGCGGTTGGCGGCGACGGGCCCGCGGCGGTTGGTGGTGATGGCCTCGAAGGAGCACCATTGCCTGTCCGACCTGCTGGTGCGTCTCCACTTTGGGGAATTGCGGGCGGAAGTGGCCGCGGTGGTCAGCAATCACCCCGTGCTGGGCGGCTTCGTGGAACGTTTCGGCATCCCGTTCCACTGTGTCCCGGCCGAAGGACTGGAGCGGCCCGTGCACGAGGCCCGGGTGCTGGAGGTGATCGAACCCTTCCAGCCGGACGTGATTGTCCTCGCGAAGTACATGCGGGTGTTGACGCCGCAGTTCGTGGGTCGCTTTCCGCATCGGATCGTGAACATCCACCACTCGTTCCTTCCGGCGTTCATCGGAGCCCGCCCTTACCATCAGGCGTTCGAACGTGGGGTGAAGGTGATCGGGGCCACGGCCCACTTCGTCACGGACGCGCTGGATGCGGGGCCGATCATCGTGCAGCAGACCTTGCCGGTGGACCACACGCGCAGCGCTGAGGATCTGGCGCGGGCGGGACGCGACGTGGAACAATTCGCCCTCGCGCAGGCGCTGCGGTTGGTGCTGGAAGACCGGGTGTTCCTCTCGGGGAACCGCACCGTGATCTTCGATTGAGGCTGGGTTGCGCGTTGATTTGCCGGGGGCGCGGGGAGTAGGGAAGGGGGCATGGAATCCTGTCCGCTCCGCACGTCCGTGATTGGCAGCTACCCGTTCCCGGGTTGGCTCGAGATGGCTTCGCAGAACCTGTCGGCCTTCGGTCCCGATGACCTCGCGGAACTGCAGCACGACGCCGTGGTCGTGGCGGTGCACGACCAGTTGGAAGCAGGCCTGGACGTGATCACCGACGGCGAACAGACGCGTCTGGACTTCAATCTCTCCTTCTACGGTTACATCGAGGGCATTGAACTGGAGTCGGCTTCCCCGCGGCGGTTTGGTCCCCCGGCGCACGATCAGCGGGGACGTCATGCGGTGACCGGACCCCTGCGAGCGCCACGCGGGTTGGGTGCGGTGGAGGAATTCGAACGGCTGCGCAAGGTGGTCGCGGCCTCGCATCCCGGTCTTGGTGTGACCCTGAAGGCGTCGGTGCCCGGTCCGTACACGCTGAGCGGTCGGCTGGTGCCCAATCCGGCGATTGGATATGCGGATCGATGGGCGGTGGCGGAGGCCCTGCTGCCGCTGGTCCGACTGGAATTGGAGCGGTTGGTGGCCGCGGGTTGCCGTGAGATCTCGGTCGATGAACCGTCGATGAGTTGCTACGCGTTCCGGGAGGACACCCGACGGTTCGTGGACTTGTTCAACCGGACGGTGGAGACCGTGCGGGGTCGCACACGGGTCTGCACGCATCTGTGCTTCGGGAACTACAAGGCCCGGGCGGTGGGGCCGCGTCAGATCGCGCCCATGTTCCCGGCGTTCCTCGATTTCCACTGCGACGAGATGCACGTCGAGATGGCGAGCCGGGAGTTCGCCGAGCTGGAGTTGATCGCGCAGATCGCGAAGCGCTGCGATGCCGCCGTCGGCGTGGTGGACGTGAAGAGCTACTACGTCGAGACGCCGGAGGACATTGCCCGGCGCATCCGGCGGTGTCTGGAGCATGTGTCGGCAGATCGGTTGGTGCTGGCCCCGGACTGCGGCCTGAGCCAGACCGCGCGGTGGGCTTCGCGGCGAAAGCTGCAAAGCATGGTCGCCGGTGCGCGGTTGGTGCGGCAGGCACTGTGAGGAGGCGTCGGCAGCACGGATTGGCGATGTCCTCATTGCCCTGGGAAGACCCATGGAACGGCGACAAGGATGTCACCTCTCCGTTCATCACGTACGGAACCCGCTTCCCGACTTTGCATTCGAAGCGGGAGGGTGAATGGTCGGCTTCGGGATGCTGATCATGCGTTCGAACGATCATCCGTGGAAACGGGTGTTGCGGGGAGCCGGCTTGCACCGTGCCATCCTGGGATTGCTTTCGGGCGTTTCGTTGATGGCGTCGGAGACGATCCGGGTCCCTGCGGTGGACGGTGTCGAGGTGTTCACGATCCATCGTCGGGAGCCATGGCTGAAGACGACGAGTCGTGCTGCGGTGTTGGCCACGGATCTCCGGATCGAGGGAGGCGGGTTGCCTCCGTCCGCGACGACGGGCTTCCGACTGTCCAGGCGGGTGGCGGTTCGGGTGGCGGAGCCAATGGATGCAGGGCGGATGGCGGCGGAGTTGGGGGCGGTCCGCGTACAAGGCATCCCTGGCGTGGATGGGGTGAAGGTTTTCGAGGCGACGGGCGCAGGAGAATCACTCCTCGCACTGCATCGGCGTCTCCTGACGGTGGCGGGCGCCGACAATGCGTGGCCACTGCTGGAGCGGCCGAGGGTTCCCCGGGCGCGGCCGAACGACACCTATCTTCTCCGGCAATGGACCTTGAACAACACCCGGCAAACCGGCGGCACTGCCGGGGCCGATGCGCGGGTGTTCGCGGCATGGGATCTGGGCTACACCGGCAAAGGCGTGTTGGTGTCAGTGGTCGACGACGGATTCGAGCTGACCCACCCGGACCTGGGGGCGTCGATGCGATCGGACCTGGGATGGGATTACCGGAATGACGATCCGAACCCCTCGGCCGAGGGCTTGGATGGATTTGGCGAGGACGGGCGGCCGAGGGCGGACGCTCATGGGACGGCGGTGGCAGGCATCGTGGCTGCGGTGGCGAACAACGCGTTCGGGATCGCTGGCATTGCCTACGACGCACGCGTGGTGCCTGTCCGGGCGTTGCAACGTTCCATGACCGACGCGCAGGAGGCTTCGGCGCTCGGCCATCGGGCGGCAGAGATCTTCGTCTGCAACAACTCGTGGGGGCCGATCGACGACGGAAAGGGGATCGTTTCGCCCGGCGTCCTGGCGGAGGCGGCGCGGGAGAACGGGGTCCGGGATGGGCGGAACGGCCGCGGCATCGTCTATGTCTGGGCCGCTGGGAACGGCGCCGAACAGGAGGATGAGGCGAACTACGACGGCTACGCCAATTCCCTCTACGCCGTCGCGGTCGGGGCACTCACGGATCGTGGGGTCCGGTGCACCTACAGCGAGAAGGGCGCGTGCCTCGCGGTCAGTGCACCGTCGGGATACGACTCCGTGCGCCGGCCTGGGACTTGGACCACGGACCTCATGGGCAATCGCGGATACAACAGCACGTCCGTCGAGGGCGATCTTTCGGACAACCGGTTCACCTCGAGTTTCAACGGGACGTCGGCGGCGGCCCCGGTGGTCTCGGCGGTGGTGGCGCTCATGCTGGAAGCCAACCCGAAGCTCGGTTGGCGTGATGTGAAGGAGGTCCTGATCCGGTCGGCGTCGCGGACGCATTCCACCAACGCGGGGTGGTTCACGAACGGGGTGGGTTGGCATTTCAACCACGAGTACGGCGCAGGCGCCGTGGACGCCGGTGCGGCCGTGACGATGGCGAAAAGCTGGACGAACCTGGGACCGATGGTGCGGCTTCACCAGGCGCGGCGGACGCGGGACCTGCTCTTGATCCCGGACGCGGATCCGACCGGGGTGGAGCACGCATTCTCCTTTGGTGGAGAGTTTCGTGTGGAGCAAGCCCGGTTGAAGGTCGACATCACTCACCCCGGGCGCGGTGAGTTGCAGGTGGAACTGGTGTCGCCGTCGGGAACCGTGAGCCGCCTGTGGTCCCCACATTCGGATGCCAACGATGATCTCCGGCACCGGTTCCTCTCGGTGTTCCATTGGGGCGAGCCGGCGGCGGGGGAGTGGAAGGTCCGGATCGTGGATTTTGTTCCGGAGCAGTCCGGGTATCTCTCCGGCCTGGAGTTGGAATTGTTCGGCACCGGTCCCGATCCGGAAGTGCGGTTGGCGGTGGAGCGTCCGGCGTCCGGTGGGTGGGAACTGCGGCTGACGGGACGTCCGGGAGTGATCGGAACCCTGCAGCGGAGCGAGGATCTGAAGGACTGGAGCGACGTCTCCGGGATCTCGATGCCGGAGGGAACGGCCGTGGTGGCGTTGCCCGAAGTGACCCAAGGCGCGGCATGGTACCGCTGGGTCGAGAAGCGCGACTAGGTCCCCGGGCGACGAGTGGGCCTCCAATTCCCTCCGTCTCGGGGCCGGGGTGGCGACGTTCACGTCGCCCTGTCCCAAAGCCCTTCCCGCGGCGATGAGGACATCGCCTCTCCGTTCCAGGGCCGGGGTGGGGCCGTGTCAACAGGCACCCTGTTGCAGCGAGGGGGGCTGACGGCGGGCTTGAAACTTGGCCGCCGAATCGCCGAAGTACCGGCGGCGCCCCGAAAAACTCCGGATCGCCGACAAACCATACATGAGTCTGCAACGTGTTACTTCGGTGGCGGCCGCGGCGATGATCGCGGGTGCCGTGTGTGCCCAGGACAAGCCCGACCTCAAGGATCCCAAGGTCCGGTCCAGCTACGCCCTGGGAACGGATATCGGAAGCAATCTCAAGCGGCAGGAGATCGATCTCGATCCCAAGGCGCTGGCGGCGGGCATCACCGATGCCATGACCGGCAAGTCCGCCCTGACGCCGGAGGAAGTCCGGGCGACGCTGGACGAGCTGCGCAAGCAGGTCATGTCCTCGATGGAATCGAAGGCCAAGCTGGCCGGAGCCAAGAACCTCAAGGAAGGCGAGGAGTTCCTCGCCACCAACGGCAAGAAGGACGGCGTCAAGACCACCGCCTCCGGCCTCCAGTACAAGGTGATCAAGTCCGGAACCGGCGCGAGCCCGAAGCCCTCCGACGAGGTCAAGGTCCACTACCACGGCACGCTGATCGACGGCACGGTGTTCGACAGTTCCGTGGAGCGCAACGAGCCGATCTCGTTCCCGGTCACGGGCGTGATTCCGGGCTGGGTGGAGGCCTTGCAGCTGATGAAGGTTGGCGACAAGTGGCAGATCTACATCCCCTCGAAGCTGGCGTACGGCGAACGCGGATCCGCCCCCAAGATTGGACCGAACTCCGCGTTGATCTTTGATGTCGAGTTGCTCGGCATCGAAGGCGGCGCGAAGTAATCCGCCCGGTTGTAAGGCGCAGGTTGCGCCCTGTTTTTCAGCAACGCGCCACTCCGGTATCCGGGGTGGCGCGTTGTGCGTTTCCAGGCTTCAGGATCCATCTCTGCAAACGTCGGTTGCATCCGCAGATGGCGTAGATGCCGCAGATGACCCGGGCCTTGGATCGAGTGGGTCCAGCACCCACAAGGTGAGACTCCGGCTGAGGTTTGATATCGGCGTTTCTGCCTTTCCATCGGCGCCATCGGCGCCATCTGCGGATAACTGAACTGCCGAGGCCATCTGGAGTGCTGGAAACGAAAAAGGCGGTCCCGGGTGAGGGGACCGCCTTGATGCAGGACGGCGGACACCTGTCCGTCGTCCGTCTGGGAGACTCAGGCCTTGGAGCCTTCGTCGATGTTGACTGCCTTGTACCCACCCTTGGCCTTGAAGTAGAGCAGGATGAGGATGTAGCAGACGGCCATCAGGGCCGGCACTGCGGAGGTCCACTTCAGGGCCATGCGACCGCCGACCAGGTTGGCCTCGGCGAGGATGGGCTTGTCCTTCGTCTGCTCGGGCGTGAGCTTCGCGGCTTCGCCTTCGAGGACGGTGGCCTTCTTCGAGCCGTCGAGACCGGTGATTTCCTTGAAGAACAGGAACTTGCTGGGCTTGTCAGCCTTGTATGCCGCGTAGGTGGTCGGGCTCTTGGCTTCGAGATGCTCGGCCGCGAAGCGGTCCTGCTTGTACCCGATGCCGGGGCCGCCGAGGAGACCGGCCGAGAGCATGCCGACGCCGCCGATGGCACCGATGGTGATGGCGCCGCCCTTCGGGAAGCGGTCGGAAACGACACCCAGCATCGTGGGCCAGAGGAAGGTCTTGCCGCAGGCATAGACCGTGGCGGCAACGACGCAGGCAGCGATGCCGTTGGCGTTGCTCAGGAGGTTGAGGCCGATGCAGCCCAGGATGGAGCTGATCACCAGCAGGCCCAGCGGGGAGATGCGGTGAACGATCGGGCCGGCAACGAAACGCAGGGCGAACATGAGCGCCGAGGTGTAGACGAACAGGAGGATGCCGTTCGCGGGGCTGGCCATGATGGCGCCGGTGATCTGGCCGATCCAGGAGTCCGTGCCGAGTTCGACGTAGCCGACCAGGGCGTGGATGAACAACAGGAACAACAGCAGGGGTGCCGCGAACTCGGAGAGCATCGAGCCGATGCCGACACCCTTGGTGCTGGCTTCGGACTTCGGGAAGTTCTGGCCGAGGCACATCACGCCGTACAGGACGACGGGAACCAGGAACAGCGCCCATTGGATTTCCCAGCTGGCGTGACCGGCGACGCCGCTCTTGGCATCGAAGAAGTAGTTGGCGAGGGAACCAAGGACCAGACCGGCAGGCCATCCAGCGTGCAGGATGTTCAGGTAATGCGTGCGGTTGCGGGGGAAGCAGGTGGCGACGAGCGGATTGACGACCGCTTCGGCGAGACCGTTGCCGATCGAGAACAGGATCTGGCCCCACTTCAGGAGGTTGTAGGCGGCCGCCTGATTGTGGGCTTCACCGTAGGCCGGCGAGGCTCCGAGACAGAGGGCGGCACCCACGAAATGGCAGAGGAACGCCGCAATCATCAGCTTTCCATAACCCACGACATCCGCCAGCAGCGCGCCGAACAGGATGATGAGGCCGAAGCCCACCAGACCGAAGCCAGTGATTTCGCCGGATTGCTGCTGGGTGAATCCGAACTGCGCGGACCAGTCATCCAGGATGCCGCCGCGGACGCCGAAGCCGACGCCGGCGGCCAGGATGGCCATGAATCCGGCCCATAAGAGCCGGTGCGCGTTTGGCGCTACGGCATCGTTGTTTCCATTGCTCATGATGCGATACGAGTTGGTTTGATCTGTGGGTGTACTGGGATCCTTCACCGGATTCACGAGCGCCTGCGTCGTCCCGGCTGCGAGCAACCGGGAATGGGTGCACCGGGCACCACGGATGCGTCCGTGGTGTCCGAGGGCTCAGTCCTGCCGATAAACAATTCTTGGCACATGCCTGCACAAAACCGCCCCACGGGTCTGGCTGGCGACCCAATGCAACCAGTGCGTGGAGGCGGAAGATGGCGCGTAGTCAACGCGGGGGTTTCGCGGAGTGCAACGGAAAAGACCGGTGAGGGGAACCGAGTTTGAAGTTTGAAGTTTGGAGTTTGAAGTTTGAAGCCAGCTCCGGCCGCCACCACGGGGTGTCCTTGACGAGGTCACGAGGCGATCCGCCGTGGGAAGGCCCCAGGTTTTGAAGATCGAAGCCAGCGGCAGGCCGCGTGCCCCCACGCGGCGGGAGGAAGCATGTGTCAGGCGAAGCGCTGCGCCGGGTGAGGACACCCCGCCTTCAAGAGGGCGCTGCGCCGGGTGAGGACACCCCCTTCAAACTTGAATCTTCAAACTTGAAACTCTTCCCCACCCCACTTTGCACTTCTGGATGGCCTCTGGTTTTGGCACCAAGTACGGACCGATCATGAGATCCGTCCTGTTGGCGATGTCCGCGGCCCTTTTGTGGGCCGGGTGTGGTGAGCCCAAGAGCTCCTCTGGCGACACTGCGTCGAAAGCCGCGACCGCCATGGCCCGCTGGCGATTCGCTGGAGGCCAGGCCCTCCGCGGACACTCCAATGCACCCGCCCTCCGCACCGTCCTCACCCTTCCGAGCACGGCCGGCGTGGGATCACGCCTCGGGACGAACCTGACCCGTTTCCTGCTCGACCGTATCCCGGGCTCTCCGGGGCGCGCAGCTGAGGGCCAGTTGTATCCATTGGTTGAAGCCGTGTTGGAAAACGAAAGCGCCGGCGAGGTGACCGATACCGAATGGGTCCTCGCCGTTCGCGGAGCCAACCTTCCCGTCGCAGCCCTCGGTCAGGCCGCGGCGGTCCTGCCGCGCCCTGCCGGCACTGCGGCGCCGTCCACCCTCACCACCAACGGGTGGTGGGTGGTCGCGTCTTCGCCGGCAGCGTTGGCCCGGTCCTCCGCGATTCCCGGGTTTGTGCCCGGTGCCTTTGGTGTCGGGCAGTTCGATCTGCCGCGGATCCTGGGGCAGGGACATGGCGATTGGCCCACGGTGAGCCTGTCCCTTTCCGTGAGCAACGCCACGGTGCGGACGGCGGCGACCATGGATTTTGCGAAGGCGCCGCTGGGCGAACTGGAGGCGTGGAAGGTTCCCGACGAGTTCGTCCGCGATCCTTTGGTCCGGTTCAGCGCACTTCGCGGCGCCGCGCCGCTGCTGGAGAAGTTGGATTGGCCCCGGTTCATCGTCGGTGGCGAGATGCCGGGGCAGGTGGTTTCCTGGGCGCAACCGGAGGTTCCCTTCCGCAGCTGGTTTGGATTTCCGGTGAAGGACATCCCGTCCCGGATCGAGAAGATCCAAAAGGACGTGAAGCCGTTCTTTGGCACTGACGAACAGCCCGGACCCTACCGTGGTCATGTGGCCATGAATTCCAACAAGACGGCGGTGGTGGTGGGCGGGAAGCAGATGGCGTGCACGCCCCGCGTGGTCGCGGCAACCCAAGGGGCAGATTCCTTCCTGGTGGTCGGGTTCTTTGCTGGAAAGACCAACAGCTCGAAGGCGCCCGCCGAACTCCTGAGCCAGATCCAGAAGCCCAACCTCGCCTTCTTCGAATGGGAGATCACCAGCGAGTCGTGGCCCAACTGGAACGTCCTCGCGCAGTACAACCAGATCCTTCTCGGCAAGATCCCGAATCCGCCCATGGCCAAGGCGCATCGCTGGATGACCTCCCTTACCAACCAACTCGGAAACACCATCACCCAGGTTGAGCGCGTGACGCCCACGCGCTACCAGTTGACCCGGAAATCGGACATGGGGTTGAACGGGTTCGAACTGGTAGCCCTCACGCGATGGCTCGACGCCGATTTTGGCGCGATTCCAGGACGTTCGACCGCCCTCCCGCCCGTGCCCGTCCGCAATCCCTGATCACATGCTGAAACTTGGGGTCAACATCGACCACGTCGCCACGCTCCGTGAAGCCCGCTATCGCGGGATGAGCCACGGTGAACCGGATCCTGTCGAGGCGGCGCTCATCGCCGAGGAGGCCGGGGCCACCGGAATCACCGCCCATTTGCGGGAGGACCGGAGACACATCGTCGACCGTGACATCCGCCGGTTGCGCGATTCCATCCGCACGCCGCTCAACCTCGAGATGGCGATCGTTCCGGAGATCATCGAGATCGCCCTCGCGGTGAAACCGTACATCGTGTGCCTTGTTCCGGAGAAACGCACCGAGGTGACGACGGAGGGCGGGTTGGATGTGGTCGGAGGCGAAACCCTGATCCGCGAGACCTGCACGCGCATGCGCGATGCCGGTATCCGGGTCAGCCTGTTCATCGATCCCGATCCGCGCCAGGTGGAAGCCTCGGCACGCACCGGAGCGGAATTCATCGAGTTGCACACGGGCGCCTATGCGGAGGCGTTTGACCAGAAGCGCGAGCGCAACGTGGAGATCGAACGCCTGGTGGCTGCTTCCAAGCTGGCCCACGGCCTCGGTCTCAACGTCAACGCCGGCCACGGGTTGAATGTCCGCAACCTGCCGTTGATCCACGTCGTCCCGCACCTCATCGAACTGAACATCGGGCACAGCATCATCAGTCGGGCCGTCTTCGTTGGCCTGCCCACCGCCATCCGCGAGATCCTTGCCGCGATGGAGGGGTACAAGGGGTAGGCACCCGAAGATTTCAGTTTCGCGTTTGATGCCCGCGCCGGGGAGACCTAGCTTCACCCCGTGTCATCCACTGCCGGCGAAATCTCCACGAAGTCCCGCACGACGGCGGCGGGCCGTTGGATCCGTGGGCTCGCTCTGGCCCTCGGGGTGGGAGCGTCCTTCGACGCTGCTGTTGTCACCCGAGCGGCGGGATTCACGTCGTTGACTCCCGCCGAAACCGGGGTGGCGTTCACGAACCACCTCGCCCCGGATCGCGCCCTCGCGAACCACATCCTCCTGAACGGTTCGGGAGTGGCGTTCGGGGACATCGATGGGGATGGCCTTCAGGACCTGTTCCTTCCGGCGTTGCAGGGTGGGAGCGCGTTGTACCGCAACCTGGGCCAATGGCGCTTCACGAACATCACGAGCCTGAGCTTTGCGGCCAAAGCCTTCGACGGCATGGACGCCACCGGAGCGGTTCTGGCCGACCTCAACGGGGATCGGTTGCCCGACCTCCTCGTCAACGGCATCGGTACCGGGACGCGCTGCTTCCTGAACCGGGGCACCGGGCGTTTCGAGGAAACCACGGCCCAATCAGGGCTCGCGGGGCGGGGTGGCCCCACTTCTCTCGCGCTGGCTGACATCGACCGCGACGGAGACCTCGACCTCTATGTCGTGCGCTATCGCACTTCCACCGTGCGGGACGAGTTCCAACAGCGCTTTGGTATCCGCACCGTCGACGGAAAGCCCGTGCTCGAAACGGTCAACGGTCGACCCGTCACCGACCCGGACCTGGTCGGGCGGTTCTCGGTCGATGCGCAGGGCAGGATCACCGAACACGGCGAGGCCGACGGCCTCTACACGAACGACGGAAAAGGAGTGTTCCAACCCGTGCCGTTCGATGGCGGCGCTTTCCGTGATGAATCCGGCCAGCCGCTGACCCGCATTCCGTATGACTGGGGTCTCGCGGCCATGTTCCGCGATGTGGACGGCGACGGAATCCTCGACCTTTACGTCTGCAATGATCTCGGTTCGCCGGACCGGATCTGGATCGGCGACGGCAAGGGGGGCTTTCGCGCGATGGCCCGTACGGCGATCCGCAAGACCAGTTGGTTCTCGATGGGCGTGGATTTCGGCGATCTGGATCGTGACGGACACGATGATTTCCTGGTCACCGACATGCTCAGCCGGGATCCGGTGCGGCGTCAGGCGGACTTCCAGAACCTGACGCCGGACTTCGAGCCGTTCACGGGGGTGGACGCCCGCCCACAGGTTCCCCGCAACACCCTCCAACGCGGTCGGGGCGACGGTTCGTATGCGGAGGTGGCGTGGATGTCCGGCATCGCAGCCACCGAATGGTCGTGGTCCCCCGTCTTTCTCGACGTGGACCTGGATGGCTACGAGGACGTCCTCATCACCACCGGCTTTGAACGAAACGTCCAGGACGCGGATATCGCCGAGGAGATCGAACGGATCCGTCAGGCACAGAAGCTCTCCGATGTCGCCGCGCTGCAATTGAGGCGTCGGTTTCCCTCCCACGCCTTGCCGAACCAGGCATGGCGGAATCTGGGTGGAATGCGGTTCGAGGAACACGGAACGAACTGGGGTTTCAACCTGCACGGCATCAGCCAGGGCATCGCCTTGGCGGACCTGGACAACGACGGTGACCTTGATGTCGTCCTGAACAACCAGAACGCCCCTGCCACGCTGCTGCGCAACGACGCCACCGCGCCTCGGATCCTAGTGCGGTTGCGGGGCAGGGGAGCCAACACCGATGCCGTGGGCGCCCGCATCGAGGTCGAGGGCGGACCTGCACCGCAGCAGCAGGTCATTACTGCCGGTGGTCGTTTTCTTTCCGGCGACGCCCCGACCCGGATGTTCGCGGCTCGGTCGGCCACGGATCCGCTGACAGTCCGGGTGACCTGGCCGGACGGGTTGCGGTCGGTGCATGAAGGGGTTCGTCCGGGCAGCCTGCGGGTCCTCGAAGAGCCGGTGCGCGATCCCGCGACCAACCCGCCCACTTCGGCCCCGGCGGTGGCTCCGTTGTTTGCGGATGCCAGCAGCCGCCTCCAGCACCGCCATGCGGAAGAGGCCTTCGACGAGGGACAATTGCAGCCGATCATTGCGCGAACCCTTTCGACCCAGGGGCCCGGCGTGGCGTGGGGAGATCTCAACCTCGATGGACGCGAGGATCTCGTGATCTCCACCGGACGCCGTGGATTGCTTGGGATCCTGTTGAACGATGGAACCGGTGGGTTCCGCGCGGTCACTTCCGGCCCCCTTGCATCGCCTTCGACCGTCGATCAGACCGGGGTCCTGGTGCATCCCATGCCTGGCCGGGGGCCGCACGTCCTGATTCCGCTCACCAATTACGAGACCCCGCGTTCAGCCAGTGCGATCCGGACTCTCGATCTGGCGCAAGGAAACTACCGTCCGGGTGGAATCCGGTTGTCTGGCGCCATCGGGGCGATGGCCCTCGCAGATGTCGACGGGGATGGCCGACTGGATCTCTTTGCCGCGGGGCGGGCCAGTGGTGGGCGCTATCCGGAAAGTGTCCCCTCCGCGTTGTTTCTCGGGCAGGAGGGTGGGTGGGTGCCGTCCTCCAACAATGCCGCGGTTCTCCAGCAGTTGGGCATGGTGACGGCTGCGGCGTTCTCCGATCTGGACGTCGATGGGGACGTCGACCTGGTGGTCGCCACGGATTGGGGCCCGCTTCGGATTCTCGATAACCAGGGTGGGATCCTGACGGAGCGAACGAATGTTCCGTTGCGCTGGGCGGAAGGCGATCCACGCCCGAGACCTCGGATCCTCGACGTGCTCACCGGTTGGTGGAACAGCGTGACGCCGGTGGACTTTGATGGCGACGGACGCATGGATCTGATCGCCGGAAACTGGGGTCGGAACACGCGGCAACAGGTGGAGCCCGGCCGGACGGCTGCGCTTTATCATGGGGACTTCGCCGGGCTCGGGGCTCCGATTGCTCTGGAGACTTTCAGCCATGGATCTCCGGAACGGGATCTGCCCTGGGTGCCTCGGGATGTCCTTGGGGCGGTATGGCCGACCGTGCTCGAACGTTACCCCACGCGGGCTTCCTTCGGCGCCGCTTCGGTTCCCGAGATCCTGAAGGAGGTTGTTCCGAAGCCCCAGCCGCTCCGCGTCACGACGCTGGATTCCGTGGCCCTGTGGAATCGGGGGGATCACTGGGTGGTCCAACCGCTCCCGGCGAGAGCCCAGGAGGCTCCCGTGTTCGGGGTCGTCGCTGCCGATTTCAACGGAGACGGAAACGAGGATCTCTTCCTGGCGCAAAACTCGGCCGGAGCCTACGCCAGCAATGATCGCGCGGATTCCGGTGTGGGGTTGCTCCTCACGGGGGACGGACGGGGCGGGTGGAAACCCCTTTCCGTACAAGCCTCCGGAATCCGCGTGTACGGTGAGCAGCGAGCCGCCGCCGCCGCGGACTATGACGCCGATGGACGGGTGGATCTCGTGGTCACCCAAAACGGGGATTCCACGCGGCTGTTCCGGAACATGGGGGCCCGGCCCGGCGTCGAGGTCCGATTCCGGGGACCGGCTGGCAATCCCACGGGAATCGGGGTTCGCGTCCGGGCCATGGATGCCGCTGGGAACGCAGGACCGGCGCGGGAAATTCGCGCTGGATCGGGGTACTTGTCGCAGGACAGTGCCGTGTTGGTATTCGCGGGGGAGCACTTGCCCACCGCGCTCGAGGTTCGATGGCCCGGGCGGCAAGCCATCCAATTCCCCATTCCATCGGGGGGAACCATGATTGAGGTTTCTGCGGATGGCGTCATCGCTCCGAAGTAAGTCTTGAATCCGTGGGTGGTTTCGGGTGCCTTGACGGGCATTCGGTGGCACGGTTCTCCATGCACCGCATGCTTATGAATCCATCTCGTTCCGTCCGCGCGGCGGCAGGCCGCGGTTTCACCCTGATTGAGTTGTTGGTGGTCATCGCCATCATCGCCATCCTCGCCGGCATGCTCCTGCCTGCTCTGGGCAAGGCCAAGACCAAGGCCCAAGGCATCAAATGCATGAACAACCATCGCCAGCTCCTGCTCGGTTGGGCGATGTACCTCGGCGACAACAACGACCGGCTCCCCTTCGCTTACGCTCAAGAGGTCAACCCCAACACCTCCGATGGCGCCTGGGTGCAGGGCATCCTCGACTACGCCAACCCCTCCAATCGCGACAACTGGGATCCCATGCACCTCCAGCAGAGCCCACTGTTCAAATACATCGGTCAATCCCTGCTCGTCTGGAAGTGTCCCGCGGACAACAGCACCGGGCTCAATACGGCACGTGCCAAGGTTCCTCGTGTCCGCAGCATGTCCATGAGCATCTGGACGGGAGGCAACAGCGGGACGGATGGCGGATGGGGGCCGCAATGGCGCGTGAACACCAAGATGTCGGACTTCACCGACCCGGGTCCCTCCGGAACCTATGTCCTGCTCGACGAACGCGAAGACAGCATCAATGACGGTTTCTTCGTGGTTTCCATGGACGGCTATCCAAATGCTGCCCAGACCAAGATGGTGGATTTCCCGGCCTCCTACCATAATCGCGCCGGTGGTTTTTCGTTCGCCGACGGCCATGCCGAGATCCGCAAGTGGGTGGACCCGCGGACGACTCCGCCGATCAACAAGAATCTCGTTCTGAACCAGCCCCAGCCGAACAACCCCGACATCGTCTGGATGCAGGAACGTTCGACCCGCAAGAAGTAGGTCCTTCGGCCGGTCCCTCCCAAAGTCGGGTGGTCGACTTTGGGGGGCACCCCCCCCATGCCCGCGATCCACAACAAATCTTGTGCAGATCCCGGCTTTGCCCTCGACAACTTGAGGGCACTCGAGTTGGTTCTGGAGTTGAGTTGCTGAATCCACTTGCGTGGGCTGTCTTTCCCGTCGCAAGGCATGGTCCCGGCTGCAATGAAATTGCATCTGAGAGGCCGGCAATGGGGGCAGCAGCAGACAGCTGAATAGCAATTCACAGCTCCATGACAAACCACAACATCATCGCCAGACGTCTGGCCGTGGCTTCGGCCCTGGCTCTCGGACTGGCTGGCCAATCGGCGTTCGCCCAAGAGGTGTCCGTCAACTGGGTCCAACACATCAACGGCAACTCCGGTGTCGCTCCCGCGAACCTCCTGCCGATCCTCAAGAAGGGCGGATCTCCTGTCGGGCTTGGCCTGAACGGTGCCGACGTGATGGACGCCTACTCGCAGCTGATCCGCTACGATGCGAATCGCCTGCTCCTCGGTATCCGCGAAAACGGCATCAACGAAGGCGACGCCGGCATCTCCGCCGCGGATCGCGCTCTGGCTGAAGCCTATCCCGACCGCTCCCTGGTGTGGCTCGACGCCAACACCGGTCGGCCCCTCGGTGTGGCCTGGAAGGAATCCCTGAACCCGGCCGCCCAGCTCGGCATTGATGTCACCGCCGAAGGCGGTGGATCCCAGGGTGGTGCGTTCTACGCCTGGTGGCGCGTGGGCCTGGAAGACGGCGCTGATGGTCAGCGCGCCCTCTACTCCGCTTTCCGTCATATCATCTTCCGCTACGCCCCCAAGGCCGGCGGCGGATGGGAAACCACCCCGACGATCGCTTATCAGGAGCAGGTCCGCGGCGTGGGTGATGGTCTCTCCAACGGCGACGGTTTCGCCAGCTGGCGCTTCCGTGACTTCCATGTCCGTGGATCCGGCACCAACACCACCATCCTCGCGGGTGGCGGTACCTGGCGCGCCGGTCACCACCCTCAGGTCCTCAAGACCTCGAATGGCTTGACCTTCGCCCCGGTCGGTCGCGTCGACAACCGTGACAACGGTGCCCGTCGTAACGACTACGCCCTCGGCGGTCTGACCTCCTTCCCTCTCGAGCAGACCAGCACCTACGGCGACGGCTCCAAGATCTCGGTCGTCATCGCGAGTCACTTCCCGGGCACCGGATGGGAAGCCCGTCCGAACCGGTACACGCTGAATCCGAACAACCCGACACCGACGCACCCGTACAACGAACAGCCCAATGTGGGCCTGTATCGGCGCAACGAAACGTCGTTCGGTGGTCTCCCGGCGTTTGCCTGGGAAGCGGCTGGCCTGAACAACCGCCCCCTCACCCATGCGGTGGACGGCGTCGAGAAGTACGACGGCAACTGGACGCATAGCCTCCAGACGGACAGCGCGCTCGACTACATCGTCGCCTACTCCGGCCCGAGCTGGAACAACCAGTTCGGTGCCATCGAGAAGCCGGCATGGCTCGCGGTGCACCGCCTCGATGGTTCCATCGCCAGCGGCAACAGCTCCGTGAAGCTCCCCTTCACTGAGGCCGATGAGATCATCGAAACCCAGCCGAACACGGGCCACGACTACCTGTATGACCCGTGGGTCAACGTCTATCCCGATCCCACGGTTCCGGGCAAGGCTGAGGTCCTCGTGTCCTTCGGCTCCACCGGTTTCGGCTCGTTCACGATCCAGAACGTCGCTGCCCAGCTGGTCTCCAGCCCGGCCTCCCAGACGGTCACTGCCGGAGCAGCCACCGAAGTCACCTTCACTGCCGGTGTCACCGGCAGCCCGAACAGCTTCCAGTGGTTCCGCAACGGTGTCGCCCTCCAGAACGTTCCCAAGTACTTGGGCACGACCCGTCACGCTGTCCTCAAGATCAAGGGCGTGGACTCCGCGGATGCCGGTGCTTACCAGCTCCGTTGGACGAACCCGATCAGCGGCGCCGGCCAGACCGTCGAGGCCAACCTCGTCGTCAATGGCAACGCCAACCTGCTGACCGCGGCCCTTGTCACCCCGACCATTGATTCCGATGGCGACCCCAGCACCCCGCCGACCTCCGGCCTCATCGATGAGAGCGGCGCTGAGATCCCCATCGCTGCCGGTTCCGTGAACGCCACGGGCGCTGGTACCTTCAACATCGTTGCCGGCGGCCTCTATGGCTTCTCCAACCGCAACCGTGTTGGACAGCCGGGTGACCTCCAGCAGTTCAACTACGAGGCCATCTCCGGCGACTTCGACAAGTCGGTGAAGATCACCTCCATCACCAGCAATGTTGCCGGTGACACCTCCAGCAACTCCGGCGGTCTCGCTGCCCGCGTGAGCATGGACGCCCTGAGCCCCTCGTTCTTCGTGAACGTGGCCAGCCCCGGCGGCGCCAACAACATCAACGCCCGCGGCCGCGTCATCCAGGGCCAGAACCTGACCACCTTCAGCCGCGATTACGCTGGCGTCGGTGACGTCCTCCCCAACCAGTGGATCCGCTTGCGCCGCGTGGGTAACTACCTCGCTGCCTACGTCGGAACCAATGGCACGACCTGGACCCTGATCGCCGAGCGCTGGAACGAGTGGCCCTCGACCCTCCTCGTCGGTACCTACGCCCAGTCCGCTGGCTACAAGATCACCGAAGGCGTTGCCGAAGGTAACCTCACCCAGACCACGGTTGGTTTCGCCAGCTACGGCAACACCATGGTCTCCGATACGACCCGCCCGACGATCCTCTCTGCCGGTACCACCGACAAGACCACCATCGGCGTGAAGTTCTCCGAGACCCTGAACTCGGCCTCCGTCTGGCCCGGCACCGGCCCGGTCAACTACAAGCTCAGCCAGGGCCGCGTGACCAACGCCCGCCTCGGCGTCGGTGGCGACTCCCTCTACCTCACGGTCGAAGGCCTCACCGCGGACACGTTCACGCTCACCATCCTCGGTGGCCTGACCGACTCCGCCGGCAACGTCATCGCCTCGAACTCCACCATCACCGGCAAGGTGTCCGACTGGAATGCGACCGACATCGGTCTGATCCAGAGCGGTGATCCTGAGACCCGCACCCCGGGTGATGATCCGTTCCGCAAGGGCGCGGTTGTGGCTGTCTCCTCCGGCGACACCGAAACCGAACTCGAAATCGTCGGCGGCGGCTCCAACGCCTGGAACCCCGGTGACTATCTCCAGTACACCCACAAGAACGCCCGGATCGCCGGCAACTTCGACGTCATGGTTGAAGTTTCCCGTAACGATCGCCCGGCGAACACCGCCGGTTGGGCCAACTCCGGTCTGATGCTGCGCGAGGCCACCTACATCGATGGCAAGCAGTACTCCAACGACGGCACCAAGGCCGCCATGGTTGCCGTGACCACCTACATCGAAGCCGACGCTCCGGGCCGCTCTGCGATCCCGTTGTTCCGCGCGGAACCCGAAGCCGGTTACGGCAACGGCGCCCCCGTTGGACGTGGCACGGTCATCGGTGGCGTGAAGGGCTACTACATGGGCCTCAACGGTGTTGATGCCGCTGGTAACGTGGATGCGGAGTCCTCTTCGCTCTCCGCCCGCTGGCTCCGTATCAAGCGCGCCGCGAACACGTTCACCTTCCTGAACTCGCATGACGGCAAGACCTGGAACGAAATCGGTTCCCAGGAACTGCCCCTGTCGAACAGCCTGCTGTTCGGCTTCTCGACCATGAGCGACACCGGTGGCAATGCGCCCCCGGGCAACGCCTACGGCGGCAACGGCCACCACACCGAAGACGGTTCTGACCTCCTCGAAGGCAACCAGAACCTGTCGAACTACTCCGTGCAGCGCATCCGTATCGGTACCTCGGTTGCCCCGCGCGAAGTCCTCGTGAACCCGACGGTGAGCGCCAGCCGCAACGCTGCTGGTAACCTCGTCCTCGAGTACAACGGCGTCCTCCAGTCCGCCGACTCCATCAACGGACCGTTCACCGACGTCTCGGGCGCCACCAGCCCCCGCACTGTCGTGACCGACGGCGCCGGCAAGTTCTACCGCGCTCGCCGCTGATCGCGCTGAACTGATCTGTCACAAGAGGCCGGGGCTCACGCCCCGGCCTCTTTTTTGTGTCTGCCCACTCGGCCCCGACCCCGAACCGTGCCGTCCAGCCCGTAGGCGTTGCAGCAGGATCCTTGTTCTCGGAGGAAAGCCCTGAACACCGCACTCCCATCCTCCGTGCCTTTGCCTTAGGCTTTGAGACGCATCCTGCTTCAAATGAACCTCGCGTTTCCGCTGCTTGCGCTTTGCCTCGGCCCGCTTCACGCCGCGGCCGCGACGCAGTTTCAGGAATTGCCTCCTGCGGCTGCGCAGCCGTCCCGGGTGGGCTTCTCCCACCTGCCTTCTGCCGCGTCGGGAATCCTGTTCACGAACTTCCTGTCCCCCTCCCAGATCGCTGCCAACCGCCTCACCGAGGACGGTGCAGGTCTCGCCTTGGCCGACGTGGACGGGGACGGTCGCTGCGATCTCTTTTTTGTGAGCCTCTCCGGCGACTCACGCCTCTTCCGGAACCTGGGTGGGTGGAAGTTTGAGGACATCACTGCTGCCGCCGGGGTCGGTTGCCGCGGCCTGACCGGCACCGGCGCGACCTTTGCCGATATCGACGCCGACGGGGACCCCGACCTCTTCGTCAACGCCCTCGGCGGCGGAACGCGTCTGTTCCGAAACCAGGGGGGCGGACGCTTCGCTCCCGATCCGGATTCCGGACTGATTCCAACCGGTGGCGCCCGCTCGCTCGCGTTTGCCGACCTCGACGGCGACGGCGACCTCGACCTTTACGTTACCCATTACCGCGCCACCACGGCCAAGGACGCGCCGGTGAAGGTGCGCGTGAAGCAGGTGGGAGGCCGCTGGACCGTGCCGCCGGAACACCAGCAGCAGTTCCGCGTGGATACCAACGGCCTTGGGGCCGTCGCCCTGCTGGAGTTGGGTGAACCCGACGTCCTGTACCTGAACGATGGGAAGGGAAGGTTCCGGGCCGAATCATGGACCGAAGGCCGCTTCCTCGACACCGAGGGCCAGCCCCTGACCTCACCGCTCATGGACTGGGGCGTGTCCGCGCTGTTCCGCGATCTCAACGGGGATGGTCATCCCGACCTCTACGTCTGCAACGACTACTACTCGCCGGATCGGCTCTGGTTCAATGATGGCCGCGGCCGCCTCCGCCTCGCACCCGAGCTCGCCCTGCGGAAGACCAGTTGGGCCTCCATGGCCGTCGACGCCGCCGACATCAACCGCGACGGATTCGACGATCTCTTCATCACCGAGATGCTCGGGGCCACGCACCTGCGTCGCCACGTCCAGCACAGCCTCCAGGAGATCGATCCGCTTCCCATCTGGGGCTGGGGCTGGGGACCGGAACGTCCGGGCCCGCGCATCCAGGTCATGCGGAATGCGCTGCTCCGGAATCGTGGCGACGGCACCTTTGCCGAGATCGGTTTCCAGGCGGGCGTCCATGCCACCGACTGGAGCTGGGGTTGCCTGTTCCTCGATGTGGACCTCGACGGCTTCGAGGACCTGCTCGTGGCGAATGGGCATTCGCGCGATCTCGCCAACTCGGATTCCCTCGCCGCCATCGATCGTCGTCCGCCCGCCCGCAATCCCGCTGAACGGGAGGCCTTGCTCTCCCTCTTCGCCCCGTTGCCGCTGCCCAACGTCGCTTTCCGCAACATCGCGGGGGAACGCTTCGAGGAGGTCGGGAAGGCGTGGGGCTTCGATGCCGTCGGCGTGTCGCAAGGCATGGCCATGGGCGATCTCGACAACGACGGCGATCTCGATGTCGTCCTGAACAACCTGAACGCCGCGCCCACGCTCCTGCGCAACGAGGGAACCAACGGACGTGTCGCCGTGCGTCTCGTCGGCCGCGGTGGAAACCGGCAGGGCATCGGCGCGCGACTCAAGCTCATCGGAGGTCCCGTCGATCAATCGCAGGAAATGATGGCCGGCGGCCAATATCTCTCGGGTTCGGAAGCCCTGCGTGTGTTTGCTGCCAGCGGCGACAAGGACATGCGCCTCGAAGTCCGCTGGCCCAGCGGCGCGCGCAGCGTGATCGACGGCGTGAAGCCAGGGCGTGTCTATGCCGTGGAGGAACCGGAAAGTTCCGCGCTCCTCGAAACTCCGATCGTCGCACGGCCCTCCCTGTTCGAGGAACGCACTAACGCGCTGAAACACGTCCACGTCGACGAGGAGTTCGATGACGCTTCCCGGCAACCCCTGTTGCCCAGGCGCCTGAGCCGGCTCGGACCCGGCCTCGCCCTCGGCGACCTGAACGGCGACGGCAACGACGACCTGATCCTCGGCAGCGGCCGCGGCGGTCGGCTCGAACTCCATGCCGGCGACGGCAAGGGCGGGTTCCGTCGGGTGCGGCTTGGTCCACTCGAGACCGTGGCTTCCGATGACCAGACCGGGATCGTGTGCTGGGGATTGGAGGAGGGCCGGAGCGTGTTGATGGTCGGTCGCGCCGCGCATGAATCGGAGGGCAACCCTTGCGCCGTGGACGGATTCGAGATCGGGTTCGGCGAGGTGAGACCCACGGCCGCGATTCCCGGCAACGGCATCAGCACCGGGCCGCTCGCCGCGGCGGATGTCGATGCCGACGGCGACGTGGATCTGTTCGTGGGCGGTCGGATGCGCAGCGGTCGGTATCCCGAAAGCGTGGGGTCCCGTCTCTACCGTAACGAGGGGGGCACGTGGGTGGAGGATGTCGCCGCGGCCAAGGTGCTGTCGAACACCGGCATGGTCAGCGGCGCGGTGTGGACGGATCTGGATGGCGACGGGTTCGCCGAGTTGGTGATGGCCGTGGAGTTGGGACCGGTGCGCGTCTACCGCAATCGCGGCGGACAACTGGAGGAACGGACCGAGGCGCTGGGCTTGTCGGCCTTCAAGGGCTTGTGGAACAGCATCGCCGCCGGGGACCTGGACGGGGACGGACGGATGGATCTGGTCGTCGGGAACGTCGGCCGGAATACCGTGTATCAGGAGCGGGGCGGGGTGCGGATGTACCAAGGCGAGGTGGACGGGATGTGGACCGTCGTGGAGGCCTATAAGGAGGGCGGACGCGATGTGCCACGGCGCGATTTCCGGACGATGGGGAAAGCATTGGGCGAACGCGTGACGCGCTTCGGGAGTTACCGGGCCTACGCGGAATCGGACGTGGCCACGATCCTCGGGGACGCGATGGCGGGGATGAAGGTGTCGGAGGTGAACACGATGGATTCGGTGGTGCTCCTGAATCGCGTTGACCGGTTCGAGGTGCGGCCGTTGCCGGGCGAGGCGCAATGGTCGCCGGTGTTCGGGATCTCGGTGGGCGACGTCGACGGCGATGGTCGGGAGGACGTGTTCCTCGGGCAGAATTTCTTCGGGAACGAGATGGAGATCGGACGCTACGACGCGGGGCGTGGCTTGTGGTTGAAGGGGGACGGCAAAGGCGGGTTCACGCCCTTGAGCGCTGCCGAGAGTGGCGTGAAGAAGTACGGCGAACAGCGGGCGACGGCCCTGGTGGATGCGGACCGGGATGGACGGTTGGACCTTGTGGTGACGCAGAACGGCGGCCCGACCGTCGTGTACTCGAATAGGTCTGTAGCGCCCGGCGTGCGCGTCCGGGTGAAGGGTAACGCGGGGAACCGATGGGGCATCGGAACGCAGGTGCGTTGGGGGACGGGACCGGTGAAGGAGATCCGTGCCGGGGGCGGATACTGGACGCAGGAAAGCGCGGTGCTGGTGGTGCCGCGTCCGGCCGGGGGCGGCGCGTTGAAGGTGCGCTGGCCCGGCGGCCGCGAGGAGACGATGGAGGTGAAGGAAGACGCGAAGGAGATCGTGGTGGGCAGGTGAGGGGGAGTTTCAAGTTGGAAGATTCAAGTTTCAAGGTCCCGACCCACGCGGCGAAAGGAATGGGATGCGTCTCACGCGAAGCTCCAAAGCCGCAAAGAAGGAGGCAATGACGCGTGACGACGTGACCCAGCACGCACTCCAACCCATGGAAACGATGAAACCCGGAATGGTGGTCCATGTTGTGGAAGTGGTTTCGCTGCTCTGCCTGCGGCTCGCCCTCTGTCAGGTGGCGGCGTCGATCCCCTACCTGCACACCTTTTCTGCCGCTGGGCTTGGGGTGGATCTGGAGAGCATGTCAGGGATTTCGCGATGGTTCACCGGCCTCATGCCCAGCGGGGCATCGGTGCTGGCGGCTTCGCCCTTCCTGTTGTTTCTCACGGTAATCGAGTCGAGGCAGCGGAGGGGCACGGAGTGGGTGCCGGCTGTCGGTCGGATGGGTATATCGGTCCTGTTGCTGCTTGTCGGCGAATGGATCCGGATGAACGGGGTGACCGCGCGGGTGATGGAAGAACGGTTGTGGACGGCATGGACGCTGCCCGGTGTGTTGGCGGCCCTCTCGGCGTTGGTAGGGTGGTCGTCGCATCGGGGCAGCGCCTCGCGGATCCGGGACCGAGTCGGGCCGAAGCCTTGAAAGGGCGTCTCAGGATGGCCGCATGACAGGAGGGAGTGTGTCGTGCGCCTGGCGCGGGGCAGGCGTCGGAAGCATCGGGTTGCGGTCCAGTGTGGCCATTGGCCAGAAGCCTTTCTGGGAACCAGAAAATGGAAACGGGTTCCTGATCCGCAGGAGGGGAGATGGCGGTTGAAACGGAATGTCACGGAACGTAACGTGCGCCCGCAGTCCGGCCTGCGTTGGGCGGGACAGCACCTCGGCCTTCCTGAGTTTTGGTTTTGACCAGTCATCATGAGCCTTCCAACTGCCGTACATCGTCGGGTTTTCCTTGGAGTCGCGGTGGCCGCCCTGCTGGCGGTCGGTTGCAAGCCGTCCGGTGGCGGCGCGGGAACGGGGGCGGAGATTCCGGTGGGTGAGTTTGCGTCGCTGACGGGGAGCGAGGCGGCATTTGGCCGGTCCTCCCACAACGGCACGGTGCTGGCGATCGAGCAGTTGAATGCGGCGGGCGGGGTGCTGGGCAAGCAGTTCAAGCTGATCACCGAGGACAACCAGTCCAAGGACGGTGAATCGGCGACGGCAGTGAAGAAGTTGATCTCCCGCGACAAGGTGGTGGCGATCCTTGGCGAGGTGGCCTCGGGCCGGTCGTTGGAGGCCGCGCCGATCTGCCAACAGTACAAGGTGCCGCAGATCTCTCCCTCTTCCACGAATCCCAAGGTCACGGAGATGGGGGACTACGTCTTCCGGGTCTGCTTCGTGGACCCGTTCCAGGGAACGGTGATGGCGAAGTTTGCCGCGAACACGCTCAAGGCCAAGAAGGTTGCGGTGTTGACGGATGTTGGCGCCCCTTACTCGGTCGGACTGGGGACGTTCTTCAAGGAACGCTTCGTGGCGGATGGCGGCACGGTGGTGGCGGAGCAGAAGTTCACGAAGGACGACAAGGATTTCAAAGCGCAGCTCACCGCGATCAAGTCGTCGGCCCCCGATGCGATCTTCGTTCCCGCGTATTATGGGCAGGTGACGTTGATCGTCATGCAGGCCCGCGAACTGGGGATCACGGTGCCGTTGTTCGGTGGAGACGGATGGGAAGCCCCCGAGCTGTTGCAGGGACCGGGCGCGGCGACCGCGTTGGAGGGGTGTTACTTCTCGACGCATTTCTCGCCGGACCAGGATTCGCCGCGGGCCAAGGAGTTCGTGAAGGCCTACGAGGCGAAATTTGGTGCGAAGCCGGACGCCATGGCGGCGCTCGGATACGATTCCGCGTTGCTGCTGTCGGACGCCATCAAGCGCGCGGGTTCGGCGGAACCGGAGAAGATTCGGCCGGTCCTGGCGGCGACGAAGGACTTTGACGGGGTGACGGGCAAGATGACCCTGAACGCGCAGCGCAACGCCGAGAAGTCGGCGGTGATCATCGGGATCAAGGGCGGCAAGTTCGTGTACACCGAAACGGTGAACCCGTGATGTCCGAGTTCATCCAGCAGATCATCAACGGGCTGTCCGTCGGCGCGATGTACGCGCTGATCGCGATCGGCTACACGCTGGTGTACGGCGTCCTGCGCTTCATCAATTTCGCGCACTCGGACGTGTTCATGGTGGGCTCGTTCGTGGGGTTCTACTCGGGCAAGGTGCTAGGTGGGACGTCGTGGGCGGGCGGTCTCGGGGTGATGGCGGCGTCGATGGTCGGATGCGCGCTGCTGGGAATCCTGATTGAGCGGTTGGCTTACAAGCCGCTGCGTTCGCGATCGAAGCTGACGGTGCTGATCACGGCGATCGGCGTGTCGATGCTGTTGCAGAACGTCGGCCAGTTGGTCTTCGGAACCAACCCGCAGCCGTTTCCGGACACGCTTCCGGCGACCACGTTCCAGGTGGGTGGGGTGGTGGTGTCGAGCAAGGATCTCGTGGTGCTGGGATTCACGCTCTGCCTTCTGGGGGCGCTGGAGTACATCGTGCTGAAGACCAAGGTGGGCACGGCGATGCGGGCGGTGGCATTCAATCCGCAGGCGGCGTCGCTGATGGGGATCAACATCGACTGGATCATCAGTTTCACCTTTGGTCTGGGTTCTGCGCTGGCGGCGGCCGGCGGGTTCCTGTGGGCGTACAAGTTTCCGAGGATCGAACCCTTCATGGGCGTGGCGCCGGGACTGACGGCATTCGTGGCGGCCGTGCTGGGTGGCATCGGCAACATCACCGGAGCGGCCCTGGGTGGGCTGTTGCTGGGGGTGATCGAGACGCTGGTGAAGGGGTCACGCTGGTCGACCTGGACGGAGGCGATCGCCTTCGTGCTGTTGATCCTGATCCTGCTGTTCAAGCCGGCCGGTCTTCTGGGGCGTGTGCAGGCGGAGAAAGTGTGATGAAGCATCCCGGCGCACGACGATGGTTCCTGGTGGCAGCGGTGCTCAGCCTTGGGCTGGGCTGGGCGCAGGACCGTCTGGATCCCTACTTCGTCGACATCCTGACGCGGATCGGGATCAACGTGATCCTTGCGGTGAGCCTGAACCTGATCAACGGCCACACCGGCCAGTTCAGCCTGGGTCACGCGGGATTCATGGGGGTGGGCGCCTATACGGCCGCCGCCCTGACGCTCTTCGCCGGCCCCAGGCTTCTTCCCGCGGGAGCCGGGTTCTGGGTGGAGCAATTGTGGTTTCTGGTGGCGTTGGGGGCTGCGGGCCTGGTGGCGGCGCTGGCCGGTCTGCTGGTCGGGGCGCCGTCGCTCCGGCTGAAGGGGGATTACCTCGCCATCGTGACGCTCGGGTTCGGGCAGATCATCGCGGTCATCTTCCGGAACATTGAGTCTTTGGGAGGGGCGCTCGGACTGAACGGCATTCCGGCGCGGACCAATCTTTTCTGGGCGTTCGCTGCGGCGGCGCTGACGGTGTACGTGGTCACCGCGCTGGTGAACTCCACGTACGGCCGTGGATTCCTGGCCACCCACGACGACGAGGTTGCAGCCGAAGCCATGGGAATGAACACCACCCGGTACAAGATCGTGGCGTTCGTGACGGGCGCGTTCTTCGCAGGGATCGCCGGTGGGCTTTCCGGGCACTTCACGCTGACGATCAATCCCAAGGGTTTCGACTTCAACAAGAGCATCGAGATCGTGGTCATGGTGATCGTGGGTGGCATGGGTCGAACGGTGGGCGTGATCATCGCGGCCGTGCTGCTGACGCTGCTGCCGGAAGCCTTGCGCATGCTTTCGAGTGCGTCGCCGAGCCTGAAGTGGATCGGGGAGACCCGTCCGTTGCTTTACGCGATCCTGCTGATTGCGCTGATGATGCTGCGGCCACAGGGGCTGTTCACCTGGAAGCGGAAGAAGGGGACGGCGACCGCATGAACCCGATCCTCGAATTCGACAAGGTGACCATCCGGTTCGGCGGACTGACGGCCGTCTCCGCTGTTTCGCTGGCGGTGGGTCCCACGGAGTTGGCGGGGTTGATCGGACCGAACGGTGCCGGGAAGACAACGGTGTTCAACCTGACCACCGGGGTGTATCAGCCGACCGAAGGTGGGATCTCGTTCGCAGGCAAACCGTCGGCCGGACTGCGTCCGTATGAACTCACGCGTGGGGGGATCGCCCGAACGTTCCAGAACATCCGGTTGTTCAAGTCGCTGAGTGTCGTCGACAACGTGCGTGCGGCGATGCAGGTGCACCGGACGCAGGGCATCTGGAATTCGTTGTGGCGAGGTGGTGCTTTCCTGCGGGACGAGCAGGTGGTGGAGAAACAGGCGCTGGAGTTGCTGTCGATCTTCCGGTTGGACGTTGTCCGCGATGAGATGGCGACGTCGTTGTCCTACGGCGACCAGAGGCGGTTGGAGATTGTCCGGGCGCTGGCGACCAAGCCGAAGCTGCTGTTGCTGGATGAACCGGCAGCAGGCATGAACCCGACGGAGAAGCTGGAGTTGGCGCGGTTGATCCGCGAGATCCGCGACCGTTTCCAGATCGCGGTCCTGCTGGTGGAGCACGACATGCAATTGGTGATGGACCTGTGTGAGCGCATCCATGTGCTCGACCACGGGACGAAGATTGCCGAAGGCACGCCCGCCGAGGTGCGTCGCAATCCGAAGGTCATCGAGGCCTATCTGGGCGAGGAACACGCCCTACCGGAGTGAACACCATGCTGGAAGTTGTCGATCTGAAGGTGGGTTACGGGGCGATTGAGGCGCTCCATGGGATTTCGTTTTCGGTGAAGCAGGGTGAGATCGTGACCCTGATCGGCGCGAACGGTGCCGGGAAGAGCACGACTCTTCGGGCGGTATCCGGACTCGTCCGGGCACGGTCGGGGCAGGTGATGTTCGATGGCCGTCCGATCACGTCGATGCCCGCGCACGAGATCGTGAAGCTCGGGATGGCGCACGTGCCGGAAGGGCGGATGGTGTTCGCGAATCTGACGGTGATGGAGAACCTCCAGATGGGGGCGTATCTCCAGAAGGACAAGGCGGTGATCGCCCGGGAGTTGGAGTATGTGTTCTCGGTCTTTCCACGGCTCAAGGAGCGCGAGAAGCAGGTCTCGGGAACGTTGTCCGGCGGGGAGCAACAGATGCTGGCGATCGGCCGGGCGCTGATGAGCAAGCCGCGCTTCCTCATGCTGGATGAGCCGTCACTGGGCATCGCGCCCCTGCTGGTGAAGTCCATCTTCGAGCAGATCGTGAAGATCAACCGCGACCACGGACTCACGATCCTGCTGGTGGAACAGAACGCGAATCTGGCTTTGAGGGTGAGCGCCCGCGGCTACGTGTTGGAGACCGGAAAGATCACCCTCGCCGACAACTCAGCCGCCCTCCTGGCCAACCCAAAGGTGAGAAGCGCGTATCTGGGCGGGTGATGGGACGGATGGGACGGATGGGACGGATGGGACGGATGGGACGGATGGGACGGATGGGACGGATGGGACGGATGGGACGGATGGGACACATGTGATGTGTATCCCGTCCCATAGGTCCCATAGTCCCATAGGTCCCATGTAGGTCCCATAGGTCCCATAGGTCCCATGCCCCCCGGCCAATTCCCGCCCTTCCGCCTACCCGTTCGCCTTCGGCTGCGGTTTGTTCGCGAAGAGTTCCTCGCCCTTGAGGCCGGTGATCCGTTCGAGGCCCTTCACGAGGCGCAGGAGCGCGTAGACCATGACACCCATGGAGGGGACGAAGATCACTGGCCAGCTCATCCAGTTCATGCGGCCGAGTTGCTTGTTGAATTCGTCGGTACCGGGGGACGCTGTGAGCATCCACCGGGCGAGGACGAAGTTGAGGACGGCGGATCCAGGAACGAGGCGGCCAGGATCCAGCTGGAGCTGACCATGAGCCGCTCGAAGACAGGCCGGCTGCCGCGTTCATCGAGGGAACGGCTGATGAGGGCGGTGTCCAGGATCTGGTCGTTGAAGAGGAGGGTTCGGATCAGGGGCTGTTTCGTTCGGAGGGAGACCGGGATGGCCACGGCCAGCAGGGACGGAATGGCCGCTTCCTTGACGGCGAACCAGAACGGATCGGTCTTCAGCAGGCCCAGCACGCCCGTCATCGCCACCGAGACAAGACCGAGGATGGAGAAGACGTTCCAGACGCGGCGCCGGGCGAAGTCCCAGATGCCGTAACCGAGGGGGATCGAAAGGGCGACGACCAGCCCCCACACCGGACCCAGCATCGAGGCCTTGCTCAGCTTGTCGAGCAGCAGCCCGGGCAGGAAGACGTTGCAGACCAGATTGACGAGGATGTTCTCCTTCGGGGGCTGGGAGGGACGGGATTCTTGGCTCATCGCGCGAATGGCCGAGCGTCGGGTGTTTGTCGACGCCGGGCAATGGCGATCCTGTAAAGAGGTAGCTGACGAGGTCACGAGGCCGTGGTTGAACCCAGCCTCCTGACGTCGTCTGCTACGATTGGGAGGTAGCGGACGAGGTCACGAGGCCGTGGTTGAACCCAGCCTCCTGACGTCGTCTGCTACGATTGGGAGGCTGATCAACGGGGCACGATGCCGCGCTTGGCGAACTCCGCCAGGGTCCACGAGTACTCGGCAGCGAGTTGATCGACGACCGCGTGTTGCTTGAGTGCGGCGGGCAGGACTTCCCATGTGTACGTCTCCATCTCGAAGTGACGGCACAGGGTCGGGTGTCGTCGGATCTCTTCAAGGACCCCGGTGACGTGGTCGGCGGTGGTGGCGAAGACGCCTCCGGGGGCGGCATGCAGCGGGATGTGGAAGTGGATCCGCCATTCGACGTCCATCTGCGGTCCATCAATGGACGTGGTGAGGGCTTCGTCGAGGTCGGTGTAACGGATGATCTCGCCGTCGGCTCGCCGTTCGATGACCTGATGGAAGTAGACGGTATCGATGAAGGGGCGGAGGGCCTCGCGGGCCTCGGGCGTTGGGTGGACGCGGAGCGCGTTGCTGAGATGGATCTTCGAAATGAGGATCCGTGCGCGATGAAGTCGCGCGAGGGCTTCGGCGGGGGACTCAAACTCGATGGCGAGGTGGCAGCAGTCGTAATTCACGCCGAGGTGGTCTTCGAGGCGGAGATCCCCGGGGCGATCTGAACGCAGACGTTCGAAGAATCGAACGGTCTCGTAGGTGGTTTCGAGGTGGCAGCAGGGTTCGGGTTCGAGGCCGAGGTGGAGACGGTGGCCGGACTTCCGGGACAGTTGCTCCAGGAAGTCGACGCAGGCCCAGAGGTTCTCGCGTGCGGTCCGTTCGGCCCGCTCGTCGATGCGGAAACCCTTGAACGAAACAGGAACGGTGCTGACCGAGCCGTCAACGTCGCGGTCTTCCGGGAGCAGTTCGGTCAGGATCTCGAAGACCCGACGGGTGTAGGCGAGACGTTCGGGTTGGGTCCAGTCGGGAGCGTAGACCTGTTCCTTGACGCGGGTGCCGTGGAAGCGACCGAAGGGGAAGCCATTGATGGTGAAAACGTAGCTGTTGTGGGCCTTCAGCCAGCGTTTGAAGGTGGCGAGGGTCTGCGGATGGGCGAGTTCGCGTGAGGCGGCGTCGGAGAGGCGCAGGCCGATGGCGTAGGGTTTGTCAGGGCAGACGCGTTTGCGGACGGCGAGGGTGTGCTTTTCGAGGGCGGCGAAGGTCTCGGGCCATGATTCGCCGCGGTGGATATTGGTGCAGTAAGCGAGATGAATGCCGTGCGTGAGCCGCATGAAGACCAGTCAACAACCGGTGGGGGGCGGGATGGAAGCGTGGAAACCCGGGTGCATCCTTTCTCTGGTCGTCCGGCGGGCGATGGCTAGTCTCACACGCAATGACGCATTGGTTTGAATGGATGGAGCGTCCGGAGGCCTGGATGAGCCTCCTGACACTGACGATCCTCGAAATCGTTCTTGGGATCGACAACCTGATCTTCATCTCGATCCTCTCGGGCAAGCTGCCGCCGCACCAGCAGGCCAAGGCCCGCCAGATCGGGTTGGGGCTGGCACTCATCACGCGGATCCTGCTGCTGCTCTCGATCAGTTGGGTGATGAGCCTGAAGAACAAACTTTGGGAGTTCTCGATTTCCGGCCTGGAGTTGCCGAACACCGGCAAGGACCTGGTCCTGGCCATCGGCGGATTGTTCCTCGTGTGGAAATCGGTGAAGGAGATCCACGAGAAGCTGGAAGGGGCGGATGGCGGCAAGACCCCGGGTCTGGCCCCGACGCTTCTGGCTACGGTCATCCAGATCCTGCTGCTCGACATCGTGTTCTCCTTGGACTCGGTGATCACGGCCGTGGGCATGGCGAATGACGTGCCGGTGATGGTGACCGCCGTGGTGCTCGCGATGATCGTCATGCTGATCTTCGTGAATCAGATCGGTGGGTTCGTGGAGCGGCATCCGACGGTCAAGATGCTGGCGTTGTCGTTCCTGATCCTGATCGGGACCTTGTTGCTCGCGGAAGGATTCCATCAGCACATCAGCAAGGGATATGTGTACTTCGCAATGGCCTTCGCCGTCGGAGTCGAGATGCTCAACCTGCGGGTCCGCAAGGTGGACTCCGTGAAGCTGCACCAACCCTATCGCTGATCCGAAATGACGATTGCACAGATCCACGGGGACGAGTCCCTGCGCCGACACGAGTTCCCGGTGGTCACGAAGGGGCCCTTCCTGGCGCATGCCGGGGTGGCCCCGCTTCCGCGCCGCGTGGCCGAGGCGATGTCCCAGTATGCCCTGGCCTGTCAGACGAGCGAGCAGGAGGTCGAGACCTGCGGTGAACTCATTGCGGGCACACGGGCGTGTGCTGCGCGCCTGATCGGTGCGCAACCGGAGGAAATCGCGTTGGTGGGGCCGACCTCGCTGGCGTTGTCGTACCTGGCGGCTGGGTTGCCCTGGCGGAAGGGCGACAACATCCTGATCTACTACGACTGCTATCCCTCGAACGTGTACCCGTGGATGGCGTTGGCGGAGCGGGGGGTGGAGGTGCGCTTCATCAATGTCCGGGAATTGGGCAAGGTCCGGGCGATCGACGTGCAGGGGCAGGTGGATGAGCAGACCAAACTGGTGAGCCTTGCCAGTGCCCATTATCTCGCGGGTTGGCGCATCAACATCGATGCCATCGGTAAATACCTGCGCGCGCGCCGCATCCTGTTCTGCGTGGATGCCATCCAGACGTTGGGTGCGTTTCCGCTTTCGGTGGAACACGTCGACCTGCTGGCGGCGGATTCCCACAAGTGGATGATGGGGCCGTGTGCGGCGGGCCTGATGTACGTGCGGCGGGATGTGCAGGCGCGCCTGCAACCGATCGTGCACGGGTGGCACAATCTGGAATGCCCGGACTTCCTCACGCAGGAGGAATTGAAGTTCAAGCCGGACGCCCGGCGCTACGAGGCGGGCTCGCACAACCTGGTGGGCTTGGCCGGGTTCAAGGCCGCGATGGAGCTGCTCGAGGAAGTGGGCGTGGCCAAGATCGGGGCGGAACTGATGCGCAAGCGGTCGTGGGTGTCCGCGGAACTGGTGGGACGTGGATTCACGGTGCTCCAGCCGGAACCGCCCATCGAGAATGTGGGCGGGGTGCTGTCCTTCTTCAAACCCGAGGTGGAATCGCTGGAATTGCTGCGGCGATTGAAGGAGGCCGGCGTGACGGCCTCGGTGCGCAAGCTGCCCGACGGGCAGGCGGTGGTGCGGTTCTCACCGCACTTCTACAACACCGACGACGAGCTGCGGGTGGCGCTGGCGGCGCTGGGTTAGGCCCGTGTTGGGAACCATTTGGCGAACCTCCAAGGGGTCGGAATTGAAAGAATCCGCAGCCCGCAAAATATTCCTGCGGTTTTATCCCGTGTTCAGTCCTTGGCATTGAACTGGCTTTGTAACGGACCCGTCGGGCTGAGTGGCCTGACATAGGTTAGGGTCGTTTGGGTCGAAACGCCGCCTGTCCGCAAGGATGGGCGGCGTTTCTTGCTTTCGCCCACAACAGGGTAGCTGACGAGGTCACGAGGCAGGCTTTAAACCTGAGTCGACAGCCTCCTGACGTCGTCTGCTACGATCGGGAGGGGTAGTTGACGAGGTCACGAGGCAGGGGTGAAGGGCTTAAACCTGAGACTCCTTCGACAGCCTCCTGACGTCGTCTGCTACGATCGGGAGGGGTAGTTGACGAGGTCACGAGGCAGGGGTGCAGGGCTTAAACCTGAGACTCCTTCGACAGCCTCCTGACGTCGTCTGCTACGATCGGGAGGAGTAGCTGACGAGGTGACGAGGCAGGGGTGAAGGGCTTAAACCTGAGACTCCTTCGACAGCCTCCTGACGTCGTCTGCTACGATCGGGAGGGGTAGCTGACGAGGTCACGAGGCAGGGGTGCCAGCATTCCAACTCAGAACAGGCTCTGGACCGCGGTTCCCAGCACCTGCAGCGGGCCGGTGTCTTCCAGGCCCTCGGTGGCCTTGTCGACCTTCTGGAGCGTCATCTTGATGTTGCGCAGGAAGGCCTCGTCGTTGACGAGCTTGCCGACGCTGCCCTGGCCCGAGTTGATCTTCTGCAGGATCTCCTTGAGCGAGGTCGTGGCCGCGGTGAGGTCCTTGGCCATGGTGTCATCCTTGAGGAGTTTACCGACGGAACCTTCGCCGCGGTCGATCCCCGCAACCACCTTGCGGGTGTCACCGACGAGGCCGCGGGTGTCGGAAAGGAGGAGTTTGGCGTCACCGGCGAGGTCGTTGAGGTTCGTGCCCATCGACATGGCCGTACGGTGGAGGGAATCCTCGAAGAGGAGACGACCGAGCGTGCCTTGGCCGGAGGCGACCTGGGCGGTGATCGCCTGGGCGTTTGTGAGGATGGAGGTGATGCGCGGATTGTTGTCCTTCACGAGGTCCGTGAGCGGACCGAGCAGCTTCGAGAATTCCTCGCCGCTGAAGGATTTGGTCATCGTCTGGACGCCGTCCGCGACGCCCTGGAGCTTCTCCATCAACGTGGCGAGATCGGGTTGCTCGCGGGTCTGGAGGAGCGCGTCGGCGGTGACCAACGGAGCGGCGGGCGTGCCGAAGTCGAGGGAGACGAAGTTCTGTCCCATCATTCCCGCGAACTTGATGATCGCGGTGGAGTCCGTGTGGATCTGGGCCTGCGTCTCCAGATTGAGCGTCACCTCGACCTTGTCGGCGACGAGTTCGATGCGGGACACGCGGCCGACGGGGACGCCGGCCAGTTTCACGGGGTCGCCGACCTTGAGGTCCTGGATGCTGTTGAATCTGGCGCGGACAGTGCGGCCGGATTTGAACCAGTTCAGGCCGCCGCCGAGTTCGAGCAGGCAGACGGCTCCCACGGCGACGAGGGCTCCGAACATGCCGAGGCGGGTTTCAAGGGAGTTCTTCATGGGTGGGAATCATTGCGGGGTGAAATCGGCAGCAAGGAACTGCTGGAGCAGGGGCAGGGGATTGGCGCGCATCTCCGACGGTGTGCCCACGGCTTGGATCCGGCCTTCGGCCAGGAACGCAACGCGGTGGGCGATGCCGAATGCAAGGTCCCGATCGTGGGTGACCACCACGGTGGTCGCCTGGGTCTGACGGTTGAGTCGGAGGATCTCGCGGCCGACGGTGAGCGCGACCAGCGGATCGAGCTCCGAGGTCGGTTCGTCGAACAGCACCAGTTGCGGGTCCATGGTCAGGGCACGGGCGATCGCGACCCGCTTGCGCATGCCACCGGAGAGTTCCGGCGGATACTTCTCGCCGGTGTCGTCGGGCAACTGCACCAGACGGAGTTTCTCGGACACGGTCCGGGCGATCTCCGCCGGTGGACGCAGGCGGTGTTCATGGAGGTAAAGTCCGACGTTTTCCGCGACCGTGAGCGAGTTCAACAGGCCGCCGCTCTGGAAGACCATGGCCATGCGGGCGCGGTGGCGGGTTTCGTCGGTCACGGCCTGGCCATTGACGAGGACCTCGCCGGCGGTGGGCTGTTCGAGTCCGATCAACTGACGGAGGAAGACCGACTTCCCGGAACCGGACGGTCCCATCAGGACGAAGAGTTCGCCGGCCTTGATTTCGAGGTCGATGCCGCGGAGGACTTCCTGCGCGCCGAAGCTCATGTGGAGGCCGCGGACGGAAATGGGGAGGCCGCCGGCGGCTTGGGATTGGATGGGCTCGGGATCGTTCATGCGTCGAAGGGCAGGAGGATCCGGGTGAGGATGTAATCGAGCAGGAGCACCAGCACGATGGAGTTGGTGACGGCCTTGGTGACCGAGCGACCGACACCGCGGGGACCGCCGCGGGTCTGGAGGCCGTGGTGGCAGGAGATGGTCCCGATGGCGATGGCGAAGACGAAGGATTTGAGCAGGCCGTGGAGGATGTCGCGCATGCGGACCATGTCCTTCAGGCTGGCCATGAAGGTGGCGTAGGGGACGGCGATGTCGGGATTGAAGGAGGCGATGAACGCTCCGCCAAGCCATCCGACGATGTTGGAGAAGATGACGAGGGCCGGGAGGGCGATGGCGATGGCGATGAGCCGGGGGAGGACGAGGTACCGGATGGGATGGATGTTCATCGTCCGGAGTGCGTCGACCTCCTGGTAGGCCTGCATGGAGCCGAGTTCGGCGGCCATGGCGGAGCCGATGCGTCCGGCGATCAGGATGGCCATCATGACCGGCGCGAGTTCCTTGCACATGGACAGGCCGACCAGTCCGCCGACCTGCGATCCCAGACCCCGATGCACCAAGACCGCGCCCCCTGGAGCGCGAGCACGCCTCCGATGAAGAACGAGAGCATGCAGGCCATGAACAGGCTGGCATTGCCGATCTCGTAGAGTTGTTCCCCTACGGCACGCCGACGCCGGAACACCTGCGGGATTCCCCGCAGGGTGTTGCCGAGCAACAGAAGCATCTGGCCGAGATCGCGAAACATGTCAGTGACGGGGAAAGAATGGGTTCAGTGACGGGAATGTCGACGGACGATTTTTGCGGTCAGCCTTGGGCTGCCGGGTCGATCAATTGAGGGTGTCCTTCGATGCCAGGGTCAGGAACGCGCGGGGCGGGGCGATGGGCGTCGACGCGGTGGTAGCCCTGGCAGGGCGCTGTTGCCGCGGGCCAAGGCCGAAGATGCGCCAGGTGCGTCGGCCGGGGGTGTGCTCGGTCTGGACGAGGCCGAACAGGGCGCCGGTCCGGGAGTAGTCGTGGTCCTGGTCGCGCCTCCAGAGGTTCCACAGAAGGGATTGGGAGCGGGCTCGGGTGGCCTCGTTGGACTCGGACCGCCAGATGGTCCAGAGCGGGCTGTAGAGCCGGTCGATGGTCTTGTTCGAGGGGAACACGCTTTCGACGGGTGCCAGCACCTGCAGGCGTTCGCGTCCCTCGCGGTCCTTCCGCCAGGTGAACAGCGGCCAGAGATCCCGACGACGGAGGGCGCGTCCGGTCGTGCGATCCTCTTCGCGCAGGTCGCTGTAGCCGAAGTAGAGGAATCGATACCTCTCCCGTTCGAAGGTTGGGGTGGTGGAGCGTTTGTGGATGTAGAAAGGCCACGCGAGGAAGTCGCTCTGCTGCGTCGCATTGGTGGCCTTGCCCCACAGAGGAAAGATGCGGTCGGCGTGTTTGCCGGGTCCGCGGGATCGCCCGAGGAACGGCCAGGGATAGGCCCATTCCTCGAACTGCTTTACCCGGTTGGTCCGATGGCTGAAGAAGAGCCACCAGGTGTGGTCCATCTCGGGCGAGCGCGTGCGGAGGTGGGTGGGAAAGAGGAAGAGGTTGGTGGTGGGATTGGGGCCGCCGAGGCCACTCCGTTCGCTGAAGTAGAAGGGCCAGGCGAAGAACCGGCGCTCGTGTGCGGGGACCAGTTCGAGTTCATCGATGACATTGGTCCGGAAGGTCGGGGGCTTGGACTCCGAGCCTGCCACCGGCCAGAGCTGCCACCCTTCGACCCCGCCGCCACGGCGCAGGTGGAAGAAGGGCGCGAGGTAATTCTCGGTGACCACCTCGCGTTTCCGCGTCTCCAGCCACAGCGGGAAGAGGACAAAGCGGACTTCGTCGCGGAAGAGTCGATTGCGGATATGTCCGTAGAACGGGGCGATGGCGAGGTAGTCGTTGGTGCCGCCGGGGGATTCCTGCCGGAAATAGAACGGGAAGAGCGTCTGCCGCTTCTTGATGTCCCCGTCGAGTGTCGATCCACCCGAGAAGTGGAGCATTTGCAGGAACTGCACCTTCCACTCGGTGCCGAAGCGGTCGTAGCTCACGAACGGGTAGACGAGTTCCCATTCGGCGCGGTCCAACTGCGGTTCGGTCTCCCGACTGAAGAGCGGCGAGATCCGCCAGGTGGAGACGCCGTCGGATTCCTTCGAGCCCCAGATGGGGCCGAGGGCTTCAGTTCCGGAACCGATCTGGAGCGTGAGATCAAATTCCGCGAATAGTGGCCCCCACCATTTCTGTATTTCGGGTGAATCCGACGCCGGTGCTGTCGTGGGTGTGCCCGCAGTCGCCGCCCCGGCAAACAGGACGGCGCTTCCAACGATCAGCTGGCGGAGAAGTGCGCGCAAAGCTGGGTAAACGTCGCGAAGCCGGACGTGGGATGCAAGCGAAGGACTCCGGGTGTTGGTGGGATGGACACCTGATGGAAACCATGACGTGACACCCAAACGGGACTTGGGGATCGTGGACGCATGTTCCAGAAGTTCTCCGCCCGTTGTTGGGTCCTTTGCGTCCTGGGTCTCGTTTCAGTCCAGGGGGCGGACCCGGTGCCCTCGACGATCCGGCACTCGTACCTCGTGATGGGCGGCAAGACGGCGATCATCGGCGAGGACGGCAAGCCCACGTGGGAATACCGCGGGGGATCCCGGGATGGTTTCGTGCTGCCCGACGGGAACGTGCTGCTCGCGTTCTCGGATCGGGTGGAGGAAGTGACCCGGGACAAGCAGGTGGTCTTCACCTACCGGTTGAGTCCGGAGAACGGCGAGCTGAGCACCGCGCAACGTCTCTACAACGGAAACACGCTGATCACGGAATTGGGGAAGCGGCCGCGGTTGCTGGAGGTGAACCGGGCGGGTGCCGTCGTGCTGGAGGTGCCGCTCCAGCCCGAGACCGAGAACGTACACATGCAGACGCGCATGGCGCGGCAGTTGCGCAACGGCAACTACCTCGTGCCGCACCTGCTGGCGTTCGCGGTGAAGGAGTACACGCCGGAGGGCAAGGTGGTGAACGTGCTGCGCACGGATCTCGAACCGCTCGGCGGACGTCCGCGGAGAACTGGCCGTTCACCGCCATCCGTCTCGACAGCGGGAACACGCTGGTCTCGTTGACCCACGGCAACAAGGTCGTCGAGTTCAACGGCCGCGGTGAAATCGTGTGGAAGGTCACCAACGAGAACGTCGGCGGGCTCTTCAAGGATCCGTGCGGCTCACAGCGTCTTGCCAACGGCAATACCGTCGTCGGCAGCCACGCCGCCAACACCGGCATCTCGATGGTCGAGGTGACCCCGGATCATCGCATGGTCTGGACCAGCGACCACCCGCTCGCCGCGGGCGTGCACCATTTCCAGATCCTCACGACCAACGGCAAGCCCGAGCCCGGGATGCCGTTGAAGTAGGCTGCCGGTTCAACCCGGAAAAGGCAGTTCATCTATCCGCAGATGGCGCCGATTTCGCAGATAGACAGGCAGAAATGCCGGGGTGCCGCCCCGGCCAAAGCTCACCCCGCAGGTGAACGGCACGGCCAATCCAAGCTTCTGATCATCTGCGTGATCTGCGTCATCTGCGGATCCAACCGCGGTTCTCAGGTTCAATACTTCGGCAGCACGTTCGTGATGCCTTCGTAGACCGGCATGGTGTCGGGTCCGATGCGGCGCGAGAGTTTCTCGAGGTCCCGCTCCATCCGGCGGCGCCTGGAGGCGAAGCGGGGATCGTCGATCAGGTTGTGCTGTTCGAGCGGATCCCGCACGAGGTCGTAGAGCTCCGCCGTGAAGCGGTCGGGGGAACCGTCGCCGTGCGGATACCGGATGAACTTCCAATCGGCGGTGCGGAGGGCGCGGACGTTGGGCGTGTACGGGAACTGCTTCTCGAAGTTGTATTCGTAGAGGAAGGCGTCGCGCCAGCGGGTGCGCTTTCCGGCGAGCAACGGCTTCCACGACATGCCGTGGATGTTCCGCAGGGGCTTGGCGCCGGCGAGATCGATGAGGCTCGGCGCGAGATCCAGGGACGTGACCAGGTTGCTCACGACGATGCCGGGACGCGCGAGCGGCGGATACCGCACGAGGAGCGGGATGCGGAGGCTCTCCTCGTACGCGGTGCGCTTGTCGACCCGACCGTGTTCCCCGAGGACGAAGCCGTTGTCACTGGTGAAGACGATGACGGTGTTGTCCAGCTGGCGGAGGGATCGGAGGGTCTCGTAGATGCGCCCGATGCTTTCGTCGACGGAGAGCAATGTGGTGAGGTAGGCGCGGACGAAGCGGTCGTATTCCTTCTGTCCGTAGAGCGGCCCTCCGAGGCCGTGCCAGGTGGGATAGCTTTCCTTGAGCCACGACGGTTTGCCGGGGGCGGCGTAGTCATCCGCATTCGCGGGCCGCGGAATGGGAACGTGGTCGAGGGCGTGTTCGAACCGGGGCTCCGGCTGGATGGGGCCGCCGTGCGGCGCCTTCTGGCCGAGGATGAGGAGGAACGGACGATCGTGGGGCTTGCGGAGCCACTCGACGGCGTGGTCGGTGACGGCCGTGGTGTAGTAACCGGGAACCTTGCGTCGGACGCCGTCGTCGTTGAATTCGTTGTCGAAGTAGTTGCCCTGGCCGCGATGGCTGAACCAGTGGTCGAATCCCGGCCGCTGTTCGTCGTTGTCCTCACCCATGTGCCACTTGCCGATGTAGGCGGTCTCGTAGCCGGCGTCCTTGAGTCGGCGCGGGTAACCCGGGAGATCGTTGGGATACTCGGTGAAGTTGTTTTGTACCCGATGCTGTCGGGCGTACTGGCCGCTCAGCAGGGAGGCGCGGCTCGGGGAACAGAGCGAGGTGGTGACGAAGACATTGGCGAAGCGGACCCCTTCGGCGGCGAGGCGATCCATGTTCGGCGTCTTCACCAGCCGGTTGCCTGCACAACTCATGGCGTCCCATCGTTGATCGTCGGTGAGGATGACCAGGACGTTGGGCGGACGCTGTGCGGCGTGGGTGACCCCGGCCACGAGGCTGGCAAGGACAGCACCGAAAAGAAGGTGCCGGATCCGGGCGCACAAGCCGGGCTGGGGTTGGAGGAAGGCATTCATCGGAACAGGTAGATGCAGGATGCGCCGGAGGCTGGAAGGCTGGGAAGGAAAGACCAGGGGACTTTGCCCGGGAGGTCGGTTTCTCCGCCGGTGGATGGTGCAGGGAGGGGAAGCCGTTCAGGAAGGGGTGGAGGATGTGCGGTGGGGCATGGGATTGGGTTGAAATGTAAAATATTTAGACGCGACCCCATTGCCTTTTCATATCCAGCCGAGACAAACTGGTCATACCGTCGTTCCTTGAATCCGCGAAAGGATCTAGGGCGGCAGCTCAGAACAACGCTCCGCCCTCTCAGCACCTCTGCGGGCAACCTTCCCCTCCCCACGCCCCCGTGTGAACCACTGCCTCCGGTTTTGCCCGGCGTCGCTACAGCGTTCCCACGAGAGACTGCCAGATCAGGTCAGCAACCTCGTGACCGAAATCCTCATCCAGATCCATCCGATTGAGGATGCACCAATCTTGGGTGCGGGCGTGAACCAAGTGGATCGTGGCAAAGCCAATCCCCGCGACCCGGGCCTCAGCACCCCAACTTCGTGCGCTCTCCGTCAGGATCCTCAGCCGTTGGGACCACTGTCCGAAAAGCCCGTGAGATCCGTCCGTTGGAATCTTAACGGAAGAGAGATCGCAGCCATTGCTGAACGTTGCTTCGCGTAAACACGCACCCCCAAAATCCACACCGGTCATGCAGTTTGCTCGTGGCACACCAAAACTCGAAACATCGTCAGGGAGAGCAAAGCCACCTCGGAACCAGACGTTCCTCACCTCCCCGAGAAACCGACATCGTTCGAAGGACGCACCATTGAAGTCGCATCCATTCAGTTTGCAGTCGCGGAACTCACAATCATCAAACTCCGGACGAACGAACAGGGCCCGGGCAAAATCAGCGCCGTCGAAGGTACAGGATACATACCGACTCCCCCGGTAGCCCAGCACGCCTTCCCGGAACGAAGTCCTTGAGAAGCGGCAGGAGAGAAATTCGTTTCCGTGGTCTCCTATCACCTGGAAGGAAGCGCCTGCGAAATCCGCGCGGTCAAACCTGCTGTGCTCCAGCCAGATTCTTTCCCACGAAGAGGCGCCAAAATCAGAAGGACCAAAACGGACCCGCCGCAACTCTGCAGTCTCTGGCAGACACAGGCCTCGAAAATCAAGCAAGCCTGCCTCGGTCAGACCGAAGGGTGATTCTGAAACGCCATAGCCGTTGCCTGACCGCCCCATGAAAACGAGGCGATCCACGAACTGCTTCCCATCGCCATCCTGCCACCGGGTTTTGAACCGCCTCATCTTGTTCATGGAGAAATCTCACAACGCAAAAAACGGCTCCAGCGGATTACCAAACACCGCCCCGTTTGAAGAGTCATGAAACTGACAACTCAGTAAGCCGCTCGCCCCCCATGGCCGCCCAGCGCCCACTCCGCCCTTCGCCCCAACGGGGCAGACGGTGAAAGCCCGGGGTGCAACCCCGGGGGGACCGCGCCCCCGAAACATTCTCCGCGCCCTGAAAGGGCGCACGGGGACATGCACCGTGGTGTGTGTCTTCGTGGGTTGTCGCCGCGTTGCGGAGGACGAGGCGGCGGCCTCGCTGAGGACGTCTCCGTCCGCCCCGTTGGGGCGGGGTGTCACGGGATGGTATGACCCAGGGTTCCGCTCCGCTCCACCGTTGCTGGGCTACAGACCTCAACGCCGTTGGCGTTGGCTGGGCTGTCTTCAGTCAGGTTCCAGGATTGTCATTCCTGGGAACCATCTTGCGAAATCCGAGCCGTTGCGTGTGAGCATTCCGCGTCGATTCCTGGCGAACGCCCCGATCAGGATGTCGGCCACTGGCCGGCGAACCGACTTCTTCGCCCGTCGTGCGCGTAGATCCAGGTCATGCTTTACCCGCCTGAATCGCATGCCCTCGGCCTTCAATCCACGTACAGGAATTCGTTGGAGCCGAGGAGCGACTGGCAGAGGGAGGTGAGGGCCTGTTGTTCCGGCGTGGGCTTCGGGGCTGGGTTGGGCTTGGCCTTGTCGTCCGGTTTGGGCTTCGCGTCCGGCTTGGTGGGTTCGGCGGCGGCGAGTGCGGCGACGTGCGTCGTCTGGGCCCGGAGGAAGGCGGAGGCGTCGGTGAGCTCGGCGGGCGTGGGCTTGCGGTTGAAGGCGAGTTGCCAGGCGCGCTGGATCTGGGCGGTCGGGTTGGAGCCAGCCTCGGCTTCGAGGCGGCGGGCGAAGCGTGCGGCCTGGTCGAGGAGGAACTCGCTGTTCATCAACATCAGCGCCTGCGTGGCGACGGTGGATTGCGGGCGGCGTTCGCAGTTTACCTCCATCACGGGCGCATCGAAGGCGTGCAGCATCGCGAGGGGTTGGGAGCGACGGACCTGGATGTAGACCGACCGACGGAACTCCTCGCCGTTGAGCGGGACGTCGACGGGCATCTTGTTGTCGCCCTGCGTCTGGTCGACGCCGACGACGATCTGGCCGTGGACGTCGGGTCGGACGGGGACGGGCGGGCCAAACTGGTTCGTGCGGAGCGAACCGCTGACGGCGAGGATGGAGTCGCGGAGCACCTCGGCGTCGAGGCGCTGGAGCGGCTTGTGCCAGTAGAGACGGTTCTCCGGATCCTTCGCATCGCCCTTGCGGTGGTGGGCGGAGGACTGGCGGTAGACGGTGGAGGTGAGGATCAGGCGATGGAGTCGCTTGAGTTTCCAGCCGTTCGCCATGAAGTCGTGGGCGAGCCAGTCGAGGAGTTCGGGATGGGAGGGCTTCTCGCCCATGGTGCCGAAGTCGGCGGGCGTGGCGACGAGACCGCGGCCGAAGTGATGCATCCAGACGCGGTTGACGAGCACGCGGCCGACGAGCGGGTTGGTGCCGCTGGTGAGCCACTGGGCAAAGGCCAGGCGGCGTCCGGTGCTGGGCAGCGCGGCGTCCTTCGGCGGAATGGCCAACGGAGAACCGCCGGGGCCGACCACGCTCAGCGTGCCGGGGGCAATGGGATCGCGGGGTTGGTTGGGATCGCCGCGATGGAGGAGGAAGGTGACGGGAACCTTGTCGTGGGCCTCGGTGAGGACGCTGATGAAATCCTCGGGCGGCTTGCGCGCGCGGATCCCGGCGACCTTGGCATCCGTGGCCTTGAGGTCCTCGGCGGCCTTCGGGTTGTACTGGTAGAGGACGCCGGGGTGGATGTTCACCGAGGGATTGTCGGCGAGGAGCTTCTTCTGCTCGGGCGTGCGCTTGTCGGCGGCGGTGTCGAGGGCGGTGCGGAGTTGGTCGCGGAGCGGGGCCTCGAACTTCTCGAGGTGTTTCGTGAGGGCTTCGGCGATGTAGGTCTTCTGGCGAGCCTCGCGTTCGCTGGCGAGGGTCGCGGCCTCGGCCTCGATGGCGGCGGCGTTCCTGCGGTCCTCGGCGGTGTACAGGGAGACGAGGCGTTGTGTCGGGGTCCTCCAGTTCTTCCAGTCGTAGGCGGGCTCGAAGACGGCGCGGAGGCGGAAGTAATCGGCCTGGGGGATGGGATCGTACCGATGGTCGTGGCACTGGGCGCAACCGACCGTCAGGCCGAGCAGCGAGGTGGACACGATCTTGAGCGTGTCGGCCACGACCTGGTTCCGGACGACGGTCTGGTCGACGGCCGCGGTGGCGGTGCCGTCGGCCCCGGTGCGGAGGAACCCGGTGGCGATGAGGAGGTCCCGGTTTTCGGCAGAGGCGAGGGCGGTCTCGGTGGCGTTGGCGCTGTGGGCACGGGCGAGTTCGTCGCCGGCAAGCTGTTCGGTGATGAAGCGGTCGAAGGGCTTGTCCGCGTTGAAGGCGCGGATGACGTAGTCGCGGTACTTCCAGGCGAACGGCCGGACCGGGTCGGCGTCGCTGTAACCGTCCGAGTCCGCGTAGCCGGCGATGTCGAGCCAGTGGCGGCCCCAGCGTTCGCCGTAATGGGGGGAATCGAGGAGGCGGTCGACGGCCTTCTCGTAGGCATTGGGGGAACGATCCTGAAGGAAGGCGTCGACGTCGGCGGGCGTGGGCGGAAGGCCGGTGAGGTCGAAGTGGATCCGGCGGAGCAGGGTGAGTTTGTCGGCGTCGGGCGAGAACTGCAGGCCCTGTTTGCGGAGGGGGCGATCGAGGAGGGAATCGATGGGCGTGCGGGTGTGGCGGAGGCGGGACGGGGAAGGAGGCTTGGGCGGGTGGATGGGTTGGAAGGACCAGAAGGCACGTTCCTCCTCGGTGATTCCGGCACCGGGCGGGAGTTCGGTGGGTTCGGGTCGGGCGGTGCGGGCCCCGGTGGCGATCCAGCGGCGCAGGAGATCGACCTGTTCCGGCGTGAGCTTCTTGTCGCGTTTGGGCATCTCGCCGGAGGCGACGAGCTGGAGGAGGTGGCTGGCGTCGGGATTGCCGGGGACGATGGCGGGGCCGTCGTGACCGCCCTGCACGATGAGGCGCCGGAGGCGGATGTCGAAACCGCCCTTGGGTTGGCCGGACTCGCCGTGGCAGTCGAAGCAGTGGGCCTTGAGGATGGGGCGGATGTCCTTCTCGAAGGTGGGGGCCGTCTGGGTTTGGCGCTTCGAGGCGGTGATCTTCCCATCGCCATGGGAAGTGCTTTGGGGGGGCGACGAGGACTTCGCCACCTCGTTTGCTGCGAGGGTGAGGAGGAGTCCGAGGACTGGGAGGAAGCGCTTCACGGTGGCCGGGGGCAGGGTTCGGGCTTCAGGCGTGCCGCAGGATTTCCTTCACGACGCGGCAGGGTTTGCCGTCGGTGAGATGCTGTTCCAGTCCGTTCTGGAAGAAGCGGAGGCCGGCGTGGTCGATGCCGAAGAGGTGGAGCAGGGTGGCGTGATAGTCGTTCGGACTGACCGGATTCACGACGGCCTTGTGGCCGAACTCGTCGGTCTCGCCGTACGTCATGCCGCCCTTGAATCCGCCGCCGGCGACCCACGCGGTGAAACCCTGGCCGTTGTGGTCACGTCCGGCCTTTTCAGCGGGGCCGTGGTTTTCGGTGACCGGGAGCCGGCCGATCTCACCGCCCCAGTGGACGATGGTGGAATCGAGGAGTCCGCGGGCCTTGAGATCCTTGACGAGGGCGGCGGAGGGTTGGTCGGTCTTGCGGCAACAGGCGGCGAGGTTGGGTCGGATGCTTTCGTGGTTGTCCCAGATCTGGCCATTGACGAAGAGCTGGACGAAGCGGACGCCGCGTTCGACGAGGCGCCGGGCGATGAGGCATCGGGTGCCGTACTCGCGGGTGATGGGATCGTCGAGGCCGTAGAGTTTGCGGGTGGCCTCGGATTCGCCGGAGATGTCGAGGGCTTCCTTGGCGGCGGTCTGCATCCGGGCGGCGAGCTCGTAGCTGGCGATGCGGGCGTCGAGGTCGGATTCGCCCGGATGGCGCGCGAGGTGGTCGCGGTTGAGGCGTGCGAGGAAGGCGAGGTTCTGTTCCTGGAGGGCGCCCTTGAGGTGCGGTGGTGGATCGAGGTTGAGGATCCGGGGTTCGGCGGAGCGGACGATGGTTCCCTGGAACAGCGGGGGCATGAACCCGTTGGACCAGTTGCGGACGCCATCGACGGGATGGCCGCCCGGGTCGGTGAGCACGACGTACGCGGGGAGGTCCTGGCTTTCGGAGCCGAGGCCGTAGGTGAGCCAGGAACCGAGCGCGGGACGCCCCGGCTGGGCCTTGCCGGTGTTCATGTACCAGATCGACGGTTCGTGGCCGTTGATGTCGGTGTGCATGGACCGGATGACGGTGACGTCGTCGACGATGGAGGCGAAGTGGGGCAGGAGTTCGGAGACGTCGGTGCCGGAAGCGCCGTGACGGCGGAATTCCCACGGGCTGCCCATGAGCTTCTTGCTGGCGCGATCGACGAAGCTGAAGGTGATCTCGCCGGCGTAATCCTGGCCGCTGCGGCGGGTGAGTTCGGGTTTGGGATCGAACAGGTCGATGTGGCTGGGGCCGCCGTGCATGAACAGGGAGATCATGGCGCGGGCCTGCGGCGGACGCGGCGGCGTCCGGGGCTTCATGTCGAACGAGAGGGCCTGCCGTGGGACGTTGGCTGGGGTGGCGAGCAGGCGGTCCTGCTTCAGGAGCCAGGCCAGGGCGACGCTGCCCACGCCCATGGCGTTCCGTGCGAGGAAATCGCGCCGGGTCCGGAGGAGGCGGCGGGCGTCGGATGAATTCCCGGAGGGAAGGCTCATGGCGGGTACACGATGGGGGCTGAACTTGAGGGGGCGTTTCTGCAGGAACAGTGGGCTCGTCGGAAGGCCTTCGACAAGGCTTCTGATGAAGCGATGACGATGGGAAAAATCGACGTCGCCGCCATCGATGCGGTGCGACGGGGGAGGCGAAAGGGGGGCTACCGTCTTTCGGCCCTCCGGGCCTGGGGCGACGGCGGACGGAATCCCACAGCCGTATCCATGCAGGAGAGCACTCGCGCAGAGGCGCAGAGACGCTGAGAGGGACAGGAAATCGGGGGGCTGGGCACCCCAGAACGGGCTCGCTACTGGGTGACTCGATGACGGTGATTGGAAGACCCTTTTTCTCAGCGCCTCTGCGTCTCTGCGGGAGTCATTCTCCGTCATCCAACTGCATGGGTACGGCTCAGATTTCCGCGAGCGGACTGTTCGCGTCGCCGAAGCGGGTGATGGGGACGCCCATCTTCTGCATGAGGGCGAGGTAAAGGCCGCAGGCCTTGCGGTTGTCGTCGCCCTTGTCGAGGAAGTGGAGGGTTCGGCCGGTGGCGAGGGTGCCGCCGAGGCCGCCGACGGTGAGGATGGGGAGACGGGTGGAGTCGTGCTTGTTCCCGGACCACATGTTGGACAGGAACATCAGGCAGGAATGGTCGAGCACGGTGCCATCGCCTTCGGGCATGGCGTCGAGCCGGCCGGCGAGGTACGCGAGCTGGCCGCAATAGAAGCGGGTGATCCGCTCGAAGTCGTCGGTGAGGTCGTTGTGGGAGGCGAGGTGGTGGGCGAGCTTGACGTCGAGGAACGGGTAGAAGAGGCCGGAGAGATCGCGGCAGAGCAGGAGGGAGACGACCCGGGTCTTGTCGGTCTGGAAGGCGAGCGCGGTGATGTCGCACATGAGGCGCATGTGCTCGCGGATGTCCTCGGGGAGGCCGTTGTCGGGGCGCTTGAGGGCGAAGAGGGGTTGGCCCTTGTCGCGGGCGCGATCGGCGGCCCGGCCGGAATCGGAGCGCATGCGGTCGACGCGTTTTTCGACCTCGCGGACGCTGGTGAGGTATTCGTCGAGCTTGGCCTTGTCGTGGGAGCTGATGCGGCGGGTGAGGCTGGCAGTGTCGCTCTGGACGCGGTCGAGGATGCTCTGGGTGCGGTGGGAGCCGCGGTTCTCGAAGAGGCTGTCGAAGGCGAGCGACGGGTAGACCTCCATGGGTACGGGGGAATCGGCGCTCTGCCACGAGATGTGGGAGCTGTAGGCCATGGAGAAGTTGGTCTCGTGGTAGCCGGTGATGGGCTGCTCGCATCCGAGGACCATGGATGGCTGGATGGAATCCTGGCCGACGTGGTTGGCGAGGACCTGATCCATGCTGATGCCGCCGCGGAGGACGGCGCCCTTGAGGAGCGGTGCTCCGGAAAGGAGGTTGCCGGTCTGGCCGGGGTGGATGCCGACGCCGACGGCGGAGCGGTTGAAGAGGCCGTCGATGAAATTCATCTTGGTCTTCAGCGCTTCCATGGGCTGGAGGCTCCGGCCGAGTTCCATGTCCTTGCCTGAGCCCTTGGCCCACCAGTGGTGGGAATTCACGCCGTTGCCCCAGAACATGGCGGCGAAGCGTTTCGGGAAGGGACCGGGCGCACCGCTGGGGGTGGGTTCGTCGCCGAAGGCGGGAACGGATTCCAGCCACGGCAGCGCCATGGTGACGCCGACGCCGCGGAGGAAGGTGCGCCGCGTGAGGCGGAAGCGCCGGGCGGCGGGTGAATTCCCGTTGGGTGTGTTCATGGCGTGTGCGTGTTACTTGGTGGCCAGAATTTCAGGAGCCCGTTTGTGGAGGAACTGTGGGCTGGTGACGACGCCTTCGACAAGGCTTCCGATGCGTTGGCCGTTGTTTGAAAGGCGGGTGCGCAGGTCTCGGATCGTGGGTTCGTCCGAAAGGATCAGGCTGCGGCCGAGCGCGTACGCGAGGAGCTTGCGGCAGAAGTTGTCGAGGAAGTCCTCCTGACGGTGCGCGGCGATGTAGGCGCGGAGACCGTCGATGCCATTGCCGGTGCTGCCATTGGGGAAGGTGGCGGAGGTGTCGACCGGGTGATCGCCGAGGTCGTGGGAACGGCGTTCGCCCACGGGGCCGAAGCCTTCGAACACGAGCCCGAGGGAATCGAACCGCCGGTGGCAGGAGGCGCAGGACGGATCGGCCCGGTGGCGTTCGAGGGTCTGGCGGAGGGTAAGTTCGCCGAGGTGGGCTTCGTCGGCGGGCAGTTCGGGAACGGCGGCCGGCGGGGGCGGGATGCGTTCGCCGAGGACGCGGCGGGCGATCCAGTAGCCGCGTTTGACCGGGCTGGTGCGCAGGCCGGGGGAGTTCACCGTGAGGAAGACCGACATCGTCATCAGACCGCCGCGGCCGTAGTTGCGGGCGTCGTTGACGCGGACCCAGGGCTCGGCGGCGTCCAGCGGGTAAGGGATTCCGTAATGCCGTGCGAGGGGCGCGTTGACGAAGGTGTCGGGGGCGTCGAGGAGGTCGGGGAGGGGGCGGTTGGAACGCAGGACGTGTTCGAGGAAACGGATGGGTTCCTCGAACATGGATTGGCGCAGGGTGTCGTCGAAGGTGGGGAAGCGGACGCGGTCGACGGCGTTGTGTTCCTCGAAGCGGCGGAAGTCGAGCCAGTGGCCGCCGAACTCGACGGCGAGTCGGCGGATGCGGTCGTCCTGGAGCATGCGCTTCGCCTCGGCGGCGAGGATCTCGGGACGATGCAGGGTGCCGGCATCGGCACGCGCGAGGAGGGCGGCGTCCGGCGGACCGGACCAGAGGAAGTAGCTGAGGCGGTTGGCGAGGGCGTGATCTGAGAGCGGCACGGCACCGGTGGGCGTGCGAGGCTCGCGGCGGAAGGAGAGCGCGCGACGTGCGGGCTTCCCGGAGGCCTTCGCACCCGCGGCTTCGACGAGGTCGAGCCGATAGAGGAAATGGGGCGACATCAGCAGGCTGACGACGCCATCGCGGACGGCGTCCTCGTGGCTGAGGCCGTCGCGTGTGCGCAACGTGCGGTGGAAGTCGAGCAGGTCGGTGCGTTCGGCGGCGGAGAGCGGGCGACGCCATGCGCGGGCGGCGAAGGCGAGGAGCGCGTCGAGTTGGCGGGGTTCGGATTCGGCGCGCAGTCGGTCGATGCGGCGGAGGTTGGCGGACGTTCGCTCGAAGTGTTCCTGCATGGCGGCGACGACGGGTTCGGCGGTGCCGACCTTGCGGGCCTTGGCGAGGTAGGCTTCGGCGAGTTGGCGGACCTTGGTCTCGGAGACGCAGTCCTTGTCCTCGGACCGGGCGAAGTTGAAGACATCGTCCATGAGGAAGCGGCCTTCGGTGCGCTCGAACCAGATGAAGCTCGTGTGCATCCGGTGGTGGATTTCGGCGACGAGTTCGAACTCGGTCCAGAGGCGGTCGAGTTCGCGGCGTTGGGTGTCGTCAAGGATGAGCTCGTAGAGCGGGGCGTCGTCACGGAAGAACCCGGTCATGCTGTGGAAGCCGGCGCTCAGCAGGCGCCCGACGTTGGCCTTGTCCTCGCCGGGTTCGAGGAAGACGCGGGCGCGCTCGGAGATGAAGAAGGCGTCCGGGAACAGGGAGCAGAAACGGGCGAAGCCCGCCTCGATGGGGGCGCGTTGGGCGGGGTCGGAGGGAACGGTGAGCTCGGGATCCGGTGCCTTGGGTTTCGCGTCCTTCGCTTTCGCTTTCGGCGCGCGCATGCCTTCACCGGTGGGAGCCGGATCCGGAACGCGGCCGTCGATGTGGAGCAGGCTGGGATCGAAGCGGCGGCGGTTGGCGGCCATCTGGCGGTTCTTCCAGAGGACGAAGCTCTGGGAGCCCGGATTGACGCCGGGTGCGGAGAGGTTGCCGACCTCGGGGACGAGCTTCCGGCGCAGGGCGAGCACCGAGTCCCGGAGGGCGATGGAGCCCGCCTGGGCGAGATCGTTCTGGCCTCGGGTGGGAACGGGCAGGGCGCGGAACTGCGTCTGGAGTTGGGCGATGGGACCGAGCTTTTCCTTCGGGTCATTGAGCGCGTCCCAGATCTGTTGGAGGTAGGGGGCACTGAGTCCGGCCGCACGGGCGATGTCCGCGATCGAGGTGCGCCGATCGCCGAGGGCGCGACGATGCTGGAAACGCCAGGCGGCCTCGAAGTAGGCGGCGAGGTCGGTGGGTTGTCGGCGGTAGAAATCCACGATGCGCAGCACCGAGTACTTGTCGCGGTCGGTGTCGACCAGCATCGGGTGCGGCGCGAAGGTCAGGCCTTCCGGGGTCAGGACGGCGGCGTCAGCGACCTGACGGGCGGCCTGGAGGTATTTCTTGAGGAGCGCCGGCGACATCGTCAGCGATTCGCCGGAGTTGTCGAAGCCCTCGCGGTTCGCTGGGTCGACGGGAAACTCGCGCGTCGGCCGCAGGTCGACGCCGGTGATGTCGCGGATGGTGTAATCGTATTCGGCGTTGGAAAGGCGGCGGGCGAGCACCGGGCCGGGATCCCCGGCGTTGCGGGCGGCCTCGCGTTGGCGGAGGTCGTGGATCCAGCGGACGACGCCTTCGGACTCGGCCGGCGTGGGATGCTGCTTCGCCTTGCGCGGCGGCATTTCGCCGGCTTCGAGTTGGTCGAGGACCATGGCCCACCGGGCGTCGTCGGCGATCACGCTTGCGACGGTGGTGAAGGGGCTGAGGTCGAAGTCGGCCTTCGGTTTGTCGGCGCCGTGGCAGTCGAGGCAATAGGTGCCGATGAACGGGCGGACGGTGGAAGCGAAGGTGCGGTCGAGGGGATCGGGGGAGGCGGCAAGGCCGGCTGTTGCAAAAATCAAGGAGGCACCGAGGAGCCAGACCAGAGTCAGGGGATGGAGGTCGCGGAGGGGCATCGGGGGGGCGTGCTTCGGAGGACGATGGGGGAGTGGGCTCAATACGGTGCGATGAGCGTTACCTTCGGAATCTCAGTGCTTCTTGAGGATGAGGCGGTGGTCGATGCGCTTGGTCTGGTGGTGTTCGAGCGGCGGGAGATCGGTGTCGGTGGGCGACTCGGTCTCATGGAGCAGGGCCTTGGCGAATTCCTGGAACTGGCTCCAGCGATCCCACTCGAGCGCGGGGGCGTTGGAGACCTGGCGGAGCAGGGATCGCCACTCGATGATGATGCGGTCGATGTCGCCGTCGCCGAGGAAATCCGTCACGTACCGGTGCTTGCTGTAGGGGTCGCGGTGGATGGAGTGGACGACGAGGTTGGCGCCGTCGCCGTACTTGGGCGGGATGCCATTTTCCAGGTAGCCGTCGATGTTCTGGTTCCCGTACTTCGCGTGGCAGGCGACGGCGAGGCGGCCGCCCCACCGGTTGTCGTCGCCGCAGAAGCGGAATCCGGCGTCGAGGTTGGCGAGGTCGTAGACGAGTTCGTCGAGGGGATAGGAAGGTTCTTCGAGGGCGGCGGCCACGGCGAGGCCGACGCCGCCCTGGAAGAAACTGACGATGCGTCCGCGCAGGGTGGGAACCCCCTTTGGGTCCACGAGGGCGAGACGACGCCAGAGCAGGGCGGTGCCGGTGGCGGCGGTGAGGTTGCGGCAGACGTCGGTGAGCGAGCACCGGGCGCAATCGGGCGGGAAGATCTCGCGCTCGGGCGGATGCCAGAGGCCGACGCCATGGCGATCGACGGGAACGCGCAGGTGCAGGTTCTCGAGGGTGACGATGGCGACGATCTGCTGCGGGTGGACGTCGAAGCGGAGGACCGGGGTCCGTTCGGCGGCGAAGTGGGCCTCGACGAGCGGGGCGATGGTGCCGTGCCAGGTCTCGATGGACGCCTGGCGACCGTGCCATGCGGTGAAACGGCGGACCCACTTGGAAAGGATCACGCGATCGGTGCCGAGGCGTTCCGCGACGATGAGGGAACGACCGTGGACGGGGCCGTCCGGCGATTCGGCGACCTTGGCGAGGCCGCCGGTGCCGACCTTGTCGAGGGCGGCGGGAACGGTGAGGACGGGCTTGAGGCGCGGGGGAACATCGAAGCCCTTGCGGGTTGGCCGCGGTAACGTTTCCGGGGAGGCGCCGGGTTCGAGGATCGGGACGGGTTCGGGTGGCGGCGGTGCCGCGTCCGGGTTCGGATCCACGGGGTGGACGATGTTCCGGAGGGCGACGTCCTGCGGGGCCGGGAACGGTTCCCATTCGCCGCGGGAGTTCTGCATCTCGCGGACGCGGCGGCGGACGTGGCGGGCACGTTCGGCGTCGGTCTTCAGTCCGCACGGGGTCTCCGGGTGACGGAGGGATTCCTCAACGCCGAGGAAAATGGGCTTGGTGGTGAAGAGCCGGGACTGGACGCGGACGGCTTCGAGGAAGGGGTCCTTGCCCTGTTCATCGGCGGCGGCCATCAGGTTGAGGAGGGCGGACCAGTCGACCATCCCGGAGCGGGCGAGGTGCGCGGGTTGGCCGTCGCGGAGGCGGAGGCCTTGCGGTGAGACGAGGACATACCCGGTCTCGTCGATGCCGCGGCGTCCAGCGCGACCGAACATCTGGAGGATTTCGTCCTGGCGGATGGGGACCTCGACGCCATCGCGCTTGTAGGACTCGGCGGTCATCGAGACCGAGCGGAGGGAGAAATTGATGCCGGCGGCGAGGCCCATGGTGGCGACGACGACGCGGAGTTGGCCGGCCTTGGCGAGGGGTTCGATGACGCCGGCGCGGACGGCGTAGGCGAGCCCGGAATGGTGGTAGGCGACGCGGGACTTGAGGAGTTTGGCGAGGTGTTCGCCGACGAGACGGCGCTGGGCGTCGGAGAGTTGGAGGGGATTCGGATTAGGAAGTTCGCGGGCGACTTCGGCGGCGATCGCCTCGGCCTGCTGGCGGCGCGGGGCGAAGAGGAGGACGGGGCCGAGGGATTCGGCGAGGGCCTTGGCGCAGAAACGGGGCCAATGCCCTCGGATCTCGGAAGGGAGCCGCCAGTTGAGGTGCTGGACGAAGACCTCGTCGAGCGGTACGGGACGGATGTCGTAGCGGACGAGCGCGGCGTCGCGACCCAGGCGTTTGAGCCAGCTGACGATGTGGTCGGGGTTGGCGACGGATCCGCTGAGGAGGAGGAGTTGGGTGCGCTCTGGGGCGAGGGCGATGGCGAGTTCGTAGTTCAGGCCGCGGTCTTCGTCCGCGAGCATCTGGTATTCGTCGACCACCAGGAGCGAGGGGCCGTCGCCGTGGATGAGCCGGTTCTTCTGGGTTTCCAGCGTGGCGACGATGACCGGGGCGGAGAGGTTGTCGGAGAGGTCGCCGGTGGCGATGCCGACGTTCCAGCCGCGGGAGCGCCACTCGGCGAGCTTGTCGTTGGCGAGGGCGCGGGTGGGGACGGTGTAGATGGCCTGTCCGCGGTTCTTGCCGTGGTTGGACCAGAGTTCGAAGACGAAGGTCTTTCCGGCCCCCGTGGGGGCGTGCACGACGACGTCCTTGCCTGCGCGGAGGGCCGAGACGGCCTCATGTTGCCAAAGATCAGGTACGGTGACCTGTTGGAGGGCGGCAAAGGGGGACGCTGCGGGGTCTGAAGACTCCTCAGCGGTCCTGGTGGGGGCGCCCGGCGTATGCACGGGCGAAAGGTTGTGTGTTCCGCAGGAAAGGAAAGCGCCAATCGGTGGAAACATTCTGGACAGACAGGACAGATCCTTCAAACGTCTCCTGCATGAAGACGCTCCAGTTGCAGGAAGCCAAGCAGCAGTTCTCGGCGGTGGCTGAGAAGGCGGCTGGAGGTCAGCCGCAGGTTGTCACCAAGCATGGGAAGCCGTTCGTGGTCATCCTGAGCGTGGCCGACTGGAAGAAGTTCCAGGCTCCGCGACGGCCCTTGCTGGAGATGCTCCGGTCCTGTCCCGTCGATCTCACTGGTCTCGACTTGTCGCGCAGTCGGGAGCTTCCCCGGGATCCAGGGCCATGAGCTTCCTGCTCGACACGAATGTGGTGAGCGAGGCGACGCGTCCGCAGCCAAACGTGGCGGTCCTCGAGTGGATCGCGGCTCAGGATCCTGATTCGTTGTTCATCAGCGCCATCACCCTCGGTGAGTTGCAAAGGGGCGCTTTGCTGCTGCCGTCGGGGGCGAAGCGCAAGGCACTGCTGCACTGGATCGAAACCGGCATCAAGGAGGCGTTTGCCGACCGTATCCTTCCCGTGGACGCCCGGGTCATGGAGCGTTGGGCGCAGTTGGAAGCCGCCACCACGAGATCGGGGCGACGCCTGGCGGCGATGGATGGCTTGATCGCAGCGACAGCGCTGGCGCACGAACTCACCCTCGCCACGCGCAACCAGGCGGACTTTGCCGGCCGGGATGTGCCGTTGGTGGATCCGTGGGCGGGGCGTTGATCCCGGCAGGGACTGCCGGATTTCACAGATTCCCGATTGGACGGCGGTTTTGTCCGCAGATGGCGCAGATGGCGCAGATGATCTGGAACCTGGATTGCGTTGGTCCCGCGTGCGGCAGGTCAGACCCCAGCGAGGGCCGATTCTGGCTTCCCCGTTTTTCCATCTGCGCAATCGGCGCCATTTGCAGATGGATGAACTGCCGCTTTCAGGCCGAATCCCCGGCTATTTCGCGGTGGAGGGTTGTTGGAGGAAGGTGAGGAGGTGGGCCATGTCCTGGAGGGTCAGGCCGGACTCGAGACCTTCGGGCATGAGGGATCGTCCGGTGTCCTCGAGGGAGGTGATCTCGGAGCGGAGGAGGGTGCGCTGGGAGCCGTCGGTCAGGGTGAGGATCAGGCCGTTGCCGGTGTCCGAGGTGATGATGCCGGAGAGTTCGGAGCCGTCGCGGAGGCGGGCGACGTAGGCGCTGTAGCCGGGTTGGATGTCGGCGTTGGGGACCAGGATGTTGGCGAGGAGCTTTTCAGGGGATTGGGTCGCGAAGGACGCGGGATCCGGGCCGACGCGGTTGCCGGTGTCGCCCAGCTTGTGGCAGGGGCTGCACAGGCGGACGAACGTGGCGAGGCCTTCACGGTGGACGCTGGAACTTGAGAGGGCAACGGCGGGTTGGAATCGGGCGAGGACCTCGGCCCGTGCGGCGGGGACGCTGAACCACTTCGCTGCCAGTTCACGGACGCGGGCGGACTTGTGACGTGTGAGTCGGTCGCGTCGGGCGGCGTCGGGGGGCGCGAATTGGAGTTCGAGGGAACGTTCCACGAGGGCCACCGCCCACGCTTCGCGTCCGACGAGCACGTCGAGGGCGGCGTTGCGGGCGGCGGGAGTGAGCGACGGCCAGTTCCGGAGGATGGGTCCGGCGATGTCGTCGGATCCGGTGGCGGCGAGGGCGTCGATGGCGGCGCGCTGGAGTTCGCCGGGTTGGGTTGGCGCGAGCCATGCGGCGAGGAGCGGGATGGCGTCGGTTTGGGAGGTGCCGTGGCGCGCGAGAAAGGTGCCGGCGGCGATCCGGGTGTCGGTGTCGATCCCGGCGTGTTGCGGGTTGGCGACGAGACGCGCCCAGGTGGCCATCCGGTCGAGACCTGCGAGCGTGCGGGCGAGGAGGTCGGGAGGCTGTTGAAGGCTCTCGGCTGTGACCTGACGGAGGGCAAGCAGGTTGAGGAAACGGGTGGCCTCGCGGGCCTGGATGGCCGTGAAGCCTTCGCCGGTCGATCCGAGTACGGGTTGGAGGAGGCGCGCGAGCATGTCGCGTTGACCGAGACCGAGTGCCAACCGAGTGAGGCCTTCGGCGTAGGCGTCGCGCTCGACGGCGGAACCGTGGGCGACCGCGGTGGCGAGGGCGTTGGCGTGTGGAATGGCGGAGCTCAGGACGGCGGCGCGGAGGAACGGTTCGGCGTGGTCGCGCAGGGCGAGTCGGGCGAGGAGTTGGCCGGCTTCGGCCGAATCCCATTGGCCGAGCGTGCACGCCAGTTGGAGGCGGACGCGTGGGGAGGGATCGTCGACGAGCGGGGCGGTGGCGGCGACGAGCGTTGGGTGCCGTTCGGCGAGGATCAGGGCGTTGATGCGGAGGCCGGGCTCGGGTGCGGTGAGGGCGGTGGCGATTGCGGCAGGGTTCGCGCGGCCGAGTGCTTCGAGGATCCAGAGGGCATGGAGTCGGGCGACGGCCGGGACGTCGGGGCCGCCGGCGGCGAGCTTCTCCAAGGGTTGGAACGTGGCCGGATTGGGCTTCCAGAGCAGGAGTTGGTGGGCCTTGTCGCGCGTCCATCCATTCGGGGATCGGAGACTGTCCACGAGTGCTGCCGGAGAAAGCGATGCGAGCGGCGTTGTGGGGCGGGGCGGTTTGCCGACGGGATGGATCCGGTAGAGCCGGCCGCGGTCCTCGCCGAGACGGTAGTGGGGCAGCAGGTCGGCCTTGCCCTTCTCGGGCAGCCAGTCGGGGTGTTCGATCATGTAGCGGTACATGTCGACGACCCAGAGCGCGCCATCCGGTCCGGTGCGCGTCATGACGGGACGGCACCAGCGGTCTTCGGAGGCGAAGAAGTCGTAGGGGCTGCCGAGGCGATCGTGGGTGGCGGTGAAGCTGACGCCGGATTCGGTGACAACGTTTCGCTGGACGAGGTTGTGGAAGGGCTCGCAGGTGAAGGCCTGCATCGTGTCGCGGGAGGGGCCGAAGAGGAGTTCGTCCTGATAGGGGGTGCCGGCGCAGGCGGAGGTGAAGTGGCCGGCTTCGTTGAAGCTATGGTAACGCTTCTCGGCCAGGCTGGCGGGGTACACGACCGGGCTGAGCGGCGTCACCACGAGGTGCGTGGGATCGGGCGAGGGCACATGCGGGTTGCGCCGCAGGTAACGGTCGGAAAGGACATAGTGCCAGAGCGGTCGGATGTTCTGGGTTCCGAACCAGTTTCCCCAGTCATCGCGGTTGCGTCCGAATTGCGATGGACCGCTTTCGGGTTCGAGGTCGCCGGTGTCGGGTAGGAACCGGAAGTCGCGGCTGCCGACGGCGAACTCGCCCTTGGGGGTGCGCAGTCGGTTGCCGGCGCCGTGGCCGATGTGGTGTCCGCCGGCAGCGCAATAGATCCATCCGTCGAGTCCCCAGCGGAGGCCGTTGGCGCGGAGTTGCTGGTTGCCTTCGAGGAGTCCGCTGACGAGGACTGTCCTTTGGTCGGCCTTGCCGTCGCCGTCGGTGTCGCGCAGCCAGAGGATCTCGGGCGCGGCGGAGACGATCACGCCGTCGCGCCACGTGATGAGGCCGGTGGGGAAGCTGAGGCCTTCGGCAAACACTGTGGATTGGTCGGGGCGACCGTCGTTGTCGGTGTCCCGGAGGATCCGGACCCGGCCACCGGGTTTGCCGCGGCCGTCGAGGCCCATCGGGTAATCGGCCATCTCGACGACCCAGGTGTTGCCGGCGATGTCCCAGTCGATTGCGACGGGGTCGAGTACCAGCGGTTCGGCGGCGACGAGGTCGACGGCGAATCCGGCGGGCACGTGGATGCGCGCGAGGGATTCGCGGGGAGAGAGCGGTTGGGAGGCGGGGGCGGGAGTCGGCGAAGGCGGTGCGGCCGCGGTCTGGGGCGGCGTGAGGCCCGACGCCTGGAAATGCGCTGCGATCTCGGCAGGCGGGAGGATGCGGTCGTGGACGGCGATTTCATCGAGGCGGCCTTCGAGGCCGAAGAGACCGTCGGTGCGCCCACCGAAGAGGAGGGTTCGGCCGGAGGCGGTGGAGACCTGGCGGAAGGTGCCGTCGATCTCGGGTTCGGCCTGGCCGTTGAGGTGGACGCGGAAGCGGTGGCCGTCGCGGACGAGGGCGACGTGGTTCCAGGCCTTGGGGAGGAGTCGGGTCCGGCCGGCGAGGATTTCGTCGTGTGGGTTGCCGTTGAAGAGGAAGAGGCGGCCGACGAGGTCGGGTAGGTGTGTTCCACCGATGCCCAGGTGTTCACCGATGGCGGTCGGATCGCCCTCGACGCCGTGGGACACGAGGTAGGCGGTGACGGCGCGGGCGTCGTCGGGAAGGCCGTTCCAGAACCAGAACTCGATCGTGTAGCGCTCGCCGGGTTGGAGCGGGGTGCGCAGGCGTCCGCCAGCGCAGTGGATGGCGCGGTTGATCTGGTCGCCGGAGAACTGCGAGGGGGTCAGTGCCGGGTTCGGGGAGATGCCGGTGCCGCTGCCGGGGCCGGGGAGGTAGAGGGCGATACCCTTTTCGAAGGTGGCGTGGCGACCGTTGCCCGACGCGTCGGCGGCGGTGGGGATGACGATCTCGTTGAGGCGCCAGTAGGCGGTGGGATGCGAATCGAGGATGGCTTTGGAATAGGGTCCGGTGGGTTCGGGGATGGCGCGGCGCGGTCGGCCGGAAACCTGTTCGAGGAGGTTCAACAGGGTGGCGACGATGCGTGGTTCGGCTTCGACCTCGAGTCCGGCGGTGCGGGCTGGCCATGTGGTGTAGCCACCGAGGACGTGCTGCTCCGGGGGCGGGATGTAACCCTCGGCGCCGTTGGCGAGGGAGACGTTCATGGTGAGGGGCAGCGGACTCTGGAGCTTGAGCTTCAGGCCGGTGATGGCAAACACCTCGTTGGGTAGGGTGGCGATGCCGAAGTCGCCGATGCCGATGGCCTGGAGCTTGAGTTCGGTCTGCTGGCGTTCGTGGAGGTGGATGGCTTCCCACGCGTAGATCTCGGGCAGGTTCGATGGCAACCGGTCGCCGAGGGCCTGGGTGACGCTCCGGGCCCAGGCCAGTCGGGCAGGATCCGGCGTGCGGTAGCGCAACGGGAGGCGCGCCTCGGCCATGCGGATGGGCGCGTGGTCGACGAATTGGATCCGACGGAAGAGTGCTTCGGCTTCGGTGGCGAGTTCGCGGGCGTAGGCGTCGTATCCGATCTCACGCGCCGGAGCGCCATAGTCCATCCACATCTGATCGCCACTCGTGCCCTGCGACACGATGGCGACGAAGGATGGATCGGCGTGGAGCGACTCTGCGAGGTGCTTGGCGAAGCGGCCGTAGTAGTCCGAGGAGAGCAGCGGGGATCCGTAGTAATGTTGGGAATAGTTGGCGAGGACGGCCAGGGGGGCACCGGTGGGCGTGGTCACGGCCAGCAGCGTGAAGCCCGGATCGACGGGCCCGGAAGGTCCGATGGCATCCGGGCTCACATGGCCCGGATGCATGTGGGCGCGGACTGTCGGTTGGCCGAAGGGATCGGTCATGAGGCGGTCGGGGCGCCGGATCCAGCGGCGGTTGAAGGTGTGGTGCCAGTCGTTGGTGGCGGTCCACCCGATGCGTGCGGGCGCCATCTTGCGATGAGCCGCGATGATGGCCTCTGCGATGCGCGGTGGCAGCGACGCGGCGTAGGCCGGATCCACGCGACTCCCGAGGCAGCCCATGGCCGATGGCGCGGAGTGGGTGTGGGTGGAGGAGACCATCATCCGGTCGGTCGGGATGCCGGTGGCCTTGGAGGCGATCTGCTTGGCCTGGTCGATCAGGTCGCGCGGCACCATGCAGGAATCGACGACGCAGAAGGCGATCTGCTGGCTGCCGTCGTCGAGGACGAGGGCCTTGGCGGAGAGGGGATCGATGACGCGGTCGGCGGACCGTTCGGTGAACATGGCGTTCACCCGGACGGGGAACTGGAGCGGCGAGATGTCGGTGACATGGGCGCCGGCGCGGAAGGCCGGCTCGGCCGCGAACGCTCGCAGGCCGGTGGAGAGGATCAGCAGGACGGTGAACCACGATTGCCACATCGGGGAGGACATGCAGCGGAGCGTGCCACGCCGAGAGCCCCGTGACGATGCCCGTGGGGGAGTTTCAAGTTGGAGGTTTCAAGTTGAAGCATTCCCCCGGGAATACACCAGGAACAGTTCGTCGCCGTGGCGGCGGAGGGATTTCAGGGTGAATCCGGGGGCTTCGCTGAGATGTTCGATGCCGGTGCCGTCGCTGATGGTCGGGGCGGTCCGGCCGCCGAAGATCCGGGGGCAGAGGGTCAGGTGGAGTTCATCCACGAGGCGTGCGCGCAGGAGGGCGTCGTTCAACTGACCGCCGCCTTCCACGATGACGTCCCGGATGCCGTGGTCGCCCGCCAATTGGGCGAGGCCAGCGGCGAGATCGATGGGATCGGTCGGGGAACTCCAGATCCTGTCGGCGCGGGACTGAAGGGTCTCCCGGCGTGCGGCGGTCACGGTGGGGCCCGTCCAGACGTGGATGGGCGAGAACCGATGGTCCCAGATCCTGGCCTCGGGCGAGAACGAGCCAGATCCACTGACGATGACGCGCACCGGATGTTCGGCAAGGCCATGGCGGAGACGGAGGCGCCGGAAGGATTCGCCTCCGTTGCCGAGGGTTGCGTTTGTTTCCTCCACGGTGCGGGCCCCGCACAGGATCGCATCGGACGCGGCGCGCAGTTGGTACAGGTGACGGGCGTCGCGGGGGCTTCCGAAGGTGTGTACCGATCGGGTGGAGGTGGCGATCTTGCCGTCGGCGGTCATCGCCATGTTGAGGCGGACGAACGGACGCGGGGTCATAGGAGGAGCATGGCGTCTCCGTAGCTGAAGAAGCGGAAGCGCGCCTCGACGGCGGCCTGGTAGGTTTCGAGCATGCGCTGGCGGCCGAGGTCGGGTTCGCCCGGAGCGGCGAAGGCGCTGACCAGCATGAGCAGGGTGCTCTGGGGGAGGTGGAAGTTGGTGATCAACCCGTCGAGCACGCGGAATCGGCAGGGCGGGTGCAGGAAGATCCGGGTGCGGCCGGCCTCGACGGAGGGCAGGGGATGGAAGCCTGCGGGAACGTCGGCATCGGGGGTGTCTCCCCACATCCCGCCCTTGAATCCCCGGGCCACGGATTCCAGGACCCGGGCGGTGGTGGTGCCGACGGCGATGACGCGGCGTCCGGCGGCCTTGGTCCGGTTGATGGCGGCGGCGGTTTCCAGCGGCAGGGAGAAGCGTTCCTCGTGCATCCGGTGGTCGGCGATGCGGTCGGCCTTCACCGGGAGGAAGGTGCCGGCGCCGACGTGCAGGGTGAGATGGGCCGTTTCGACGCCCCGGACCTGGAGTTCCTGAAGGATGCGTGGGGTGAAGTGGAGCCCGGCCGTGGGCGCGGCCACGGACCCGGGGTTCCGGGCGTAGACCGTCTGGTATCTCTCCCGGTCGGCGTCGGGGGTGGGACCTTCGGGACGCTGGATATAGGGGGGTAGGGGCAGTTCGCCGTGGAGGGCGGCGAAGTCGAGGACGTCGCCCTCGAAGCGGAGTTGGCAATGTCCCTCTTCGTTCTTGGCGAGGACAGTGGCCGGAAGTGGGGCGGAAGGGGGACCAAAGTGGAGCCGGGTCCCGGGGCGTACCCGTTTTCCGGGGCGCAGGAGGGTCCACCAGGTCCGGGGCTCGGATTCCTCGAGGAGGAGGATTTCGACGGCGCCGCCGATGCCGCCACTCCCGTCCACTTTTCGCCCCCGGAGTCGGGCGGGGATGACCTTGGTGTCGTTGAAGACGAGGAGATCGCCGGGGTGGAGGTGGTCGAGGAGGGTGCTGAAATGGGTGAAGGTGCGGGACCCGGACGACCGGTCGAAGACCAGTAGTCTGGATGCATCCCTTTCAGGAGCCGGATGTTGCGCGATCAGCTCCGGCGGCAGGTGGAAATCGAAGTCAGAAACCAGCACGGCGGGGGAAGGGAAGCACAGGGGAGCGGAGTGGGCTAGAGGTGGATCTGTGAGTGGGGTGGATGAAGCTAAAAAGTGGGTATAAGTGGGAGGGTTGGAAGTGGCTGGAAGTGGGGGGAGGGGGGTAAGTCCGGGGTGTGTGAAGAAGCTGTTTTGGGTGATTCACAAACTGTTTGTTTGGAAGTGTTTACAAAGCACTCATCCAGGCTGTGAATAGAATGTGGATAACCTCGGTAGGTGAAAAGGGGTAAGAACTTGACCCAAAGTTTCCCAAAGGAATAGAAAGTGGACGTCCAGCAGGTCTTAGTGGATGGCGCAGTTACCGGAGTGGCGATGGGCTTCCGACGCCCAGAACGGCGGGGTCGGAGAGCGGGACGGGGCAGAAAGTGGCACCGAGTAGGTGCTTGGCTGATTGGATGACCAGCCCCCTGACCGCCCGACGGAAAACCGGTAGTGCGGATCCACGAGCCCACTGGGGAGCGCGGCGACATGGCTTCCAGCGATGTCAAAGAACAGCAGGCAGTCGAGCCGGGGAACTTTCCCCGGGCTGGAGTGACGCGCCCGTTGTTCACATGGAAGTACAAGCACGGCGTGGATGGTCAAGGGCGCATTCAGTTTCCGAGCAAGTGGAAGATGCGGTCGATGGAGACCGAACTGATCGCCGTGGTGCTGCGGCACGAGCTGACGGACAAGGACTATATCCTCGTGCTGCCGTACGACTTGTTCAACCAGTTCAGCACGCGGCTCCACTCGGATTCCTTCACGGCATCGAAGGCGCAGGCGGTGCGCCACGACTACGCCGAAAGGATCATGGGGATCGATCTCGATGGTGCCGGCCGCTTCATGCTGCCGGGGGAGTTGCGGACGCCGGCGAAGCTGGAGAAGGAGGCCTTGCTGGTGGGGTGCATCGACCGGTTCGAGATCTGGAATCCGTCGGATTACGAGGACGCCCGCGAGAAGGAGAAGGTGGTCCTGAAGGCGGAGAAGAACGGGAACAACAATCCCTGACGACGGAGGCAATGATGAACAAACGACGTGCGATTGGGATGACGGGAGAGCCGGTGCGGTCCTGGTGGAAGCCATGGACCTGGTTTCGCCGTGCCACCCCGGAGCGGATCACGCGGTCTGCCCAGCAGCTTGAGATGATCCTCGGCGCCGTGAAGCCCGTCCGGAATCCGCTGATGGACGACGATGTCTCGTTGGTGCGGCGTCCGGTGGGATCGCGCGTGCTCCACGAGTCCCGGTCTCCGGTGACTTCGCGGCCAGCGGTCGAGCGGGAATCCGATCGAGCCTGGAAGCGGTTGCGTGAACGTCGGGTCGAAGACCTGAAGGTCGAGGCGTGACGTTGGCTATCCGAAGCGACAACGGACGATTTCAAGCAACGGCTACGGTCGGCCTTCCACTGGCGACACCCCCATGACACGTGAGCGACTTCACCCACATCCCGGTACTGCTGAAGGAGGCGCTGGCAGCGATGCAGGTGCGCGCGGGCGGGTTCTGGGTCGATGGAACCAGCGGCGGCGGTGGACATTGCGAAGCGATTCTGAGGGCGACGGCGCCGGAGGGTTTCCTGTGGGCGTGCGACCAAGATGGCGCCGCGGTTGAGGCGACGCGGCATCGGTTGCGGGAGTTCGAGGGGCGGTTTGAGGTACGGCGCATGAATTTCGAGGGACTGAAGAACTGGCTGGGCGCACGGCGCGTGAACGGGGTCCTGTTGGACCTCGGCACGTCGTCGCACCAGTTGGACACGGCGGACCGTGGCTTCAGCTTCCAGGCGGATGGTCCACTGGACATGCGGATGGACCAGCGCGGCACGACGACGGCGGCGACGATCGTGAACAGTTGGGAACCGGAGGCGCTGGCGGAGGCTTTCTACCGGTTGGGAGACGAACCGGATTCCCGGCGGATCGCCCGGGCGATCGCCGAGGAGCGCCGGGTGCGGCCGTTCGAGACAACGGTGCAGTTGGCGGATTGCGTGGAACGGGTCTGCCCGCGGCGTGGACGGCGGACGCATCCGGCGACGCGGGTCTTCCAGGTGCTGCGGATGCTGGTGAACCGGGAGCGGGAAGTCCTGGCGGCGGGATTGAAGGCGGCGTGGTCGGTGCTGGCGCCCGGGGGGCGGCTGGCAGTGATCACGTTCCATTCCGGGGAAGACCGGATGGTGAAGGATTTCATGCGGGAAGAGGCGCGGGATTACGACATGCCGCCGGGACAACCGGACGTGCCGGAGTTGCGCATCCCGCGCAAGCCGCGGGCCTGGCTGGTGACACGGCGGCCGGTGCTTCCCTCGGAGGCGGAGATGGAATCGAACCCGCGGGCGCGGAGCGCGCAATTGCGGGTGGCGGAGAAACTGGAGGACTGACCTATGGCATCGAACCGAAGGCGGGATGAGGAATCGGTGAAGCTGGGCGTGCTGGTGCGTGCGTTGCTGGTGTGCGCGGTCATTGCCGGCCTGGGCATTGGCTATGTCCGGCAGAACTCGGAGCAGCTGAGCATGGGCCGGCAGATCACGGAGCTTGAGCAGCGCCGCGAGCGGCTCTCGCGGACGCTTGAAGCCCAGCGGACGACCTTGGCGATGCTGGTTTCTCGGCCGCAGCTGCTGGCGAGGGTGGAGCGGTTCAAGCTTTCGCTGACCAACGCCTCGCCGTCGCAGCGCCTGTATGTGTCCGTGCCGCGTCCGGCCATGCCAGGCGTGGGGGCAGCACCGGCCTTTGCGCGCGGGGCGACTTCGTCTGCGTCTGGAGCTCCCGTGGCCACGTTGGGAACGAGCCGCTGAGCAAGGGACCCTGAGTCTCTTCCCGCCATGGACCGCCAAAAGACCAACCGCCGGATCTGGTTCCTCGCCTGGGGCTTTGGCGCGGCGTTCACGGTGCTTGGCGTCCGGCTGACCTTCGTCCAGTCCCTGGCACCGATCCGTCCGGACGCACAGGACGACACCGGGCACCGGATGATCCGTCCGGCCAAGCGGGGGGACGTCCTGGATGCGCGGGGCAACGTGATGTCGCAGTCGCGACTGGTCTATGACCTTTATGCGGACCCGGTCGTCATTGGCACGAATGCGGGGGCGGTGGCGACCTATGTGGCTCCGCTGTTGGGAAAGTCAGCGCTGGAAGTGTTGCCGATGCTGACGCTGACGCCTGAGATCCGGACGAACTGGGTGGTGACGAATGTGGGCGCGCTGCGGGCGACGAACCTTGCGGTGCGCTGGTACACGAACCGGTCCGTGCTGATCGCATCGAATGTCGAGCCGGCGGTGGTGGCTCGGTATCGGGATGGGATCACGAACCTTCTTTTCCCGCGCTACGTGGAGCTCAAGGACGCTTACACGGAGGCGCGGCGACGGACACCAGGTCCTGTGGAGCGGTTGCAGGCAATGGTCCAGGGCCGGGGCGGGGAGCTGAAGGAACACAGTCGGAAGGTGTCGCGGTTGCGTCGGGAGCGGGACTCCCTGGCGGGCATGCAGCGCGAGGTGCGGATCAATGGGCTGACGCCGGTGCCGGTGGAACAGCGCGTGTACCCCCTCGGACTCGCGGCCGCGCATGTGCTGGGCTACACGACCAACGATGTGGCCCGCCCTTCACGTGGGGTTCCCGTGCGCCTGATTGGCGCGATGGGCATCGAGAACCGTTTTGACACCGAATTGCAGGGGGTTCCGGGCCTTCTGGAGACGCATCGGGTCAAGGGACGCGAACTGGTTTCCATGCGCGGCCGCGACCTTGCGGCGCGGGACGGATTGAACGTCCGGCTGACGATCGACAGTCCGTTGCAGAGCATCGTCGAGCAGGCGCTGGACGATGCGGTGCAGGCGATCGATCCGAAGGCGATCACGTGCATCGTGGTCCGTCCGCAGACGGGCGAGATCCTGGCGATGGCCAATCGGCCGACGTTTGATCCGAACTACGTCCGGTTCGCGCCGGTCGACCATCGCATGAACCGTGCGATCACGGTGCCGAGCGAGCCTGGGTCGACGTTCAAGATGTTGACGTACGCGGCAGGCTTCGACCTCGGTCTTGGCAACATTGACGAGATGGTGGACTGCGAGCATGGGCGTTGGCAGCCGCCCTCGGGCAGGCCGGTGCGGGACATGGAAGGCCATGGGCTTGGCGTGGTGAGCTTCGAGCAGGCGTTCGCGAAATCCTCGAATGTGGCGGCAGCCAAGCTGGGCCTGCGGATGTCGGCGGCTCAGTTCATCGCGTACATGAAGCGGTTCGGGTTCCTGCAGAGGTCGGGCATCATGTATTCGAGCCGGAGCAACTGGGGTGGGGAGCACCCGGGCGGGATTCCGGAGCCGGAGCGCATGAACATCGAGCGCCAGGGTCGGATGAGCTACGGGTATGGGCTTTATGCGACGCCATTGCAGACGGCGATGGCGGCGGCGGCGATTGCCAACAACGGCCAGCTGATGAAGCCGTTGCTAGTCCGCTCGATCGAGACGCAGGACGGTCGGGTGGTGGCGCAGTACGGTCCGATGCGTGCAGGCACCGAGCCGGCGATCCGGCCGGAGACAGCGGCGCAGTTGCGGCGGGCGATGCGGAGCGTGGTCACGGATGGCACCGGGAAGATCACGGCGCTCGAGGAGTTTGACGTGGCTGGGAAGACGGGAACGGCGCACAAGGTGGATCCGCTGACCCGACGCCAGAGCAACGAGAAGTACACGGCAACGTTCGTGGGGTTCCTGCCGGCGGAGAAGCCGGAGCTGTGCATCCTGGTCCTTGCGGACGAGCCTTCCAAGCGTGGGGGAGGGTCCCATTTCGGAGGGAAGGCCTGCGGGCCGGTGTTCAAGACCATCGCGCAGCAGGCAGCCAGCTACCTGGCACTGCAATCGACGCTGCGGACGAACACCCTCACCAATCTCGCGCTGACCACCAACCAACCCGCTCAGCGGGTGAACTGACATGTTGCTGGACCACCTCCTCAGCCATCTGCCCGGAGCGCAGTACGATCCTGTGCGCTTCCGCAATGCAGGACGCCGGGTGATCCGTGGCGTGACCACGGACTCCCGGAGTTCGGCACCCGGCATGTTGTTTGTTTCGCTCCCGGAGCGTCAGCGCGAGAATCCTTTCCAGGCCTGTGCCGCGCACGACCGTGGTTGCGCGGCCGTGGTGCGCGACGAGGCCACGCCGGCTCCCCGCGGTGCTTCGTGCGTTGAGGTGGACGATGCCTGTTCGGCGCTCGGGTGGATTGCGGCCGCGCTGCACGATCATCCCTCGCGGCGCATCGATGTCTTTGGTGTTGCGGGTGAGGCGGGGCCGCGTGCCCGGCTGGCGGGAGTCCTGACCGAGCTGTTGGGGGCGGCCGGTGGGTCCTGCGCGCGGTTTTCGCCGGGAGAGTGTGCTTCCGGGGACCGCGTTCACCCGTGGGAGATCGCGGGCATGGACGCCAGCCACGTCCAGCTCGAGCTGGCGCGTCACGCGCAGACGGGTGGGACGGCGTGTGTCCTGGAACTTGGCCGCGATGCATTGGCGGAGTCGTCGACACGGGGCGTCGAGTTCCGGCGTCGGGTCGAGGCTGGGGATGTGCTGCCGGAGGCGTTGGTGCCGACACGCCTCTCGCCGCGTGGAAGTTTCTGTTCGTGGCATCGGGAAGGCCGTGAATACCGGGTGGCCACGCCGTTGGCGGGGCGCCTGCAACTGGCGGCCCTGGGCCGTGCGTTGGAAATGGCGGCGGACGCGGGCATCTCGATGGCCCGGTTGCTGGCCACGGTGCCGACCTTGCGGGTGGCGACGGGATGGCTGGAGCCGGTGCATGCCGGACAGGCCTTCGGTCTTTTTGTGGACGCGGCGTGTGACGCACGCAGCATGGAAAGCACGCTGACCTGCGCGCGTGAGATGACGCAGGGACGCCTGTTCGTGGTGACGGGGCCACGACCCGAGGCTGCCAGCGGAGAAATGCTGGAGCTGGCGCGGGTGTGCGGTGTCCTCGCTGACGCGGTGGTGGTCACGACGGACGATCTCGCTCCCGCGGAGTTTGCGCTCCGGGCGCCGGAATTCGCAGCGGCGGCCGGCGGTCCCCGGGCAATGGCGGTCGTCGAGGCGGATCGCCACCAGGCGTTGCGCCGGGTTTGTGGGGCTGCCCGTGCGGGGGACGTGGTGATCGTCGCGGGCAAGGCAACGCACCCGACCCAGCGGATGGGGGACGTCCTCATCCCGTGGGATGACCGGGCGCATCTTCGCTCGGTGTTGGGCCGGATGGGTTACGTCGGCGGAGACTTTTGACGAGGGGCACATGGAAACACGCGACATGAACTGGGTGGCGACGGCCACGGGCGGAGCACTCCGTCCGGGGAATGGTGTCGTGCGGTTCGAACGCGTGTCGACGGACTCGCGCACGGCGGGTCCTGGCGACCTCTTCGTGGCCCTGCGTGGGGAACGCTTCGATGCGCACGATTTCCTTCCGGAGGTTGTCGCCCGCGGCGTTGCGGGAATCCTGGTTGCTGCAGGGCACGAGCCGCGATCCACGGGAAGCGTGGCGGTGGTGACGGTGCCGGATACGCGCGTGGCGCTTGGCCGGATGGCTGCGAAGTACCGTTCGGAGTTTTCGTTGCCGGTGGTCTGCGTCGTGGGTTCCAACGGGAAGACGACCACGAAGGATCTGCTGGCGGCGCTGGTGTCGAGTCTTGGGTCCGTCCACCGGAGCGAGGCGAGTTTCAACAACGACGTTGGCGTGCCGCTGACGCTCCTGGGACTCGGATTGAACCACCGGGCGGCGGTCCTGGAAGCCGGGACGAACCACCCGGGGGAACTCGCACCGTTGCTGGGCTTCATCGCCCCGCGGGTGGGTGTCCTTACCGGCATTGGGCGGGAGCATCTGGAGCATTTCGGGAGCCTGGACGGCGTGGCGGAAGAGGAGGGGACGATTGCGTCGGTCCTGCCGCCTGACGGCTTGCTGGTGCTGAACGGGGACAGCGAGTTCTCGGAGGCCATTGCCGCACGTTCCCGTGCGGAGGTGGTTCGGTTTGGGGAAGGGGCGGGCAATGCGTGGCGGGTGGTTTCGAGCCGCAGCACGTGGGAAGGGCAGGAATTTGAGTTGGCCACGCCGGTGCCAGGGTGGTCGGGGACGTGGCGGGTAGGAGTTCCGGGACGCCACATGGCAGTGAACGCCGCGGGCGCACTGGCGGCCGCATGCCGGTTGGGCGTGTCGGTGGAGGCGGCGCGGACCGCGTTGGCCGGGTTTCGGGCCACGAAGCAGCGGATGGAGGTTCTGGAGGCGGGAGGCGTCCGGATCCTGAACGACTGCTACAACGCCAATGCCGACTCGATGGCGGCGGCGTTGCAGACACTTTTCGACCTCCCGTGTGCAGGCCGCCGAGTGGCGGTGCTTGGCGACATGGCCGAACTGGGGCCGGCCAGCGAACCTGCGCACGGGGAGGTCGGTATGCTTGCAGTGGGGCGCGCGGACCTGTTGTTCGCCGTGGGGCAACGGGCCGGTGTGACGGCGGGGGCGGCCGTGGCGGCGGGGATGGCCGGAGTGTCGGCGCATGCCGATGTGGAGTCCTTGTTGCCGGTGCTGTGGGAGGCGGTGCGGCCCGGGGATGTGGTGCTCGTGAAGGCGTCGCGTTCGGCGCGCCTCGAGCGCGTGACGTCGGGGCTGCTGGGGCGGTTGGGGGAACGGAAGGTTTCCTGAGATGCTGTATCACCTGTCAGAACAATTCCCGTTCGCGCCGTATTCGTTGCTGCGCTACGTGACCGTGCGCAGTGCGGGAGCGTTGGTGACGTCGTTGCTCTTGTCGCTGTGGCTGGGGCCGCGCCTGATCGAATGGCTGCGCGACCTGAAGTTCCGACAGGATTATCGGCCGAAGGATGCGCAGAAGCCGGGCGATGTCACGGGAGCTGCGGACGATCAGGCGAAGCGCGGAACGCCGACCATGGGCGGGATCCTGATCGTGCTGACGCTCGACCTTTCGGTGCTGCTGTGGGCGCGATGGAATCCGCTGGTGATCCTGGCGCTGGTGGTGCTGCTGATCTTCTCGGGGTTGGGGTTGTACGATGACTGGAAGAAGGTCTCGAAGCAGAACGCGGACGGTGTCTCGTCGAACCTGAAGCTGATCGTGCAGTTCGTGGTGGCGATTGCGGCGGTGGCCTACCTGTGGCGGTTACCTTCGGGCAGCGCGCTGGTGACGGAACTGCATGTGCCATTCATGCCGGCGAAATCGGCCCTGCTGGTCGGAGGCGGAGCGACGATCCTCGCGCTGGGAGTGGCGGTCTTCACGATCGTGGGTTTCAGCAACGCGGTGAACCTCACGGATGGCATGGACGGGTTGGCGATCGGCTGTTCGATCGTTTGCACCTCGGTGTTCCTGTTGCTGGCTTACGTGGCAGGGCATGCCGAAATCTCGAAGTACCTGCTCGTGCCGAAGGTGCCGGGCGCCGGCGAATTGACGGTCGTGTGCGCGGCGCTGATTGGGTCGAGCCTGGGATTCTGGTGGTACAACTGTCATCCCGCCTCGGTGTTCATGGGGGACACGGGAAGCCTTGCGATCGGCGGGATGCTGGGGGTGATCGCGGTCACGATCCATCAGCCGTTGACGCTGTTGCTCGCGGGCGGGGTTTTCCTGGCGGAAGCGTTGAGCGTGATGTTGCAGGTGGGGTGGTTCAAATACACCCGGATCCGGTTCGGACAGGGACGCCGGATCTTCCTGATGTCGCCGTTGCACCATCATTTCCGGAAGAAGGGGTGGGCGGAGACGAAGGTTGTCACCCGATTCTACATCGCGGCCTTCCTGTGCGCAGTGCTGGCGTTGAGCACGCTGAAGATCCGATGAACCTTCATCCGTCATCCAACCGTGTTGCGAGGCCCTTGGAACGTGAGGAAACCCCCTCCCGACCGAAGCCGGGGCCACGGGTTGCTTGCGTGGGCGGGATCGCCCCGTTAAATTTTCGTTTCGGGGTGGCTGGACGGGCCATCCGGAAGACGGTGCCTGCATCGGCACCTGGCGGTGCGAACCATTTCCAGTTCCAACCGGTATTGCGGGCGGCGGCCGTGTGGCTGTCCGCCTCGTTCTGCTTGGTTGTCTCCTTCACGGGTCTTGAAGGGGCATGCGTCAGAGGATGCAGGAATCCTCTGGTCCGTGGTTTTGTGAGGGAAAACCACGGAGCAGATCAGCTTATCATTCCAATTCCAGTCCCCACTCCGGGTGCCGACGGGCGCCCAGCAAATCCATGAGCACACCCAACCCACTCGCACCGCAAGGTTCGCTTCTTGAGAAGCACGGCCGCGGCCGTTCGACATTCCAGATCATCAGCTTCATTGGCGCCCTCCATGTGGTGGCGCTGTGCGGCATGCTGTGGATCGGCTGCAAGAAGGACGATCAGGCAGGCGCCAACGGCACCGGTACGGCCGGTGGCACAGGCAGCTTTGATTCGGGCACCACGCCGGGGCTTCCGCCGACTGATCCAGGCCTTCCGCCCATCGGCGGGGTCGGGTACGGCATTCCGTCCACCAACGATCTTCCCCTGCCTGGCGTAGCCGGCGGGCCCGTGGCGACCGCCGTCTCGAACCCTCCGATCACCGGGGTGGGCACGTTGCCTCCGCCGGGCGGCGCTACGGGGCTTGCCCCGTTGCCGACGGGGACAACTTCTGGTGGTGGATTGCCGCCGGTTGACAACATCGGATCCGGAGCCGGCGTGGGAGCGATCACGACCACCGGCACCGGTGAGTACAAGGTCCAGAGCGGTGACACCGGCACGAAGATCGCCACCAAGGCGGGCGTGAAGCTGGCCGCGCTGAAGGCCGCGAACCCGGGTGTTGACTGGAACAAGCTCAAGCTGAACCAGACGCTGGTCATCCCGGCGCCCACGTCAGCACCGACGACGCCGACCACCCCGACGACGGGTGTGGCTGGCTCTGGTACCGGAACCGCGGTTGAGGCTCCGGCCGCGACCGGAACCTCGTACACCGTCCGTCCGGGCGACAACGGCATGCGCATCGCGAAGAAGACCGGTGTGACCTGGAAGGCGATCCGCGCCGCCAATGGCCTGACCTCGGACAACATCCGTCCCGGCCAGAAGCTGACGATTCCGGCCAAGGGTGGCGGTGCCGCAGCGGCGCCGTCGGGTGGCACTTCCGGTGGTGGCATTGCGCCCGCGCCGACAACACCTTCGGCGACTCCCTTGCCCACCCTTCCCGGCGGGCAGTAATCCTCGCGATCCCGGAGCGCCCGCCCCCGTCCTCAGGGGAGGCGGGCGACCGGGGGGATGTGGGGGGGGTGTCGGAGTTGGGCGCCGATGGAGAGGTAGGAAATTGGAACTGTCAGGAAGCGCATGAAGACGATCACGACCCTGTTGGTGCTGGCGGTGGGTGCCTTGGTGGCGCTCAGCCTGACCATGCTGGCCAGCGCGACGATGCTGGACTCGAAGCCGGACGAGTCGCTGTTTACCCAGGCGGGAGCCTGTCTGGCGGGTGTCGTCGCCATGGTCGTGATGTCGGCGGTGGATTACCGGCGATGGATGCGGGGCATGTGGCTGGTGTACGGCGGGGCGATGGCCTTGCTGATCCTGGTGTTGTTGATCGGTCATGAGGCGAAGGGGGCACGGCGTTGGCTCTGGGGAACCCAACCGGCCGAGATCGGGAAGTTCGCGTTGATTCTGGCGTTGGCCTGGTACGGCAGTCGGTACGCGAGTCGGATGCAGGAATTCGGGCGGGGCATTTGCGGAAGCGTCGGTTTGGTGGCGCCGCTGATCGGATTGGTCCTGCTGGAACCGGACCGTGGAACCGGGGCGTTGATGGTGGCGCTGACATTGATGCTGTTGCTGCTGGCGGGCGCGCGTTGGCTCTACATTGTGGCTCCCGCGATCCTGGGGGAGCGGCCATCGCCGCGATGGTGGTGGTCAGTCCCATGGCGCGGGACCGCATTGATGCCTGGATCCATCCGGAGGCGCACCGCGACGGGGCCTCGCACCAGGTGCTGAAAGGGCTGTATGCGTTTGCGCAGGGAGGCATCGAAGGCCGTGGGCTGGGTCGTGGCACGCTGAAGTACAACGTTCCCGAGGTGCATACCGATTTCATCCTGCCCGCGGTGGGCGAGGAGTTGGGGTTGACCTTCACGCTGGCGATCGTGGTCGCCTACCTGACGATCCTGATCTGTGGGTTGATGGTGGCGATGCGGGCGCCCGATCAGTTCGGGCTGTTGCTGGCAGCGGGAATCACGCTCCTGATCGTCGCCCAGGCCATGATCAACATCGGGGTGGTGACCGCGGTCTTTCCGAACAAGGGCATGCCGCTGCCGTTCGTGAGCCGTGGTGGATCGAACCTTGCCGTCCTCATGACGATGGTCGGTGTTCTGGTCTCGGTGGCCCGCGCGGATCGTTCCGAACCCAATGATTCCAGTCCGACGCCCGAGCGCAAAGGCCGTGGCGGACGGCGTAATCCGTTTTCGTCAGACACCGATTTTGTGGGAGCTGCCTGAGGCTTTCGATGACACGACCCATCCATGTAGCGATCGCTTGCGGAGGTACCGGGGGACACCTGTTCCCGGGCCTGGCCGTGGGGCGGGCACTGGCCCGGCGCGGTGGGCGGGCGACCCTGCTCATTTCCACGAAGGAGGTGGACCGGCAGGCGGTGAAGGATGTGTCGGATCTGAGGGTGGCGACGTTGCCGGCGGTGGGGTTGCAGGGGCGGAACCACTTGGGATTTGCGTGGTCTTTTGCGCGGTCGGTGCATGCGGCGCGGACGCTGTTCCGCCGCGATCCGCCGGAGATCGTGCTGGCGATGGGGGGCTTTACCAGTGCCCCGCCGATCCTTGCGGCGCGGTTGGGCGGGAAGCTCACGGCGATCCATGAATCCAACACGATTCCGGGCCGTGCGAACCGGTGGCTGGCCCCGTGGGTGAGCCAGGCCTTCGTCGGATTCGAGGAAGCTGCGGCCCGTCTGGGGACGACCCGGACGGAGGTTACCGGGACGCCAGTGCGCGGAACATTCGTGCCTCGGGACCCTGCGGCGGCACGATTGGCAATGGGGTTGGCCCCCGAGCGGCCTGTGGTGGCGATCCTGGGCGGGAGCCAGGGTGCCTCGGGATTGAACGAAGCGATCCGCGCCGCGTTGCCTGCGATGGCGCGCCACTGGCCGGGCCTGCAGTTCGTGCATCTGGCCGGGCCGAACGATGTGGCGGCACTGGAGGCGGCGTACGCTGCCGCCGGACTTCCCGCGGTGGTGCTTTCCTTCTGTGACCGCGTGGACGAGGTGCTTGCGGCGGCGACCGTGGCGATTGCCCGTTCCGGTGCTTCCACCCTGGCTGAGTTTGCAGCGATGGCCGTGCCGTCCATCCTGGTGCCATTCCCCGCGGCGGTGGACGACCATCAGCGTCATAATGCCGATGCGTTCGTCCGCGCGGGTGCCGCGCGGTGCGTGGCGCAACGGGATGTCCAACCGCGGGTGCTCTGTGATGTGCTCGGAGATCTGCTTGAAGCGGGACCGACCCGGACACAGATGGCCGCGGCCGCGGCGCGGCTTCATCGTCCGGATTCAGCGGACGTCATCGCTGAGCGGTTGCTGGGGCTGGCTGCAGGACCGTTCTCCGCGCGTGCGGCTGACTTCCGACCCATTTCCGTCGTCCAGGAATCCCACCGTGCCATGCCGACCGCTGCCGTTCAGAACGCTTCGACGCCATGAATGCCCTGAAACTCAGCTCTGAAGCGTTGGAACCGGCCGAGATCGGCCGCATCGAACTGTCGATGCGGGTGGCGGATCTGCACACCGACCTCCAGAGCGAGCTTTCGCCGGAAACGAACCTGCGGCGGGACGAGTCGCTGGCGCGCCGGACGACCTTGCGCGTGGGTGGGCCGGCGGACCTGTACGTGGAGCCCGTTTCGGAGGCAGACCTGGCCACTTCGCTGCAATTTGCCCGGGTGCACCGTGTTCCCGTCTTCTTCCTCGGACGGGGTTCCAACCTGCTGGTGCGGGACGGAGGCATCCGGGGATTGGTGGTGAGTCTCGGGCACGCGGGTCTGGCGGGGATTGCCGTGGATGGTGACCGGTTGCGCGTGGGTGCGGGCGCCTCGCTCAAGCTGGTGTCCAACGCCGCCCGGGATGCGGGGCTCTCTGGAATGGAGTTCCTCGAAGGGATTCCTGGCAGCGTGGGTGGAGCGCTCCGGATGAACGCCGGGGCGATGGGCGGATGGATCTTTGATCTGGTGGAATCGCTGCGTTACCTCGACGTGAACGGCGAACCGCACGAGATCGCTGGCTCGGAAGCGGGCGCCCGGTACCGGGGATGTCCGCTGCTGGTGAAGCAGGTGGCCGTCTCCGCGGTGCTGCGGGGTGTTCCCTCGGAACGCCAGGCCATCCTCGAGAAGATGACGGAGAGCAATCGGAAGCGTTGGAGCAGCCAACCGCGTCAGCCGAGTGCCGGGTGTACGTTCAAGAATCCGCGGCAGGACCTGCCGGCCGGGCGCCTCATCGATGAACTCGGCCTGAAGGGGACACGGGTTGGGCAAGCCATGGTTTCCGATGTCCACGCGAACTTCTTCGTGAACCTGGGGCAGGCCACAGCGACCGACGTGCTGCGGTTGATCGAGTTGATCCGGTTGCGCGTGCGTGAGGCGCGAGGCATCGAGTTGGACCCGGAGGTTGAGATTGTCGGAGAGGACCTGGTTTCCCCATGAGCACGAAACACAACATCACGGTTCTGCGCGGCGGTCCTTCGGCCGAGAGGGAAGTCTCCTTGCGCTCCGGAGCGGCGGTGGCCCGTGCACTGGCGTCCCTCGGCCATGTGGTGCACGAGGTGGATCCGGTGCCGGGGAAGCTGGTGATCCCGGCTGGGACGACCGTCGTTTTCCTCGCGTTGCACGGGACGTATGGCGAGGACGGACAGGTGCAGGCCGAGTTGGAGTCGATGGGACTGCCGTATACGGGATGCGGCGTTGAGGCTTCGCGGATCAGCTTCGACAAGGTGCTGACCAAGGAACGGTGCCGTGCTGCCGGTGTGCCCACGGCGCGTTCGCAGATCTTTTTCAGACCGGATGAGGCCTTTCCGCCGGGGTGGATGCCGCCGGTGGTGCTGAAGCCGGTGCGTCAGGGCAGCAGTGTTGGGCTTGAGTTTGTCGATTCCGTGGACGCGTTTTCGTCTGCGCTGGCGTCATCGCTGGCGCACGGGTCCGAGGTCTTGATGGAGGAGCGCATCGTGGGGCGCGAGACAACGGTCGGGATCCTCGAGGGAGTGGCCCTCCCGATCGTCGAGGTTCGGCCGAAGGCGGGCAGTTACGACTACCGGAACAAGTACACGCCGGGGGCGACGGAATACTTTTGCCCGGCGGACTTTGCCCCGTCGGTGACGGAGTTGATCCAGAAGGCCGCACTGGGGGCATTCCACGCGGTGGGGGGCGGGACTATGCGCGTGTCGACGTGATGGTGCGGGCGGACGGGAGCCCGGTGGTTCTTGAGGTGAACACCCTTCCGGGAATGACCGAGACCAGCCTGCTTCCGAAGGCGGCGGCCGCGGCCGGGATGAACTTTCCACAACTTTGCGAGCGCCTCGCGCTCCTGGCACTCCAACACAAGGCCTGAACATGTTTGGATTCTCAAAGCCCAGCCGGAACCGTCGACAGGAGCGGGGATTCCAGCTCGACGTCAAGCTGCGCACCGAGTCGGCCCAACGGGGGCATCGGCGTGGATGGGGCCGGTTCCTTCTCCGGCTCGTGATCTTCGCGTTGCTGCTGGGTGGCGGGTATGGCGGGGTGGTGTTCGCCCGTCATCAATGGCTCCATCGTGTCGACGCGCTGGCGTTGCGCAAATTGCCGGTGCAGACCGACGGGTTGCTCTCCGAGCGTGAGATCATCGGCCAGGCCGGGCTGAAGCTGGGATTGAACACGTTCGCCATCGATCTTCCGACGGTGCGGGCCCGGTTGCTGCGGCATCCGCGGATTGCTGTGGCCGAAGTGCACCGGGAATTGCCGGACACAATCCGTCTGCACATCCGGGAGCGGTTTCCGGTGGCGCGAGTGAAGGCCCTGAACCAGCCGGGATTCGAGTTGTCCTACCTTCTGGATGAAACGGGGAACGTGATGCTGCCATTCGTCCGGGGGCAGGTGCCGGCGGACTCGCTGGAGGCAGAAGCGGCGCTGCCGTTGCTGGTGGGCGTGCCCAGCGCTCCGTTCGTGGTTGGGCGTCCGATGGGTGATCCCCAGATCCTCGCGGCCTTGCGGTTCCTGGCCTCCTTCGAGGAAGCGACGATGGCGGGGTTGACCGACGTCGTCAGCGTGGACGTGGGGCGTCCGCAGGAGATCGATGTGCAGACGGTATTGGGCTCGAAGGTCACCTTCGGGATCCGGGATGCGGATCCGCGGTTCGACACCCAGTTGCGGCACTGGTTGGCGGTCCATCAGGACGCCGCCGGACGCGGACGCCTGATCGGAACCCTGGATCTTTCGGTGACCAACCATGCGCCGATGCGCTGGCTGGATGCCGCGACGGCCCCGGTGGAGACCCCGCGGCCTCAGAAGCCCAAACGCAAGATCGCACGCCGCCATGTTTGACCCAGCCTCCATTGTTGTCGGCCTCGAGATCGGAACGAGCAAGGTCTGCGCCGCGGTGGGTGAGATCACCGCTCAGGGCGCGTTCAAGGTGATGGGCCTTGGCCAGTCGCGTTCGCGTGGGGTCCGCAAGGGCGAGATCACTGATCCGCAGAAGGCTTCGGAGGACATCCGTCAGGCCATCGCCGACGCGGAGCAGATGGCGGACGTGGAGATCCGGTCGGTCTTTCTGGGAGTGACGGGAGCCCATATCCGCGGGTTCAACAACCGCGGGATCCATCCGGTGGTCAGTGCGGATCGCCACATCACGCAGGATGACGTGGATGATGCCATCCGGAATGCGAAGGCCGTGAACCTGCCGCATGACCATTCGGTGTTGCACACGATCCGTCAGGACTTCGTGGTCGACGACCACGACGGGGTGGAGAATCCGGTGGAGATGTACGGCGCGCGCGTGGAAGCCCGGGTGCATGTGATTCACGGACAGGGCAACCGGTTGCAGAACAGCATCCATGCGGTGCAGGCACTGCAGTTGTCGGTGGAACAGGTGGTTTTCTCCGGATTCGCGTCCGCACTCGCCGTGCTCGGCAAGGAGGACAAGGAGATGGGCGCGCTGGTCATCGACTTCGGTGCCGGAGTGACGGAGTACGCCCTTTATACCAATTCGTTGCTGCGGCACAGCGGTGTGCTGGCAGTGGGCGGTGATCATGTATCGAACGACCTCGCCATCGGGCTGAAGATTCCGTTGGGCCGGGCCGAGCAGTTGAAGCTGGAGCATGGAGGCGCCGAGCTGGGCAACGACGCCAAGGGCACGATGGTCTCACTGGGATCGGAGCCCGGGGCTTCGGACCGGCAGGTGAACCTCGAACACCTGCGCCGGATCCAGTCGGTGCGACTCGAAGAGACCTTCGAGGTGATTGCCCAGGATGTCGGGCCGATGTTGTCGAACGCGCGTGCGGGGATCTTCCTGTGCGGCGGCGGCGCGCGGACGCGGGATGTGATCGCGATGGCGGAACGGGTCTTCGGGTTGCCGGCACAGATTGGCCGGGCGCGCGACGTCTCGGGTTCCGTGGCGTCCTTGGATCATCCGGAATTTGCCGCTCCGATCGGGTTGGCCCGGTTCGGAGCGTTGAGGTTGCGACAACAGAAGCCGGGTGCCGGCTGGAAATCGGCCCTTGGAAATTGGTTTCGTCGTTGAGCCCAGCAGGCATTGAGCCACCCCTCTCCCATGGAAGACCACGAAAGCGCCGTCGTTCAGGAAACGGAGACCGGTACCCGGCCGACGCAGGATTTCCGCGTTGTTGCTGTGGGTCGCGCCGGGATTGCCGCGATGGAGCAACTCTGCGGCGATGCCACGCTGAGCGGCGTGGATCTGATCGCGATGCACACGGACCGCGACATGGTCGGGCGGTCGCGGGCCACGTTCCGGCATTGCCTGAACGCCGGGCAACCCCGTGGGTTGGGTGCCGGGGAGACCCCTCGCTGGGGCAGGCAGCGGCGGAGCGTGAATCGGGGAGATCCGGCAATTGCTGCAGGGAGCGCGGATGGTTTTTGTCCTGACGGGATTGGGCGCGGGTACCGGGACGGGGGCTGCACCGGTGGTGGCCCGAATCGCCCGCGAGTCCGGGGCCCTGGTGCTGGGCGTGGCGACGCTTCCCTTCCATTGCGAAGGGCGGTTGCGGTCCGGACACGCGCAGGCGGGGTTGCAATCCTTGAAGGCAGCGGCGGATGCGGTGATCACGGTGCCCAACCAGCGGGTGCTTTCGATGCTGGACCGGAACACGCCTGCGGTGGAGGTGTTCGCGGCGGCGAATCGACTGTTGGTCGATGGGATCCGGGGTTTGTGGCAGTTGCTGACGCGGCCCGGCCTGATCCAACTCGACTTCGCGAGTCTTGAGCGGTTGTTGCGCGGCCGACATTCGGAAAGCGTTTTCGCCTCGGTTTCCGCGAGTGGGGAGCACCGGGCGCGGGAGGTGGTGGAGCGACTGATGGCGAGCCCGTTCCTGTCACCTGACCCCGTGTTGGCTTCGGCCGATGCGGTCCTGGTGGCGGTGACGGCCGGGCCTGATGTGCCGTTTGCGGAGATCGAGATGGTGTTGGCCCATGTGCAGCGACAGGCAGACCAGGCGCAGGTGGTGACCGGGACAAGCGTGGATCCGGCGATGCCCGGTGGCTTGAGGGTGACGCTGGTGGCGTCCATCGGAGGTTCGGCCCCGTTGCCGGAAGCGGCCCCCAGATTTGATACAGGGGCCAGTTCGATGCCGATGGAGGCGGATCGTGGGACGGATGCGGAACGGTCCGTAGGGGACATCCTCGGGTTGGGCACGTCGGGAGGGGGGCGTTCCTCCGGTGGGTTGGTTCCGCCAGCTCCGGAGTTGACCGTGGAACAGCGGGATTCCCTGGGCGGGCGATCCTCCGGACGAGGTATCGCGCGCAAAAAGAAGGTCGTGCAGTCGATGTTCAATTTTGATGTCGTGAGCCGCGGCCGCTTCGAGAAGACGGAGGCCACGGTGATGAACGGTCAGGATCTGGATGTTCCAACCTTCCTCCGCCGGGGCATTGCGTTGAATTGAAGGGGTCCTCCATGACCCCCACCACGCGACTCATCCTCACCAGCGCCGGGTTTGAATCCCAGAGCTGTGGTTTGCCCAACGGGACCCATCGGGTTGGCCGCGCTCCCCAGAACGACATTGTCATCCAGGACGAGTCGATTTCGGCCGAACACTGCGAACTGCTGGTGCACGGCGTCGAGGTGATCGTCCGGGAGTTGGGGTCGCGAAACGGGACCTTTGTGAACGGGGCGCAGGTCAAGGCCCAGAGCGGCGTGCTACGTCGGCAGGTGCTCCGGTTTGGGCGGGTCGAGGCGACGATCGAGTATCCCGAGATCGTGGATGAGTCCTCGACGGACAACACGGCCGTCTTCACCTACCGGAAGATAGCCGGTCCGCTGGCTGAATCGGAGGCGGCTCCGGCATCCCTGCCCGTGGTGTTCCATCCGCGCACACCCGCTTCGCCATCGGATCCAACGATTACCCTTCCGAAATCCTCCGCACCTGCGGCATCGCCGTTGCCCCGCAGGGGGCCATCACCCAACGCGCCACCGGCGAATGGAAGCCGTTGGTTGTGGGTCCTGCTGACGGTGCTCATCGTTGGGATGGGAGTGCTGGGCGCGGGAATCGCGCTTTCGCGCAAATGAGCAGGGCATTTCCCAGTCGTCCGGGCACATCTTGACCCTGCCACGGGCAGGCGACGGGGTGGCGACGTCCACGTCGCCGTTCCCGAGTGTTCCCAGGGCGATAAGGACATTGCCGCTCCGAATGGGTGTGGTTTCGCGGTCCGTTTCAGGATGTGTCCTTGCAGGGGTGCGATCTGCCTGCTGGCTTGGCGGATCGCTCGGGAATGGGCAGCGTGTACGGATGATTCCCCGCATGCATGTCCGTTCATGGGTTGTCCTTATCGCGGTGGCGCTGAGCGGTACCGGATCGGTGGCGAACGCCGGGGCCGCGGACCGCAAGCTGGACTTCTACTGGATCGATTCCCAAGGGGGAGGTTCAACGCTGATGGTCACGCCGGCCGGCGAGTCGGTGTTGTTCGACACGGGCAATCCCGGAGGACGGGATTCCGGACGGATCCTGAAGGTGGCGCGTGAGGTTGCAGGGTTGACGCGGATTGATCATCTGGTGACCACGCACCTGCATTCGGATCACTTTGGCGGCGCCCCGGAGGTGGCGGCCGCGGTGCCCATTGGAACGGTTCACGACAACGGGATTCCCGATCGTGATCCGGACGGTCGCAACGATCCTTCGTGGCCCCAACGGATCCGTGGATATCGTGAGATGAAGGTGGACGCTCGCCGCGTGGTTGAGCCCGGGAAGGGGATCGAGTTGAAGCCGGTTGCCGGTGGGCCCCGGTTGACCGTCCGTTTCGTGGCGGCCCGGCAAAAGATGGCGGTTTCGACCGCAGCAGCCCTCAAGGTCCGGGATTGCCAGGATCCGAATCCGCGACCGATCGACACCTCGGACAACGCGAACTCGGTGGTGACGTTGGTGGAGTTTGGTGGCTTCCGGTTCTTCCATGGCGGGGATCTTACGTGGAACACGGAGGCAGCGCTGGTGTGCCCGCTGGATCAGGTGGGCATGGTCGACGTGTATCAGGTCAACCATCATGGCTTGGACGTGAGCAGCAATCCGATGCTGCTGGGGGTGCTGGCACCAACGGTCGCGGTATTCAACAATGGTCCGACGAAGGGCTGCGCCCCGCGGGTGGTGAACGATCTCCGCTCGTTGCCAAGGAAACCGGAGATCTATCAGGTGCACCGGAACCAGAAGGATTCGGAGGCCAATACGGCGCCCGGACAAACGGCGAACGCAACCCCGGAGGGCGGTCAGTTCCTGCGGTTGAGCGTGGATCCCGACGCTGCGGGATACTGGGTTGAAGTACCCTCGACTGGTCATCACCGGCGCTTTGTGACGGTGCGGGGTCGGTGAGATTGGGAACTGGCGAGAAAGGGCGTTAACATGGCCCGTATGAATGAGATTCATCCTATCTGAACTGAGATTTTGCGCATCCGCGGTTGACCCATGGGCCTTGTGGTCTCTTTCATACCCTTACCTAAGGTTGGGTAGGGAGCATGGCTACATTCAGAGAAGCGGCATCAGAGGAGTTTGGATGGAAAACCGAGGATTTTGAGGCGAAAGCATTCCTGCATTGCCTGGATCCGTTTCCACGGTTCATTGCGCGGGTGCTTTGGCTCTGGCGCGATCGGTTGTTCCGCGAGGATATCGCGGCAATTCGGATGGTCTCGGAGCTGACGAGTTACAACGACATCTTCCAGATTGCGCAGAGTTTCGGCGACGCGCGGCGGGATCAGAGTTTCCTGCGGGACAAGATCGGGGTGCGTCCGCGTGGGCGGCGCTTGCTGACGTTGGCTCGTGAGATCCTGCCGGGGCGCAAGTCACGGGACGGCAAGGTGGAATCAGCCTACGCGCCGGGCGCGACCTGGCGGACGGAGGGAATCGGGGCAGGGCGGGGGGACGAAGCTGGGGAAGGGTCCCCGGAGACGGGCAAGGATTCTGTGGGCGAGAGTGGTGAAGGGTCCTCGGATCCGCGTTTGGTGAAGAAACCCAAGGCCAGTTCACGCCCGGCAGTCGGGATCTCCGCATGGCGGAAGAAGCCCGGTTCGGAGTAACCCGCAGCGGTGTTTTCCTGGGGCCTGAAAAGCAGGACGCCCGCCGGGTTGGCGGGCGTCGGACGGAATTGCCGGGTGATGATTGCCGGGTGATGACACCCGGCCTCCAGACGGGGGCCGTCGGGCTTAGTCGGGCTTAGTCGGGCTTGTGGACCGAGTGGCACGCCTTGCAATTGGAGGCGGTCTTCCATGCGTCAAGGGCGCCGGGTTGCTGGGCGGCAAGGGCCTTGGCGGCGGCATGGAGGGCGGTGGTCTTCTGGGTCCAGCTCGCCAGATCACCCTTCGCGGGGGTGTTGAGCGTCATTTGGTAGGTCAGGTCGACCATGGTCTGATGGTCGGCAGCACTGCCTTCACCCTTGGAAATCTTGGCGCTGAGGGATTCCTTGCCCTTGAATCCGGATTCCATGACCTGCTCGACCGACTGGGAGGGCTTGGGCTTGGTGGCGCAGCCGGCCACGAGGGCGGTGGTGGCAACCGCGACGGCGAGGAGTCGGAGATGGCGTTGCATATCGAGTGCTGATGCTTCGGGAAGTGTTTGAAAGGAGGTCCCGGAACGCAATGGCGGCGAAACCTTGGACAAGGGAAGCGTGAACCGGCGACCGGGCCAAGCGTTTCCTGCGGAGGACTGCGGAGGTCCGAGAATTGCTCTTCGCCCCGGGGTGGATCACGGCTAGGGTTTCTCCATGGCCAAGATCGTACTCGTCGACGACGAGCTGACCATGGTCCAGATGGTCACGGAGGTCCTGCGCGGGGAAGGCCACGAGGTTTTCCCCTTCACCAGTCCAGCCGGTGTTCCCGAAGCGTTGGTGGAACGTCAGCCGGATCTCGTGATCACGGACCTGTATCTGGACAAGACCAAGCCGCATGGGATGGAGATCATCCGCAAGGCGCGGGCACTCAATCCGCCGGCGGTGGTCATCATGGTGACGGGTTTCGGAACGGTGGAAAGTGCGGTCGAGGCCATGCGCCTCGGGGCGTATGACTACCTCGAAAAGCCGTTCAAGCTCGAGGAACTGAAGCTCTGCGTTCAGCGCGCGCTGACCTACACCCAGACGGTGCAGGAAAATTCGCAACTGCGGCGTGAACTCCGGCAGAAGTACGGGTTCAGCCAGATCATCGGTGCCAGCGAGCGCATGCAGGAGGTGTTCCGCATGATCGAACGGGTGGCGGACACCGAGGCCACGGTCCTGATCCTCGGAGAGAGCGGCACCGGCAAGGAACTGGTCGCCCGTGCGCTTCACTACAACTCCCGTCGCGCCAGCGGCCCCTTCATTCCCATCAACTGTTCAGCACTGCCCGAAAACCTCCTGGAGTCCGAACTCTTCGGACATCGGAAGGGGGCCTTCACGGGTGCTGTGTCCGACAAGAACGGTCTCTTCCACGATGCGGATGGGGGCACCATCTTCCTGGATGAAATCGGGACCATGCCGGCCCAGTTGCAGAGCCGGCTGTTGCGTGTCCTGCAGGAGAAGGAGGTTCGGCGTGTGGGTGACAATGTTGCCGTGCATGTCAACGTGCGGGTTCTGGCCGCGACCAACGAGCATCTGGAACAGTTGGTCCGGGACGGCAAGTTCCGGGAAGATCTCTACTATCGGTTGAATGTCGTCCCCATCTCGATGCCCGCCCTGCGGGATCGGAAGGACGACATTCCGATGCTGGTGTCCCATTTCCTGCGGGACAAGGTGCACTCGCGTTCGGGTCAGGTCTGCCGGATCACCCAGCGTGCGCTGGATGCCCTGTGCACGCATGCCTGGCCCGGAAACGTGCGGGAACTGGAGAATGCGGTGGAGCGGGCCTGTGTGTTGTCCGATTTGCCATTGCTCCGCGCACGCGACCTGCCGCCGGTTGTGCAACGGCTGGCTTCGACAGATGCGGCTTCCGAGGACACCGAAGCCGTCGCGCTGGTGGAACCCGTTGGACAGGAAGCCGTGCGGCGCTCCGGGGTGTCGGGTGGACCCGGAGAACCGACGATCGCGGGAACCGGGTCTTCGGTTGGGGGCGGAGGTTTTCCAACGCACGTGGTGAGCCTGCGTCGATTCATCCGGGATCAGGAAGTGGCCTACCTCCAGCACGTGCTGAAGCTCGCAAACCAGAACAAGGAAGAGGCGGCCCGGTTGTTGGACATCTCGCTGGCCACGCTGTACCGGAAGCTTTCCGACGAGGAATGACCGTCTGCTTCTTCGGGGGTGAAGTGCTTCTTTCTTGCCTTGGCGCTGGCAAAAAACGCAAACACTTCGGCCCTGTTTCGAACCTGCGCATTTCCGGGGGGCCTTTGCCTGCACGGAATGGCTTCCGGAGGTTGCAGTTCCGGTCGTGCAGGGAGGATCCCAGAGAGTCCCGAGGACATTCATGTCCCGGGATCTGGTTTGGGTTGGTGGAATCAGCGATCCAGATATGTCGGAATCGGAATCAAGTACGACGGCCGGTCGCCGCAGCTTCCTGAAGGAGGCGGCGGCGTGTGCGGTAGGAGCGTGTTGCGTCGGTGTGCCCGCAGTCGCGGGCCTCGTGGCGTGGCTGGATCCTTTGTCGCAGGACGGAGCTTCCGGGGACGTGGCGACACGGGTGGCGACCCTGGACGCCCTGCCGGCCGATGGGACCCCTCAACGGGTGACCGTGGTGCGCGGGCGGAGCGATGCCTGGACGCGGGACGGAGCGGTTCCGGTGGGAGCCATCTACCTGAGGAAGACCGGTGAGCGGGCGGTTCAGGCGCTGCATTCCATGTGTCCGCATGCGGGATGCTTCGTCGATTATCAGGCGGCGCGGGGCGTGTTCTTCTGTCCCTGCCATGACAGCACCTTCGGGGTGGACGGCAGCATCAATGACCCGCATTCGCCGAGTCCGCGCGGGTTGGACACATTGGAGGTGGAATTGAAGGGGGATGAGGTCTGGGTGCGGTTCCGTAATTATCGCACGGGCATTCAGCAGAAGGTTCCGGTGTCATGAAGCGACTGATTTCGTGGTTGGATGATCGGACGGGGATGAACGGGTTGTTGAAGGAAGCCCTGTTCGAACGGATCCCTGGAGGCGCACGGTGGCGATACGTCTGGGGCAGCACGCTGACGTTCTGCTTCGTGGTGCAGATCCTGACTGGCGTGGTGTTGTGGATGGCTTACAGCCCGAGTGCGGGCACGGCATGGGAGAGCGTCTACTACATCCAGCATGAGATGACCGGAGGATGGTTGCTGCGCGGTTTGCACCATTACACGGCGCAGGCCATGCACGTGCTGCTGGTGCTGCACCTCCTGCAGGTCATCATCGACGGGGCCTACAAGGCTCCGCGGGAGGTGAATTTCTGGTTTGGGTTGGTGCTGTTGTTCCTGACGTTGGGTTTGGGACTCACGGGATACCTGCTGCCGTGGGATCAGAAGGGGTACGGAGCGACCAAGGTGGCCACGAGCCTTGCCGGAATCGTGCCGGTCATTGGGCCGTCGTTGCAGAAGTTGGTCGTGGGTGGGACCGAGTATGGGCATCACACGCTGACGCGTTTCTTCGCGCTGCACGCCGGTGTGCTTCCGGGGTTGATGATCGCGGCGATCGCGGCCCACGTCGCGCTGTTCCGGAAACATGGCATCACCGCCAAGCAGCCGTACAAGAAGCCGGATGCGAATTTCTGGCCGGATCAGGTCCTGATGGACGGGGTGGCCTGTCTGGCGGTGCTGGGTGCGGTGCTCTATTTCACGGTCCGGCACCATGGTGCGGAGTTGTACGCGCCGGCGGATCCGACGCAGCCGTTCAATGCGGCGCGGCCGGAGTGGTACTTCCTGTTCCTGTTCGAATTCCTGAAGCTGCACGTGCTGACGGACTGGTTCGGGCATCACGGGGAACTCGTCGGGGCGATCATTGTTCCCGGCTTGATCGCGGCCGTATTGGGGGCCATGCCGTTCATCGCCCTGCGGCGTCACGGACACCGGTTCAATCTCGCATTCCTCGGATTGCTCCTGCTCGGGGCGGGGTTGCTGACGCTTCGTTCCATCCGGGCCGACCAGGCCAATCCGGAATTCCAGACGGCCATGTCGCAGGCCAAGGCGGAATCGGACCGGGTGGTGGCGCTGATCCAGGCGAATCGCGGGATTCCCCGGGCGGGGGCGGCGGCGTTGCTGAAGGAGGACCCGGCCACGGTAGGGCCTCGGATGTTCGCCCAGCATTGCGCCAGTTGCCATCGATACGACGGTCATGACGGATTGGGTGTGGTATCGAAGGAGTTGGCCAGTGCGCCGGACCTGAAGGGCTTTGGATCCCGCGCTTGGCTGGCGGGATTGCTCGAGGCGGGGCGGATCACAAACCACACCTATTACGGCGGGACCCGGTTCCGGGACGGCAAGATGGTCAAGTATGTGACGACCAAGCTGCCGAAGAAGCACGCGGCGGATCCATCCGCCCTTGGGGAAATGATTGCCGCGGTCAGCGCCGAGGCTGCGCTGCCGGGCCAGGCCGTCGCGGATGCCCGCGATGTGGCGATGATCGAGAAGGGGCGGACCCACGTCCGTGAGACCTTTGGCTGCACCGATTGCCATGCGTTCCGGAAGCCGGACGACGAAGCATCCGCGCCGGATCTGACGGGATGGGGTTCCCGCGCATGGATCATTGGGATCACCACCGACCCGGCCCACGATCGCTTTTACGGAAAGCGCAACGATCGGATGCCTGCCTTTGGAAAAGACGGGCGCCTGACGGCCACGGAGATGGGATTGCTGGCGGACTGGATCCGCGGGGATACCGCTCCGGAACGTGTGGTCACCGGGATGAAGTGAAAGTCCCGTGATGCGCCCCGGAATTCAGGGGCGCGTCAGGGGCGGAGGGATCGGTTCCGCGAGCAAACGACGGATCATCTGTTCCATCCGGGCTTCGCCGCCCGCATTGGAATTCTGGAGGCTGCCCGACCACCAGCCACGGATGTAGCCCCGTCGATCGACGACAAACAGGGTGGGCCAGGTCTCGTTGCCCAGGCGTCCCAGTTGGATTTGTTGGCGTCGAGAAGAACGGGGAACTGGATCCGGTCGCGGAGGAGGCTGACGCCGAAGGCCGCGTAATCGCGTTCGGCGTCCACCCTGGGTGACTGAACGCCGATGATGCTCAGCCCGCTGTTGGCGAAGGAGCGATGCCATCGGTTGCAGGCCTGGTTGGCAGACAGCGAGTTCGCGTCCTGAAAGGAATAGAAGAGGACGACCAGGACACGCCCGCGGAGTGCGGCGAGGCTTGTGTTGGTTCCATTCAGCCATGCGCCTGATTCGAGGGTGGCTGGAGCGAGTGGATGGACCCGCTCGTACGCCGCGGTGTTTTGCGTCGGGCCGAGCAGGCCGTTCCAGCGCTGGATTTGATCTGGTGTGAGAATCCGTTCGACGGCGGTTCTTTCGGCGGCAAGCGCCCGTTGATAGAGGGCCAGGTTCGGAGGCGTGGGCGGACGGACGAGCAAGCGGGCGCGACGCCGGAGGTCGTCGGTGGCATCGAACAGTCGGCCCAGATCGCGTACCTGAACGGTGGTGAGTTCGAGGGCGTCGATGAGTTCGGCCCGAAGGAGGGCGCGGACGCCCTGGGCCTGAAGTTCGAGTTGATGGAGACGAGCCACGGCCGCTTCGCCGTGTCTTTCGCGCAGGTGGTTGAGAACGGCTTCCGTCCCGCGATCGAGGATCGGGTGGATCTCCACCTCGGTCCTGTTGCGAACGCGGAGCCATTCGGCGTCGATACTCCTGACCACGGTTTCGAGTTGGTCGAGGTCACGTCCTTGGATCCCGAGCTCGCGCTGGGCTTCCGCGGAGTGGATCAGCGGGAAAAGGGTCCTCGGAATGCGGTGGTCCTGAGCCGGTAGCGGCCGACGCTTCATTGGTTCGTCGGCGCAGAGCGGAAGAGAGGAAAGGAGAGTCAGAGCGGCGAAAATGGGGATCCAGTGTCGGACCGCTCCGAGTCTCCCCGCTGAAAGGTCGGGGCGGTTCATGGGCATGGCGCGTTATTGGACCCCGAAGCGCGGCAATTGGTCACGGTAAGACCGGGACAAAGTCACGCGGGCACCTGTCGTGAGGGTAATGGTGTACTCGCCATGAAAGAGGGGCTGGAGTTCCTTCACTCGTGCCAGGTTGACGATGGAGGTGCGCGAAACCCGGATGAACTGTTCCGCGGGAAGCCGGGTGGCAATGGAATTCATCGTCTCCCGGATCAGGTGGGAGTGGTTGCCGACGTGCAGTTCCACGTAATTGTCCGCGCTGGCGATCCAGTCGATCTCGGGGATTCGGACGAAGGTGACCTTGCCGTTGGATTTGACCGGGATCCGCTCGGGTTGACGGGCGCCAGCCTTCATGTCTTCCAGCATGGCGGCGAGCTTGGTCTGGAGATCGTCGGGCTTCGCGGTCGCAGCGCGGGTACGCGCGCGTTCGAGGGAAAGCCGGAGTCTTTGGCGGTCAAAGGGCTTCAGAAGGTAATCCACGGCGTGGACCTCGAAAGCCTGGACGGCATACTGGTCGTGGGCAGTGGTGAAGATGACGGCGGGTGGCGTGGATCCATTGAGCTTCTGGAGGACCTCGAAGCCGTTCATCCCGGGCATCTGGACGTCGAGGAAGAGGAGATCCGGATGATCGCGTCGGACGGCAATGATGGCTTCGTCGCCGTTCTGACACTCCGCGATGACCGTGACTCCGGGTTCGTTCGCCAGAAACGTCCGAAGTCTCTCCCGGGCGAGCGGTTCATCATCAACCACGATTGCGCGCAGGTCTGCCATCTGGATGAAACCTGTGGCAGAATCCCTCTTTGTCCAATGGCAAATCCGGAAGTGAGCGAGCGCTGCGCTGCGTGACGCGGCCAATGAACAAAAAGGCCCGCACCTCGGGGAGGTGCGGGCCGTGAAGGGGAACCCGTGTCAGGAAGCGCCGAAGTTCAGCGCTTGGTGGGGTAGGAAGGCCACCACTTGCCCATTTCCTCCGGGGTCTCGGGGACCTTGAGGGGGCGGACGACGCGGAAGCCAAGGAACTGTGCGTCCGTAAGGTACCACTTGGACTTGGGAAGCTGCGGATCGCGCATCTTCCAGGCGGCTTCGGAGGCCTTCCGGGCGCCGGAACGGAGGAACTCGGGTTCATCGTCCCAGCTGCCACCGCGGGCAACGTTCGGGTACTCGGTCTCGATGGCGACGTAGGCGCGCTCGCCCACCTTGGAGTAATCGTCCACGTAACCGTCCATCACCCATTCCGCGACGTTGCCGAGCATGTCGTGGAGGCCCCAGGCGTTGGGTTTCTTGAGGCCGACCTTCCGGTACTTGCCGTCGGCATTGGTGAAGTGCCACGCGTACTCGTCGATCTTGGTTTCATCGTCGCCGAAGTAGTAGCGGGTGGTGGTCCCGGCGCGGGCGGCGTACTCCCATTCAGCCTCGGTGGCGAGGCGGTAGAAGTGGCCGGTCTTGGCAGACAACCAGCGGCAGTACCGGGTTGCCGCGTAATGGGTCATGGAGATGGCAGGGAATCCATCCTTGCCCATGCCGAAGCTCATCTCGACGTAGGGAGTGGTGGGACGGCTGACCGCGTCGCCTTCCTTGCCGATGTAGGGGTTGGCTCCGTCCTTTCCGCCGCCGGGCAGCAGGTCAGGGAAGTTGAGGAGCAGTTCGCGGTCGACGCGTTCTGTGGGGACGTTGGTGCCCTTTTCGAGGCCGGGGAACATGAACAGTTCGTACTCGTTCCAGCGGACCTCGGTCTTGCCCATCCAGAAGGGCTCGATCTTGACCTTGCGTTGGGGCCCTTCGTCCGCCTTGCGTCCCTTTTCGGTGGCGGGAGTCCCCATCAGGAACTCACCGGCGGGGATGGGAAGCACCTCGAACTCGCCGTCGGTGCCGGGGATCTTCTCGACGTAGGCCTTCATTTCGGCGGCCTTGCTGTTGGCGAGGATCTTGGCGTGGATGGCGGCGAGCATCGCGGCATCGTCACGGGTCATGAGGCTCGCGGCTTCCTTCTGGCTGAGGACAAGGCCGTCGGGCCACTGGGCTCCCTGCTCGATCCAGTTTCGGACCAGGTCTGCCTTCTCGCGGGGAAGGGGGCCCCCCTTCTTGGCAGGAGGCATCAGGTCGTCGTGATCCGCAGGCAGGATCATCGTGGTGAAGACCTTGGACTTCTCGGCATCGCCGATCACGATGGAGTCGCTCTTGAAGAATTCGGCCTTCACGTCGAGCCGGAGGTCGCCCTTGGCGTGGCCTTCCTTGTGACAGGAAACGCAATAGACCTCGAAGATCGGGGCGACCTGCTTGACGAAGTCGACCTTCTCCTTCTGGACGAGCTTGAGTTCCTCGGGCCAGGCGGCGCCCTGCTCGATCCAGGTCTTCAGGGTGTCCTGCTGGGCCTTGGAGAGCTTCTCTCCCTTGGGCGGCATGACATCGTCATGATCCGGAGGGAGTGTCGTGGTGGTGTAGAGCGGGCTCTTGGCGGGATCCCCGGGGACGATCGACGGGCCATCCTCGCCGCCCTTGAGGGCGGCCGCCCGGGTGACGAGGCTGAGGTCACCCTTGGGTTTCTCGGCACCGTGACATTTGAGGCAGTAGGCCTCGAGGATGGGGCGGACCTGACGTTTGAAGTCCACCGGGTCGGCCGCCCGGGTCAGCGGGGCGGCCAGGATGATCCCGGCGGTGATGGCGGCGATGCGGTTCATGAAACAGGTGCGCGGAGCATACACGGGGCGTTCTCCCGGCTGTCAAACGCGGCGAACTTGGGACGTCAATGAATCGGATGGTGTTCAGTCCTGATTTGGGATGGAACGAAAGGGTTGCTGGGCGGAGATTGAGGGCATGAGCATGACACTGACGTACTACACGGAGGTGGTTTCCTCCTGGTGCTATTGGGCCGAGCCGGCCTGGGCCGAGTTGAAGGAACGGTATCAGGGTCGGATCGATTTCGACTGGCGGATCGCATTGATGGATGTGACCGGCCTTCCGGTCACAAGGACCCAATGTGAATGGTTCTATCGACGGAGCGGTACGATCGTGCGATCCCCGGTGCCCCTCAATTCCGGGTGGTTCGAGGAGGGGATGACCGAGTATCTGGCACCCAATCTGGTGGCTGAAGCGGCCCGGGATCTGGGTGTTACGGATGACCGGGCCCGGTTGGCGATCTCCCGCGCAGCCCTTCAGGACGGGCTGAAGGTGGGGCGGGTGGAAGTTTCCGCGGCGGCGGTGGCGGCGGCAACCGGACTTGATGTGGATCTCCTGATGGCGCATGCCCGTACGGAACCCGTGCTGAAGCGGCTCCGGGAGACCACCTCGATGTTCCATGCACTGGGGGTGAGCCAGCGTCCGACCTTCGTGTTGGAGAGCTCAATTGGTGATCGGGCGGTCTTTTCGGGCGTCTGGAGGGCCGCCCCGCTGGTGGCTGCCATCGAATCCATGCTGGAAGACGAGGCAGCCTACGCCTCGTGGTCGGCCCATTTTGGCGGATCGCCCCCGGGTTGATCGGGTTGTGAAACGTCCCCGAGCATGAAAAAGGCGCCGCGGAGCGGCGCCTTTGGAATCTCTGTGGATGCGGATGAGGGCCTCAGCGGCCTTCAGTGAGGGAAGCGGGGAGACCCGTTTCCCATGTCTTGGGGCCGTTCCACGGCCGTACCATATCCGTATCGTCGTTGGTCTTGCAGCCGGCAGAAGACAAAGCGCCTGCGGCGATCAACAACGCGAAGAAGTGACGGAATCGGAACTTCATGCTGGATCAATACAGGACTTCGTCGTCCTTCGCAATGGCCACATCACCCTGCTTCCAGGTCGGAATGACGTTCGCGATGGAGGTGTTGGGCTGAACCTTCACGATGGCGACCTTGCCGACCAGCTTGCCACCGCGGCGGACGAGGAGTTCGCCCCGTTCGAGGGCTCCCTTGTTGTCACCGAAATCGAGGAGGACGAAGTCCTGCAGGGGACCGACTTCAAGGATGCGGCCTTTGAGACCGGCGGGAAGGATGACCTTGGAATCAGGAGCCTCGTACTTCGCGAGGCGGTTGGTCAGGGAAGTGATGCGCTTGAGGAAGATGTTCTTTTCTTCGGCGAGGGCGTTGCGTGCGTCCGCCGTTTCCTTGAGCTGGGAGCGGATCTCGACGACCTGGCTGGGCTTCAGATTGAGCACTTCCCACTGGGCGAGGGTGGCTTGGGCCTCATTCTTCTCCTTGGTAGCCTTGGCGAGCTGAGCGTCGAGACCGTCCGCGCGCTTCTTGTTGTTGGCAGCGGACGCAGCGGCTTCCTCGAGCTGGGTCTTGGTGGACTCCAGATCCTTGGAACGGGTCTCCAGCTCGGAAGCGGCCTTCTTGAGGTCCGCGGTCGTGCTGGTGAGCTTGGTCGAGGTGTCCTCCAGGCTTGCCTTCGTGGTGGTGAGGTCCGTTCTCAGCTCCTCCACGACGGGCTTGGTGTGGAGGAACGTGAGGGCCAGGCTGCCGATGGCGGCGAGGAGGGCGATGATCAGTGCGATTCGCAGCATGTTAGGAAAGATTCTTCCGGAGCCTACGGGAGCCGTAAACGGGGTGTCAACGGCGCACCCATGGACAATGCGGGAGGGAGGGCGTCACGGTCGAGGGTGCATTTTGAACTTCGGATGGCGGTTGGTCCGCGGATGGATCACTGTCCGGCGTGGCCCGCGGGCTGCTGCCACACAAACGTGAATCGAGTTCCTTCATTGCCACCACACGTCCATGGACGTTCTTCAGCTTTCGTTCAGCGGGCGCGTGGGTTCACGTTGATCGAGCTGCTGGTGGTGATCGCGATCATTGCGATCCTGGTGGCGATGCTGCTTCCAGCCCTGGTTTCAGCCCAGAAGTCGGCCCAGCGGACGGCCTGTCTGAACAACCTGCGGCAGTTGAACATCGCCTGGAACCTGTATTCCGGAGACAATACCGATGGTTTGGTCCTGAACGGTTATGGCTCTGCGCAGCAATTAGGAGACAACCGGATGTGGGTCCTGGGCGGGACGCATCTGGATTTGGACACGTTCACGAACCGGCTGTACCTGATCGGTGGCAAGTACGCTGCGTTTGCACCCTACATCCAATCGGCGGCCAGCTATCGGTGTCCCGGGGACCGGAGCCGGGTGGAGATTGGGGACAAGAAGCATCCCAAGAACCGGAGTTACTCGCTGAACGTCTTCATGAACGGGGCTGCCCCGGACCTGAGGCTTCACTTTGGTCGGGGTACGTTCTTCAACAAGATGGCCGACGTGGGGGCCGCCGGGCCTGCGGATCTATTGACCTTCCTGGATGTGGCGCCGGGAAACGTCTGCCATCCGGCCTTCATCATCCATCGGGGGCCTTTCACCGGTCTCCTCTATCATCTTCCGTCCTTCCAACACGGGAACCGGGGGGCGATGGCGTTCGCGGATGGGCACGTGGACACGCGGTTATGGACGGATCCCCGGACCCGGCAGGAATCGACCGCCGAATGGATCCCGGATCACTGGACGATCTACCATCCTGGAAGCCGGGATCTGAAATGGCTGCAGGACCGGGCGACCGTGGACCGGCAGTAGGGCCGTCCGATCAGTAGAATCAATTGCCGCTGCGGTTGACTCGCCGGGACCGGAGTCCCTACTGTCCGCCGGTAATTTCCGGCTGGCACCCCCGAGGATTGCGCTTCGGGGTTTTTTTGTGTCTCCGGTTACACTCGCTGCGATGGCAAATGTGATTCTGGTCGGCGCCCAATGGGGCGACGAAGGCAAAGGCAAGATCATCGACGTTCTGACCGAACAGTCGGAGATCGTCGTACGGTCTGCCGGTGGCAACAACGCCGGGCATACGGTGTATGTCGGCAAGGACAAGTATGTCCTCCACCTGATTCCGTCCGGCATCCTGCGTTCTGGCAAGGTGTGCGTGATCGGCAACGGCGTGGTGCTGGATCCGATCGGCTTGGTGAACGAACTGGATGGCCTGGCGAAGCTGGGCGTGCCCGTGAGCCCGGCGAACCTCCAGATTTCCGAGACGGCACATGTCGTGTTTCCCTGGCACCGCGAACTGGACGGCCAGCGTGAGGTGCGGAAGGGATCGAACAAGATCGGTACGACCAAGCGCGGCATCGGGCCGACCTACGGCGACAAGGCGGCGCGCGTTGGGTTGCGGGTGATTGACCTGATCCATCCGACCCGTTTTGCCGAGCGGTTGAAGGAGCGGTTGGAGGAGAACAACGAGGTCCTGAAGGCGCTGGGTGCGCAGCCGTTGTCCTACGAGACCCTCTTTGCGGAGTATTCGAAGGCGGCGGACCGGTTGCGGCCGTTCGTCACGAACACGGTGGTTTACCTGCACGAGGCGACGCGCCGCGGGGCCAACATCCTGTTCGAAGGCGCGCAGGGCACCTTCCTGGACATCGACCATGGCACCTATCCCTATGTTACGTCGTCGAGCACGACGGCCGGTGGCGCCTGCACGGGTTCCGGGGTTCCTCCGAACCGGATGGACAAGGTGGTCGGGGTGCTGAAGGCGTACACGACCCGCGTGGGCGAAGGCCCGTTGCCGACGGAGAACGCCCAGATCAGCGACCTCTTGCATGGCATGGGCCGTGAATTCGGGGCCACCACGGGGCGTGCCCGCCGGTGCGGATGGTTCGACGCGGTCGCCACGCGCCATGCGGCGATGGTGAACGGCATCGATGAGCTCGCGATCACCAATGTCGACGGCCTGGATACCGTGAAGACCATCCGGGTGTGCACGGCGTACGAAGTCGATGGGAAGCGGCTGACGCACATCCCGAACGACTGCGAGATCCTGGCCCGCTGCCAGCCGGTGTATGAGGATTTCCCCGGCTGGGAGGTTCCTACGGACGGTATCCGGCGTTGGGAGGATCTTCCGGTGAACTGCCGGCATTATCTGTTGTCCATTTCGCAGATGACGGGTGCCCGGCTGACGATCACGTCGGTGGGGCCGGCGCGGGAGCAGACGATGTTCCTGTGATCGGCGGGTGTCCCGGGCTGGTTCCCGAAAGACGATGAGTGCCGAACCCCGATTGAGTCCGCAGGCGCAGGCGAACGTACCCCAGCACGTCGCCGTGATCATGGATGGCAACGGGCGCTGGGCGAAGCAGCGGGGTCTGCCGCGGGTGGAAGGCCACCGCAACGGCGTTGAGTCAGTCCGCGCGATCGTTCGTTCGGCCGGTGAGGTCGGGGTGAAGTACCTGACCCTCTATGCGTTCTCGGTGGAGAACTGGAATCGACCGAAGGAAGAGGTCGATACGTTGATGAAGTACCTCGCCCGGTTCCTGAAGAACGAGATCGGCGAGCTGAACCGGAACAACGTGAAGCTGGACGCGGTGGGGCAGATCTGGCGGTTGCCGGACGCGGTCCAGCAGCAGTTGGAGAAGACGAAGGCCGCGCTCTCGAAGAATACCGGGCTCACCCTCGTGCTGGCGCTGAGCTACGGCGCCCGGACCGAGATCATCGAGGCGGTGCGTGAGCTTTCCGCGAAAGCCCGCAATGGGACGATCGATCCCGCCGAGATCAACGAGCGGGTGTTTTCGGAGCACCTGTACACCCGGCACTATCCGGATCCGGACCTGTTGATCCGGACCAGCGGGGAGATGCGCGTGAGCAACTTCCTGCTGTGGCAGATCAGTTATGCCGAGTTCGTGGTGACGCCGGTGCTGTGGCCGGACTTCCGGAAGGCGCAGTTGTACGAGGCGCTGGAAGAATACTCCCGCCGGCATCGACGCTTCGGGGGGCTTTGAGCACCGGGCCAATCCGGCCCACCTGATCGCAGCCGCGGGATTGGACGCTGGCAAGCGGGGTGGTGACGTCCTCGTCGCCGTGGAAATCCCTCTGGAACGGCGACGGGGACGTCGCCTCCCCGTTTCAGGGGCCGGGGTGTCGACGTCTTCGTCGCCGTTCCAAAGCCGTTCCCAGGGCGATGAGGACATCGCCGCCCCGAAACCATTCCCAAAGCGGCCCTAGCCCTCACGGGTGGCTTGCGAAGCCTTCCTGAATTGGGTTCGGTTACGGGAATGTTCCACCGTCCCATCGTCTGCCTCGCCATTCTCGGGTCTCTTTCCGCGGTGGCGGCCGAGACCGGAGCGTTCCCGCAGCCGTACGATTCCGAGAAGGGCAAGAATCCGCCGATGACCGCGGACGCCTCGGCTAAGTCCATTCGGGTGCCGGACGGCTTTGGGGTGACGGTGGTGGCGTCGGAGCCCGAGGTGCGACAACCGGTGGCGATGGCCTTCGACCTGCGCGGACGGTTGTGGGTAGCGGAGAACTATACCTACGCCGAGTCCGGGGTGAACTTCGCAACCAACCTGATGGATCGCGTGCTCATCCTGGAGGATGTCGACGGCGATGGCCGTGCCGAGCGTCGGAAGGTGTTCTGGGATCAGGCCCAGATCCTGACCAGCATCGAGCCGGTTCCGGGTGGGGTGTACGTGTTGTGCCCGCCACGTCTCCTGTTCATCGCGGATGCGAACCGGGATGACATTCCGGATGGTCCGCCGGAGGTCGTGCTGGATGGGTTCACGACGACGACCGGCAACCGGCATACGTTCGCCAACGGATTGAAATCGGGTCCGGACGGGTGGCTGTGGGGCCGGATCGGCATTTCCAGCGGCGCGAAGATCGGGTTGCCGGGCCAACCGGAAAGCGAGCGGGTGGAGATGCGTGGTGGCATCTGGCGGTTCCATCCAAGACGCCGGGTGTTGGAAGCGGTGAGCCACGGAACGACGAATCCGTGGGGGCTCGACTGGAACGAAGTGGGCGAACCGTTCTTCATCAACACGGTCATCGGGCATCTGTGGCACGCGGTTTCGGGCGCGCACCTGGAGCGCATGCATGGGAACGACGTGTTGCCCCGTGCGTACGCCCTGATGCCGCAGATCGCGGATCATTTCCATTTCGACACCGGCGCCGGGTGGACGAAGTCGCGGCCCTCCGCGGATGGGGTGGCGGCGAGCGGAAGCGATGGGTTGGGCGGTGGGCACGCCCATGCCGCCTTGATGATCTATCAGGGAACGAACTGGCCAGCGTCGTATCGCGGTGGGCTCTTCACCTGGAACCTGCACGGCCGCCGTGCCAATCGCGAACGGCTGGAGCGCCTGGGTTCCGGTTATGTCGGGCGTCATGAACCCGACCTGTTCCAGACCGGTGATCCCTGGTTTCGCGGCATCGAGATGCTGCAAGGGCCGGAAGGAGCGGTGTACGTCGCGGACTGGTCGGATACCGGGGAATGCCACGAGCACGATGGCGTGCATCGGTCGTCCGGCCGGATTCATCGGATTGCGTATGGGACGCCGCCGCTGGTGACGATCCCGGATCTGGAGGGGGCATCGATGGAATACCTGGAGCAACGGATCCTGGATCCGAACGAGTGGATGTCGCGGGCGGCGTTGAAGGTGTTGGCGACGCGGTCGGAAGATCCGGAGCGGTGGGAATCCTCGACACGATTGCGGGCGGCTTTCCAACGGGAGAAGTCGGGGCCGCGGGCTTTGCGTGTGATGTGGGCCTTGCATGCGTTGGGAACGTGGACACCGGATTGGATGCTGTCGCGGACGGGAGACGACGACGAGCACGTGCGGAGTTGGGCGGTTCGGTTGCTGGCGGACCAGTTCGCGGTGAATCCCGATGCGTCCGCAGCGCGGTCTTCACTCGCACCCGAGATCCAGGAACGGGTGTTCCAACGTTGGGAACGGATGGCAGCGAAGGATGCCTCCGGGCTGGTCCGGCTCTATCTGGCGTCGGCGTTGCAACGCATGCCGGCGGACCGGCGGGCGGCGGTGGCCCGGGCGCTGGCGTCTCGTACGGAGGACGCTGGGGACCGCACGCTGGGACTGATGATCTGGTATGGGATTGAGCCGTTGGGCAGCGTCGCAGCCAGCCAGTTGCGCAGCGTGGCGGAGGCGAGCGCGCATCCCGTGCTGCGGCAGTTTGTGGCCCGGCGGTTGGCCGAGGACGTGGTCACAGGCTCGCCCGAGTTGGAACGGTTGTTGGTCTGGGCTCGCGAGGCTTCCGAACAGGCGCGGGCGGACGTGTTGGCGGGAATGTCGGAGGCGCTGCGAGGAACGCGTCGGGCTGCTGGACCCAAGGGATGGGCCGAGCTGGGGACGATCCTCCGTGCAGGATCGAACGAAGCGCTGAAGGCCATGGCGCGCGATCTGGATGTTGTGTTCGGGGATGGGCGGGCCGTGGATCAGTTGCGGAAGTTGGTGGAGGACGGGACCGCAGATGCGGCGGCGCGGCGTTCGGCCTTGCGGTCCTTGCTGGACGCCAAGGTTCCGGATCTGGGGCCGGTGCTGCGGCGGTTGGCGGATGATGGTTCGCTGCGGGCGGCGGCGTTGGTGGGATTGTTGGAGGTCGCGGATCCGGCGGCCCTGGAGAAGGTCCTGTCACGCTACCAATGGCTGGGGGTTGAGGAACGACCAGCCGTGATCCTCGCCATGATTGCCCGTGTCGAGACGTCGCGCGCGCTGCTGGAAGCGATGGTTGCCGGCCGGATCCAGCGCACCGACCTGACGGCATTCCAGGCTGGCCAGATCGCGCGGTTGGGTGACGCGTCCCTGACGTCGCTCCTGGGCAAGGTCTGGGGAACGGTCCGCACAACCCCGGCGGAGAAGCGGCAACGGATCGAAGCGCTACGTCGGGACCTTGGGCCGGCCGTGCTGGCGAAGGCCCAGATGGGGCGCGGTCGACAGGTTTTCGTCCAGGCCTGCGCGGGGTGTCATCGGTTGTACGGCGAGGGCGGTGAGGTGGGGCCGGATCTGACGGGATCTGGACGTGCGGATCTGGGTTACCTGCTGGAGAACGTGGTGGATCCAGGGGCGGTGGTGGCAGCCGAGCAACGATTGTCCGTCGTGACCTTGAAGGATGGGCGGGTGGTGTCCGGGTTGCTGCGCGAGGCGAACGAACGGACGTTGACGATGATCAACCCGGGCGAGCGACTGACGGTCGCGCGTGCCGAAGTCATGACCGTGGAGACGATGGCGGAGTCCGCGATGCCGGAAGGATTGCTGGATTCGATGCCGGCGGCGGATGTGCGGGATCTGCTGGCGTACCTGATGCATCCGCGTCAGGTGCCATTGCCGCAGTAGGGTGGATTGGACCGTGGAGTTCACCGTTTCGTGGCGATTGTCACGGATTCGTTCCTAACGGGACGGCCGTTTGCTTGGCCACAGTGGGGCGAATGGACAAACCGACGTTGCCGGTGGTTCGGGATCGAAGGGCGGAGGTCGCAGTGCGAGCGATGACACGGGGACGGGAAGCGCGGACAGGGTACCGCGTCCGGGTGTCGTCGACGGAAGCGGACGTGCGCGCGGCGCAGGCCCTCCGGTTCCAGGTGTTCAACCTGGAGTTGAACGAGGGGTTGGAAAGCTCGTACGCCACGCTGCGCGACGAGGATCCCTTCGACTCCGTGTGCGATCATCTCCTGGTAGAGGAGGAATCCACGGGAGAGATCGTGGGGACCTATCGGCTCCAGACGGGGACGATGGCGTTGGCGAACCTGGGTTTCTATTCGGCGCAGGAGTTTGAGTTCGGCGCCTTCCGCGATGTGTACGGCGAGATGGTGGAGTTGGGCCGCGCGTGCGTGCACCGGTCCCATCGCAACCTTCAGGTCCTGACGCTTCTTTGGCGGGGAATCCGGGATTATGCCCGGGAGCGCGGATGCCGGTATCTGATCGGGTGCAGTTCGCTGACGTCGCAGGACCCGCGGGATGGGGCCGCCGTTTATCTGGAGTTGGGGCCGGATTACCTGGTGGATGCGCGATTCCGGACGCACCCCACCCCACAATTTGTCTGTCCCCTCGACGAAGTGGCAGGAGGTGTGACAAGGATTCCCCCTCTGTTACGTGCCTACCTATCACTGGGTGCCCGCATTTGCGGTGCGCCGGCGTTGGATGGGGCGTTCAAAACCATAGACTTTCTGACGTGGCTCGATCTGGAGACTCTTCCCAGCGCGGCAAGGCGGATTCTGGGATGAAACTCCCTGGAAGGCGCCTTTTCCGACTCACACGATTCCTCACGCGGTGTGCCCGGGCTGGCTGGGATGGACCGCATACGGAGGGGCCAGCCCAGGCAGCCTGGGCGCTGCGTCACGGTAAGGGATTTGCCCGGGCCATCGGACTCAAGGTCGAGGTGGAGGGAGATCCCGGGACCTCCCAGGCCTGGGTGGGAAATCATCTGGGCTACATGGACATCGTCGGGTTGTCCACGGTCCGCCCGGTGGCATTCGTCGCCAAGGCTGAGATCCGGGTGTGGCCCATGATCGGGAAGCTTGCAGCGAAGGGCGGTACCATCTTCATCGAGCGTTCGCGTCGGATGGCGGTGGGCGAGGTCACCGCGTCGATGGCGGCGCGGGTGAAGCAGGGCGTGCCCGTGGTGTTCTTTCCGGAGGGCACAAGCTCGGCCGGCGAATCCGTGCTGCCGTTCCACGCGTCGTTGTTTGGTCCGGCAGTGGATCAGGAGTGGATGGTGACGCCGTTCGCCCTGGCGTTTGATTGTCAGGGGCCGGATGGGGTGGACGTACCGTATTGGGGCGAGATGAGTTTTGGGCCTCACTTCCTCAAGTTGCTGACCCACCACAGCCTTCGGATGCGGGTGAAATTTGGCGCACCTGCCCGGATGTCCGGCGACCGGAAGGTCATCGCGCGGGAATGGCGGGACAGGGTTCTGTCGCTGCATTCCGACCTGCGCGCGGCGCGTGGCCGGTAAAATCGGCTTCGCGATGGGTAGGGACCCGCACTAGGTTCCCGGGGTGCCCGTTGAGATTGCGATTGTCGTGCCCCTGTACAACGAGGCGGAGAATGTCACTCCGCTCGTGGACGAATTGGTGCGCATCTTTGGAAGTGAGAAACGCACCTGGGAGATCCTGCTTGTGGACGACGGGAGCACCGACGCGACGTGGTCGCAGATCGGGGCGGTGGCGGCGCGGGATGCGCGCGTGCGGGGATTGCGTCACCAGAAGAACCGGGGCCAAAGCGCGGCGGTGTGGACCGGCTTGATGGGCACCTCGGCGGCGTACCTGTGCACCTTGGATGGGGACTTGCAGAACGATCCGGCCGAGTTGCCGCGGATGCTGGCGATGCTGGGACCGGATCTCGATTTCGTGAGCGGGCATCGCGTGCAGCGGCAGGACAGTTGGGTGCGGAAGGTTTCCTCACGGGTGGCCCGATGGGCGCGAAAGACGGCCTTGCGCTACGACTTCGCGGACACGGGTTGCGCCTTGCGTGCATTCAAGCGGAGCTCGCTGGAGGGCGTTTTTGTTTTCAACGGGCTTCATCGGTTCCTGCCCATCCTGGTGGCGGGGAATGGAAGTCGCTGTCGGGAGGTTCCGGTGAACCATCGGGCCCGCGTGGCGGGCGTCAGCAAGTACGGCGTGTGGAACCGGCTTGGCCGTGGCCTTTTTGATCTGGTCGGGGTGGCATGGTACCAGCGACGTCGGATCGCGGCCGTCGGCCTGGATACGACGGCACCGGGTCGGTGAGGGGCGGAGATGGGGTTTGCGACCGGGCGGTCGGGTTGAGAGGGTCGGGGCATGCAACATGCCGACCAGTTGCGGGAACTCTTCCGCATGCAACAGGCGCTCAATCTGCGCATCGGGGTGGATACCTCCGCGATGGATGAAGCCGAGAAGACCAAGTGGATCCTGAATTACTGCCGCGCGATGGGGCAGGAATTGGCCGAGTTGACGGACTCGGTGCCGTGGAAGTGGTGGGCCAAGTACCAGACCTTTGACGCGCAGAACGCGCGCGTGGAGGTGGTCGACATGATGCACTTCCTCATCAGCATGGCGCAGGTCCTCGGGATGTCGGCGGACGATCTCTTCGCGGCCTACGTGAAGAAGAATGAGGTCAACCTGAAGCGTCAGGACAGCGGGTACACCCAGAAGGACGCCACGGATTCGGCCCACATCTGATCCCACGTCGATCGCAGGCTTCCGCGCATCATGAAGAAGGCCACCATCCGCAAGCCCGTCGCCCCGAAATCCCCGCCGCGGCGAACTGTTGCAGCGGAGGTTCCGGTGGTGACCCGGTTGTCGCCCCGGGTGCCGCCTCTACAACGGGCGGCGATCGGTGGCGTGGTGGCGAGTCCGGCGCAGATCCGGCGTCGGATCCACGAATTGGGCCGCCAGATCCAGCAGGACTTCGGGAACCGCGAATGGGTGATGGTGGCCGTCTTGAGTGGTTCAGTGCTGTTCGTGGCCGACCTGATCCGGGAGATCGAGGGACCCGTGAAGCTCGATTTCGTTGGGGTGTCCAGTTACGGCGACGGGACCCAGAGCGGTGAGTTGGTATACACGAAGGAGCTGAAGTTGGATGTGGCCGGACGCGATGTGCTGGTGGTGGACGACATCCTGGATACGGGCCGCACGCTGTCGGCAGTGATCGGACGGATGAAGGCCTTGGGCGCGCGGCGTGTGCGGTCCTGCGTGCTGCTCGACAAGCCATCGCGTCGGGTGGTGAAGCAGCGGGTGGAGTACGTGGGCTTCCGGATTCCCGACTGGTTCGTGATCGGTTACGGACTGGATTACGCGGAGCGCTACCGGAACCTGCCGTTCATTGGCGTGCTGCGGCCGGAGGCGGTGAAATGACGATCCGGGTGTTGTTCTGGTCCTACTTCCGCGAGCGCGTGGGAGCCGAGTCGGCGGAGGTTTCACTGCCCGAAGGCGCGCGTGTTGCGGATCTGCTTTCGGCAATCCACGCACGATGGCCGGTCCTGGAACCGCTGAAGGGCTGCACGCTGGTGGCGGTGGGACTGGATTACGCCGATCCGCAGCAGGTGCTGCGGTCGGGTGACGAGGTTTCGTTGTTTCCTCCCGTCCAGGGAGGCTGAGGTGATCATGCATCGCGAAGTCATTCTGACGCGGGATCCGATCGACGAGGGGGCGCTGGTGTCGTCGCGTCGGCGCAGCGTGACCGCTGGGGCCGTCATCACGTTCCTGGGCGTGGTGCGGGATCTGGAATCAGGGGCGCGGATCCAGGGCTTGGACTACACCGCGCACGAGGTGATGGCGCGACACCAGTTCGGGTTGTTGATGGATTCGCTGGCCACGCGCTGGCCGGTGGAGTCGGTACGGTTGGTGCATCGGTTGGGTCCGGTCCTCGCGGGCGAGGCTTCGCTGTGGGTGGAGGTCGTGGCACCGCACCGGGGGGAAGCCTTCGCGGCGTGCCAGTGGCTCATCGACGAAATGAAGCGGGTGGTGCCCATCTGGAAGCGGACAATTTCGTGAGGGCCGGAAGGCGGCCGCAATTCTTTGCGTCCGCTGCGATTCTTGCGGCAAGAGGAAGCGGGATTGTTGTGGCCGCAAAAGCCGCAAGAGGGACGCAAGATGGGGAGGCCGGAAGGAGTGGTTGCTGGCAGAAAGGCGGCCGCGATTCTTTGCGTCCCTTGTGATTCTTGCGGCAGGAGGAAGAGGGATTGTTGTGGCCGCAAAAGCCGCAAGAGGGGCGCAAGGGGGAGGCCGGAAGGAGTGGTTGCTGGCAGGGAGGAGGCCGCGATTCTTTGCGTCCCTTGTGATTCTTGCGGCAGGAGGAAACGGGATTGTTGTGGCCGCAAAAGCCGCAAGAGGGGCGCAAGATGGGGAGGCCGGAAGGAGTGATTGGTGGCCGGAAGGCGGCCGCGATTCTTTGCGTCCCTTGCGATTCTTGCGGCAGGAGGAAACGGGGTTGTTGTGGCCGCAAAAGCCGCAAGAGGGGCGCAAGATGGGGAGGCCGGAAGGAGTGGTTTGGCCGGAAGGCGGCCGCGATTCTTTGCGTCCCTTGCGATTCTTGCGGCAGGAGGAAGAGGGATTGTTGTGGCCGCAAAAGCTGCAAGAGGGGCGCAAGATGGGGAGGCCGGAAGGAGTGATTGATGGCAGGAAGGAGGCCCCGATTGTTTGCGTCCCTTGCGTTCTTCCGAGGGTGGTTTCGGGGGTGCGTGGCTTCCTTGGCCGCGGTTCAGCCTTTTCGCCGTGATGTACGGCGGGAGTGCAGCACGATCAGGCCGAGGCCCAGCCCGCCCAAAGAGTAGGTGCTGGGTTCGGGGACGATAGTCCATTGCGGCATGTTTGCCAGGACCGCGGGGAGGGAGGGAGGAGTGCCAGCACCGCCCAGGTTTTCGACGGTGAATCTGACTGAGTTCCTGATCGTGGTAGACCAGTAGGTTGCTCCGGTGGTGACGTCCAGGCGCGGATTTCGACGTTAGCCGTGGCACCCGGATAGAGAAATGGGATGGTGAGGATGCCTCCTGTGAAGAGGCCAGCATTGGCGCCGGTCAGTGGAGCAACGCCCATGAAAGGAGATCCGTCGCCCTTCAGCACGCCCTCCCAATTCCCAGTAGCCGGGTCCTGGGCGACGAGATTGATCAGGTAGTTGGAGCCTTGGATGGGAGTCAGTCCCCGGGTTTCCGCGTCGAGGATGAATACCCGCGGTTGTCCGGGGGTTCGGATGTTTGTGAAATGGATCGTTCCCTGAGCGATCGACGTGAGCGTGGTGGTAAGGGTGGCGACAACAAGGAGGGCTGTTTGCAGGGGTGTTGGGACGATTGCGTTCATAACAGGCAATCCTGTGCCGCATTCCACCGATGGGCGTCAATGAGCCGCTGATACCGGATTGATTTATCTGAACCATCCCTGGGAATCATTGCGATCAGGTATATCATGCGGTGCTGGTTTGAAACCTGTAAACCGCTCAAGCCTACAATGATAGAGCGATAGATATAGATTATACCTAACGCGAGTTAGCATCATCATGCGAGTAGACAGGAGCTACCCATTCCTGATCCAAGATGGCAGTTCGCCAGTTATCAAAGTCCGGTTGGCTGCATGGTGTGTTCCATGATGAGCCTGACCGAAGGTGGCGAACCTGAAGCTCCATGCGCAGCACTTTCCAACAGCAGGGTGGTTCCCGCCTACGGTCGTCCTGGGCGGCAACGCTCTTGGCGTTGCTGATCGGACTCGCAGGCGATGTCGGCACCGCCCTCGCGCAGTCCCAGCAGACGATCCCGCTGTCTCGCGGATGGAATCTGGTGTCGCTGCAGGTGGGGGACCCGGCCGGCATCCCGGTCGCTCAGTTGGGCGCGGGTCTCGACCGTCCTTCGAATCTCACCTCCCTGTGGACTTACGATCCGGCGACCCGCGAGTTCCGATCGTCCCTACCCGGCAAGCCGGAGTATCCGTCGGATCTGACGGTGGTGCGGCCGGGGCAGGGGTTCTGGGTGCAGGTGGAGGGCGATTCCGTCCTGACGGTGGAGGGACCGGAGTGGACCGGTGGCTTTTCGGTGGTGCCCGGGTGGAATCTCATCGGGTTTCCGGGGCTGACGGTGGACGACTCCGGGGGCTTCCCCTGGACACGGTGCTGGGTTCGCAATCGGACAGGATCCCTCAGGTCTGGGCTTTCCAATCGGGCTCTTCGTTGTCCGGCGGGCAGCGGTACGTGGGGCGTGACCTCACGGCCCGGCCCGTCCTGCAGGAGTTGCGTCAGGTGGTTCCCGGACGCGGGTACTGGGTGCACGCGACGGCGTCACTGGACTTCCCGAACCAACCCATCCTGCTGCTGCCCGCCGACGTGGATGCTGCCGACGCGGCGAATGCGCTCGGCAAGGCGCAGTTGTTTTTCCCGGGCGGTTTTCCCCGAGTAGCCCCCGCGCGGATCCCGATCTATACCGATCGCGACGTCGTCGCCGCTGGAGCCGAAGACGCCCCATTCGACCTGAACGGCAACGGCATCGTGGATGATCCCTACACCCAGGATACCTTGCGCTTTGAGGAAGGGGTCTCCGCGCAACGGCTCTCGATCCTCAACACCAACGGTCTCGTGGCGACGTGGAGCATCCCGGTCGCCCGGGCCTCGTCCTGGCTGCGGTTCTCGGTGACCAACGGCAGCACGGCGACCGAAGTCGACAGCGTCGAGGTCACGGTCGATCGATCACGTCTGCTGGCGGAACCTATCGGGGCCAGTTCGATGTCCGGTTGGGTAGCGGAACCCGGACCGTCGCCGTGGACCTCCGCGTCCCCACCATCGCGGGAGATTACCGTGGGGCGGCGAAGACCACGCGGGTGAACGGTTCGCCGGTGAGCCTGGGCAAGGTCGACCTCCACCTCTCCATGTTCATGGAAGGCGACAATCCGGCGACAAACCGTTTCCGCGGCGTCATCAACCGCGATATCGCCTTGCTCTTCCCGCAGGACGTCTTCCTCGATGGCGTGTTCTACCAGGGCAACGACTTCTCCCTCACCACCACCTTCGAGATGCCGCCGGGAGCTCCGGTCACGCCGCCCTACGACAACGCCACCGACGTCCTCAACCCCAATCCCTTTCCCTTCGCCATCCACCGTCAGGTCACCCTGCAGGGTACCCGCGTGGATGCAGACCGCCTGTCCGGCCTCTACATCGAGTCGATCTCCGGAGTCCTGCCCAACAGCCAGCGCATCACCATCGAGGGCGAGTTCGACCTCCGCCGCGAATCCCTCAGCCCCACCCGCCGCAGCATCTACAACGGCCGCAGCCCGGTCACTCCGGTGGCGATCGGGGGAACCCTCGGTGCGGAGGGTGTCTTCGAGAACGTGCTGCAGGTGTTGGACGACGTCTCGATTCAGGGCGTCGAGGTTCGGGTGAATGCGCAGTACCCGAAGCCGGAAGTTCTCACGGTGACCCTGATCGGTCCGCCGGGCACGGATGGCATACGTCCGACAGAAGTCCTCTGGAGTCCGGCGAACCCATTCCGGACCGGCGAGAAGCGGGTCACGTCGGCGTTGGATGGACGCAATGGCCGGGGTGACTGGACCCTGCGCATCGAATGGGCGGAGGCGCCCGAGCGCGGACAATTCAATGGCTGGGAACTCAACGTCCTTGGGTTGGCCACCTACCGGGTTTCGGGCGCGATCCTGTCGGGCGGGCCCGGCAAGCCGCCCCTGGAGGGGGTGACCGTCACCCTTTCCGGCGGCAACATCCTGTTCCAGACCCGTACCGATGCCAACGGTCGCTATGAGTTCAGTGGCCTGACGGAGAACCTTTACGTCCTGTCGGCCTCCCAGATCGGCTACGGCGACGCGTTCGACTCCTTCCGTCTGACGCGATCCAATGTGGCCAAGGATCCCCTGACTCTCACTCCCCTGTCTGGCGGGACCACCGAGATCGTGGCCTTGCCGCAGTGGGGCGCGGCACCATTGCAGGTGGCCTTCTCGCCCCGGATCTCCCTCGACCAACTCGCGGCGCTGGGCACGAACCTCGTGGCTTTCTGGGACTTTGGCGACAACCAGCGCCTGACCAATGCCCCCGGCAACGTGACCCACACCTACACCGCCGGCATCCACACCCGGGCAACCCTTGTGCTCAAGGGCTCCAGTCGATCCCTCACCAACCGCAGCCCCGAACTCCATGCCGAGTCCCTGGCCCCGAATCTGGCCATCGCTGCGCATCAGGCCCTCCTCACCAATCTGGCTCCCCGCACGGCGTGGGTCTTTTCGGTGTCCGGGGTGGGATCCATCGCGGGTCCGCTCACGCTCGAGCGTGACACTCCCACCGCCGGCCGGGTGCTGGCGGAATCCAAGCGCGACATGGCTGCCTTCGACATCGACCGCCCCCCTTACGGGACCAACACCTTTCGCCCGCTGCAGGAAGACACCGCCTTCTTTGTTCAACCCGGGACACCCTATGCCCGCAACACCCCACAGTTGGCGCTGAACCGCACCGTGGATCAGGCGCAGGCGGCCCGTTTTCTTGCCCCGCCTCCCACTGCCGCGGGCGCCCGTCCCGCACGCTATCGGTTGGAATGCGCCGTCGGTGGCACGGTCTTCGGACCCTCCCCGGCGGTTGCTGGAAACCTTCAACTCAAGACCGGTCGACTCCACCCATGATCCCGATCCGATCCCGACGGAGGCACTGCCTGGTTACCTGTGGCCTCCTGGCGCTGGCGCTGGGTTCTGCCCTCGTTGCCTGGGCTGCCGCACCCACGCTCATTCCCTTCCAAGGCCGTCTGACAGACCCCGACGGCCAGGCGCAGGACGATGGTGCCTACACCCTCATCTTTGCCCTCTATGACCAGGCCGTCGGCGGCAATGTCCTGTGGTCCGAGACCCATCCACGGGTCGGGGTGGTCGCCGGTCAGGTAAGCCTCCTGCTGGGCGCCATCAACCCCACCCTCGCCACCAATGACTTCTCCCAGACCCGTTACCTCGGGGTGACCATCGATCCGGACAACAACCCCAACACCCCGGATCCCGAGATGGTGCCCCGGCAGTTGCTGGTGCCGGCCTTCTTCGCCAAGGAGGCGGGGATTGCCCTCGGCGCCAAGCCCGGCTCCATCCAGGGCAACATGATTGCTGCGGGCGCCGTGACGGCCGAGAAACTCGCGCCGGGCGCCGCCCTGGCCAACCTCGCGCCGGGTTCCATCACCGCTGACCGTTTGACAGCCGACGCCGGCGTTCGATCCCTCGAGCAGGCCGGAATCCTCGGCGAGGGCGTGGCCATCCTCTCCACATTGCCCGTCAATCCGACCCTGCAATCCCAAGGGTATGTCCGCGACATCGAACCCCTCGCTGTCGGGAGCAACCGCTTCTACCTCTACCGCAAGGTCGCTGCTGCAACGCCGCGCTGGACCCTCGCCCGCGCCGATGGATCGGAACTCAGGGATGGTCAGCTAGAACCACTGGCCTTTGATGTAACCATTCTCGATCTCCCGACCGAGTTGCCCCTTACCGTCCGCAACCTCGGCAATACAACACTCAGCGGCCTCGCTGCCCGCTTCGATGGCGACCAGGCCGCGGAGTTCAGCGGCACTCTCGCCCAAGCATCCCTCCCACCGGGAGCGACAACAATTCTGGCGATGAGGTATCAGGCGCGAGCAGGGGTGCTGCAGGGGGCCCCCACGGCAGGGCTCCATCTGGAAGCCATCGGTGTTTCCGAGAGCTTCGACGTGCCGCTTCAGCGAGTCATTCCGCCCGGCTTCAGCCTGATCCCGGCGGGCCCGTTCAAGATGGGAGTGACCAGTGGGGACACGGATGCCAACGCCCCATCCATCGATGTGACGGTGAGTGCATTCCTGATGCAGACGAATGAGGTGACGAAGGCGCAGTGGGATGCCGTGCGCACATGGGGCCTGAACAATGGCTACACCGATCTGGCGGTGGGCGGAGGCAAGGCCGCGAACCACCCGGTACAAACGGTTTCGTGGTTTGATGTGATCAAGTGGTGCAACGCGCGCAGCGCGTGGGAAGGCCTGAAACCGGTCTACACGGTGGGCGGGGTGGTGATGAAGACGGGGACAGCGGTACCCGATGCCGATTGGACGGCGAATGGATACCGGTTGCCGACGGAGGCTGAATGGGAAAAGGCGGCCCGGGGTGGGGTGCCCGGCAAGCGCTTTCCGTGGGGGGATACGATCAGCCATACAGAAGCGAACTTTAATAACGCAGGAACGGAGGCGTACCGGGTGGGCGCCGCTGGATATCATACGAACTATGCGGTTGCTCCATTTCCCTACACCTCTCCGGTGGGATCATTCCCGGTGAATGGGTACGGCTTGGCGGATATGAGCGGGAATGTGTATGAGTGGTGTTGGGATTGGTATGGGGACACGTACTACACGCAGAGTCGGGGCACTTCAGATCCGCGTGGAGCCTCGAGCGGCTCCCAACAACGCGTGTTCCGCGGCGGCTTTTGGGACGGCTACGCCATCCACGGCCGCTGCGCGTACCGCGGCAGGTTCACTCCGGGCGGCGTCGTCAACAGCATCGGATTCCGGCCTGCCCGAGGTCGTCTCTAAGAGCATGAGCAGGCATGTCCAGGTGAGCGGAGCCGGGCCGGAGTGGACGGAGGGCGGGAGGGACGACCAACCGACGCTCCACGCAGGCCGGGCGGAGCGGTTTCTCGTCCAAGTCCTATAGACACAAAACCCGATGCAATTTCGATATTTTGCCATCCCTGCGCTCGACGCCGCAGGTGCCGAGGAGGAGTTGAACCGGTTCCTCCGGGGTCATCGTATCCTGGCGGTCGATCGGCGTTGGGTGCTTTCAAATCGCGAATCCTCCGATGGGGACCTCGGTAACTCCACTCCAGATCCCGTTTCCAGGTTCTGAATGAAACCTTCCTCTCCAAAGATCTCCTTCGGGCGCTCCTGGCTCTGTTTCGCGTGGGGCTTTCTGGGTGCCGTTCGACTCTTGGCCCAATCCTCGCCGTCCTTGTTGCCATTGCAGTTCCGGGTGGCGGACTCGAACGGGGTGGCTGTTGCCGATGGGGTCCGCACCGTGACGTTCCGCATGTATACCAATGCGGTCGCCGGTGCGGCGTCGTGGGTGGAGACGCATCGGGATGTTGGGGTCCGCGCGGGGGTGGCCGGGGTGATGCTGGGCAGCATCAACGGGACGATCACGAACCTGGATTTCGCTGAGGTGCAGTATCTGGGTATTGCGGTGGAACCGGCGAGTGGGAGTGGGGTGGCGGTGGAGATGGTGCCTCGGACGGTCCTGCTCCCGACGATCCGCGCGACGGTGGTCGAGCGGGCCCGTTCCTTCCGGGAGGGGCCATCGGGACGGTTGAGTTGGCCCGGGCAACGGTTCCGGTTGCGGCGATGGCGCCCGCGACAGCCCTCGGCAACTTGCAGGGCGTGCCGGGGGATCGACTGGTTCCCGGGGCCATGGCTCAGAATATCTTTTCGAAGGGGTACTTTGGGGATGGCACGGTGTTGGTGGCGGATTCCCGGACCAACGGCGTCCTTCGTACTGCGGGCTATGTGGCGGTGGCCGAGGTGCCATCGACGGGCATCTTCCTCTACGAGAAGCGGGTGGTGCCACCCGGCTTCAGCCTGATCCCGGCGGGCCCGTTCAAGATGGGAGTGACCAGTGGGGATACGGATGCGAACGCACCGTCGATTGACGTGACGGTGAGTGGATTCCTGATGCAGACGAATGAGGTGACGAAGGCGCAGTGGGACGGGGTGCGCACGTGGGGCCTGACCAACGGGTACACCGATCTGGCGGTGGGCGAAGGTAAGGCCACGAACCACCCGGTACAAACGGTTTCGTGGTTTGATGTGATCAAGTGGTGCAACGCGCGCAGCGCGTGGGAAGGCCTGAAACCGGTCTACACGGTGGGCGGCGTGGTGATGAAGACGGGGACAGAGGCACCCGATGCCGATTGGACGGCGAATGGATACCGGTTGCCGACGGAGGCGGAATGGGAAAAGGCGGCCCGGGGTGGGGTGACCGGCAAGCGCTTTCCGTGGGGGGATACGATCAGCCATACGGAGGCGAACTTTAATAACGTGGGTACGGAGGCGTACCGGGTGGGCGCCGCTGGATATCATACGAACTATGCGGTTGCTCCATTTCCCTACACCTCTCCGGTGGGATCATTCCCGGTGAATGGGTACGGCTTGGCGGATATGAGCGGGAATGTGTATGAGTGGTGTTGGGATTGGTATGGGGACGCGTATTACACGCAGAGCCGAGGGAGTTCCGACCCGCGTGGAGCCTCGAAAGGCACCGTCCGCGTGCTCCGCGGCGGCTCTTGGGACGACCGCGCCATCGGCAGCCGCTGCGCGGTCCGCGTCTGGAGCACTCCGGGCCTCGTCAGCTACAGCTTCGGATTCCGGCCTGCCCGAGGTCTCCTCTAAGAGCATGAAAAGGAATATGCAGAAGATCCGAGTTGGGCCGGAGTGGACGGAGGACGGGAGGGACGACCGACCGACGCTCCACGTAGGCACCCGGATCGCGCGCGCCCCACTTGCTGGCCATTGGCTCCGGACCGCGTTGGAGGTGGCCATCCGCAGCCTGTGGCTCGGTGCCGTGTGCGGCATGGTATCCCTGCATGCCCAGACGATCCTCGCCCCACGATTCCTGGCGCAGACGTGGAAGGTGGTGGCGGGGGATGCCGTGGAGTTCCGGTATGTGGAGTCGGCGGATTCGCCGAAGCTCTCGCAGATTCGCACCTGGGAATGGGATTTTGATGGGGACGGGGTGGTGGATCTCAAGGGGGCTCCGACGACGAATGGGGTGGTGGAATGGGTCTCTCGTTATGACGCGGCCCGGGCTGGCAGCAGCAATCAGGTCTGGGCGCTGCCCGTGTTGCAGCTGACCCTGACCAATACTCCGCCCGTCGTCCTGTCGCGCACGGGCATCACCGAGCGGACCACGCTGCGGCTGACGCCGGCCAATGCGGACCAATATCTCGTCATTGGGCCGGGGACGACCTCGGATGGGTTGATCCAGGTGGCGGTGAGTGCAAATCCCCGACTCGCAAAGGTCGGAACCCCGGTCCGGTTTGCCGCTGATATCCGCTTCGTGTCACCACGACAGGGGCGGGTGAAGTCGGTGAAGTGGAACTTCGGGGATGGCACGCCGGTTCAGGAAGGCGCGAATCCCAGCCATTCCTATGCCGATCCAAGTTCCTACGATATCGAGGTCAAGGTGGAGTATGAACTGCTGACCCTCGACGGTCAGAGATATGAGGCGGCGGCGACGAATGCTGTTCCGCTGCGCGACGCCGTCCGGGTGGTGAACTCCGGAGGAAACCTCAGCCTGGGACGTTCCTACCGGCGTGGATTTCCGGCGGAATATGGCTGGGAGGACATCATCCGCGCGTACGCGACCCCGGACGCCAGCGGGAACGCCTATCGGTATTATCAGGCCCTTGGGGATGCGCTGTCCGACGCGTATCCCGGAGCCAGGTCGGGCAATGGGCTCAAGCGAGTCGAGCTGGCGGAGGCCCTCAACGAGATCCTGCAGGGACAATCCCTGGTCGCCAACCAACGGTTGATCGAGGCGTTGCGGGTCAAGTATCCACGGCTCACGGATGCCGAGGCGGCCAATCCGCCGCCACGCCTGCCGCAGCCGCCGGGGGCCCGGACTGAGACGCAGGCCATCGACGTGTCGCTGCTCGATTTCCAGGCGGCACTCCAGCCGGTCTTTCAGGCGATCCAGGAATTCGGGACGCCCCTGTTGCGGTCGCGTGCGGAGCCCGGACGCGAACCCTTCCCGCAGTTCCCGTCGTACCTGGCCATCGCGGACCCGGATCTCAGTCCCCAGCCGGTACCCATCCGAAACGAGTATTGGCAGCTCACGTCGGTGCTCGACCGACTGGCCTTTGGCGGGGTGGAAAAGGCGAGGAAGCTCTTCAACCTGTCGGTGGCGGATGCCACCGCCCGTGAGGAATCCAAGGAGACCTGCAAGCGGGCGGCGTTGACGGGGTATCTGGGCATGGCCGTGCTGGCGGCGGCGCAGGACACCAATGACTTCGTGATGAACCAGGGCAACAGCCTCCTGGCCAACGTCCAGAATGCACGGGACCTGTTCGAAGGCATCAACGGGGGACTGAACCCCATCCGGAACAATGGCGAGTTCGTTCCCAACAGCAGCTTTGCCAGCACCCTTGGGGCCTCGAGGCGGGCGGTCGACGACGCCCGAAGTTCCGAGATCGAGTTCCGCAGCGAGAAGCGCGAGTTCGATCGGCGCAAGGCCGAACTCCGCAGCGAATTGCAGAGCCAGCGCGCCCAGTTCATCACGCCGCTGAAGAACCTCACCGGCATCGATCCCGCCCAATACAACAACCTGGCGAACGTGGCGGATCAAAGGGATTACCGGGCGGTGGTGGACCGCAACATCCAGCGTCTCATTGACGGTTACCCTGGCGTGGGTGCCGAGGGAACCGGGGAGTATGGGGCGCAGGTCATCGGGATCCTCGACGCGGGGGAAGCAGTCAAGCAGTCGATCAATCGGCTGCGGAATCTCCATGCCGGTATTGAGATCTCTCGTTGGGCCAATGCCGAGATAGATATCGTCAACGAAGGGGCGACTCGGATGCTGCAGGCCAGCGCGATCTCAAAGGGGTTTGCGGCGCAATTCGAGTCGTTCATTGGGTTTACTCCGGGAGTAGCCTACAAGCCAGGCACCCTTACGGCGGGGATCTTGGATGCGGTGGATCTCGGCGTAAGGCAGATCCAGAACGCTAGAATATCGGATGTTCAGCTCGAAGCGGAGATCAGGAAGGGGCTACTGGAAGTCGCGAACCTCTCCATCGACATCCGGCGCGCCAAGAACGCCCTGGACCAGCAACGGTTGCGTCTGGAGGCGATGGTGGCGCAGCGGGACCGCCTGATCGAGGACCTCGCGAACGCCCGCCTGACCGCCGAAAACCTCTACTTCCAGGACCCGAGTTTTCGGGTGGTGGTGTCGAGTGCTCAGCGGCGGGCGGATGGGGAATTGGATTTCGCGATCGACCGCCTATTCCGATTGGCCAAGACCCTCGAGTACGAGTGGACCGAGAAGTACGAGAATCCGGTGCGGATCCCGGTGGGCAGCGACGAACCCCCTGCCTTGGAAAATCCGCTGTTCGACAAGTTCACGGATCTTGAATCCCTCTTCACCGTCCGGACGGCGGATGAGTCCAAGGACTACCTGGACGCCCTCGAGGCCTGGGACAGCAAGCTGCGTCGGATCACCGTGACCAGCGTGCGCGGGCCGAACCATGCCGGGCCGGTGACGGCGGATCCCATCTCGGTGCGCGAGACGATCCTCGGGCTCAAGACCACGGGTCCCGGGGCGATGACCATGGCACAGAGTGTGGCGGCGTTCCGGGACACCCTCCGGGCGAACCGCATCACCAACATCTTCAATCCGTCGAATCCTTCGCTGCAGTTCCCCTTTGCGACCTCGATCGAGGACAACTCCATGTTCCCGGCCACGGGCAGTCGCTGGAACATGCGCATCGCGACCATCCAGGTGGACCTGTTGGCGGACACCGGATTCAACACCCGACAGGTGGCGGAGGTGGACCTGCTGGAGAGCGGGTTGGCCCGGTTACGGACCTATTGGGCGGATCCTCCGCTCGACGACGCCTTCTTCTATCGGACCTTCAACCTGGGTTCGCGGGAGGAACGATCGGCCTACGGCATCGTGGTGCCGGCGCGGATCAACGGCGCCACCGCGGGGCGGCCCCCCTCGGAATTCACCGTGGCGGGTCTCGCCGGACGCCCGATCGCAGCCAGCCAATGGGTGCTGAAGATCGATACCGCCAACCCCGTGAACCGCGACATGAACTTCGATCGCCTCAAGGACATCGTCATCCGCTTCACCTATACCTACGGCAACCCTCCGGAACTGTTCTCCGGATTCTGAGACATGAGGCTGAATGCGACCATCTCCATCCGGGCGGGCGGCTTCCGGGGCTTTCCTTCGGGAATGGGCGTCCGGTCCGTGTTTCCTCTGGCGGTTCTCTGGATGATCCTCGTGGGCATGCGCCTGGACGCGCAGGCCCCGGTCCGGACCCAGACGGTGGTGTTGGAGCGTGGCTGGAACCTCCTCTCCCTGCAGGTCGGCCAACCCCTGAGTCCGGAGGCCTTTGCCGCCCTGGTCCGGCCCGTGGGGACCGGCAGCACCAATCCGGTCGTTTCGGTGTGGGCCCCGGTCCCGGCCACGGGTGAATGGCAGAGCTATCAACCCCGCGTCACCGGCTTTCCCCAGGACCTCCTGTCCATCGAGCCCGGCCGCGGGTACTGGGCGCAGGTGGACGGCCCGTCCTCCGTGACGGTGACGGGCGTCCCATGGGAAGGACCGCTGGAACTGCTGCCTGGGTGGAACCTCGTGGGTTTTCCTGGCGTTGAAGTCGGGGAATCGGGCCGTTCGCTGGAAGCGGTCTTCAGGGACCGACTGCCGGACATCCGTCAGGTCTGGGAGTGGGATGCCACACCGTCGCGCCAGAGGTATGTGGGGCATGACACCACGGCTCGACCGGCATTGCGCGAGCTCACGACCTTGCTGCCGGGCAAGGCCTATTGGGTGCAGAGCGGGGCCGAGGGACGGATGCTGTTGACCCCGAAGCCGGCCATTGCACTGCCGCCGGACATCGACCTGCCGCCCCTGTCCGACGGACCGGTCCGCGCCGTCGGCACCGAGGATCGGGCGAATGACCTCAATGGGAATGGCGTGCTCGACACCGCGTTCACCCAGGACACGCTCTTCTTTTCGGCCGGCATCCGGACCGAGGTGATCACCGTCCTCAACGAGGGCGCCGGTCGCATGAACTGGTCGGGTCGGGTGGATGCCGCGCAGCCGGGCGGGATTCGCTTTGCGTCGTTCGTCGGCGGGGATCCCCGCATCGACACCGCCGCGATGCGTCCGGACCTGGTATCGCTGCAGTCAGGTCGGGTCGAGGTTCCGGCGGTGCTGGAACTCTCCGGGGTGGTGGCATCGGAGCCGGGGCACCTGACGGTGCAGGTGGATCGGTCGGGCCTGGCGGCGGGCAGGCACACCAACACGCTCGGCGTGTGGGCGGGTGGCCAGAGCCGGGTGGTGCGGGTGATCGTCGAAGTGCCGCCGGTCGATGGCGATTGGGCCGGGTTCGCGGTGGCCCGCAAGGTCAATGACCGCGATGTCTCGATCGGGAAGATCGACCTGTACCTCGCCTTGCAACGGGAGAACGGGGCGCGCAACCCGAATGATCCGGCGCTGCGGGCGATCATCAGCCGGGATCGTTCCCTGCTGTTCCCCCGCGATGTGGCCTTGTCGGGCGCCTACTTCACCCAGCGCGAGTTCTTCCTCAATACCCACTTCGAGGTGCCCCGGGGCGACCGCAACGCGCCGCCCTACGCCACGTTCCGGACCGGGGCCGACGACGAGAGCGGTGGGCGCGGCTTTGGCGATTTCGATGGCAACGGCGATGGCCTGCTGGACAACTCGAATCCGTTCCCGTTCCCCGTGCGACGCGAGATCACGCTGGTGGGGACGAACGTGAACGAAAACCGGTTGGTGGGCCGCTACGTGGAGACCTTCCAGAACCTGTTGCCGGATCGCCGGCGGATCACGGTCGAGGGCGAGTTCGAGCTGGAACGGCGTTCGCGGGTTCCGTCGCTGACCAGCGTGTTCAACCGGACGGTGAACACCAACGCGCCGATCGGTGGCGGCGGCAGCTTCAGCCTCACCAACCGGCTCACCGTCACCAACGAGTTCGTGGTCGAGGGGGTACGGGCTCCGTCCGACTCGAGTTTGGCGGGGCGGTGCGACCGGAACTGGTCCTCCTGGGGCCAGTGGGATCCGACGGATCACCTGGTGGCCGCATGGCTCGGAGTATCGCGTTGCCTGGGACGAACGGGGTCTCGGGTGTCGTGCCGTTTGCATTCCAGGATTTCAATGGGCTCTCCGGTCGGGGCGAGTGGCAGTTGGTGGTCCGATGGGCTTCCGGCAGCGAGCGCGGAACGTTCACGGGATGGGACCTGCAGCTGCAGGGAACCGCCGCCTTTGGCATCACCGGTCGCGTCGTGGATGCGGCGGCCCGGGCATAGCCCTGGCCGAAACCCTGGTGGTACTGTCCGGCAACGGCAAGGTGGCCCAGCGCGTTACCGGTGCCGACGGCCTGTTCCGGTTCGATGGCCTGACTGAGAATGATTTCACGGTCTTCTTCTCGCGCCCTGGCTTTGCGCCGGTCCGGCGGGATGTCGACCTGTTCACAGGGGGTGTGGACCTGGGCGACGTGCCCCTGGCTGCGGTCCCCGTCGTTGTCTCTGAATTGCGGGCCGCGCCGGCCGTCGGGTCGCAGCCGTTCTTCACCCGGTTGACGCCGTTCCTCAACCCGGCGGCCCTCGACTCCCTGGGAACGCTCCGCTCCATCGAATGGGACTTCGGGGATGGACGCCGTCAGACGAACACCCTCACCGCCGGGCTGCCTGCCGGCGTGCCGGTGGAGTACACCGGCTTCGGCAGCTTCCTGGTGTCGGCCCGGGTGGTGGGATCGACCGGTACGCCGGTACAGCTGGTGCGGCGCTTGGAGATCTTCCCGCTATCGGTGACCGGACGCGGCACCAACTGGATCCTCGGCGCGATGATCGGATCGGGCGCGTCCGGGCTGGTTCGGTGGCCAGTGGGGCGGTCACCAACCGGATCGTGGCCGGTGGCGTGACCAACGAGGTCCGTACGGCCCGACGGGGCACGAACGTCCTCGAGAATGTTCGCGACCCCGCGAACTTCGATTACCCGCGTTACAATACGCGGCTCCGGACCAACGGTGAGCCAGTCGTTGCCTTCCCGCATCCGGCCGACACCGACGTCTTCCCGGTGGCCCAGGGCGTCCTGGGCACCAATGGCGTGGTCCGGGCCGTGAATGCCAATGGCCTCGGGGACAGCGCCCTGACGGCACCTGCCGCAGGGACCCCGCGACATCGGATGACCGTGACGCTGGGCGGATTCGTTTTCGGCACCGCCCCGGCTCGGGCGGGCACCGTTGTCTCCAACGCCACCGGCGTCGCCTACCGCACCCTCGAACTTCAGACCGGCCGCATCGAACCGTGAAGCCGCTTTCCAACATGAAACGTCTCCTGTTCCTCCTGTCCCTGTTCGTGTACCTGGCTCCTGGGCGCCTTGCCGCTCAGGCGGAATCCACGCTGATCCCGTTCCAGGGCCGACTCACTGACCAGAACGGTACGCCGATCACCAATGGCGTGTTCAGCGTCGTCTTCCAGCTCTACACCGCTCCCGTCGGCGGCGAGATCCTTTGGTCCGAACGCCATGAACGCGTCGGCGTGCTCAATGGCATGGTCAACGTCTTCCTCGGATCGATCACTCCCCTTGCCAACATCGACTTCAGTGTCACCCGCCACCTCGGCATCACCGTCGACATCGACCAGAACGCAAACACCCCCGACGTCGAAATGGTCCCACGGCAGATGATCATTCCGGCGTTCGCTGCCAAACAGGCGGAACGGGCCCGGACGCTCGACGTGCTGGACGTCAATGGAAGGCCGGTGCAGGGACAGAGCTACGGTTGGGCGAGCGTATTCGGGAACGGCAATCCGGTTACCGGGTCCATTCCGGGAAACCGACTGAGCCCGGCGTCCGTGACCGCGGCGCAGTTGGCGGTGGATTCTGTTCAGGCGGCGAACATCGCCAATGGTCAGATCACCGTCGCCAAGTTGGCGAACGAGGTCGCCCAATTGCTGGTGCCGGCCGGAGCGGTCAGCGCCTTTGCCGGCACCAATCTCACCACGCCTCCGACGGGCTGGTTCTTTTGCGACGGGAGTGCCGTGAGTCGGACGACCTATGCAGCGCTGTTCGCCGCCATAGGCACGGCTTACGGCGCCGGCGACGGATCGACCACCTTCCACCTGCCGGATTATCGGGGAATGTTCCTCCGTGGTATTGCCAACATTCCGGATCTCAACATTACCGCCGTGGATACCGCCAATGAGACGGTGACGGTTGCCAATCATCCCTATCGACGCAACGGCATGCCTGTGCGCTTTGCTGGGACGCCGCCCGGTGGGCTTGCTGTCAATACGACCTATTACACGATCTATGTGGATGCGAATCGATTGGCGTTCGCGGCCAGCGAAGCGAATGCCACGGCGGCGAATCCGGTTAAGGTGGACATCATCACGGTGGTCTCAGGCGGGTTGCTAGTCCAAGCGGTGGATCCGGATAGTGGGACGAGAAGATCTGTGACGGGAACATCATTCGACAGAAACGTGAGTTCGACTCAAGGGGATACAATAAAAAGTCACACACACCCGATAACGCCGTCTCAAATCAATGGCATAGTCCGGGGGCTAGTGCCTGGTGGTATCTATGCAATTCCTCCTGGTATAAATGTAAGCGCATTCAACGGTTGGGACTTTAAGATTGGTGAGTTTGGTGGTTCTGAGACCCGCCCTATCAACATCTACGTAAACTACATCATCAAGTTCTAGGCTGCATCTGTCGCCTCGGCGTGAATCCCACCTTGGATCCCCTTCTCATGAACCCTGGCCAATGCCCTCTCCCTCGTCTTCTGGTGTTGGCGTGGCTCGGCCTTCTCATTTCCCCCCTCACCGCCCAGACCCTCCGTTTCTACGCCCAGCCGTGGCGGGTGCAGGAGGGGGATCCGGTGACGTTGGTGTACCTGGAGAAGGGTGGGGCGTTGGCGCGGACGGAGATTGCGGCTTGGGAATGGGACGTGGACGGGGATGGGATCTATGACCAGTCCGGGGTGGCACCCGAGGATGGCAGCCTGCCGAATCTCAATGCCGTGTGGTATGCGGTGTATGACCGGAACCAGGCGGTGGGCGGGCAATACAAGGTCAAGCCCCGGTTGCGGGTGACGACCCGGACGGGGCAGACCTTGTCGGTGGAGGATGGGGTGACGGAGGACGTCAATGGATTGGTGACGGGCAATGCCCAGGTGGATCGCGATCCGGAGGTGGTGATCGTGGCGGGTCAGGCGGGGAACGGCGACGTCAAGGTGACCTTCGGACCGTCACAGCGGATGGTGATGGAGGGGGAGAGCAGTCGGTTCTACTCGCAGGTCGAATTCCTCCGCCCGGGGCGCGTGGTGGGGGTGGACTGGAACTTCAATGGGGAGACGAACTTTGTGGTGGGCGGCTTGGGAGTCACCAACAACGTGACCAGTCCTACGTGGAAGTTTGAACTCCCGGCGGGGACGGCCCGCCCGTTGTCCTTTCCGGTGGTGATGCGGGTCCGATATCAGATCCGGACCAACGATACGGCCTACTCGTCAGATCGGGAAGTGGTCCGGTTCCTTCCCGACAGCGTGCGGGTGTTGCCGGCGGTGGCCGGTGGGTTGGAGATCGTGCAGTTGGGGCGGGCCTATCGGCGGGGTTTCCCGGAGCAATACGACTGGAACGACATCCTGCAGGCCTACACGGCCAAGTCGGCGACGGGGGATGAGCGCGTCTATTTCCATCTGATGGAGAAGGCGCTGCTGAACATCGATCGGCCCGAGGGGTTGAATCCGGCACAGCGCCAGTTGGCGGCGGAGATCGTCAATGAACTGTTGCAGGGTCAATTGCTCGTGGGGAACCAGCAGCTGATCCAGGCCCTGCGGGTGAAGTATCCGCGACTGACCAATCCGGATGACGCGGGTCAGCGGTTGCCGTTGCCGCCGGGGGTGCGGACCGAGACGGCAGCCATCGAGTTGGCCTTGCTCGATTTCCAGGCGGCGTTGTTCCACGTGTTCCAGGTCATCCAGAAGCATGGCCCGGAGCTCCTGCGATCCAAGGCCCAGCCCGGACGCGAGCCCTTCCCGGATTTTCCGCGCTACATCACCTTTGAGGATCCGTCGCTGTCCCCGCAGAAGCCCATCCCCATCAAGAACGAATGGTGGCAGCTGACCAGCCTGTTGGATCGGTTGGCGATGGGCACGGTCGAGAAAGCCAAGAAGCTGTTCCGGCTGTCGATCAGCGACCCCACGGCGCGGGCCGAGGCCCGGGAAGAGTGCAAACGTGCGGGCCTGCAGGGGTATTACGGCATGGCGCTCCTGGCGGCCGGGCAGAGCACCAATGATTTCGCGCTGAACGAGGGCAACTCCCTGCTGGCACACGTGAAGAATGCCCGGGACCTCTTCGAGACCATCAACGCGGGCCTCAACCCGCTGCAGAACGATGGATCGTTTGTTCCCAACGAGAGCTTCGCGGCGATCCATCAGGATGCCCAGGAGGCCGTGAACGATGCCAAGTCTGCCGAGGTGGAGGCCCGGAATGAGAAGCGGGAATTCGACCAACGCCAGTCCGTGCTGCGCTCCGAACTGCTCTCCCAACGGACCAGCTACATCACACCCCTCAAGCTGCTGACCGGGGTCGATCCGGTCCAGTACAACAACCTCCAGACCTATCAGGACCAGCTGGATTTCCGCACCACCGTGTATAACCGGATCCAGAATCTCCTGCGAAACTACCAGGCCGGCGGCGGTGCCGCCGGGGCCGGGGAAATTGGGCAGAACATCCTGGGGGTTATAGATGCGCAGCAGAACGTTGAGCAGAGGGGAAATGACATAAAGAACCTTTACAAACGAGTTGATATTAAAAGGTTGAGCAATACTCGAATCAACTTGTCTGTTAATCAGACAGCTAGCGAAGTAGCTTCTCTGGACGCATTTGTGGGGATTTATGAGGGCCTCATTCACACCACGGCAGGATTGACATTTAGTCCATTTGCAGCTTTTGCAGGAATCCAAAAAGGCATAATTCAGGGTCAGAAGACGCAGTTGCAGGCACTACAGTCCATCCGGGTAAATGATATAAATCTAGAGGCTGAGATTCGGTCGATTATGTTGGAGGCTGGTAATCTGGCCATTGCAGTCAACCGAGCGGAAAACCAACTCGACCAATCCCGCCTGGCCCTCGAGAGTGCGGAGCAGCGAATGGAGCGGTTGATCGAGGATCTTTCGCACACGCGGGCGACGGCGGAGAATCTCTATTTCACGGATCCGTCGTTCCGGGTGGTGGTCTCGCGGGCGGAGCGGCGGGCGGAGGCGGAGTTGGACTATGCGGTGGACCGGTTGTATCGGCTGGCCAAGACGCTGGAGTATGAGTGGACGGAGCCGTATCAGAACCCGCTGGTGATCCCGGCGCTGAGCGGGGAACCGGCGGCGTTGGAAAACCCGTTGTTCGATCCGTTCACGCAACTGGACTCGGTGTTCAACATCCGGAGTTCGGATGAGGCGAAGGACTACCTCGATGCGCTCAAGGCGTGGGACAGCAAGCTGCGACGGATCAACCTCATCAGTGTCCGCGGGCCCAACCATGCGGGACCGGTTTCGGCCGAGCCCATCTCGCTGCGGGAACGCATCTTCCATTTCCGACCACTGACCCTGACGAGCGGCATCGACACCAATGGACTGATGGTGACCAATGTCCATGTGACCCTGCCGGACTCAATTCGGCAGTTCCGGGATTTCCTGGAAACGCGTCGGGTTCGCACGCCGCAGAATCCGTCCAATCCCTCGTTGGAGCTGCGTTTTGCAACGACGATCGAGGACAACCGCTTTTTCCCGGCGACCGGGTCGGAATGGAACATGCGGATTGCCTCGGTTCGGGTGGACCTCTTGGGGGAGAGTGGGGTGAGTGGCACGCAGGTGGCGGAGGTGGACCTGACCCAGAGCGGGATGGTGACGTTGCGGCGATTCTTCGCGGAGCCCCCGGCGGCCGACGATCTCTACAAGCTGACCTTCAATGCCGGCCGCATTGATCGCTCGGCATTCACCATCAAGGTGCCGGCGCGCATCAACGGGGCAACGGGTGGCCGACCGCTGGCCGAGTTCGAGTCCCGCGGCCTGGAAGGACGGCCGGTGGCGGCGACCGAGTGGATCCTGCGCATCGATACGGCCAAGCCGGCGAACCGGTCCATCGACTTCTCCAAGGTCAAGGACATCGTGCTGCGCTTCACCTACACCTACGGCAATCCCCCAGAGTTCCCGGGATTCTGAGCTTATGCGCATTTTCGACATGAGGACGTGGTTGGAGATCCCGGGGCGACAAGGGATCCGCGGGATCGTGGGCATTGGGGCGTTGGTCCTGTGCGGCGCGATGGTTCTGGCGGCGGAGGCACCGGTGGCGCGGGTGGGCGGTCTCGAGGTGCCCGCGTCGGCCCTGCGGTCGGCAGTGGCGCGGACGGGATTGCCCGTGGACCGACCGGAGACGGTGCGGGAAGCCGTGCGGCAACTGGTGGAGGACGAGGTGCTGGCCCTGGAGGCGCGCCGGCAGGGATTGGATCGGGATCCGGAGGTGGTGGAGATGGTGCAACGGATGATGGTCCAGAAGCTGTTGGCCCGGGAGGTCGATGCGGCGGTGGAGCGCAGGCCGGCGACGGAGGCGGAGTTGAAGGAGTTTCACGCGAAGAACACCGCCCGCTACGCCACGCCGACGATGGCCCGGGGGCAGGTGGCCACCATGCTCCTGCGGACGAATCGGGAGGTGGTGCTTCAATACGCCGCGGAGGCGGTGGAAAGGTCGCGGACGAATCGGTTCGAGGAGGTGGTGAAGCGGTATTCCGATTTTGCCCAGGAACGGATTGGCGGCGGTGAAACCGGATGGCTGGTCGAGGGGCAACCCTCGAAGAAGTATCCGCCGGAGGTGCTGGCGTCGCTGCTGGCGATTTCCCAGGTCGGGGCGGTCGGAGCTCCGGTCGTGACGGATCGGGCGGTCTATGTGGTCCGGTTGGTTGAGAAGCGGGCGGGGGCGATCACGCCTTTTGAGCAGGCGCGTCCGCAGGTGGAAAGGGACTTCCTTGCGGCCCGTCGGCAGCAGGCTCATGACGCGTTCCTGGCCCGGTTGCGGCAGTCGGTGGAGGTGCAGGTGGAGGAGACGGTCGTCCAGCAGGTCATCCGGGAGAATCAATCCAACGCGCGCCCGCCGGCAGCGCCTTTTCGGGGGGGGCAATGAACGAGATTGGGATGGGAGGGATATCCGCAGATGGCGCAGATGGCGCAGATAGGGAGGCAACGGGGGCTCCGAGTTCCCTGAGCCGAACTGGCACTCCCACGTTGGATCGTCATCGCGCTTCTGACCCAGCACTATCTGCGCCATCTGCGGATCCAATCGCTGATTGGAGGAGCGAGGATTCTGTGGATTCCGGGCTGGGTGGGCGGGCTGGGTTTCGCTGGAGGGTTTTGTGGTGGGTTTGGGTGTTGGTGGGGGGAGTGGGTGCGTGGGCCGCGGATGTGAAGAAGGGGGTGGGATTGGACAAGATCTCGCTTCCGAGTGGGCCGGGGTCGATCGAGGGGCTGGGGGATGCCTTTGAGCCGCAGTTGAACACGGGGACGTCGGCATACTCGGTCAAGGTGGCGATCCCACCGGGGACGGCTGGCCTGCAACCGGAGGTGGTGTTGCGGTATAATGCAGGTTCTGGAAATGGACCGTTCGGGCTGGCGTGGAGCTGGGCACCGATGTCGATCCAGCGTCAGGTGGAGAAGGGGCTGCCCGGGTATGATGGGGCGGATACCTTTACCTTTCAGGGCGAGGAGTTGGTGGAGCTTTCCGACGGGACCTTCCGCGTGGAGAACGAGTCGGGGTTCATGCGTATCCGACGCGTCGGGGAGGGATGGGAGATCCACGACCCGACCGGACGCCGTTATCTGCTGGGGGCTTCGGCGGAGGGACGCGTGCAGCGTCCGGGTGGGAACGGGTTCAACGAGACGTTCCGGTGGTGGGTGGAGTCGGTGACCGATGTCCACGGCAACCGGATGGAGTATCGCTATGTGACCTACCCGGACTCGCCGGGAGAACGGTATTGCTCGGAGATCCGGTACGCGTTGTCCGGAGATCATTTCCACGCGGTGACCTTCGATCATGAGGTGCGGACCGATGCCTTCAGCAGCTACCTGAGCGGATTCGAAATCCGGACGGCACGGCGCTGTCGGGAAATCGGGGTGCGTTCGGACGGTGTCCTGGTGCGGCGTTACCGACTCGATTACGAACCGGACCCGCTGGATCCCGTGGAACGCGTGCCGGCCGGGGATGTGGGGGTGCTGTTCTCGCTGCTGCGGAAGGTGGTCCAATGGGACAATCGGAACGGAGCCGGAGCTTCGTATCTGCCGCCGCTGCGGTTCGGCTATACCCGGATGGATGGTGACCAAGCGGTCCGGGGACGGCTGACCGACACCCCGCCGTATTCCCTCGGCAATCCACAGATGGCCTTGGCGGACATCAATGCCGACGGGCTTCCCGACCTGTTCTACACGGACGCCGACACGGGGCGGCACACGGTTTTCTACAATCTCGGCCGGGGCCGGTTCGGGCCGGAGACGGAGTTCGTGGCCGCACCCACCGCCGTACGCCTCGGTGCGGATACGGTGCAGTTGGTGGACGTGGACGGCGACGGACGGATCGACCTGCTGGAGAAGTTCGGCGGGCCGTTCGATCGGTTCGTGTTCCATGCGGCCACACGACAGGTGCGCGATCCCGACGACCGCCGTCCGTCCTGGGAGCCCGAGGCCAGCTTCGAGACGCCCTTTCCGGGGTTTGACCTCGCGGACCCGGCGGTGCGTTCGCTGGACCTCGACAACGACAAGCGGATGGATTTCCTGCGGACGACGCTGTTCGGGATGGAGTTCTACCTGAATCGGACGAACCGGTGGGAGACCCGTGGCCTGTTCCTCTATGGCGAACCGGAACTGGGCGACCTGACGTCCTTGGATGCGGTGGAGTTCAGCCGTCTTGGGGAAGGCGGGCTCGAGGTGCCCAACGAACAGATCAAGCTGGCGGACATGAACGGCGACCGGTTGCTGGACCTGGTCCGGGTCCACGCCTTCGGCACGTTGCTCGAGGTGACCTTCTGGCCCAATCGCGGCGGCGGTCGCTGGGCGGAGCGGCTGGACATGACCGGATCGATCGATCTGGGAACCATCCCCGCGGAGGACGTCCAGCTCCGCGACATCAATGGCGATGGACTGGCGGATGTCGTCGTGGTGGGGCCAGCGCACGTGTCGTTCTGGGTGAACCGGGGCAATGGGAGCTTCTCCGGCGAGTTCCGTCGCGAGGGGACCCCGGACTATATCCGCGGCCAGACGGTCCTCCAGCAGGCCGACATCAACGGCAACGGTTCGACCGATTTCCTGTGGGAGAACTTTGATCCCGCCACCGGAACGTGGGTCGTGGAATACGTCGATTTCCTCGGGGATACCAAACCCAACCTCCTCGCCACGATCGACAATGGCATCGGGCTCCGCACCGCCATCCAGTATCGGGCGACCACGGAGTATTACCTCGATGCCCGCGACGCCGGGGTAGCCTGGAAGACGCGGCTGCCGTTTCCGTCGGTGGTGGTCGCGCGCATCACCAAGCAGGTCGGCGTGGATCTCGACGGACACCCGGGACCCGACGAATACGTGTCGGATCTGTATTACCGCGATGGCTTCTATGATGACCGGGAGAAGGAGTTCCGCGGGTTTGCCTTTGCGAAGAAGGTGGAGCGGGGTGACGACCGGTACAGCGGGGCCGATGCCATCCCGGTGCACTCGCCCGGGACCGTGACGCGGTTCGCCTTCCACACGGGCGTTCCCGATGGAGCCGACAACGACGACAACAGCCTGATCGACGAAACGAAGGGCGCCTCCGGGTATGAGGAAGAGCCGTTGAAGGGACGCGTCCTGTGGACCGAGGTGACGCTCCTCACCGGGGATGTGGGGGGATCCTTCCCGGCACAACGCGACGGGGAACCGGCGTCCGACGACGTGGTCTTCACACGGGAATCCAATACCTGGCGTGTGCTGTCCCTGCACGGCCCGGGCAGCGGGTTCACCTACCGGGATGCCCAGGGGGTTATTCGGCCGGAGTATTCGTCCTCCGCGGGGACGTTGGGCGATCGGCATGTGCGCTTTGCCTTTGGTGCGGCCCACCGCAGGGAAATCATCGAGGCGAACGGGGCGTTGCGCGCCGTGGATCCCACCGTCCCGGCCCGGACACCCAAGCGGATCGAATCGACCGTGGAGATGGATCCGTATGGGCATCCCTTGGTTGAGCGGAGCCTGGGCGAGGCCTCACCGGGATCGACCTACGAGGACGAGCGGTTCGCCTTCCATGAGTACGGATTCAACCTCGAGGCGTGGATCCTGGGCGTCCCGGTGCGGCAATGGGTGACGGATGAGAATGGGCAGTTCGTTTCGGAAACCCAGAATCATTACGATGGCGAACCCTTCGTGGGATTGCCGCTGGGGCAGGTGGGGGCCCGGGCGCTGTTGCATCGGGTGGAACAACGGGTGAACGGCACCAATGCCGTGCCGGCCTTCAGCGAGATTTCGTCGGTGGTCGGCGATCCCCGGACCCACAGCACCGCCACGGTGGTTTCCCAGCGCCTGCAGTACGATTCCTTCGGCAACCCGGTGACGGTTCGGGATCCGTTGTACGCCGCCGCGGGGCAGGGCCACGAGAAGGCCTACGAGTACGATCCCGTGTTCCATGTCTATGTGGAGCGCGAGGTGATCCGGGTGGGCGGGGATACCCCGGATCTGGTGGCCACGGCGGCTTACGAGCGCGGTGCCGGGGTGATGACCGGGTTCGTGGATTTCAACGGGAACGCCACCACCTTCCAGTACGACAGCTTTTGGCGTCTGGTCGGGATCGTGAAGCCCGGGGACACTGCGGCCCTGCCGACGGCTCGCTTCGCCTACACGCCCGGCGATCCCTTCCGCGGCCTGCGGTACGAGTACGATGTCGCCGGGACACTCTCGCTCCGGTCCACCGCCGATGCCGTGGTGGTGAATGCGGTGACCACCTGGCAGCGGGAGCAGTCGGGATCCACCAACGTCTTCACCACGGTCAGCTTCACCGACGGTGGAGGCCACAAGCTGGGCACGGTGCACGAGGGCGACGTCGCGGGCGAATGGGTGGCGAAGGACTTCAAGCGCTACTCGAGTCAGGGCGAAGAACGGAAGGCGTTCCTGCCATTCATCGCCCCGACCGCGGCCTACGCCGTGCCCGACGAATCCCGGACGCACGTGGCGAGCTTCTACGACGCCGCCGGTCGGGTCTTCCGCTCGGTCAATCCTCCGGAATCCGCCGTCGCCGGGGCCCGCCAGACCGAGACGCGGACGGTGTACCTGCCGCTGGAGACGATCCTCTTCGACGAGGAGGACATTGAGCCGGCCTCCCCCTACTTCAACACGCCGCACATCCAGTGGAAGGATGGGCTCGACCGGTTGATCGCCGTGACCGAGGTCACGCGTCTGAACGACGACGGCACCCGGGCCGCGGCCACCAACCATTGGGTCACCCGCTACGCCTACGACCTCAACGACAACCTCACCCACATCGTCGACAGCCAAGGGAACCAGAAGTGGTTCCGCTACGATGGGCTGAAGCGGAAGCTGTTCATGAACGATCCCGATCGCGGGATCATGGAGTACTCGTACGACGAGGCGTCGAACCTGAAGTCCACCCTCGACGCCAAGGGGCAGCGGATCACCTATGCCTACGATGGCGTGAACCGGTTGCTGACCGAGGATTACCTGGATGCGGCGGGACGTTCCCCCGACGTACGCTATGCCTACGATCGTTCGGCCGGCGCCGTGCCCGTGGGGGATGGCTCGACCGCCACCGCCCGGAACCTGCGCGGGATGTTGGCCAGTGTCGCGGATCTCAGTGGTGAGGAACACACCAGTTACGATGCCCGTGGCCGCGTGGAATGGGTGGTCAAGCGGCTTCCCGACCCGGTCTTCCTCGCCACCACCAACCGGGCGCTCGCCCAGCGCCTCGTCAGCTTTCGCACAGGCTTCGAGTACGACGCCCTCGATCGGGTCACGAGCCTGACCTATCCGGACAACGACCGGATCGGATACGAGTACAATACGCGGAATCTGCTGCGTCGGATCACGGGAGGACCTTCGGGCAGCATCGTGTCGGACATCGCCTACCGGGCCTCGGATCAGTTGGAGCGGATCGACCATGGGAATGGGGTGCGCACGGCTTATACCTACGATCCTCGGCTGCGCCTGAACCGGCTCCAGACGGGGGCGAACCTGGGCAGCGGGGCGTCCCTGATCGATTTCCAGTACGAGTTCGATGGCGTCTCCAACATCCAGGCGATCCGGGATCAACGCCCGGCCAGCGCTGTGCCACGGGGCGACAAGCGGCGGAATACGCAGGTGTTCCAGTACGACGACCTGTATCGCATTACCCGGGCCGCCTATTCGTTCGCCCTGCCCGGGGAACCGGACGCCTCCAATGGCTTCGTCAGTTATCGCTACGACCGCATCGGGAACATGCTCGAGCAGCGGTCGGACATCGTTCACCTCGATCGGGGTGTCAGTGTCACGGATCTCGGGGCGATGGGCTATGGCGGTGGCGACGGACCCGGAACCGCCGCGGCCGGACGACCGCTACCCCGGGGCCGCACGCCCTGACGTCGGTGGCCGTCGGCAGTCGAGCCTTTCCCTATGATGCCAACGGCAACATGACCGTGATCGACGGCATGACGAACACGTGGGACTTCAAGGATCGCCTGGTCCGTGTCGAGAACGCCGAGATGCGGGCGGACTACGCCTACGACTACAGCGATCGCCGGGTAATGAAGTCGGTGTTCTGGAAGGTACCCTCGACCAACAACGTTTCGAAGGCGAACCCGGGGCATGTGCTGTACCCGGACAAGTATTTCGAGGTGCGCGAGGGCGATGCCCCGGTGAAGTATGTGTGGAATGGCAGCATCCGCGTAGCCCGGGTAACGGGGAGTCTGGCCACCACCGCCCGGGTCCAGCGCTTCCGGTTGTTCCCGGGTCAGAACCTGCTGTCGCTGTCGATCACGGCGACCAACACCGCGGGGGTGTTCGACCCCGGTGGAGCGATTCCGGGAGCCGTGACGGGGATCCGACGCTGGGTGGCCGCCGGGAATGGTTGGGCGGATCTGGTCGCGGGCGAGGTGTTGCCGGCCGGGATGGTCCTGTGGGTCGAGGCGTCCACGAATACGGTTTGGGCGGTCACGGGGACTTATACACGGCCCACGTCGAAGACGTTGTCGACGGGAACCCAGTTTGTCGGAGGCTGGGGCCTCGATCCGCTGGAGGTCACTCAGGCGCTGCCGGCTGCGATGTCGTTCTGGCATTGGGAACCCAATGTCCAGGCTTGGGCACAGCGATTGGCCAATCTGCCCACCCCAGGTTTGCCCACGCCCGCTCTCATTCCCGCCAGTGCTGGGCTGTTCGTCCGGCCGGAGGCCAGTTCCACGCTGGCGGTGCCCGAAGCGGCGCTGGCGGTGCGCTATTATCATCAGGATCACCTGGGGAGCAGCAGTGTGCTGACCGACGCCGACGGTGCACTCGTGAGCGAGACCGCCAACTACGCCTTCGGGATCGCCCGGAACGAATTCCTGCCTCGCAACCTCCGAGAGGCTTACCAGTTCACGCAGAAAGAGAACGATATGGAAACTAGCCTCGCCTATTTTAGAGCGCGTTATCTTTCGAGTGGCCTTGCTCGATTTACACGCGCTGACCAGGTGTCTGACCCCTCTCTTGCGAACCTGTTAGAATTGCCGCAAGACCATAATCCTTACGCATATTGCGCCAACCGACCGTTGAATCATGTAGACCCGTCTGGCTGCACGCGCCAACAGCTGCAACCACTGTTTGACCCGAAAGTGGATGCGGTGGATACAGGAGTCGATTGGGATGCAGCATTCAAGGCTGTCAATAATTCCATCGAAAAGCTGGGTGCAACCCTTGTTGAAAAAGATCCGACCCAGATTTCTCCTTTCGCACTGGCAGCGGTGCAGGGTTTATTTGTCCCGGAGAATGGAACCGATGCCGCAATCCAAGTCATAACGACCTTAATTCCCGTCGGGAAAGTCCTCAAACCCATTGCGACCGGTATCGAGAAGCTGGCAGCAAAGACTTCGGTCAAAGCAGCTCAATCTGCCGAGAAGGGGTTACAGAAAGCCTTACGTGAGCTACGGAAGACGGTTAACCCGGCGACGGGCTTGCAAAGGCTAGACAAGCAAACTCACAAAGAAGTGAAGCAGGCAATTAAGAGTCAGTTGAAGAAAGAAACGAATGCGGCACAGAAGGCTGGTCAAAAGTTGGCAGATTCACTCTCTGACCAAGCCGCAGAGAAGGGAATAAAAGCAGCCGCAGGTGGTGGTGAAAAGAACGACGAAAAAAGTGAAGCTGCACGAGCTAATTAGAGTAATGGCCGTCGATTTCCTACTTATAAATGACTCCTCTGTCGCGACGTCCCCTTCGCCGCGGCGTTCCATGGCGCTGGCCCTCGGTTGCTCCCGCGCCCGCCCTATGCGCCCCGCTCCTTGCTTCATGGGGAGCGCATCCGCCCGGGTGCCGCCCACCGCGCTCTCGCGTTTGGCCTTGGTGCATCCGCCACTTCATCCGCATCCCCTTCGCCCGCTGGGATTGGCTCCGGCCCCTTTCCCCCTGCCCCCACCCATGACGCCGCCCCCATTCCCACCCCTTCCTTCCTCCCCTTGGTCCGGAGCGTCGCTGTGCAGCCAGGCAAGCGCAGCGCATCCACTAGCACCCTACCACTGACTTTCGCTCCAGTCCCACCCCGACCACATCTTGGATCGATGTCAGCCAATTGCCGGGCGCTGAGGCACACCGCACCGCTGAGGGGAAGGCGGCAATCTTCCCGCCTCAAGCGCAGCCAAACGTGAATCGACTTCCCGATCGTTTGAACCGAATTCCAGTCCTGAACTCACCATGAAACGAATCGTCGTCCTTTTTGGACTCGTCACCGTGCTGTCCGTAATGACCCACGCCGAAGGCATCCCCGAGCCTGGGATCGTCTTATACGGCGAGGTGCGAAACCTGAACACTCTCTTCACGAACCGGCCAAGGCTGACGTTTGGTGAGCTGGACTGGCCGGTGCGGGCGGGTGAGAAGACGCTTCGACTGCGGGTGGGTTTGACCAATCTGGCGGGCAACCTCAGTTACCGGGTCCGGATCCCGTTCGAGACCGTGGTTGGTGGCAACAGCGAGGGACCAGCGAGCTTCGTGCTGAATGCGGCGGCGACGGATTACGCGTCGGTTCTGGAGGGAGTTGTCTATCGCTCGGGTACCAATGCGCTGCCGGCGACGATCCGGTCCTTCACGACCAACTCGATCGGGAGCATGGCTGTCTATCGCCTGAATGCGGCTGCGCGCGGGGTGGTGCAACGGGTGGACCTGTCCATCAACAGCGCCGGGGTTGCTCCCGCGCGCGGTGTGCCGGGGACCAGCGAGGTCGGATTGCCGGGGTGGGCCGGAGGCGTTGGGAACGGGGGACAGGGGGAAGTTCCCGGCTTCCATTTCACGTTGGTTGGAGCGCATCCAGAGGGGGGGGTGCGCCTCGAATGGACGGGGGCGCCGACCGCCAAGACCTTCTACCTCTTGCGTGCGGAGGTGTTGGAGGAGGGGTTGGGCAGTTATGGCATCGTGAAGGTGTTTCCGAAGGGCAGTCCGGCGGGTGGGACGTTCCATGACGCCCAGGCCGATGCCGAGGGCAGCTACTTCTATCGACTGTGGGCGGAGTGAGCATGACGACACCGAGTTCCAGTCTGGTTTGGTTCGGGAGACGGGCCGTGGCCCAGGGTGTCCAAGGGTGGATGTTCTGGCTTCGCGGACTCCTGGCCGTGATCGGGGCCGTTCGGTTGGTTTCGGCCCCGATCCCGGAGCCGGGCTGGGTGCAACTTGGCAGGGTCACGGATCTCCGGTCGGGTACCCCCGTGCGGGTCAGCAGCGGCGTGCTCGTCTGGACGATGGAGCTGGTGTCGGGTGGTCCAGGTGTGGTGGTGACCACACCGGTGGGAGCGCGGGATGCGACCACGGATTATGTGATGGAAGTCCCATTCGAGACCCGGGCGGTGTCGGGTGGGGGTAGCACTCCGGGCCGACTCGAGTTGCTGGCCGGTGGAGCGACCTATCGTCGGACTCAGGTGACCTGGAATGGATTGCCGGCGACTTTGGTGGCGGGAGGTTCCGGGGTGACCGGGTTTGGTCCGGCGGACCGTGGGCGGGTGGATCGGGTCGACCTGGTGATCACGGCCGGGTTGGCGGCGGATGTCGACGCCGACGGACTTCCGGATGCGTGGGAGTTCCAGGTGTTCGGTGACCTGAGCCGCACCGGGACCGGGGATCTGGATGGGGACGGGGTCGCGGATGCCGCCGAGTTTGCGGCGGGGACGGATCCGGCGAGCGCGTCGTCGGTGCGTCGTCAGGTGGCGGAGGGCACGTTGCTGCAGTGGAACGTGGCCGGGACCAACGCTCCGGTGGGGCGTCAGGTCCGCTGGTTGTCGGGTCCGGCGGGTTCCGGGGTGACGAATAACTTGTTCGCGTGGACGCCGACCGAGGCGCAGGGGCCAAGCACGAACGAGGTGCGGGTTGCCGTGACGGATGGAGCGCTGACGACGACCAACGGGTTTGTGGTGGTGGTGACGGAGGTCAATGCGGCACCGGTGTTCGTCGGGTTGACGAACGCGGTGATGGCGGAATTGGTGGGATACACGCAGACGATTTCGGCGACGGACGGAGATGTGCCCGCGCAGTCGCTGACGCTGGCTCTGGTGAGCGGACCGGCAGGGGCGGTGCTGACGAACGGAGTGTTCGCTTGGACCCCGACGGAGGCGCAGGGGCCAAGCACGAACGAGGTGCGGGTCTCGGTCACGGACGGAGGGTTGACGACCACCAACGGGTTTGTGGTTGTAGTAAACGAAGGCAACTCCGCACCGGTGTTCGTTGGTTTGACCAACGCGGTATTTCCGGAGTTGGTGGGGTACACGCAGAAGATCTCGGCGACGGATGGGGATCTGCCTGCGCAGGTGCTGACGCTGGCCTTGGTGAGTGGGCCGGCAGGAGCGGTCCTGACGAACGGAGTGTTCGCCTGGACGCCGACGGAGGCTCAGGGGCCAAGCACAAACGAGGTGCGGATTTCAGTCACGGACGGAGCGCTGACGACCACCAATGGGTTTGTGGTGGTGGTGACGGAGGTCAACGCCGCGCCGGTGTTCGTTGGTTTGACCAACGCGGTAGTTCCGGAGTTGGTGGGGTACACGCAGAAGATCTCGGTGACGGATGGGGATCTGCCCGCGCAGGCGCTGACCTTGGCACTGGTGAGCGGACCGCCGGGAGCGGTGCTGACGAATGGCGTGTTCGCCTGGACGCCGACGGAGGCGCAGGGGCCGAGCACGAATGAGGTTCGGGTGTCGGTGACGGACGGGGCGCTGACGACGACCAATGGGTTTGTGGTGGTGGTGACCGAAGGAAATTCCGCGCCGGTGTTCGTTGGTTTGACCAACGCGGTAGTTCCGGAGTTGGTGGGGTACACGCAGAAGATCTCGTTGACGGATGCCGATCTGCCGGCGCAGGCGCTGACCTTGGCGTTGGTGAGTGGACCGCCGGGAGCAGTGCTGACAAACGGCGTGTTCGCCTGGACGCCGACGGAGGCGCAGGGGCCGAGCACGAATGAGGTTCGGGTGTCGGTGACGGACGGGGCGCTGAAGACGACCAATGGGTTTGTGGTGGTGGTGACCGAAGGAAATTCCGCGCCGGTGTTCGTTGGATTGACGAATGCTGTGGTGCCCGAGTTGACGGGGTACGTGCAGACGATCGCGGTGAGCGATGTCGATTTTCCGGCCCAAAACATGACGCTGGCGCTGGTAACTGGGCCGGCAGGGGCTGTCGTGACGAATGGCGTGTTCGCTTGGACGCCGACGGAGGCGCAGGGGCCGAGCACGAATGAGGTGCGGGTCTCGGTCACGGATGGGTCGCTGACGACCACCAACGGCTTTGTGGTGGTGGTGACGGAGGTCAACGCCGCGCCGGTGTTCGTTGGTTTGACCAACGCGGTGGTGCCGGAATTGGTGGGGTACACGCAGACGATCTCGGCGACGGATGCCGATCTGCCGGGACAGGTGCTAACCTTGGCACTCGTGAGTGGACCGCCGGGAGCGGTGCTCACGAATGGCGTGTTCGCTTGGACCCCGACGGAGGGACAGGGACCGAGCACGAATGAGGTTCGGGTGTCGGTGACGGACGGGGCGCTGACGACGACCAATGGGTTTGTGGTGGTGGTGCTGGAGAGTACTCCGCCACCTGTGCCGGAGTTCGGAGGGTTGCCGGTCCATGAGTCCGGGAAGCTCCGCTTCGCCATCCGGGGCGCTGGTCGGGTGCGGGTGGAGACGAGTGTGGATCTGATGGGGTGGACCCCGTTGGAGGTGCTGACCGTGGAATCCGGCGTGGTGAAGGAGTGGGAGCAGGCTGTCGGAACGGAGTCGTTCCGGGCCTATCGGTTGGTCCGGGAGTAGCCTGGGTTCTTCACCACCGAGGAAGGAGAGGGGAGGGGTGGGGTGTGGATTTGGCCTGCGCGGGATTCAATGTCTCGTGCGGGTCCTGGATATAGCCAATTTTAGTGTCGCATCATTGTGGTATAGCCGTGGCCACGGCCAGATGTGTATTATTTTAAGATGTTCAACCAATTGGGGGTGACCCTGCGATGCTTTCGTGGGCGGTGGACTCTATGGCTCGCATGGGTCGTACTTCTCGGCTTTTTGCCCGCCGGCGCCCAAACAATGGGACCGCTCCGGTACGTTCCGAATGCTACGGGGGTCACCGTGGTTGGGGGCGGGGTGGATGCGAAGGGAGTCCTCCGGATTCCCGCCAGTATTCCGGGTGTTGGGCCGGTGACAGAGATTGGGGATGGTGCTTTCAATCTTCCTTACGAGCTGATCGAGCTGGAGATCCCCGACAGTGTGGTTCGCATTGGTGACGAAGCCTTTGTTGACTGCGGTTCCTTGAGACGCATCCAATTCGGGAGGGGACTCCGATCCATCGGGAACCGTGCATTTATGTTCATAGGCACTGATTATCCTACCCCGCCGGATTTTCCGCTGGTGCTGCCAGAGGGCTTGCAGGAGATCGGGGATGAGGCGTTCCGGCACTCCGTGATTTCTTCAATCCAGCTTCCGTCGACCTTGCTTCGGATTGGAGCCGGGGCATTTGCCCCCTGTACTGCCCGCGGTGAGGTCGTGATGCCGTCGGGTTTGATCGAGGTGGGGGCCTATGCGTTCCTCTGTCCGCCGGATCTGATCGCAACCTTTCAAGGGGGGCCCCCCGGATTGCGGGTAATCCCGCGGGGACACGGCCCTTTGAGTATTCGAAGATCCGCTTTCCCGACAGCCACCTGCTCGAGTGGATCGGCGGCGCATGGAAGGTGGATCCGGCGGGAGCTTATCCCGACACGGCGTCGCAGGATGGGATCCCGGTGCGTTTCGAGAATGGGACCGAAGAGGTCCCGGGTCTGGTGACCGACTTCTCCGTATTCGGTCCGGTGAAGGACACGAACCGTTGGGTGATGCTGCTCTATTCAACCTCTACTCAACTTCCCTTGAACTGGAAGGCAGCGGGCGTGAGCCGAATGAGCGCGAAGCCAGGTTGTTGGGAGCCTAAGGATCTGCGTCTGGCTGGGGTGCTGCCGGGACAGCCGGTGGCTCTGAGTGTGGCGCTTCTGGAAACAACGCCCTCGGCGCCTCCCTTCGACCTCGGGGTACAGCACTGGCGCACCGATGCGTTTCCCTACGTCCATGATTCCAGCCGGCCTTCCGGTTCTGCGATCAAGGGGTTTCGTGGCTTGGGTGTTCCGGGATTCTGTTCCTTGCGACCGTTGCCCGAAGCCGCTGTGGTGGAGGTTATGGAGAACGGAGAGTTGCGCTTCCCGGATTCTCCGGGTGATTTCTCGACGCGTATTCTTGTGGAACCGATCCCCAACGTGGCTCGTGCGGCACAACTGGGGCGGCTGGAATCGCTTTTCCAGACGGGCGAGGTCCGCTATGCGCCGAGGGCCAATACCTACGGCGATGACCTTCTGTACCGGTGGCGGCAGGGCGGCTTCTGCGATCCTCCGAGGGATCACGCAATGCCGATGGCGGTTCGGATTCTGCCGTCGCCGCGGCGGCCCTATCTGGTGGCGTCGGGGGACAAGACCGGGCCGCGCTTTGCGCTCCGGGGTCTGGCAGGCCGGCGGCACGTGATCCAGCGGTCGTCGAACCTGGTGGACTGGACGGTCTGGAAGGAAGTGGAAGGGAATTACACGGAGGTGGCATTGCCGGATCCCGTTGATGAGGGCGGGAACGCGTCCTTCTTTCGGGTGGTGCCGTGATCCGATCCGGTAGGCGTCATGGGATCAAGATCCTCCGGGGGGCCGTGGCTTTGCCCATAGGGAAGCTGCTGTGCCTTCCCTTAAGGCATTTTGCGCTACGCGCCGGAGGTGCGAAACGGGTGTTGCCGCAAAGGTCGCAAGAAGACGCAAAAGCTGGAAAGGCCGGCAGGCAACGAACCCAGCCAGCACCCAATCGGTTCCCTCTTTTGCGTTCTATGCGTCTTTTGCGGCTGGATCCCTCGGCGATCTCTGCGGCTCCGCGTGAGACAAAAGGAAATGGCGGCGGGGAATGGTTCACGCGGAGGCGGTTTTGCAGCAATGAACTGGGAGTCTCCGGCTCGTTGACAGTTTTCAGTGCATTCGCCGGGTGAGGGCACCCGGCCTCCAGTTCCGTGGGCCTGCGTTCATTGGTCAGGAGACGCAGATGGTTGCACGGCTGTTTTACCCGAGGCGGCATCCTCGACAGGGGAATGCCTGAAGTGGCAGAAGGGAAGCGGTGCGCGACCATGAATTATCATCGGCCTGGATCCGGAATCCCCTGTTGGTTTCCGGAGCGGTCCTGATGGTGGGATTGCTGATGACTGGGTTCGAGGCCCGATCGACATGGAAGGACGCCCGGGCCGCAGATCGTCGTCGGTTTGAGGTTGGCTGCGTGTCGATGTGGGAGCGCTTGGAGTCCCAGATCGAGACGCACCAGCACGCGTTGGAACGCTTTCAGGACTTCACGGAATGCCAATGGCCGGTGGACCTGGGCGAGTGGAACAACTTCGTCCACACGGTGTATCCGGAGATCAACTGTGCCGGGTTGGCGGAGATCCGGTTCGTGGCGTTGTCGTCCAGTCTTTGGCGGCGGCTGATCAAGTGTTCGATCCATCCAGTGATGAGAGAGAGGGGGGATCAAAACTTTTCCATGCCGGCGGAGGTCGATTCGCCGGCGTCGCGCGAAGTGTTCCTGTGGCAATCCCGGAGGTGGATGATCCCGAATCGGTGCCAGTCGGTGGATGCGGATCCGGTGCTGCAGTTGGTGATGAGCCGAGCGATGGGGGACGGACTGGCGCGAGTCACGCCTCCACGGGCGATCGGGGTCGATTGGAGTGGCAAGGTCGTGTACGGGTTTACCTTCGCGATTCCGGCGTACTCCGCCAAGCTGTCCGGCTTGCCTACGGATCGTCTCGACCACTACAGCCAAGGAACTAGATGGGAAGAATACTTCCGTCGTTGCGAGACGGTGCTGGGATTCACCCTTGGGTCGATCTCGGTAGATCGGATCATGGCCAGCACCTTCGGCGACGGACCGCAGGAGATCTGCATGGAGTTGCTGGATGTCGACCGGAACGGCGTAATGAAGCCCCTTTTGGAGTTTCCTCCGGCCTGGGCTTCAACGTGGGGAACCAGCCAGGAGGGATTGTCCTGGCAGCCGACGTTCCGGTCGGAATCGATCCAGGCCCACTACACCGGCAAGCTGCTGGCGCGGTTCCATTCGACGCCTTTGTTTGATCAGCACTCGACGGCGCTGCGCGCGTGGACGGTGCTGTGGATGGGAACGGGATTGAGCCTGGCGATCTCAGCGGTGCTGTGGGTGCAGATGCGGGGACGTGAGCGGGCGACGCGACTGGCGTCGGCACTGGATGAGTCGCGTCAGTTGTTGGGTCGGGCCTCGGAGTTGCAGACCCGGATCAGCCGGGACCTGCACGACGGGACGGTGCAATCGTTGTTTGCGATCGAGATGGGGCTGAGCCGTGCGGCGCGTCGGCTGGGAGGGACGGAAGAGGCGCGGATGATCTCGGACGCGATCCGGGAGATGGACGCGATGATCGGCGACCTGCGCGGATTCCTGACGGAGTTGGATCCGGAGATCTCACCGACGCAACCGGCGGTGTCGGCGCTGTCGGTGCTGGCGGATCGGCTGAGGAAGGCGACGTCGCGGGAGGTGGTGCTGGAGGCGGAGGAAGGTGCGGATGCGGGGTTGGGTCAGGTGGCGGTGGTGAACCTGTTGCAGGCGGCGCGGGAGGGGACGAGCAACGCGCTGAGGCATGGCGGGGCGGTGCAGGTGCGGCTGCGGTTGACGCGGGAATCGGGGAGACGGGTGCGGTTGAGCATCCGGGATGACGGGAAGGGATTCGTGGTCACCGAGGAGGCGTTGCGTGTGGGTGGAGGGCTGACGAACCTGAGGCAGCGGGCGGAGAAACTGGGAGGGCGGTTGTTGGTGGAATCGCGTCCCGGTGGTCCGACGGAAGTTCACTTCGAGATTTCGACCCATGAATGAGGCATCCGTGGGCGTGCAGACGACCGCGGCTCCGGGTGGGGCAACAGGAATGGATAGGGAGAATGGATCACGCAAAAGCCGCAAGATGGGGAGTCCTGAAGGAGTGGTTGCTGGCCGGAAGGCGGCCGCAATTCTTTGCGTCCCTTGCGATTCTTGCGGCAGGAGGAAGAGGGATTGTTGTGGCCGCAAAAGCCGCAAGAGAGGCGCAAGATGGGGAGGCTGGAAGGAGTGGTTGCTGGTAGTAAGGCGGCCGCAATTCTTTGCGTCCCTTGCGATTCTTGCGGCAGGAGGAAGAGGGATTGTTGTGGCCGCAAAAGCCGCAAGAGGGGCACAAGAGGGGCACAAGAGGGGGAGGCTGGAAGGAGTGATTGGTGGTTGGAAGGCGGCCGCGATTCTTTGCGTCCCTTGCGATTCTTGCGGCAGGAGGAAGAGGGGTTGTTGTGGCCGCAAAAGCCGCAAGAGGGGCGCAAGATGGGGAGGCCGGAAGGAGTGGTTGGTGGCAGAAAGGCGGCCGCGATTCTTTGCGTCCCTTGCGATTCTTGCGGCAGGAGGAAGAGGGATTGTTGTGGCCGCAAAAGCCGCAAGAGGGGCGCAAGATGGGGAGGCCGGAAGGAGTGGTTGCTGGCAGAAAGGAGGCCGCGATTCTTTGCGTCCCTTGTGATTCTTGCGGCAAGAGGAAACGGGATTGTTGTGGCCGCAAAAGCCGCAAGAGGGGCGCAAGAGGGGGAGGCCGGAAGGAGTGGTTGCTGGCAGGGAGGAGGCCGCGATTCTTTGCGTCCCTTGCGATTCTTGCGGCAGGAGGAAGAGGGATTGTTGTGGCCGCAAAAGCCGCAAGAGGGGCGCAAGATGGGGAGGCCGGAAGGAGTGGTTGCTGGTAGTAAGGAGGCCGCAATTCTTTGCGTCCCTTGCGATTCTTGCGGCAGGAGGAAGCGGGGTTGTTGTGGCCGCAAAAGCCGCGAGGGGCGCAAGATGGGGAGGCCGGAAGGAGTGGTTGCTGGCAGAAAGGCGGCCGCGATTCTTTGCGTCCCTTGCGATTCTTGCGGCAAGAGGAAGCGGGGTTTTTGCGGCCGCAAAAGCCGCAAGAGGGGCGCAGGATGGGGAGGCCGGAAGGAGTGGTTGCTGGCCGGAAGGCGGCCGCAATTCTTTGCGTCCCTTGCGATTCTTGCGGCAGGAGGAAGAGGGGTTCTTGCGGCCGCAACGCGCAGACCCTCTGTGGACGGAATGGAGCAGTTGGTTGACGGGTGACGGACCGGGGTCACTGTGGCGGCATGCTTCGATTGGAGGATCTCGCGGCGCTGGCGACGACGCACGCGACGGCATTGTCGGCGAAGGCCCATGGCTTTGAACTGGGCGGGCATCGCTTTGGTGGGGATGCGGCACCGGCGTTGATGGGGGTGATCAACCTGTCCGCAGACTCGTGGTATCGGGAGAGTGTCTGCCTTTCTGCGGAGGCGGCGATCCGACGGGGACATGTCCTGGCGGCGCAGGGTGCGGCCATCCTGGACATCGGGGCGGAGTCGTCACTGGCGCATGCGGCGCGGGTGGATGATGCGGCGCAGAACTCGAAGCTGTTGCCCGTGGTGCGGGAACTGGCTTCGGCGGGGCATCTGGTGTCGGTCGAGACCTATCATCCCAGTGTCACGCGGGCCTGCTTTGAAGCCGGAGCCAAGGTGCTGAACCTGACGGGGACGGAGCGCACGGACGAGATGTACCGCATGGTGGCCGACCACGGTGGGGCGGTGATCCTGTGTCACGTGCAGGGAGCGAACGTGCGGGATGTGGCGGACTTTGATTTTGGGTCGGATGCCACGGCGATGCTGTACGAGTATTTCGCGCGACAGACGGAGGTGGCGGTGCGGAACGGCGTGGAACGGATCTGGATCGATCCGGGGTTGGGTTTCTACTACCGCAACCTCCAGGACTCCACGGTTCGCATCCGCCACCAGATGGGGGTTTTCCTGAACACGTTCCGGCTACGGGCGCTGGGCTTTCCGACCTGTCACGCATTGCCGCATGCGTTCGAGTGTTTCGAGGACGAGGTGCGCAGCGCGGAACCGTTCTTCGCCGTGCTGGCAGCGCTGGGGCGGACGGATCTGTTCCGGACGCACGAGGTGCCCCGGACGCGCGCCGTTCTGGAGACGTTGAAGGTCTGGTGAGGCCAAAAACGGTGGTTGGGTCCGCAGATGGCGCAGATGACGCAGATAATCTGGGGCTTGGATAGGTTTGGTCCAGCACCCACAAGGTGAGATCCCGTCCGGGGTCTGATATCGGCATTTTTGCCTCTGCATCGGCGGATAGATGAAGGGCCGATTTCAGGGTGACCGGACGCAGACGGCGTGGCTCTCGTCAGTCGGGCAGGATCCGGGGCGGGGGCGCCTTCACGAAATTGGCTTCGCGAAGGTAGACCGCCGCGAGGTGGGTGGGGTCGGTTTCAGGGAGCGACTCCGCGAGGATTCCGGTGGCTGCTGCCGTGGGGAAGAGTCGGGTGGAACCGGTGAGGTTCGCATCGGGTGTGAAGACACGTTGGCCGCTGGCGATCTGCGCTTCGAGTTCCGAACGGGGAATCAACCGGATGGGTTCGGTGACCTTCCCGGCTTCGGCGAAGGCCACGGCCCACTCGCTGCGTTGGGCGTCGGCGGCAAGGAGGACCCGGCCGGGGTCGAGTTCGACCGCGAGGTGCGCGAGGATGTCGAAGCTGTTGATCGCGACGATGGGAATGCCATGGGCGAGGTGCCAGCCCTGCAGCGTGGCGATGGCGCGGCGGATGCCGGTGTAGCTTCCCGGACCGATTCCCAGCGCAAGGCGACGCACGTGTTGGGGTGTGAGCCCTGCGTCCCGGAGGGCGGCGGCGATCAGGTCCGGAGCAGACGTGGTGCGGCCGGCAATGACGCAGCTTTCCGCCAGGACGCGGCCGGCGTCGCAGACCGCGGCAGAACGGCGGTCGCTGGAGAACTCAAGGGAGAGGGTCGTCATGGGTGATCTCGCGGGTCTGTTCGTCGACGGTGCGGAACCGGATGTGGCGGACGCGTCCGCTCGGGGCCTCGGGCGATTCCCAGCGGACAATCCATTCAGCGAGGGTGATGCCGTCGGGTTGATCGAGGTATTCGTCGAGTCCGGCGCCGCGGATGGCTTCGGGGGTTTCGAGGCGGTAGAGGTCGAGGTGGAAGACCGGGCACCGGCCGCCGGTGTATTCGTGGAGGAGGGCGAAGGTGGGGGAGTGGACGCGTCGGGTTGAACCAACGCCCCGGACGAATCCGCGGACGAAAGCGGTCTTGCCGGCACCGAGATCCCCGCTGAGTCCGTAGACGGTACCCGAGGGGGCGTTGCGGCCGAGCGTCTCGCCGAGTTGCTCGGTTTCCTGCGGGGTATGGGTGAGGACAGTGGGCATGGCCCGGTGGCGTCAGTGTCCGAAGTGTTCGTAACCGCGGGGGGGCAGTTCGCGGACGCCGTGGCGGTCGCGGATGATGGCGGAGGGGCCGGCGGTGATGCGGCCGATGCAGGAGAGGCGGACGTCCGGGAAGCGCTCACGCCAGCCATCCATGATGGGAACGGCGTCGCGGGCGGCGACGGTGAACAGGAGTTCGAAGTCTTCGCCGTCGGTGAGGGCGGCGATCATGGCGGGCTTGGCGAGTTCGCCTTCGCGGGCCCGGAGCTTTGCGGTGCGGCTGATGGGGATGGCAGAACCGAGGAGTTCGGCGCCGAGGTTGCCGCCCATTTCGAGGAGGTGTCGGAGATCACCCGCGAGGCCATCGCTGATGTCGATCATCGCGTGGACCTTTCCGGTGGAGGCGAGCCATTGGCCCTGGGGAAGGCGGGGTTCGAACTCGAGGTGGCGCCCGGCGATGGATCCACCGAGTTCGCCGGAGACCAGGATGGCGTCGCCAACCACGGACCCGGACCGGCGGAGCGTCTGGGTGCGGGGGACGCGTCCGATGAGCGCGATGGACACGAGGATCTGGCCGGGATTGGTGGTGGTTTCGCCGCCGACGATGGCCACCTGGAAGCGCGCCGCGGTGCGGCCCATGCCCCGGTAGAGGGCCTCGACCCAGGCGGTGTCGTGCTTCGGCGGCAGGGCGAGGGTGACCACGGCCGCGGTGGGTTGGCCCCCATGGCGGCAATGTCGCTCAGGGCGCGCGCCATGGCCTTGTGACCGACCTTCTCGGGGTCGGCGTCGGGAAGGAAGTGTACGCCTTCGACGACGGCGTCGGTCTTCAGCAAGGTGTGGAAACCGGGGTCGCCAAGGTCCAGCACGGCGCAGTCGTCGCCGGCACCGGCGACGACGAAATCATTGGTAGGCAGCAGCGGCTTCAGCCGGGCGATCAACTCGAACTCGTGCATCAGGTGGGGGGAAGGTAGCGGAAGCGTGGTGGGGATTCGCGACGGGAAAATTTGGTTGGGCCCAGCCTCCTGACGTCGTCTGCTACGATGGGGGTAGCAGACGAGGTCACGAGGCTGTGGAAGGGAAGGGGACCTATGGGACACATGGGATGAGGGGCAAGGTGCCAGATACGGGTTGGCGCGTGGGTGTGGGTCTGGTTGGGTGGGGGGGTGCGCAGGGGATGGCGATTCTATGGTGGGTATTGGGGGCCGGTGGTCCTTTGGATGACGTTGATCTTTTGGGGATCCACGGATGCGTTGTCGGCGAACCAGACCTCCCGGTATCTGGGGCCGTTCCTGCGGTGGTTGGTGCCGGGGATCAGCGCCGAGGCGGAGGGACGTGTGCGCTTTGTGATCCGGAAGGGCGGGCACGTATCAGAATATGCGGTGTTGGCGTTGCTGCTGGCGCGGGCGCTGCGTTCCGCGGTGGAGCCTGGAAGTTCGAAGGGGTACCGGGTCTGGGTCTGGGGGGCGTGGGGTTTGGCGACGGTGTATGCCTTCACGGATGAGTTCCATCAGTCCTTCCACGCGAGTCGGCAGGGATCGTTGATCGATGTGGGTATTGATTCGATGGGGGCGGCGTTGGGCGTCTTGGTGTTCGCGTGGGGGGTACGGTGGTGGGCCAGGCGGCGGGGGCGGGTGGGTTCTACAGACCGGGCGCCGATGGCTTCTTCGCCTTGAGGGGATTTGTGGGGCGACGAGGACGTCGCGGCCCCGTCTTCGAGCGGGTTGGCGATGTCTTCATCGTCCTCAGGAGTGGCTTTGAGGGGCGACGAGGACGTCGCCTCCCCGTCTACGAGCGGGGTGGAGCAGACTCTGATTCGACGGGTGCTTTTAGGGCGTTATGATCCGGCCACCCAAACATGGAACGTCCTCTGGTCGGGCCCGTGCTGGCCCTGATGTGCGGCATGAGTGCCGCGTGGTTGCTCGAATGTCCTTCGACGGTCGGCTTGTCGCTGGCGTTGGTGGGATTGCTTTCGTTCGCGCTCAGCGGGCGTGGCTGGGAGAAGGTTCGGTTGCGAATGGCCTGCGCGCTGGTGGGTGTTGGGCATCTCGCGGTGTGGAATGATGCCGACGGACCCAGGGAGGTTTCGGTGGTGGTGCCATCCGAGCCGACGTTGGGATGGGTGCGCGGGGTGGTGTCGGATCCGGGGGAGGTGAAGGAAGTTCAGGGACGTCCCGGGGTGATGCAGCGGATGGTGGAGATGCGGGTGGATGGTTGGCGTGCGCGCAATCGTGAATGGCAGTCGGTGGACGGACACGTTCGGGTGCGGTTCCGGGATGCGCGTGGCATGGAGGTGCGGCGCGGGATGGTTGCGGAGGTCTTTGGGGTGTTTCAGAAGCCGAAGCCGCCTTGGTTGCCGGGTGGATTTGACTACGGGGCCCATCTGCGGGCGCGTGGCATCCGTCGGGTGGGAGAATCCGAGGGCTCACACGACTGGTATCCGGTGGGAGAACTTCCGCTGCCCGGACCGGCCGATCGGTTTCTGCCGTGGGCGCACGCGACGCTGTCGCAGGGCGTGCCGGACGATGCGGCGACGCGGTTGATCCGCTCGATGGTGTTGGGGTGGCGGGGCGGTTTGGAGGAGGAATGGCGGGAGGCATTCATGGAGTCAGGGACGTTGCATGTGTTTGCGATCAGCGGACTGCACATTGCGCTGGTCGCGGGCGGGTTGGTGGAGGTGCTGCGGTTGGTGCGGATGCGTCGGGAGTGGTGCGTGTGGGTGGTGATTCCGGTGGTGTGGTTCTATGTGGCCGCGACGGGATGGCAGGCTTCGGCGGTGCGATCGGCGGTGATGTCGACGGTGGTGGTGGCGGGATGGGCATTGAGGCGTCCGCCGGACCTGCTGAACTCGCTGGCGGCATCGGCGTGGGTGATCCTGACGGTGGACCCGGGGCAATTGTTCCAGGCGGGGTTTCAGCTGTCGTTTGGCGTGGTGGCCGGGATGGCGGTGTGGGTGAAGCCGGTGGAGGGGTGGCTGGAACGGTGGCTCGGGCCCGATCCGCTGGTGGCGGAATCGACGCGGGGATGGATGGCACGCCTGGGAATTTCGGCGGGTCGATGGCTGGCGGTGAACCTGGCGGCGTCGATTGCGGCGTGGGTGACGTCGGTTCCGCTGGGGGTTCACCATTTCCAGTTGGTGAGCTTCTCGGGTTTGGTGGCGAACCTGGTGGTCGTCCCGGTGAGCGGGTTGTGCCTGATGGCGGGTTTGCTGTCCTTGCTGCTGGCACCGGTGTGGGAAGGGGCCTCGGTCTGGATGAACCAGTCGGCGTGGTTCTGGATGGAGTTGATGATGCAGGCCGGGAAATGGGCTTCGAGGATACCGGGTGGACATTGGGCGTTGGAGGCCCCGTGGTGGGGGTGGTGGAGTGGGTATGCGTGGGTTCTGTTCGTGGTCGGGCCACGTTGGGTGATGGGGTGGCCGCTCGGTTGGCGATGGATGGCTCCGGTGGGAGTGTGGGTGGCAGCGGCGGGATTGGCCGTCGGGGTTGCGCTGCGGACGACCCGCGTGACGTGCCTGCCCTGGGGGGCAGGGGTGCTCGTGGAGGAGGGGTGGACTTCCGAGGTGCTGGTGGATTGCGGTCCGGCGGTCTTCGCACGGCGGTCCTTGCCGGAGTGGTTGCGGTCGCGCGGTATCGAAAGGATCGCGGATGCCGTGGGAGCGGCGGGTGAAAGCCGATTCGCCGGTGGTTGGCCCGAATTGATGGCGGGCGTTGGGGTGGGTGCATTCTGGGTTGGGCCGGAGGGCCGCTCTGGCAGTGCGCTGCGACAGGCGCATGAGGCGGCGCATGATCATGGGGTTCCGATCCGACGATTGTCGGCCGGCCGACGTGTTGGTCCGTGGGAGGTGCTCTGGCCAGTCGAGGGAGGTGAAGGGACAAGGTCGGATGACCACGCGTTGGTGCTGGCGGGGCAGGTTGGCGGAGTACGGTGTTGCCTGATCCCGAGCCTGAACCCGGAGGCGCAACGGCGCTTGATCGCGCGCCACGGGGAGCGGCTTCGGTCCGATATCGTGATCGCGGGCGTCCCGGGGCGCGGGGAACCGTTGGTGCCGGAGTTGTTGGCCTGCCTTCGGCCGAAGGCGGTGGTGTTGCTGGCGTCGGATCGGCCGGCGTCGTTGAAGCCGTCGCGTGCATTGCGACAACGGTTGCGCGCCTCGGTGCCGGGCGGCGCAGTCTGGTTCACGGACGAGGTGGGGGCCGTGCAGATCAGGGCGCGATCGGGGCAGTGGCGGATGGTGGCCGGGACGGAGCTGTGAAGGTCGGGGGCTTGCGGTGGGTGCGGTGTCGGCTTTTACTCCGCGCACGATGAGTTCCCCGATGTGGGCCGAGGCTTCGGCCATGGAGCATGCGAAGGCGTACCGAACCCATGCCGGACTTCCGGCATTGGCCGGATTGGCAACGTTTACCGAGGCGGTGCGTCCGGGCTTGTCGGTCGAGGAATCGGTCCGACGCCTCAAGGCTCATCACTACTGCCTGCGGCGGCTGCATCAGATCCTGATCGCCCGGTTGACCGCGGAACCGGTGTATGAACTGAAGATGGCCTTCTCGTTGCACGCACACATCCTGGCCGAACACGTCGCGGCGATCCGGGCGCGGGTGGGTGAAATGCGCGAGCCGCCACTGGGATTGGACAAGGTGCCGCATGCGGCCTTGCAGGTGTTTTTTGATGAACTGCGGCAGGCGCCGACGACGGAGGCATTGCTGGTCGGGGTGTATGAGTTGGCGCTGCCGGCGTTGCGGGATGGGCTGGAACGGCACCGGCGTGAAACGCATCCGGTGGCGGATCAGCCGACGGTGCGGTTGTTGCGGTTCGCGCTTTTGGAACTGGAGGATCTGATCGGGTACGGACGGGCGGCGGTGGCAGCGTTGGTTTCCACGGAGGCCCGGACCGCGATGATGCCCGGTTTGGCAGTATTGGTGGCGGCGGTGGTTGGGGCTGGAGGGTTGGACGGTTGCGCACCGGCTGGCGCGGTGCCCGAACGCCTGCATTCCCGGCAGCCGTATCGCTATGATGGCGTGCCCCGTCGGGATGCGCGGTTCCCGGACCCCTACAACATGGGGGTGAACGCAGAGGTCTTCCTGTACGACCCGGCGATGCCCGCGGACGGGAAGGTCCTGATGATGTTCTACAAGCGGCTCCGGGAGATCGACGTGCCGGAGATGATGGCGAGCATCGTCACGGAGACGTCCGACAAGCCCTGGGGCTATTACCGGGACATGACCCGGCAACTGTGGGATGAGGCGCGCCATGCGATGCTGGGGGAGGTGGGATTCGTGGCGGCCGGGGTGGATTGGCCGAAGCACGTGATGGTGAACTTTACGTGGTCGCTGGGATTGAACACGCAGTTGACCCCCAAGGAACGGCACGCGGTCCTGTATTTCATCGAGCAGGGGCTGATGCCGAAGACCGGGAAGCGGCATGAATGGGAGGTGTCGTTGGCGTCGCGGAATCCGCTGGCGGCGACGATTCAGGATTTCGATTGGGCCGATGAGGTCCTGCACGCGCGCGTGGGGCGTGACTGGTACGTCGCCGACATGCCGAGCCCGCATGAGGCGGTGGCCTATGGGGACAGGTGCTGGAGCAAGGTCCTGGTGGGTTGGGAGAAGTGGCGGGCCGAGGGTTTGACCGAGCATCGGAACTGGTGGCCTGGGTTGTACCGCGAGCATTGCGCGAAGCACGGTCTCGCGATGGATCCGGAGGTGGAGGCGTATGGGGTGAGTTATGCCTCGGTGCGCGCGGACCTGAAGGATATCTCGGCGTCGGCGTGATGACGGAGTTCCAAGTTTTGAAGATTTAAGTTTGAAGCCCATCACCACTGCCTCGTGACCTCGTCAGCTACGCTCCTCGGCGTAGCAGACGACGTGAGGAGGCACCTCTGCCTCGTGACCTCGTCAGCTACGCTCCTCGGCGTAGCAGACGACGTGAGGAGGCTGTGGGTGGGGGGCAAACGTGTGCTCGCTTTGGGGGTTGGGTTGGGATTAGATGCGGCATGCGAGTGACGAAGACGGTGGTTGGGTTGATGGCCTTGATGGCTGTCGCCGACTGCTGCATCCAGGCGGGTGAACCCGCGCACACGGTGAAGTTGTGGCCGGCGGCGGGTCCGGGCGACGGGGCTCCCAAGGAGACCGAACGGGACCTCACCAAGGTGGACGAGGGGAAGGTGGCGGGTCAGCGATTGATCCGGTTGGGTCATGTCTGGAACCCGACCCTGAGCGTCTACAAACCGGCCCCTGAGAAGGACACCGGCGCTTCCGTGTTGGTCTGCCCCGGCGGTGGTTATCATATCCTCGCGTTGGACCTGGAGGGCACGGAGGTGTGCGAGTGGCTGAACTCGGTGGGTGTCACCGGTGTGCTCCTGAAGTACCGGGTGCCGCGGCGCGATGGGCGCGAGAAGCACGAGCCTGGGTTGCAGGATGCGCAGCGGGCCATGGGACTCCTGCGTCAGAATGCGAAGGAGTGGGGTTTGGATCCGGCGCGCGTTGGGGTTTTGGGATTCTCGGCGGGCGGCCATCTGGCGGCGGCGCTGAGCAACAACCACGACCGACGTATCTATCCGCGTGTGGATGCCGCGGATGACCAGAACTGCCGTCCCAATTTCTCGGTATTGGTTTATCCGGCCTACTTGACCCAGCCGGAGAAGGGGGATGCGGTCGCACCGGAATTGCCGGTGTCGACGAACACCCCGCCGACCTTTGTGGTCATCACCCAGGACGATCCGGTGCGTGTTGAGAACGCACTCGGTTATGTCCACGAGCTGCAGCGGAAGAAGGTTCCGGTGGAGCTCCATCTTTATCCGAAAGGCGGACATGGCTATGGCCTGCGCCGGACGGAACTCCCGGTCACACGGTGGCCGGAACCCGCGACGGAATGGATGCGCCAGAATGACTGGCTTCGGCGTCCATGAGTCGCGGTTGACTCCTGAAGAAGTACGAAATGAACGATCCTATTGTACGGCTGCTCTCGCGGCCGGGAATCCTGCCTGCGGACCTGCCGACGTTGCTCCGCAAGCTGGGCTGGGCGGATTCACGCCGCTCTGAATTGCAGTCCGCGCTCCACACCGAGGAGCGCGAAGGCCGGTTGGTCCGAATCAAGGGCGACCGGTATGTGAAGCCCGAGGAAGCCGGTCTGGTGACGGGACGCCTGCGGGTGAACCGTTCCGGCCGTGGCTGGTTGTTGGCCGACGATCCGTCGACGCCCGAGATTTCCGTCGCCGAGGCGGCGACCGGAACCGCCTTCAACGAAGACCGTGTCCTTGTCCGGAAGGATCCGGGCGTGCAGACCGGAGCCGTGGTGCGGGTGCTCGAGCGCCGTCGGACCCGTTTCGTCGGGACGCTGCATCGGGGCAAGGGGGTGCTGCGGGTGGTTCCGGATGATCCGCGCATTCCGCACGAGTTCTATGTTCCCGAGCCCAAGGGTTCGTTGAAGAAGGCGCGTCCGGGCGACAAGGTCGTCGTGGAATTGAAGGAGTGGGAGTCGCGGCGGGCGAATCCCGAGGGCGAGGTGGTGGAGGTGCTGGGCGCTCCCGAGGCGGACGGTGTCGACATGCTGTCGGTGCTCCGTCAGTACAACCTCGAGAAGGAGTTTCCGAAGGTGGTCATCGATGCCGCCCGCGCTCATGGCGACCGGGTCCGCGAACGAGACATGACGGGTCGGGTGGATTGCCGGGCCCATCGTGTGGTCACGATTGATCCGGACGATGCGAAGGACTTTGACGATGCCATCTGCGTGGAGCGGGGCGCCGGCGGCAGTTGGCGCGTGTGGGTCCATGTGGCGGATGTGGCGTACTACGTGAAGCCGGGGACGCCGCTGGATCACGAGGCGCTGGAGCGAGGCAACTCGACGTACCTTGTGGACCGGGTCATTCCGATGCTTCCCGAGGGTTTGAGCAATGAGTTGTGCTCGCTCAAGCCGGGGGTGGATCGTCTGACGCAGTGCGTGGAATTCGAACTCGCACCGGAAGGGCGGGTGAAGCAGGCCAGGTTCTATCGTGCCGTCATCCATTCGAAGCGGCGCTACACCTACGGCGAGGCGCTCGCGGTGCTCGCTCAACCGGCCCGCGACGAATTCGACGACATGATCCAGGATGCTGGCCTGCTGGCCCAGCGGTTGCGTCGGGCACGCTTCGAGGCTGGCGCGCTGGAACTGGGTTCGAGCGAGATCAAGATCCGGCTGGATGCGCGCGGCCACGTGCTGCGCCTGGAGAAGCATCTCAACGACGAATCCCACCAGCTGATCGAGGAGTTCATGCTCCTCGCCAACGAGGCGGTGGCGGTCCGTCTGGGCCAGATGAACCGCATGGCCTTGCATCGCGTGCATGAGGAGCCGGATCTCAAGCGGTTGAACGAGTACCGGGATGAGGTCCGCGCGCTGGGCATCGAGTGTGGCGACCTCAAGAACCGCGCAGAAATGCGCCGGCTGACGGACCGCATCGCCAAGCATCCCGCAGGGCACGCGTTGCGGGTCGGCCTGCTGCGTTCGCTCCAGCGGGCGCGCTACGATGTGGTGCCGGGCGGGCACTTCGGTCTCGCGAAGAAGCACTACACCCATTTCACGTCGCCGATCCGTCGGTACGCGGACCTGATCGTACACCGGGCGCTTTCCGAAGGACCGGTGGGGACCGCGGCGGAGTTGAACCGGTTGGCACGCCACATCTCGGATACCGAACGGAATTCTTCCGATGCCGAACGGGACAGTCGCGACATCAAGTTGTTCCATTACCTGGATGGCCAGTTGCGCCATGGACGTCGACACGTCTACAGCGCGGTGATCACCGGTGTTCAGTCCAACGGATTCCTGGTCGACGCGCCGGATCTCTCCATCGGTGGGCTGGTGCCCGTTTCGTCGCTCGACGACGACTTCTACGTCCTCGATCCGGTACGTCGCTGCTGGGTCGGGCGGCGTCGGCGTCGGATGTACCGGGTGGGTGACACGGTGAACGTGCGGGTCCGGAAGGTGGACATGGCGGCGAAGCGCCTGGATTTCGAACTGGCCCCTTCGGCGCGGCCTGGAATCGCTGCGACGCCGCGTCCGCATGTTTCCGCAGGATCGGCCAAGCCGGCGCCTGTGCCTTCGGGCGGTCGTCGGAAGGCTCCGGCGGCCCCGGTTGCGCCTGTCCGTCCGGTTCCCGCTGGCCGTGGCGAACGACCGGTTCCGGCAACGCCGCGAACCACAAAGCCGATTCAGGCTTCCGGGCGGTTGACGCGTCCCGTGCCGACACCACGGACTCCTCCGACGCAGCGTCCGGCTCCGTCGCGGTCCCAGCAAGCGGCTCCCCGGCCTTCACCGCGTCCCGCTACGCGTCCTGCGGTGGTGCCGCCTCCGGCACCCGCGCGTGGAGGATTCTCGAAGCCTGCGCCGAAGGTATCTGCGCCGCCGCGGCCCGTCCTGCGATCTGCTGTGAATGCTCCGCTGGCCTCTTCCACGCCTCCCGTGCGTCGGCCGTTGCCCGCATCGGCAGGGAACCCGCGTCCTGCGGCTCCGTCCCCGTCCCGGCCTGCCGGTCCGGTTCGATCGGCTCCGGAGCGTCGGGCGCCCTTGCCTGCGTCGACGCGGCCGGTGATTCCGTCGAGCACCCGGACTTCGGTACGGGAAGATGACTCTTCGATGTTCCCGAAGGACCTGCCGCCATTGTCACCGGTGAATCCGCCCGGGAAGCTGGGACATCGCGGTGGACGTCGTGATCAGCCGGCGCGTCCGGCGAAGCCGGTGGCGCCTGCGCCTGGCCTGCGGCGCCCTTGAAGCCATTGGCGCCCTTGAAGCCCTTGATGAGTTCCTCGGTGAGGCGTCCGCAGACACCGCGGCCTGCGGTGGATCCGTCGAGGAGTGGCGGCTCGCGCGATCGACGTCGCCGGTAAACCGGATGCGGGGTGGTCGCATCTGGACACTCCCTCTTTGGGAACGGCTTTCGAACCGCGACGCGGACGTCGCTACCCTGTTCTTCGCGGGTGAGGTATCGAGATGCGTCTGCGCGTGGTTTCACGTGAGTCCGAAGATTGCCGGCGTTGAAAGACGCCGGCATCGTCGTTTCATGATGACGACACGTTTCCGCTGGGTGGGTTTGGGCGTGGGTCTGGCACTGGCGTTTGCGGGTCTTGCCCGGGCGCGACAGGTGCCCGAGAACCTGGTGGCGGACGGCGTGCCGGCGATTGATCCCGCCGTGCGCAAGGAAGCCTCGCGTTACCTGGAGTTCCGGACTGCCGCGATGCAGTCGTGGCATCCGGTGCGGCGCGAGATGGTGGTGACGACGCGGTTTGCAGACAGCACCCAGTTGCATCACGTGGATCATCCGGGTGGGGCGCGGACTCAGTTGACCTTCTTTGCCGAGCCGGTGTCGGGTGCGCAGTATCAGCCGGTCACGGGGAAAGCATCGTGTTCAGTCAGGACACGGGCGGCGGCGAGTTCTTCCAGTTGTATCGATACGACGTGGCGGACGGACGGGTGACGCTGTTGACCGACGGCAAGAGCCGGAACATGGGCGCGACGTGGTCGGATTCCGGGCAACAGTTGGCGTGGAGTTCCACGCGGCGGAATGGTCGGGACACCGACATCTGGGTGATGGATCCGAAGCGTCCGGAGTCGGCGCGGATGGTGTTGGAGTGTCGTGGAGGAGGATGGGGGGTGAGTGACTGGTCGCCGGACGGGCGGTGGTTGGTGGTGGGGGAGTATGTGTCGATCAATGAAGCTGGGCTTCACCTGGTGGAGGTCGCGACGGGACGGTTGCGTCGGTTGACGGCGCGCGAGAAGCAACGGGTGAGCTATGCGGACGCACGCTTCAGTCAGGATGGAAAGTTTGTCTTCTGCACGAGCGATCGATCCGGCGAGTTCCATCGGTTGGTCCGGATCGAGGTTGCGACGGGAGCAATGACGGAGTGGTTGACGGAGATTCCGTGGGACGTGGAGGCGGTGGAGGTTTCGCCGGATGGTCGGTTGCTGGCGGTGGTCCACAACGAGGATGGCGCGAGCGTGCTGCGCTTGGTCGATGCCCGGAAGGGCAAGGTGCGACGCAAGGCGGCGCTGCCTGTGGGCGTGATTGGTGGGATCGAGTGGCATCCCAGCGGGCGGGACTTGGGCTTCACGCTGGCCCATGCGCGTTCGCCCGCGGACGCCTACTCCCTGGACGTGAAGAATGGCGAGGTCACGCGCTGGACGAAGAGTGAGACCGGCGGGTTTTCGGCCGATCGCTTGCGTGAGCCCGAACTGGTCCGGGTGAAGAGCTTCGACGGGTTGACGGTGAGTGGATTCCTGTACCGGCCGGATCCGGCGCGGTTTCCCGGCAAGCGTCCGCTGCTGGTCAGTATCCACGGCGGTCCGGAGTCACAGTCGCGTCCCGTGTTCCAGGGGCGGAACAATTACTATCTGGATGAGATGGGGGTGGCGCTTCTGTTTCCAAACGTTCGGGGATCAGCGGGGTACGGAAAGACCTTCCTGACGCTGGACAATGGCATGAAGCGGGAAGATTCGGTGAAGGACATCGGGGCTTTCCTCGATTGGGCCGGGCGTGACGCCGGGCTCGATGCTTCGCGGGTGGCGGTGACGGGCGGGAGTTACGGGGGATACATGTGCCTCGCGTCGCTGATCATGCACAGCGGGCGGTTCCGGTGCGGGATCTACATCGTGGGGATCTCGAGCTTCGTGACCTTCCTGGAGAGCACGCAGGAGTACCGTCGGGACCTGCGGCGCGTGGAGTACGGGGATGAACGGGAGCCCGCGATGCGCGAGCACATGCAGAAGATCTCGCCCCTGACGAATGCCCGTAAGATCCGGGTTCCGTTGATGGTCGTCCAGGGGGCGAACGATCCCCGTGTGCCGGCGGGTGAGGCGGACCAGATCGTGAAGGCCGTGCGCGAAGGCGGCGGCGATTGCTGGTACCTGTTGGCGAAGGACGAGGGACACGGGTTTGCCAAGAAGAAGAACGTCGACTTCCAGTTCTTCGCGACCGTGCAGTTCCTGCGGGAGCGGTTGGTGCGTTGATGGGTCGCTGACGAGGTAACGAGGCAGTTCTTCTGTAGGCCGCGTGTCCTCACGCGGTGGATGATGGAGCGCGCAGGGTGGGGGCACCCGGCCTGCAATTCGGGAGCTGGGAACGCCTCTTCCACAGCCTCCTGACGTCGTCTGCTACGCTGGGAATTGTAGCTGACGAGGTAACGAGGCAGTGGTTCGACACAGCCTCCTGACGTCGTCTGCTAGGCTGGGGAGGCTCGCTGACGAGGCGGATTCACCGGTTGCCCTGCATCGTTGGCTCGGCCACCTTGATCCCCATTGAGTGACTTGGCGCGCATGTGGACACGCCCAGCCGCCGGTGACGTCGAAACGTTGCCGGTGGTGCGCTGGATCGTGGTTTCCGTGCTCGTCCACCTCCTTGCGTTCGGTGCATGGGAGGGAGCACGACGGGTGGCGGCATCGCGTCCGGAGGCGGTCCCCGATTGGTTGAAGACGGCGCTGCTACCGCCGAAACCGCTGACCCCGGAAGAGTTGGCGGCGCGGCAGGAGGCGATCCGCCAAAAGCAGGAGCCGGACGTGGAGATTCCGCTGTCGTTCCTCGAAGTGGATCCGGCGCAGGCGGTCGCCCAACCACCGAAGAATGCGCAGTTCATGTCGACGGCGAACACCCTCGCCGGCAATCCGAATCCCCCGGTGCAGGACACCGACAAGCCACGCGTCGAGGGGAAGCGGGAGGATGTGCCGCGGGTGATGGACGTTGTCCGGGCGGAACCGCCCAAGGCGAAGCCCCAACCCGCACCTGACCCTGAGCCTCCAGCGAAGACGGAGAAGTTGGTGGAAGCACCGCCCGCGAAACCGGCCCCAAAGGTCGCGGAAGTTGCCGCACCGTTGAAGGAGCCGAAAGCGGACCGGCCCAAGGTGGAGGCGCAGCCCGAGGGGGGTGTGAAGGCGGGAGAGACCCAGTTGGCCAAGGTAACGCCCAATCCCTCCGTGCCGCGACCGCAAGTGGCGCGTCCGTCCCAACCGGAGGCCAAGGCGCAACCGGCGGAGGAGGAAGCGGCTCCACGTCGCAAGCCCATCAAGCGCGTGGCGGAAGCCCGTCAGCAGAAGGGGGTGATCGTCGGCGAGAAGATGAAGCAGGAGGGGGGTGTCCGCCGTTTCGCCATGGAGGCTTCGCTGGACGTGAAGGAGTCCCCGTTTGCGAACTACGATCAGCAGTTGATCTATGCGGTCCAGCAGCGCTGGTACGCCTTGCTCGACGAACATCACTACGCCCTGGATCGGGTTGGGCGCGTGGTCCTGAAGTTCCAGTTGAGGGCGGATGGCACCATTGCGGACATGACGCAGGTGGAGTCGCAGGTGGGTGAGATCTGGTCGCTGCTGTGCGAGAGCGCGATCCTGTCACAGGCCCCCTACGCGCGTTGGCCGGAATCGATGCGGCGGACGATTGGCCGGGATTCGCGCGAGATCACCTTCACCTTTCATTATAGTTTGAACTGAATTTGAACTGAACGGAACCCCGGGGACGGGCGAGGTCGCCCGTTCCCACGAGAGACACAAGCATGGTGGACTGGATCAAGGACGGTGGAGCGTTTACGTGGCTGATGCTCGGGATGTCAGTGGTGGCACTGGCGTTCATCCTCGAGCGTGCCTGGGCCCTGCGTCGGGCACGGGTGATGCCGGAAGGTCTGGCGAAGCTCCTCGGCACAGCGGACCCCGCCGCGCTGCGGGGAGCCTGCGACGCGCAGCCATCGCCGCTGTCGCGGTTGGTGGTGTCCGTGCTCGACCATCTGCCGTGGTCGAAGTCGGAGAACCTGTTGGCCCTCGCGGTCCAGGCGCGGCGTGAGGTGTTGGGACTGGAGCGCGGGTTGGTGATCCTGGAGATCATCGTGGGCATCGCGCCCCTGCTGGGGTTGGTCGGCACGATCTATGGGATCATTCCGCTGTTCGGTGATTTCGGGAAGGCGGTCTCCGGGGACAATTCGCTGATGGCGAAAGGCATTGGATCGGCCCTGAACAAGACGTTGCTGGGACTGATGGTGGCGATCCCGTCGCTGTGCGCCTGGAGCTACTTCAACAAGAAGGTGGAGGCGTTGGCCGTGGAACTGGAGACGCTGTGCGACCTGCTGTTGCGGCGGCAATACCTCGGCGTGAAGGGCGAGGGGAAGAAGGACGGTGACGCTTGAGCAGCTTCTACCCAAAGCGACGTCGTGCGGCGCCTGCGATCATCATCATCGCGCTGATCGATGTTCTGATCGTGATGCTGACGTTCCTGTTGATGTCGACGACCTACCGAAATCAACCGGCGGTGAAGCTGGCACTCCCGGAGGTTTCGGACGCGCCGAAGGAAGGCGGGGGCGCGGACAAGATGCCATTCATCGTCACGATTGCGGCGAGTGATCCCGCGTACTTCATCGGGACGCGCGCGGTGACGGAGGACAAGTTGAGCCAGGAACTCCGCAGTGCGGTGGCCGGCGATGCGGACCTTCGCCTGGTGTTGAGCGCGGATCGCAACGCGCCGTGGGAGAAGGTGGCGCGGGCCTTGCAGATGGCCCGCAACGCGCAGGTAAAGCACGTGCGGGCGTTCACGAAGGGTAAGTGAATCTGGGAAAGGCTCTTGAAACCGCAGATGGCGCAGATAGTCAGGGGCTTGGATCGGGCGTGCCCTTCACCCGCAAGGTGACGTCTGCACGAGCCTTGGGTGCTGGCATTTCTGCCCCTCCATCTGTGGCATCGGCGACATCTGCGGTTCAATGAACTGCCGATTCCAGGGTGAACTGCGGGCCGTCCCGACGAAAGGTTTCGGGGCGGCGATGTCCTCATCGCCTTGGGCAGTGTCCTTGGGGGGAGCGACGTGGAAGTCGCCTCCCCGTGCCGGATCGGGTCGGCGTCAGTTCGCCAGGGCGACGGCGGCGGGCTCGGGTTCGACCCACTTCCCGTGTTCCTTGATCAGGTCGACGAGACGGTCGACGGCCTCGCTTTCGGGGATGTTGAAGCGAACGGGCTTCTTGCCGACGTAGAGGTTGATCTTGTTCGGAGCGCCGCCGACGTAGCCGAAGTCCGCGTCCGCCATTTCGCCGGGACCGTTCACGATGCAGCCCATGATCGCGATCTTCACGCCCTTGAGGTGCTCGGTGCGGGTCTTGATGCGCGCGGTCACCGTCTGGAGGTTGAACAGCGTGCGGCCGCAGCTCGGGCAGGCGACGTAATCGGTCTTGAACGACCGGCAACCCGCGGCCTGCAGGATGTTGAAGGCGAGTCGCAGGGATTGGCCGTGGCCCGGTTCTCCGCGGACGAGGATCGCGTCGCCGATGCCGTCGGCGAGCAACGCGCCCAGGTTGACCGCGCCGCGGAGCAGGGCGATGTCCGGCGAGAGGGGAGTGGTCGTGGGTTGGAGGCGGTCCTTGAGGAGGATGGGATTGGCCCGGCCGACGCGTTGCAACTGGACGGCGAGCAACCGGAAGGCGGTCACCGGCGGCAGGGGAACGTCGTCGCGCACGGTGACCAACTGCGTGTCGCAGGGGATGGCATCGGGGGCGATGGGTTGCCGGGGATCGAGTTCGAGGAGGTTCAGGTCCTCGTAGATGGCCTCGGGCCGGACATCCGCCTTGGCAGCGATCCGCGGCGCGACGTGGTCGAAGGTATCCTGGGTGACCACGACGCGGACGGTCTGGTCGCCACCGCAATGGAGGCCGTTGCCGAGGTCGGCTTCGGCTGCGGTGCGACGCTTGAAGGTGAAGGGATCCCAGGCCAGCGGGGCTTCCGGAAGGGGCGTGGCACCGGCGGCATGCGCCAGCGTCGGGATCTGCGCCAGCAGGTCATTGCAGACGGCGATCTCACGCGGGCTGTCCTCGGTGAGGGACACGCGGATGGTGTCGCCGATGCCGTCGCAGAGGAGGGACCCGATGCCGATGGCGGACTTGATGCGGCCGTCCTCGCCTTCGCCGGCTTCGGTGACGCCGAGGTGGAGCGGGTAGTTCCAGTCGGGGCCGAGGTCGTCGAGGCGTGCCGCGAGCAGCCGGTAACACTCGATCATGACCTTCGGGTTCGACGACTTCATCGAGAAGACGAAGTTGTGGAAGTCGTGCTTGCGGCAGATCCGGGCGAACTCCAGCGCGCTCTCCACCATGCCGAGCGGTGAATCGCCGTAGCGATTCATGATCCGGTCGGAGAGTGAGCCGTGGTTGGTGCCGATGCGGAGGGCGCGGCCGAGACGCTTGGATTCGAGCACCAGCGGCGTGAAGGCTTCCTCCACGCGACCGAGTTCAGCGACGTATTCCTCGTCGGTGTACTCCTTGATGGCGAACTTCTTCTTGTCGGCGTAATTGCCGGGGTTGACCCGGACCTTTTCCACCCACTTGACCGCTTCCATCGCGGCCTCGGGCTTGAAATGGATGTCGGCAACGATGGGGACGTGGCAGCCCTGATCGCGGAGCGCACGGACGATGTTCTCGAGGTTGGCGGCGTCCTTCACGGTGGGCGCCGTGATACGGACGATCTGGCAGCCGACAGCGACGAGTTCGAGGGTCTGCTGGACGCACAGGGCGGTGTCCATCGTGTCGCACGTGAGCATGGACTGCTTCACGACGGGGTGGTGGCCGCCGATGATGACGCCCCCACGGGCGGGGTCGCCGACGGTGACCTCACGGGTGAGACGACGGTTAAAGTTCCAAGGGGACGCGCAGTACTTCATTGCCTGCGGGAATAGAGCGAGAGGGAAGCGCTCCCGTCAATGGCCGGGGTCGTCGGGACTCGTCCGGGGCGCAACTTGACGCTACCCCCGCCTGCAAGGGGGGGCGACGTTCTCATCGCCGTTCCAAAGCCATTCCCAATGGCGACGAGGACGTCGCCGCCCCGAATCCTTTCCATTGAGAATGGGAACGGGGCGGCGACGTCCTCATCGCCCTGAGGAAGGCGCTCGACCGGCGACGAGGACGTCGCCACCCCGATCGGAGCGGGGTGGTTTTGACAACGTCCCCCGGTTGGATCGACCGGAATCCAGGCTGGGATCCTGACCATCAGTGGGTACGTTTGGCGCATGATGCGGACGATTCATCCGTGGGTGGCGCTGGTGCTTGCTGTGGCGCTACGCGTTCAGGGGCAGGTTTTGTTCGATGGCGTTCAGGGAACGCCGCCCTCGGGTCAGGGGTGGACGTTTCTTGCGCTGCCCGCGTTGGCCTCGGAGACCTTCGCCAATGGCGCAGCCCGACTCGATACGACGGCCTCGGGCTCGATCTTCGCGGGGTGGTCGCGAGTTTCGCCGGCGCCTTTGGACCGGAGCCTTGGGTTTGCGGTCGAGATGGAGTTCGAACTGGAGAGCGAAACCCACGCATCGACCAACCGCGCCGGACTCTCGCTGATCGTCCTGGGTGCGGACCGCAAGGGGTTGGAACTGGGCATCTGGACGAACCGGCTCTGGGCTCAGGCGGACTCCCCGATGTTCACGCAGGCCGAAGGCGTGGAAACGGCGGTGATCGGGGGGTGGCGCACCCTGCGGTTGTCGGTGCTCGGGGATGACTACACGGTGGCCTTTGACGGGGCTCAGGTCCTGAACGGGAAGGTTCGCGATTACACGCCCTTTACCGGGGCGATCGATCCGTATGAGACACCCAATTTCCTGTTCATCGGCGACGACACCACCTCCGCGCGTGGGGCGTATCGGTTGCGTCGGGTCCGGTTGGATGTGGGAGTTCGGCAACCGCCAGCGCTGCAGGTTCTCCACGGTCAGGATGAGGCGATTGAACTGCGGTGGGATGCCGCAGCCGGTGTTTCGCGGTGGACGCTGGAATCCTCAACGTCGTTGGGCGGGCCATGGACCGTCGATACCTCGCTCCGCAGCGAACTGGCCGAGGAAGTTCGGGTGACGACCCGGACGTTGGACGAGACGCGGTGGTTCCGGTTGAGGTGAGGGGGAGAAGTTTCAAGTTTGAAGATTCAAGATTGAAGCACGCCTCCTGACGTCAGCCGCTACCCTCCCGGTTCGTAGGTGACGACGTCAGGAGGCAGGGAAGAGGGGAAGTTGAAGTCTGAAGATCCAAGATTGAAGCATGCCTCCTGACGTCGGCCGCTACCCTTCCTGTTTGTAGGTGACGACGTCAGGAGGCAGGGAAGAGGGGAAGTTGAAGTCTGAAGAAGATCCAAGATTGAAGCACGCCTCCTGACGTCAGCCGTTACCCTCCCGGTTCGTAGGTGACGACGTCAGGAGGCAGGGAAGAGGGGAAGTTGAAGTCTGAAGATCCAAGATTGAAGCATGCCTCCTGACGTCGGCCGCTACCCTCCCGATTCGTAGGTGTCGACGTCAGGAGGCAGGGAAGAGGGGAAGTTGAAGTCTGAAGATCCAAGATTGAAGCACGCCTCCTGACGTCGGCCGCTACCCTCCCGGTTCGTAGGTGACGACGTCAGGAGGCAGGGAAGAGGGGAAGTTGAAGTCTGAAGATCCAAGATTGAAGCATGCCTCCTGACGTCAGCCGCTACCCTCCCGATTCGTAGGTGACGACGTCAGGAGGCAGGGAAGAGGGGAAGTTGAAGTCTGAAGATCCAAGATTGAAGCACGCCTCCTGACGTCAGCCGCTACCCTCCCGGTTCGTAGGTGACGACGTCAGGAGGCAGGGAAGAGGGGAAGTTGAAGTCTGAAGATCCAAGATTGAAGCACGCCTCCTGACGTCGGCCGCTACCCTTCCGGTTCGTAGGTGACGACGTCAGGGGCGGCGGCAAGGAAGCAAAGCACGCCGCGTGGGGGATATGCGGCCCAAAGATTTCGCGTGCGTGCGGGGAGTTGCCGGATGCCGGGCTTGTCAAAGTGGTGGTGGCGACTAGCGTCGCGGCGCGTGTTGACACTGCCGTTCGAGCTGGGGCTGGCCCTGCGATATCTCCGACCGAAGAAGAACTTCGTGTCGGTGATCACGTTGTTCTGCGTGCTTGGGGTGGCGCTGGGGGTGGCGGTGTTGATCGTGGTGATTTCGGTGATGAGCGGGTTCGACCTTGAACTCCGTCGTAAGCTGATCGGGTTCAATGCGCATCTGAAGGTTGTGACACCCGGACGTCCGCTGGGTGAGTGGGATCGGGTGATGGCGGCCGTGGAGAAGCAGCCCGGCGTGAAGGGGGTGGCTCCGTTCATCATCGGCCAGGTCATGATGCAGACGGAGCCGAGTCCTGAGCGTCGGGGGCCACAAAGCTTTGCCCCGTTGGTGCGCGGCATCGACGTGGCCTTGGAGGGCCGGGTGAGCGTCCTGACCAACCGGGTGATCGAAGGAGATTTCAACCTGCGCGGCGCCGGTGTGTTGGTTGGGAGCACGCTGGCGGACCAGTTGGAGATTTCGGTGGGAGATCGCGTGGCCCTGCATTCGACGTCGGCCATGGAGCGGATGCTGAAGAGCCGGAAGGGAAAGCAGCCAGAGTTGGTGCCGGCGCAGGATTTTGAGGTCCGGGGCATCTTCCAGGTGGGGTACGATCAGATCGATGCGTCGTTCATCGCCGTGTCGTTGGTGAACGCGCAGGAACTGTTCGAGCAGGGGGAAGGCGTGAATGGGCTTTCGGTGATGCTCGAGGACTCCACTCCGGAGAACACGATGCGGCGCCAACAACAGTTGCGTGAAGCACTGGGACCGGAGTTCCGGGTGATCAGTTGGCTGGATGAGAATCGCGACATCCTCGGCGCCATCGAGGTGGAGAAGGATGCGATGCTGATCATCCTCTTCGTGGTGATGATCGTGGCCGCGTTCTGCATCGTGTGTTCGCAGATTGCCTTCGTCATCCGGAAGACCCGGGAGGTTGGCATGTTGAAGGCGATGGGTGCGCGGACGGGTCAGGTGGTGATGGTGTTCCTGGCGCAGAGTTCGATGGTTGGGGTCGTTGGCGTGGTGCTGGGCGTGGGCGCGGGCGTGCTGATGGTGGCGATCCGGAACGATTTCCTGCGATTCATGCGCTGGGCGACCGGACGACAACTCTTCCCGCAGTCGATCTACAGTTTTGCGGAGATCCCAGCGCTGGTGCTGAAGGAGGATCTGATCCTGATCTGCGGGGTTTCGTTGGTGATCTGCCTCCTCGCCGGGGTGGTCCCGGCATGGATTGCCGCCTCGATGCGGCCGGTGGAGGCATTGCGCAATGAATGACATGGCAGGAAACGCCAAACCGCTGGTCATGGCCCGGGACCTGAAGAAGGCCTACCAGATCGGGGATCGTCGGTTGGAGGTGCTGCGCGGGGTCAGTCTCGCGGTCGCCCGGGGCGAGTTCGTTGCGCTGCGCGGTGCGTCCGGGGCCGGAAAGAGCACGCTGCTCCACCTGCTCGGTGGCCTCGATCATGCCGATTCAGGTCAGATCGAGTTCGAGGGCGCCACGCTCAGCGGGCGAAGCCTTTCCAGTCTCGCCGAGTTCCGGAATCGGCACGTCGGCATCATCTTCCAGGCCTATCACCTGTTGGCCGATCTGACCGCGCTGGAGAATGTGTTCCTGCCGGCACGGATGGGTCGGATGCCCGGAGCCCAGGCGCGCGAACGGGCTGAGTGCCTGCTGAAGCGGGTCGGGCTCGGAGACCGCATGGGTCACCGGCCCTCGCAGTTGTCGGGGGGCGAACAGCAGCGGGTGGCGATCGCACGGTGCCTCATCAACTCACCGTCGTTGATCCTCGCCGACGAGCCCACCGGAAACCTGGATTCCCACACGGGGGACGAGGTCATGAACCTGTTGCTCGAGTTGCGCGGGGAACATCAGACGACGCTGGTGATCGCCACCCACGACGCACGCGTGGCAGCACGCGCGGAGCGCGAGGTGCGATTGGTCGATGGTCTCGCCGAGGATCCACCGATGGTGGGGAACTAGATTGGGCGGGGGCCCCCAGATCACGGGCGGGTCGGGCGGCGCACGACGGAGTCGCGTTGGGACCAGTCGGGGGAGGGATCGGGATGGTCGAGGTTGTAGTGGAGGCCGCGGCTCTCGGGACGCTGGAGGGCGCAGGCGATGATGATCTCGGCCACGGTGGCAATGTTGCGGAGTTCGAGCAGGTCGGAGGTGACCCGGAAATTCCAGTAATACTCCCGGATTTCGTCCTGGAGGTTGCCGAGTCGTTTCTCGGCGCGGCGGAGCCGCTTGTTGGTCCGGACAATCCCGACGTAGTCCCACATGGTCCGGCGGATCTCGTCCCAGTTGTGCGAGACGACGACCATTTCGTCGGGGTCCGTGGCCTGGCCTGGTTGCCAGGTGGGGAGGGAACCGGTGTAGCGGGAGGGCGGTTCGGCGAGAAGGCGGTCGGCGGCGCGATGGGCGCAGACGAGGGCTTCAAGAAGGGAGTTGGAGGCGAGGCGGTTGGCCCCGTGCAATCCGGTGCAGGCCACCTCACCGATGGCATAGAGGCTGGGGATCTCGGTCTCGCCATTGAGGTTGGTAACCACGCCGCCGCATTGGTAGTGGGCCGCAGGAACGACGGGAACCGGTTCCTTGGTGATGTCGAGGCCGTGCTCCAGACAGCGGCGGTAGATGTTCGGGAAGTGGTCGATGACGAATCGCGCCGACTTGTGGGTGATGTCCAGGAACACGCAATCCGCACCGGTGCGCTTCATCTCGGAGTCGATGGCACGCGCGACGATGTCGCGGGGAGCGAGTTCCGCGCGCGGGTCATAGCGGTCCATGAAGCGCTGGCCGTCGGCCCCCAGCAGCAGGCCGCCTTCGCCACGGACGGCTTCGGATATCAGGAAGGATTTGGCCTTGGGATGGAAGAGGCAGGTCGGATGGAACTGGACGAACTCCATGTTCGCGACGGCAGCTCCGGCGCGGTAGGCCATGGCCACCCCGTCGCCCGTCGCGATGTCCGGGTTGGTCGTGTAGAGGTAGACCTTTCCGCAACCACCGGTGGCGAGGATGACCGCGGCGGCGGCGAACGTCTCAACCGACTGCGTCGTGCGGTCGAGGACGTACACACCCACGCAACGGTCGGGTCCGGGAACGCCCATCTTGCGCGTCGTGATGAGGTCGACGGCGAAATGGTTCTCGAAGACGTGGATGTTGGGTTCGGCGGCGACGGCCTTGAGGAGGGCCCGTTCAATCTCGGCACCCGTGGCGTCCTTGGCATGCAAGACGCGCCGACGGGAATGCCCGCCTTCGCGCGTGAGATCGAGACTGCGTCGATCGGGGTGGGAAGGGTCGGGGTTCTCGTCGAAACGCGTGCCGAGTTCGATGAGTTCGGCGATCCGGGCAGGACCTTCCTGAAGGATGGTACGGACGACATCCTCGCGGCAGAGGCCGGCGCCGGCGTCGAGGGTGTCCCGGACGTGGAGTTCGACGGTGTCATCGGCACCCCAGACCGAGGCGATGCCGCCCTGGGCCCAGTTGGTGTTGGAGTCGGCGCGGTTCTTCTTGGTGACGATGGCCACGGTGCCGTGGCGGGCGGCACGGAGGGCAAAGGACAGTCCGGCGATGCCGGTGCCGAGGATGAGGTAGTCGAAGGTGCGCGGGGCGCTGGAATGGGACATTGGGTTGCGGGTTGGCCTCAGTGGGAATGGGGCTTTCCGGTGCCGCAGAGGCCGCAGGAGCTGGGGGTGCCGGAGCAGGAGGCGCCGGCATCACCTCCGGAACCGCCGCCTGCTACCGAGGCAGCGAAGGTGGAAAACTTCTTCGAAAGGCGTTCCGACCCGCACTTCGGGCAGGAGGTCCCGGTCCAGTTGGACGAGCGTACGAGGATCTCGGAATCCGAGTCGCAGGCATCGCAGTGGAACTCGTAAATCGGCATGGGTCGAAGGGTAGTGCGGAAGCAACGGGATGCCAGTGTCCAGTTGGGTGCGGAGTGCCAGTTGCCAGATACCTGCGCCGTTCAAGTCGCTGCGTGGGGTCAAGCGGCCTGAAGAGGGGGAGGTGCCAGAGCCCGGTCGCCAGATTCCAGAACATCTCGCCTGATCCAGCCTCGCCACCTCGTTGTTGGCTAAGGTCTGGGAAGCTTGAAACTGAAAACCTGGAACCCTTCCTCTCACCGCCTCCTGACGTCGGCAGCGACTCCTGCGGGCAAGGAAACCGGGAACGTCCCTGACGTGGGCAGCTATCCCTTGGGCTCGCGGGCGGCGGGGCTGAAGGCTCGGGCGCGGCTCTGGATCTGACGTTGGAGGCTGCCGCAGACGGTTTCGCAGAGATCGAAGATGCCTGGATCGGAGATGAAGTAGATGACGTTGGAGCCCTCGCGACGGCGGCCGAGGATGGCGGCGTCCGCGAGGGCCTGCAGGTGGCGGGAAGTGTTCCCCTGGGTGGATCCGGTGACCTCGACGAGTTGGGAGACGTTGAGTTCGCCGTGGCGGAGACGCTGGAGGATGCGCAGGCGCGAGGGTTCACCGAGCACACGGAAGCGTGCGGCAACGAGTTCGATGGCTTCGTCGGAGAGGACGTGAGGAGCTTTCGCCATGGGCGGGAGAAAGGGGAAGAATTGGCTTGCGTCAATACATATGCGTATATACGCATATCGCATCATGAAGATAGAAGGTGTGATTCGAATCCTCGCCGGTGTCATGGTCCTGTCCTCCATCGTCCTCTCGCGGACCGTGCATCCCAATTGGCTCATCCTCGGCGCGTTCGTGGGGGCCAACCTGATCCAGTCGGCGTTCACGGGGTTCTGCCCGGCCGAGATGATCCTGCGCCGGATGGGTCTCTCGGATGGCTCCGGTGGAGGTTGCGGGACGTCCGGTGGGGGCTGCTGCGGTGGAGGTGGGTGCGGTTCGGAGAAGCAGTGAGCCACTCCGGTGGCATGTGCGGGGTTGGCGAAGGGTGCAGGGGCGGGTGACGAGACAAGGCTTATGAATTCAAGGAACGACGTGTGGCTTGGGCTGGTGGTTGCGCTGGCGGTGCTGGCTGGCGGTGCCGGTTGTCATCCCAAGGACGAGCGGGCGTCGGCTGCTGTGGAACTCCCGCCGGCGCGGGTGTCCGTGGTGCCGGTGGACGCAAGGCCCTTTGCGTCAGTCGAGGAAGTCGTGGGAACCATCCGGGCGCGTCGGCGAACAGTGTTGGAGGCCAAGGTGAGCGGGCGGATTGTGAGCCTGGAGTCACGCCTTGGGCATGCCGTGAAGGCGGGGGAGACGCTGGTGCAACTGGACGCCTCCGAGTTGGTGGCGCGGGTGGAGCAGGCTCGGGTGGTCCTGGAGCAGGCCACTCGGGAGCGGGACCGTTTCCAGGGGTTGCTGGCGCAGCGCACGGTTTCGCCGCAGGAATTCGAGACGGTGGAATCCCGGTGGAAGGTGGCGAAGGCGGGGCTCTCGGAGGCGGAGACGTTGCTGGGATACCTGAAGGTGGTCGCTCCGTTCGACGCGGTGGTGAGCCGGAAGCTGGCCGAGGTGGGCGATCTGGCCACGCCCGGACGCCCCTTGCTGGAACTGGAAGTACCAGGTGAATTGCGTCTGGAGGCCGACGTGGGTGAGGCGCTGATTGACCGGATCCGGTTGGGGCAGGTGCTGACGGTACGGACCAGTGACGACAATCGTTTGCAGGGAACGGTGGCGGAGATCGCACCCGCGGCAGACGCCGGAACGCGGACCTTCCTGGTGAAGGTGGATCTGCCGGCGGGCACGGCCGTTCGATCCGGAGCCTTTGGACGTCTGGGTGTTCCGCTGAGCGAGACCTTGGTGATGCGGGTGCCGCCTTCGGCGGTCCTCCGCCGGGGTCAGTTGGAATACGTCATGGTGGAGAGTTCCGGAAAGGCGCAGTTGCGCCTCGTCCGCACGGGCCGGGTCCTGGGTGACGGCGTGGAACTGATCTCCGGGGTTGATAACGGGGAACGCGTTGTTGTCACCGGGCTCCGGGAGTTGGTCGAAGGCCAACGATTGGAGGTGGCACCGTGAGCGATCCCAACACACCCGTGGACCGGTCATTGGGCCTGGCCGGACGGATTGCCGCGTGGTTCGTCGATTCGAAGCTGACGCCGCTGTTGGTGGTGGCGTCGATTCTGCTCGGGGTTGCCGCGGTTCTGCTGCTGCCGCGCGAGGAGGAACCGCAGATCAAGGTCCCGATGATCGACGTGATGGTGTCGATGCCGGGCTCCGGGGCGAAGGAACTGGAAGAGCGGGCCACGCGTCCGATGGAGAAGTTGCTCTGGGAGATTCCCGGGGTGGAGTACCTGTATTCGACCTCACGCGAGGGCGAATCGATGGTGATCGTGCGGTTTCGGGTGGGATCGGATCCGGAGACGAGCCTGGTGCAGGTGACCGAGAAGCTGCGGGCGAACTTCGACCGGATTCCCCACGGAGTCTCGTTTCCGATGGTGAAGCCGCGGTCGATCGACGACGTGCCGATCCTGGCGCTGACGTTGCACGGCGCCCGGTATGATCATCTGGCGTTGCGCCGGGTGGTGGCGCAACTGGATGACGCGGTGAAACAGGTGCCCCAGGTGGCGGAGACGACCATCATTGGTGGCGCGAGGCGGCAGGTGCGGGTGCAATTGGACCCGGTGCGGTTGGCCTCCCGGGGGCTCACGCCGGCGGGGTTGATTCCCATGTTGCAACAGGCGAACCGGCAGTTCCGGTCGGGTGGGGTGACCACGACGAACCGCGAGATCCTGGTGGAGACGGGGGCGTTCCTGACGCGTCCGGAGGAAGTCGGGCAGGTGGTGGTGGGCGTTTCCGGTGGGCGGCCCGTGTACCTGCGTGAGGTCGCAGAGATTCTGGATGGAGCGGAGGAGCCGAGCCAGTACGTGTTCTACGGCGTGGGTGCCGGGGCGACGAACGGCGTCATGGGACGCGACGAAGCGGCAGTGACCTTGAGCATTGCGAAGCGGCCCGGAGCCAATGCGATCTCGGTGGCGGAGGCGGTCTTGCGGAAGGTGGATGGACTGCGTGGACAGATCCTGCCGGCCGACCTGGACGTGAGCATCACCCGCCACTACGGCGCGACGGCAGCGGAGAAGTCGAACGAGTTGCTGCTGCACATGGGTATCGCGGTGGCGAGCGTGGCGCTCCTGATCTGGCTGGTGCTGGGTTGGCGTGAGTCCGGAGTGGTGGGTGTGGCGATCCCGGCGACGCTGGCGTTGACGCTGCTCGTGTTCCACCTGTGGGGATTCACGCTGAACCGTATCACGCTTTTCGCGCTGATCTTCAGCATCGGCATCCTCGTGGATGACGCGATCGTGGTGGTGGAGAACATCGTCCGGCACCGGGGCTTGCCCGGGAACGATGGCCGACCGCTCTCGGTGGTGGCGGTCGAGGCCGTGGCCGAGGTGGGGAATCCGACGATCCTGGCGACGTTCGCGGTGATTGCGGCGGTGTTGCCGATGGCATTCGTGGGCGGGTTGATGGGGCCCTACATGCGGCCGATTCCGGTGGGGGCGAGCGCGGCGATGTTCTGGTCGCTCCTGATTGCTTTTGTGGTCACGCCGTGGGCTTCGGTGCGGTTTCTGGGAATGGCCCGCAAGGGAGTGAAAGCGGTCGCGGGACACGGTGGGCATGGCACTGAGCGCGAGGATGGCGCGACACGGTTGTACCGTCGGGTGATGGGACCGTTGCTGCACCATCGCGGCTGGCAATGGGGATTCCTCGCCGGCATCACGCTGTTGTTGTTGGCGGCGATGGCGGGTGTGGGCGTGGGCTGGGTGAAGGTCAAGATGCTGCCGTTCGACAACAAGTCGGAGTTCCAGGTGATCCTGAACATGCCGGAGGGCAGTTCGCTGGAGCGCACGGCCGAGGCAGCCCGGGCCATGGCCGCCGAGATCCGGAAGGAACCGGAGGTCACGGACTACCAGATCTATGTCGGCGTGGCTTCGCCGTTCAATTTCAACGGACTGGTCCGGCATTACTTCCTGCGTCGGGGCGCGAGCGTGGCCGACATCCAGGTGAACCTGCGGCCCAAGCACGATCGCAAGGCGCAGTCGCACGACATCGTGAAGCGGTTGCGTCCGGCGGTGTCGGGCATCGCCGAGAAGTTCGGCGCGCGGGTCGCGTTGGCGGAGGTGCCGCCCGGTCCGCCCGTGTTGCAGACGTTGGTGGCGGAGGTTTACGGGCCGGACGACGCAGCCCGTACGGGATTGGCCCGGGCGGTGCGTGACATCTTTCGCAAGACGCCGGGCGTGGTGGACGTGGATTGGTATGTCGAAGACCCACAGTCGAAGGTGCGGTTCGTCATCGACAAGGAGAAGGCGGCATTGCACGGCGTGAGCGCCGCGGCGATCGCCCAGACGTTGCGGTTGGCGGTGGCAGGTGAGTCGGTCGATCTGCTGCACGTTCCGTCGGAGAAGGAGGACGTGAATATCGTCCTCGAGTTCCCGCGATCCACGCGGGCGCGTCCGGAGGAGTTGCTGGCGTTGCGTGTCCGTTCGGGCGACGGCAACGCCTTGCCGGAGCCGGGTGGTTCGGGCCTGGCCCCGTTGATTCCGTTGCGGGAGTTGGTGCGTTTGGAGACGTCCACCGTGGACGGCAGCCGGCATCGCAAGAACCTGATGCCGGTGACCTATGTGATCGGTGACGTCGCCGGGGTGGTCGAAAGTCCGGTGTACGCCATCGGCACCATGAACGAGGCATTGTCGAAACTGGATGTGGCGGCGGTGACAGGGGTCGCGACAAGGGATGCGTTGCGGATCCTGAATGCGAGTCAACCGGAGTCGGACTTGATGCCTGCGTTGAAGTGGGACGGCGAGTGGCACATAACCATCGAGGTGTTCCGGGATCTGGGGATGGCGTTCGCTGCGGTGCTGGTGCTGATCTACGTGCTGATGGTGGGATGGTTCCGTTCATTGGTGACGCCACTGGTGGTCATGATGGCCATCCCGTTCTCACTGGTTGGCATCCTGCCGGCGCATGGCGCGATGGGCGCCTTCTTCACGGCGACGTCGATGATCGGCTTCATGGCGGGCGCGGGCATCGTGGTGCGCAATTCGATCATCCTGGTGGATTTCATCGAACAACGCGTGGCGGAGGGATTGCCCCTGGCCGATGCGGTCGTGGACGCGGGTGCGGTGCGGTTCCGCCCGATGCTGTTGACGGCGATGGCCGTGGTGTTCGGGGCGGCGGTGATCCTCTTTGATCCTATCTTCCAGGGCCTGGCGATCTCGCTGATGGCGGGCGAGGTGGCATCGCTGCTGATCAGTCGATTGGCGGTGCCAGTGCTGTACTATCAGGTGCACGGACAGCGGTCGGACGGTGCGACGCAGGATCCGCCAACGGATACCACCGCGACGACACCGACGGAGGCTTCGTCGGAAGTGCCCGCCGGTGCGACGCGGTGACGGGGAAGATCAGCGGCCGAGACGCCGCCACACCTCGGCAACGGTGGCGGCGGGATCGTTGTGAAGGATGCACTGCCAGTTGCGGGCGATGGCGGCGTCGATGTTCTCTGCGCGGTCGTCGATGTAGAGGAGGTCCGTGCCCGAAAAACCTGCGGAACGTTCGAGGGCCTCGTAGATCGGGACCATGGGTTTCATGGCGCCGACCTCATGGGAGAAGATGTACGAGGTGAATCCGGCGAAGAACGGGAAGCGGTGCTGGATGTGTTCGACGGCGATGTCGTTCGTGTTGGAAAGGATGTGGGTGGGAAGGCCGGCCGCCTTCAGTTCCGCGTGCATCGCGATCATGGCTGAAATCTCCGTGAAGATGTCGCCGAAGGCCGCGCGGAAATCGGCGAGGGTTCCCGTGAATCCGGATTCCGCCACGAAGGTGGCGTAGAGTTCGGTGGCGTTGATCTTGCCGGACTCGAATTGGTGGAGGAGCGGGGATTGGTCGAGGAGGCCGCGGATCGCCTGTTCCCCGATGCGCGTCCTGGGTGCGAGGGTGCGTGCGGCGATTCCGTAATCGAAGTCGAGGAGGACCTTGCCGAGGTCGAAGATGATGGCCTTGGGAACGGAGGTTGGCGTCGCCGCGTTCTGGGAGGCCCCGGCCGGTGCGGAAGTCGGCTTGATGTGCGGATTCAAGATTCCGGATTGAAGCCGGGTGGCGTCGGTGGGTTCAACCTGGAAACGGCGGCGGGATCCACCAAGGCTTTCGCCAGGCTCGTCCTTGGGGCGTGTGCAACACCCCAGCCCAGTCAGGAGCGCGGGACGTCGCGGCGGCCCTCCAGGGCGCGGGCGAGGGTGAGGTCGTCGGCGTATTCGAGTCCGGCACCGGCGGGGAGACCCTGGGCGATGCGGGTCACGCGGACCTGGAGTCCGGCAAGGCGCTGGGCAAGATAGACGCAGGTGGCCTCGCCTTCGACGTCACTGCCGAGGGCCAGGATCACTTCCTGGATGGCTTCGGGAGCCATGCGGGATTCGAGACTGTCGATGTGGAGATCCTCGGGGCCGACACCGTTGAGGGGACTCAAGCGTCCGCCGAGAACGTGGTAGCGGCCGCGGAAGGTGTGGGACTTTTCGAGGCTCAGGACGTCCAGGGCGCGCTCGACGATGCAGAGGATGCCGTTGGCCCGGGTGGAGTCGGCACAGATGGGGCAGGGTTGGGCTTCGGTGAGGGCCCCACAGTTCTGGCAGAGGCTGACGCGTTCGCGCGCGGCAAGGAGGGCGTCGGCGAGGGTGCGGGTGACCGAAGGGTCCGCCTGGACGAGATGGAGGGCCAGGCGTTCAGCGGAGCGCGGGCCGATCCCGGGCAGTCGGCCGAGGGCCGCGCTGAGGGCAACGATGGGTTCCGGGAGTGAGGCCACGGTCAGGAGATGAGGGCGACTCGCCGGAACCCGCAGGGCGGGGAAGGGATCAGAACATCCCGGGGATGGACAGCCCGCTGGTCACGGAGCCCATTTCCTTCTCAGAGACTTCCTTGGCCTGACGGAGCGCCTGATTGACCGCGGTGACTACCAGGTCCTCCAGGAACGGGACATCCTGGGGGTTCACCGCATCCGGCAGGATCTTGATGGAGGCGATGGTCTGGTCGCACTTGGCGACGACCTTCACGGCCCCGCCGCCGGCCTGGGCCTCGACGGTCTTCTGGGCGAGCGAAGCCTGCACGGCTTCCATCTGCTGCTGGATGCGCTGAGCTTGGCGCATCAATTTTCCAACGCTGGACATGTTGGGTGTGGAGGTAGCGGTTTCGGTGAGGCGGTTCAAGTCCGGAGGTCGCCGGTCAGTCGGGGTAGCCGTCCGGGTTGCGGACGTGCCAATCCCACGCCGTAGTGACGATGTCCTCGATCTTCGGATATTTCGGGCGCCATCCCAGATCCTCGAAGGCGCGGGTGGCCGCGGCGACGAGGCGCGGAGGATCACCGGCGCGGCGGGGCTTCTCGATGGTCGGAATGGACTTCCCGGAGATGCGGGCGCAGACATCGATGACCTGGCGGACGGAGAAACCTTCGCCGTTCCCGAGGTTGTAGAATCCGGATTTGCCCGGTTGGAGGGCGAGGATGTGGGCCTGGGCGAGGTCGGCGATGTGGATGTAATCGCGGATGCAGGTGCCGTCGGGCGTGGGGTAGTCGGTGCCGAAGATGTCGCAGTGCGTCTTCCGGCCGAGGGCGACCTGCAGGACGTTCGGAATGAGGTGCGTTTCGATGCGGTGGTGTTCGCCGAATTGGGGGGAGGCACCGGCGGCGTTGAAGTAGCGGAAGGCGACGAAGTCGAGGCCGTGCAGTTCGCGGTACCAGAGCAGGATCTTCTCGAACATCAGCTTGGACTCGCCGTAGGGATTGATGGGGCGCTGCGGGAGCGTTTCATCCATCGGGACGCGATCGGGAGGTCCGTAGGTGGCGCAGGTGGAGCTGAAGACGAACTTGCGGACACCAGCGGCGACGGCGGCATCGATCAGGTTGAGCCCCCCGCCGACGTTATTGCGGAAGTATTTCGACGGATTGGTCATCGATTCGCCCACGAGCGCATTGGCCGCGAAATGGATGACGGCCTCGGGGGCGACGGACTTCAGGGTCGAGTGAATGAAGTCCCGGTCGTTGAAATCGCCGAGGATGAACTTGGCGCGTTTATCTACGGCGGAGCGGTGGCCTTCGGTGAGGTTGTCGAAGACGGTGACCGTGTGGCCGGCGTTGAGGAGTTCCTCCACGCAGACGGATCCGATGTAGCCGGCACCGCCGGTGACGAAGACATTCATGGGGATTGGGGTTGGTTTTCTGTGTTCAGGATTGCAGGCGCGGTCCTGGAGGCAAAGGGGCCTTTCGGGATCGCGTCAGGGAAGGTAGGGAATGGTCAACGGACCCTGAGGCAGGACAGCGACCCGGGCGGAGGCAGGAAGCCGGCCCAGTTCCTCGCGGACCAATGCGCCGATGTCCGCGCAGGGGTCGAGGTGGGCGGCGCGAAGGGTGTCCGGGGCAATGGAGGAATAGACCCGGACGCGGGCGCGGCGCTGGATGAGCGCCTGAATCTGGGCCTGCCATTGTTCGGGACGGACGAATCCCGGCGTTGCCAAAAGTGTGAGGATTTCCTCGGGGGACCGGGCCTCGCGGAGCAGTTTGTCGAGGGGACTGCCGGCAGGAACGCCCTCGCGGCATTCGGCGGCGAGCACAAGGAGTCCACCTTCCTTGAGGATGCGGGCCCCGGCACTCATTCCCTTCACACCCTGGTAAAGGTTCTGGTCGAGGGGATACCCGGAGTTGGTGGTGACGACGATGTCGAAGGGAGCTTCGACCCGCTGCATGGCGGAGGTGCGGACAAACTCACGGCCCTGTCGATGGGCGGTAAGCAGGTCGCCTGCGAAGACTCCGGTGATGGCGCGGTGATCGTTGAGGGTGACGTTGAGGAGAAACGTCGGGCCAGTGCGGAGGGCGATGTCGCGAAGTTCCTCCCACAGCGGATTCCCCTCACAGATCCCGAACGTGGCGCGGGGGTCACCGATGTTGTCCGCCCCGTGATTGCTCATGACGGTTTCGACGTGGGCGACGCCTGGCATGATGCCTTTGGGGCCGCCGCTGAACCCGGCGAAAAAATGGGGTTCGATGAAGCCGGTGACGATTCGGAGGTCGGCCTCCACGCAATGACGGTTGATCCAGGCGGGGACTCCGGTGCGCGTGGTGCCCAGGGCGACGCACGCTTCGTGGCTCTCGGGTTCGTGGTTGAGGACCCGGTAGTTGGCGACGATCTCGGGCGTCAGCATCCGCTCCAGTTCCGCGGTGGTATTGGGGCGGTGTGTTCCGAGTTGGTTGAGCAGGGTGATCTGGTCCCGGGTAACGCCGTGGGCGTGGAGATACTCAAGCAACCAGGGGATGATCCGGTGATTGGGAGTCGCGCGGGTGATGTCGGTGAAGAGGATGGTGATCCGGGCACCTGGCTTGAGCCATGCGGGAAGGGCGGGAGCCGCGATGGGTTGGTCGAGGGCTGCGAACAGGGCGGCGCGCTCATCAGGAAGTCCGGCTCTGTGCCCGGGTTGGATGACCTGTGTGCGGTCGTCCGGGAATTCAACATCCAGAGTGCCTTGTCCGTACGCGAGGGAGACCTTCATGTGACTCCCGGAGGATACGCGGAGGAGGCTGGGAAGGGCGAAGGAAAAACCCGTCTGGAGGGAGATCCCGGTTGCCAGATTCCCGGGTTCTTCGTTCACAGCCTCCTGACGTCGACTGCTACACAAGTGAAGGGTAGCTGACGAGGTAAGGAGGCAGGATATGAAAGGTCCCAAGGCTTCAGTTTGAAGATTCAAGGCGGAGACCGCCGGGCTTCAAACTTGAAGCTCGAAACTCGAACTCCCTCCACTGCCTCCTGACGTCGGCTGCTACCTTTTGAGGTCAGGCTGGAGAGGGCTGGGCGGAACCCAGACCGGGCAGCTTCGGAGGCAGGGGCTTGATGACCTCGGGAAGCGGAGTGACGGCTTGGGCTCCGCTCGGAGGATCAATCTTGGAAGGATTGACCGGGGGAGGCGTCATGGAGCCGGTGCGGACGATCTCCTCGACCTGGGCGCCATCGAGCGTTTCGTACTCGAGGAGCGCGTTGGCGATGGCTTCGAGCTTGTCCCGGTGGTCGCGGATGATGGTGGTCGCGCGCTGGTAGCCGTCGTCGATGATGCTCTTGACCTCGGCGTCGATGGCTTGTGCGGTGGCCTCGGAGTAATCCTTGGAGCGCATCATGTCGCGTCCGAGGAAGACGTATTCCTGAGCGTCGCCGTACTGGATCATGCCGAGGCGGTCGGACATGCCGTAGTGCATGACCATGGCGCGGGCCATACTCGTGGCCTGCTGGATGTCGCCGCCGGCACCGGTAGAAATGTCATCGGTGACGATTTCCTCAGCGATGCGTCCCGCCATCGTCATGGCGATGAGATCCTTGAGTTCCTTGCGGGTGCGGTTGAGGAGATCGTCCTTGGGTAGGTACATCGTCGAACCGAGGGATTGCCCGCGGGGGATGATGGTGACCTTGTGGAGGGGATGGGTGTGTTCGAGGACCACGTTGACCAGGGCGTGGCCGGCTTCGTGCCATGCGGTCCCCCGCTTTTCCTTCTCGGACATCGCGAGGCTCCGGCGTTCGCGTCCCCAGCGGACCTTGTCACGGGCCTCTTCGAGTTCAGCACGACCGATGGACTTGCGGCCGGTACGGGCGGCCAGCAGGGCGGCCTCGTTGAGAAGGTTGGCCAGTTCGGCACCGGAAAATCCGGGCGTTCCACGGGCGATGATCGACAGGTCGACGGAAGCGTCGAGCTTCACGTTCTTGGCGTGGACCTTGAGGATGGCTTCACGGCCACGGACATCGGGGAGATTGACGGTCACCTGACGATCGAAGCGACCCGGGCGCAGCAGGGCAGGGTCGAGGACATCAGCGCGGTTGGTGGCGGCGATGATGATGATGCCCTCGGTGGTATCGAATCCGTCCATCTCGACGAGAAGGGCGTTGAGGGTCTGCTCGCGTTCGTCGTTCCCGCCACCGAGGCCATGACCGCGGCTGCGGCCGACGGCGTCGATTTCGTCGATGAAAATGAGGCAGGGAGTGGCCTTGCGGGCCTGTTCGAACATGTCGCGGACGCGGGAAGCACCGACACCGACGAACATTTCCACGAAGTCGGAGCCGGAAATGCTGAAGAAGGAAGCGTCTGCTTCGCCGGCGATGGCCTTGGCGAGCAGGGTCTTGCCGGTACCGGGAGGCCCCACCATGAGGACGCCCTTCGGGATGCGACCCCCGAGCTTCTGGAATTTCTTGGGATCCTTGAGGAACTCGACGAGCTCGGAGACCTCTT
>CBDIPJ010000008.1:0-284634 GCA_965283655.1 Limisphaerales bacterium | reverse complement strand
GGCCATCGACGCGGCATGCCGCCTTGATCCGTGGGCTGAATCCTGGGACCGAATACTTCTACCGGGTGGTCACGGTATCCGCCGTGGATGGGCAGGTACGACGATCCACATTGCGGCGGATGCTGACGGCGAACTATGCCGTTCCCGAGGAGGTCATTCCGATCACGGCCGCCTGGCGATTTTTTGATGGAGGCAGTCTGGCGGGGAACGCATGGACGACCACGGGCTTCGCCGATGGTTCGTGGGGGGACCTGGCAATGGGGTGTTGTGGGTCCATACATCGAGGAACAATCCAGCCAGTGGCGTGCAGCCTGTGGGGACGCGTGTCACCGGCTACAACGTTTCCACCGGCTTTCCGCACCTCGCGTATTACTTCCGCACCCGCTTCCAGGTTCCCTCCGTCACGCCGGGAACGCAGTTGCGGTTTGTGGGCCGGATCGACGATGGCGCGGTGCTGCACCTGAACGGGAGGGAACTCCATCGCCTGCGGATGCCGGAGGCGCCCATTTCCATTGATGCGACGACGCTGGCCTCTGGATTTGCCTGCAATGGCGACGCGACCTGTGACGACGTGTTCGAGGTCTCGGGCGATGGGTTCCTGGTGGCCGGGGAGAACGTGCTGGCCGTGGAGGCGCACAATTATTCGGCGCGTTCCTCGGACATCACCATGGGCCTATCGCTGGCGATCGCCCAGCCGCGCAGTGAGCGCCCGGTGCTGGACCTGGTTGATGGCGGTTCGCGTCACCTGGCGTGGCAGCGCGGTGGGTTCCTGCTTGAAGAGGCTCCCACACCCACCGGTCCGTGGACGGAGGTTCCCGGTCCGGTGGTTCGCGGGCCGTACGTGCTGGGGGAAACCGGCGAGGCCAAGTTTTACCGGTTGGCGCGGTAATCGGTGTTTCGCGCGCTGCCGCGAACGACGCCAGACACTCACCGTTTACCGGCAGGGCGCAGGAACTCCTTCAGGTATCGACCGGTGTGGGATGCGCGCACCTTGGCCACGTCCTCCGGCGTACCTTCGGCAATGATGTGGCCGCCACCCGCTCCGCCCTCGGGTCCGAGGTCGATGACCCAATCGGCTTCCGCGATGAGATCGAGGTTGTGTTCGATCACGATGACGGTGTGTTCCGCGTCGACGAGTCGTTGGAGCACTTCCACCAGTCGACGAACGTCCTGCAGGTGGAGGCCAATGGTGGGTTCCTCGAGGATGAAGAGGTCCCGCCGTGCGCCGCCGCGCCGACCTGCGGCGGGTCGGCCCTCGGTGTTGCTGGGCTTCAGGCCGGTCAGGAGGTGCGAGACGAGCTTGATGCGCTGAGCTTCACCGCCGCTGAGCGTGGGGCTGGTCTGTCCAAGACGGAGGTAATCAAGGCCCGTGTCGCGCAAGGCTTCGAGGGGACGCCGCATCCGCGGGTGGGCGGCGAAGTAATCGATGGCTTCGGCAACGGAGAGGTCGAGGACGTCGGCGATGGATTTGCCGTTCCATCGCACGTCCAGGGTTTCGGGATTGAAGCGACGGCCGCGGCAGGTGTCACAGCGCACGTGGGCTGGTGGGAGGAAGTTCATCTCGAGCGCGATGTAGCCGGTTCCTTCGCACTGTGGGCATCGGCCCTGGGTGGAGTTGAAACTGAATCGGCCGGGACCGTAACCCCGCAGGCGGGCTTCGGGGGCGGAGGCGAACAACTCGCGGATGTGGTCAAAGAAACCGACGTAGGTCGCGGGTGTTGAACGCGGCGTGCGGCCGATGGGGGATTGGTCGACCTCGTGGACGGCGGTGACCTCCTCGAATCCGGTGAGGCGCGTGCGGCCTTTCGCTGCCTTGCCCTTGGCGAGGGCCTCGGTGACGGCGGGAAAGAGGCAGTCCTTGACCAGGGTGCTCTTGCCGGATCCGGAGACACCGGTGACGACGGTGAAGCGCCCCAGCGGAAAGCGTCCGGTGACATCGGAGAGGTTGTGAAGCCCGGCGTGATGGAGGGTCAGCCATCCGGTCTTTGCGGCGGGATCGACGGGACGCCGTGTGCCGCGGGCTGGATGGCCGGGACGATCCCGGAGGCAGGCACCGGTGATCGAGGTCGGGTGATGGCTCAGTTCGGCAAGGGTTCCCGAGGCCACGATTTCGCCGCCGCGGACGCCCGCTCCCGGTCCGAGGTCGATGATGTGATCGGCACGCCGCATGGTTTCCTCGTCATGTTCGACGACGACCAGGGAGTTGCCGCGATCGCGGAGGCGGGCGAGGGCGTCGAGGAGTTGGTCGTTGTCGCGGCTGTGGAGTCCGATGGTGGGTTCGTCGAGGACGTACAGGACGCCTGAAAGGTTGGAACCCAATTGAGCGGCGAGACGGATGCGTTGCGCTTCGCCGCCAGAAAGGGTGGTGATGGAACGGCCGAGTTGGAGGTAGCCAAGGCCCACTTCGCAAAGGAACCGGAGGCGTTCCCTGATCTCGGGAAGGATGTCACGGGCAATGGTTGCGCTGCGGTCGGTGGCCTTCACCTGGTCGGCCCACGCGAAGGCTTCAGCGACCGTTGTGGAGCCGAAGGCATCGATGTTCGGTTGCTCGGAGAGGGCTGATTTCGGGAACGTCTTCGATACCGGAACGCAGAGCGGCAGGCGGACGGCCCGGGCGTCCGGGCGAAGGCGGCCTCCGAGGCACTCCGGGCAGGTCTCACGATTGCCTTCGGCCCAGCGCCACCAGTTTTCCTCGACGGCATCGGCATTGGCCCCGCGATCGACATCCGGCAGGTGGAACAGTTCGCCGAACCCACGGCATCGAAGACACCAGCCCTGGCTGGAGTTGTAACTGAAGTTCTTGGGATCGAGTGGGGCGAAGCTTTTCCGGCACTTCGGGCAAGCCCGATCCGTGGAGTGGACGGTCAGCTCGGCCTTCGAATCCATGGCCATGAGGACACCGTTTCCGGCGGTGAGCGTGGTCTCCACGAGTTTGCGCAGTTCCTCGTCGGGCGTGGCCCCGCGTCGCACCTCACCGATGACCACCTCGATGTCGTGTTCCTTGAAGCGGTCGAGCCGGATGAAACTGGCCGTGGGGATGATCTCACCGTCGATACGGAGGGATTCGTACCCGTTCCGTGTGGCCCAGCTCAGGATTTCGAAGTGAAAGCCCTTTCGGTTGCGGACCATGGGGGCGAGCACCAGGAGCCTTCCGCGCTTCCGGGTTTCCGCACAGAGCGTGGCCAGGATCTCGTCGCGGGTCTGGGCAGCGACCGGGACGCTGCAGTCCGGGCAGTGCTGGACGCCGATACGCGCGAAAAGGAGGCGCAGGAACTGGTACACCTCCGTGACCGTGGCCACGGTGCTCTTCCCTCCGCCACGCGAGGTGGTCTGCTCGATGCTGACGGTGGGGGGGAGCCCGCTGATGCGATCCACCTCGGGCCGGGCCATCTGCTCGACGAACTGGCGCGCATAGGCGCTCATCGAGTCGAGGAACCGACGTTGTCCCTCCGCAAACAGAAGGTCGAAGGCGAGCGTGCTCTTGCCGCTGCCGCTCACGCCGGTGACGACGACGAACTTCCCCCGGGGGATGTCCACCGAGATGTTCTTGAGGTTGTGCTCGCGGGCGCCCCGCACCTCGATCGCATCGGTTCCGGCAAGTTCCTCTGGTTGATTCCGCACGGCCCACGATTAACTCCAGCCGCGTTTCCGGCAAGCGGTGGCCCTGTGGTTACTGTGCGTCTTCATGGCCAGCGGGAGACCCGTTGCCACGGCACCCGTCTTGACGCGCGCCGCCGCCGTCCAGAAGGGGGCTCCCGTGGCGGCAGTGTCACGAATCGTCCACAAAATGCCGCCGTCCGGCCTTTGTGTTGACATCAACGATCGGATGTAGACGGTGGCTGGACTCCGTCCCGTGGCAGGAATCTATGCCGTCCTGTCGGTGTGACGGGAAATACTGATATGAAGACATCACCCACCCATCCGCTGCTTCGCTCGGCGCTCCTGTTGCCGGCGATCCTGGCCGCGCTTTCGATGCGCGCGGACTATCCGTCGACCGTCCTCACCGACAGCCCCGATGCGTACTATCGCCTGAACGACTCCACGGTACGTTCCGCGATCAACATCAACAGCGGGAGTCTCGGTGCCGCGGCGAACGCCACCAACGACCTGCCCACGGGTGTGGTTCGTTCGGTTCCGGGTGCGATTGCCGGCGATTCCAGCCGTGCGTCGTTCTTCGATTTCACGACGCGGACTCTGGTTCCGTTCAATGCGGCCCTGAATCGGCCGGCCAACCAGCCGTTCACCGTCGAGGCCTGGTTCCTGCCCTCTTCCGACCAAAGCGGCAACGGAATGTCGCCCGTTGCCAATCGCTGGACACAGGGCGGACCGCGTCAGGGATGGGTGATGTTCCAGCGTCGTCCGAGCGCGGACAACACCAGTTCGGAATCCGGCCTTGGCTGGAACTTCCGCATGTACAGCGGCGTGGACACGAGCACCGCGCTCGACGTGCAAAGCGCCGTGCCGTTCACGCTCGGGAAATGGCAGCACGTCGTGATCGTCTATGATCCGGTCGGCAACGCCGGTGTTGGGACGACTTTGAAGATGTACATCGATGGTGTCCTGGCGAACACCTCGACGTGGGAGAACGACACGAAGCCCGGTTACGGGCCTTGCACCGATGATCATGATCTCTCGCAAGCCGTGAACGGGCAGCCCGGGTTGGCGCTCGGGAATTACAACAACGGCAACGGCAATGCGGACAACCGCGGTGCGGTCAATCCGTGGTTCGGTGGTGTCGATGAGTTCGCCTATTATCCAGCGAAGCTCTCGGATGCGCAGATCCTTGCCCATTACCAGAACGGCACGAACGCGAACCGCACGACGCCTTACGCGACGTTGATCCAGGCGGATGCCCCCAGCCTCTACCTCCGTCTCGGTGAGTCGGCTCCCGGTTCCAGCGGCATCGTCAACGTGGGTGACACACGCGCTGCCAGCAACGGCACGGCTTCCCCGAGGTGCGGTACTCCGCCCCCGGAGCCTTGGTTGGACGTCCCGAAGACCGCTCGTTGGTTTTCCACAGCCGGAACGGAAACTCACCCATCTCGATCCCGTTCAGCGAGGCCAACAACCCGAATGCGGGTGTTCCCTTCACGTTGGAGGCCTGGCTTCGTCCGACGCGCGATCGTCAGGGCGGTCAGGCGCCCATCGCCAACCGCATGGTGGGTGGCAGCGGACGTACCGGCTGGGTCATCTTCCAGCGCAATCCGAATGAGTCCTATCCGTCCAGCGAAGGACTTGGATGGAACTTCCGGATGTTCACCGGCAATGGCAACTCCGGGCAGGATGTGCTGACCAGGGTGCCTTATGTGGTCGGACGCTGGCAGCACCTGGTCGTGACCTGGGAGCCGCAGGTCGACAACGGGGACCCGGGCGGCAACGGCAACAACCAGTTCCAGGGTATCCTCACGGCCTACGTGGACGGCGTGCAGGTGGATCGCAACGAGAACGCCCTTTACGCGGCGAACCGTGCGGTTCCCGAGGACGGTCAGGGAACGCCTCCGGGAACGCCTTCGGACATCGGCATTGGCGGGTACAACGCCGCCTCCGGATTGGGCAACAACGCGTACGAGGGTGGTGTCGACGAGTTGGCCATCTACAACAACTACGTCCTGAAGCCCGAACAGATCCTCGCGCACTATCAGTCCGGCACGAATGCCCGCCCTGAGGTCAATTACGAGACCCTGGTCTACACCGCGGCCTTCGACGTGGCGAATTCGCCCGACCAGACCCGTGAGCGGGCGACCCTTCCCGCGACCTACCTGCGCTTCAACGAAGTGTCTCCGGCCCCGGTTTCCAACAGTGGCACGGTCGGTGCCGTCGCCAACGGCAGTGTGGTGAACGGCCTCAACGACGCCGCCGGCCCCGTGGGTCCCGGCATCGCGGCGGGAAACACGGCGGTGGCGATTGGCGCGCGGAACTTCGTTTCGCTCAACAATCCTGCTCCGCTCGACATCGCTGGCCAGATCACCCTCGAGGCCTGGATCAAACCTGAAGCAACGCAGGAAGGCGTGGCCCGCATCGTCTCGCACGGTCCGGCCACCCAATCGGACCTCATCGTCACCGCACCCGGGATCACCCTTGAGGGTTCCCTGTTGCTGCCGAATGAGGTCTCCCTCCGGATCGAGGGTGGGACCGAATACGTCGTGGGCTCTGTGGACGAAACCGGTTTCCATGGAACCCGGGCGTCCGTGGGATCCGACCTCGGTTCCGGCCAGTGGGTGCACCTCGTCGGCACGTACGACGGATCGACCTGGCGTCTGTTCCGCAACGGCGTCCAGATCGGAAGCACGGCCGACACGAAGGGCGCTGTGTCTTCTCCGGATGGCGATTGGGCCATTGGTTCCACCGGCAGCGGTTGGGCTGAGAACTTCGCTGGCGGCATCGATGAGGTTGCCATCTACCGTCGGAGCCTTTCGGCATCGCAGGTGAAGGCGCACTTTGATGCGGCCACCTCGGCGGCGATCTCCAATCTCGGGTTCACGCGCACGGCGACCGGCCTGCGTCTGAACTGGACCGGCGGAACGTTGCAGTCTTCGGACACGTTCAACGGCGGTTTCTCGGATGTCGCCGGGGCGGCGAGTCCGTTGGAAGTGCCGGCCAACGGTGTGGCGAAGTACTATCGGTTGCGCCAGTAAGGTGGCGCACGCCTCCGGGGATTCCCCTGGATGGTCGATGAGCCCCGTTCCACCGCGTGTGGGACGGGGCTTTGTCGTTTTTTGCCCTGACTGCGCAATCGCAGATCAGGTGAAAACTTCTCATGGAAAACCGCGGAATCGGGTGTGCAGGGTTTCTTCGAACGGAGTGCTAAATCGTACCAGAGGGGGGATGTCCGTTGACTCGTCGTCAAGGGACCGAAAGATGGGCACGTTAGTTCACGCGAAAATCACTTTCCGACGATGAACCGACCTTTGGATCGCTCCAGCCCCCTGGGTTCGAGGGATCCACGCGGCCGATTCAGCGTCGGTTGAGGGAAACAGGGGACCGCCACTGGGCCCTTGAGCGCCGTGATCCCACGAAGATCCCATGAAAATCCAACTGAGAAGACTGACCGGGATGGTCGCGCTGGTCGCCAGCGTCGCCACCGCCGTGCGAGCGGATTATCCCTCCACGGTTACCAGCCTCGGCCCTGTCGCCTATTGGCGCCTTGGCGAGACCGTTCAACCTCCCCCTGCCGATGTGGCTTTCAACATCGGTTCGCTGGGTGACTCCGCCTTGGGTTACTACCTCGGCACGGCTGTGCATCCCAGCACTCCTGGAGCGCTCGCTGGGACCTCGGAATCCGGAGCGACGTACGATGCAACGGCGAACTGCCAGACGTTGGTGCCGTTCATCCCTGCGATGCATCCGGCTGCGCCGTTTACTGTCGAGGCCTGGTTGAACCCGGGCGTGGCGCTTGAGGGCGGCACGCTAACCTGCCCGCTTTCTGCGGGTGCATTCGGCGATCCCCGCTCGGGATGGCTCATTTACCAGTCGGCCACCGGCTGGAACCTCCGCATGTACAACCGTAATGGCTTGGCCACTTCGGTGAACATCACCGGCGGCGGCGCTCCGAGCCCGGGCACCTGGTACCACGTCGTTGCCACCTATGACGGTGCGATGGCGAAGTTGTTTGTGAACGGCACCAAGGCCGCTGAAGTGGCCCAGACCAGCTACGTCCCGGGTCAGTCGGGCGGTTTTGCGATCGGCGCGCGCGCCGACGGTGCATTCTGGTGGAATGGTTCGGCCGACGAGGTCGCCCTGTATCCCACCGCGCTCTCCGATGCTGACATCGCGTCGCACTTCGCCAATGGCAGCTCGGCAACCCCGACGACTCCTTATCAGAACCTGGTGACGGCCAAGAATCCGTTGGCTTACTACCGCCTGAATGAAGGTGCGTACACGCCTCCGACCACCTTGCCGGTGGCCGTGAATTCCGGCAGCGCCGGTTCGGCATTCGATGGTTCCTACAACCCCGGCATGCGCGCCGGTGCGGACGGTCCCAGCCCCCTTCGCAGTCGGGTTTCCCGGCGGCTAACGTCGGTGGCGGTTTCAATGGTTCCGCCGGCTTTGTCGGCACGCCGCTCACGATGAATGACCTCACCGAGTTCTCCGTGGTCGGCTGGATCCGCCGCGGCGCGATCAAGAGTGGCCGTGGTGGTTACTTCGGTCAGAACGACCTCTTCGAATTCGGTGACGCCGACAACGGCGCGAACATCGAGCTCTGGACAAGCGCCCGTGGTCAGATCAAGGCACCGTTCCCGTTCGCTGACGACCAGTGGGGCTTCCTTGCTGTTACCGGCAACGAGAACAGCATGGTTGTTTATGCCAACGGCGTGGAGATCGGCCGGCTGACCGGTCCGGTCACCAGCTACGGCAACAACGCCTTCCTCTTCAACATCGGCGGCGGCGGCATCTTCAACACCGGGGGCGACTTCTTCCGCGGCAACATCGACGAAGTGGCCGTCTTCACCACCGCACTGACGGCGGCGCAGGTCCAGTCCCTGTATTCCTCAGCGGAAACTGCTCCCACCATCACCCGGCGACCGACCGCTCCTGCCCGCACGCTCATGGCGGGTAACACGCTCGCGATGAGCGTTACCGCGGTCGGCAATCCTCCCTTGTCCTATAGCTGGACCCGGAACGGCACGCCCATCGGCGGCCAGACATCCGCTACGCTGAGCTACCCCGGTCTCACCCTCGGTGATGCTGGCGCCTACGCTGTCGTCATCTCCAATCCTTACGGATCCACCACCAGCGCTCCCGTGAACATCACGGTGATCGCTCCGGATGCAACGGCCCCGGTGGCGCAGTATGCTGCGGGCCTCGATACCCTCGACAAGGTCAAGATCTGGTTCTCCGAGTCCATGGATCCTGTCTCCGCCGCCAACCCGGCGAATTACACCATCCCTGGTCTCGCCATCACTGGTGCGGCGTTGTCCGCCCCGGCCGGCACCCCTGGTGACAATTTCGTCATCCTCACCACCGCGAAGCAGACTCCTGGTACGACGTACGCGGTGACCGTCACCGGTGTGAAGGATCAGGTTGTCCCGTCGAGCACGGTGGCCAGCACGACCTTGGCCTTCAGCTCCTGGGCGCTCGTTCAGGGCAGCATCCGCTTCGAGCACTACGACAACATCGCCGGAGCGGCGGATTCCGGCATCACGGCCGGCCTTTCGGACCCGCGCTACATCGCCGGAAATCCGACCACGCTCGGGGCCCTCACCGGCCGCTTCGACACCCGCACGGTGTTCCCGACGGACGTCAACGAGAACTACATGGCAAAGATGTCCGGCTTCATCACCCCGACGGAAACGGGTGACTACTACTTCTTCGTTGCCTCCGACGACGCCTCCCGCGTGTACCTGAGCAACAACGATGTGATGCCGGATCCGGCTACCGCCACGCCGATCGCCTACGAGCTGGGCTGCTGCGGCAGCTTCTTCGAACCCGACTCGGGTGACACGGCCACGACGGCCACGCCGATCCGCCTGAACGCGGGCCAGAAGTACGCGGTCCTCGTCTTCCTGAAGGAAGGCGGCGGCGGCGACTGGCTGCGTCTCGCCTGGCGCAATGCCAATGACGCGACCCCGGCGGTCGACCTGCAGCCGATCCCGGGCCAGTTCCTGTCGACCTATGTCGATCCGAACGTGGACGTGGCCTTCACGACCCAGCCGAGCAACCAGACGGCGGTCCTTCCCGGTGTGGCCACCTCCTTCGTCAACAAGTCGTTCACGACGGATGACGGCGGCTTCACGGTGGTGAACACGGATCCGGCGCCTCCCGGCCCGTTCTTCTATGACGGCGGCTCGGGTGTCTGGTCCGCGGACGGCGCCGTGGACGGCTGCGGTGGTCCTTACAACTCGCAGCTGATCAGCCCTGAGTACACCGTTCCTGTCACCCAGAGCGTGAGCCTGAGCGTCCAGCACCGGTACTCCTTCGAGGGTGACCGTTGGGACGGCGGCCAGATCCGTATCAGCAAGAACGGCGGTGGCTACACCAACATTCCTGCCGAGAACTTCACGTCCAATGGCTACGCCACGGGCACGATCCAGGGCAGCGGCATCCTCAATGGCCAGCGCGCCTTCAATGCGGACTCCCCGGGTTACGCCGATGGGACCTTCATCACCACGACGGCGATCCTTGGAAACTTCACCACGGGCGACAAGATCTCCGTCCAGTTCCTCGGCGGCTGGGATGACTGCTCGACGGGCAAGACCCCGTCCTGGGTGATCAAGGACATCAAGTTGTCCTACAGCTCCGCTCCGCAGAACGTCACGTTCACCTCGGCCGCGACGGTCCGGCGTCAGGGAACGAGTGTTCCGTTCACCTATCAGTGGCAGCGCAACGATGGTGCCGGCTATGTCGACATCGCCGGTTCGACGGGTGCTTCCTACAGCTTCTTCCCGACCGTGGCTGCTGATCTGGCGGCGACCTTCCGGGTCGTGGTGGGTGTGCCGGGCAAGTTCGTTCCGAGCGATGAGGTGCGTGTCGCGCCTCCCCGGCCTGAAGTGACCGTGGGTGCCAATGGCGCCAATGTGGTCGTGAGCTTCACGGGCAAGCTCCAGTCCTCGACGTCCATCTCCGGTCCGTTCACCGACGTGTCCGGTGCAACGAGCCCGTACGTGGCTCCTGCGTCGGGTTCCGGGAACCTGTACTTCCGCAGCGTGCAGTAAGCGCTTCGGGATTCCTTCAGGGCGGTCCGCTTCGGCGGACCGCCTTTTTTGTTTTCAGGGGTCGGCCCCGATGGACTGAAGGCCGCGTTCCCTCACGCGGCGGGGCGGGAGATTCAAGTTTGAAGATTCAAGTTTGAAGCCGGGTGAGGTCACCCGGCCTACAACCTCGTGTACTGAAGGCCGCGTGCCCCCACGCGGCGGGATCATGGAACGCGCCGGGTGAGGTCACCCAGCCTACAGATTGCAAAGTGTGACCGACCTCACTCAAGGCAACAGGACGTTCACGAGGGCATTGCCGATGCCGATGATCGCCGCACCGGAGATCAGGCCGGCACAGATGGGTTCACTGCCTGCCACCCACGTCTCGTGCGCGCGGCTTCCAGGGGCGGGCTTCTGCCGTTCCTTCCACCAGAAGAAGAACGCGCCCACCCACATCGTGAAGGTCGCTTCGGGGGGAAGGACAACGCCCAATCCCATCGAGACCGAGGAAATGGGGAACCGGCCCTTGGTGCGGATGCGGAGGATCTCGAAGACCAGCGCAGCCACCGCCGCAACGATCATCGAGACGATGGCCGACGGCGCGAGATTGCTGACACCGCGCGCGATGAGGTCCGCCACGCCTTTCCACTGGAGGGCCGCCGGCATGGCGAACTGATCGGTGACCAGGGTTTCGGTCGAGCGGACGCCGGCCTTGTTGGCCGGGAGGAAGAGGAGGAAGAACAACGGCGTGGCTGCCACGGCGCCGGCAAAGATCCCGATCACATGGCCGATGGCCTGTTGGCGGGGTTTGGCTCCGAGCATGTACCCCGGTTTGATGTCGGAAAGGAGGTTGGCGGCGTTCGAGGCGACCTCCGCGGTCATGCCTGCGGGGATCAGGTTGCTGGCGGGATTCGATCGATCGATGGCTCCCATGGTGAACTGGGTGATCTTGGCGAGCGAACCCGTGGGCGTCCATGAGGTCAGCGCCATGGAGTTCGTGCAGATGACCGTCAGGACGATGATGAGGGGTAGCGACAGGAACCCCAGCAACCACGGCACGCCGAAGAAGGCGTGGCTCACCCAGACTCCGAGGAACCCGAAGAGCGGCACGCCCACATAGGACATCCACAACGGGAGCTCGATGTCCTTGAGGACATCGGTTTCCTCCCCGGCAGGGACCTTGGGCTTCGGCCGGAACGCGGCGATGGCGGCCTTGAAGAGGTCGGGCTTGGCGAAAAGCGACACGAGAGATCCCACGACCATCATGGCCACGCCCCACCACAGGGACCATTGGTTCACGATCTCCGGACGTGAAATCTGGACGACGGTGCCGGCGGCGTTGGTGTAACTCTTGATGTCGCCCCGCTGGATCATGATCGGCGCGAGGACGGCGAAGTTGAGGATGGCTCCGAGGAGACAACTGGTGGCGACGCGGATCCCCATCAATCCGCCGACGCCGAGCATGGCTCCATCGAGGGTCAGTCGCAGGCCCAGTTGCCGGATGTCGGTTCCGAGGATCTTGGGGATCCAACCCTGGGATTGGGCGGCGAACTGGTAGTAGTAGGTATCGAGTCGCTCCATCAGGTGCCACGGCTCCTTCAGCCCGAGGACGCGATCCAGCCGCAGGATCTTGAACTGGATGAGCTTCATCCAGCCGTCGCTGGCGATGAAGTGGACGAAACCGGTGATGGCGGTCGTGATGGCGAGGAGACGCGCCTTGAACATCCCGCTGGCGGCGTTGCCCGTGTAGAGGGCGTCGATCACGACGCCGCAGGCGCGTCCTTCGGGGAAGGGGAGTTGTTCGTCGTTGATGAAGCGACGCTTCATCGGGAAGGCGACCAGCACGCCGAGGATGGAAATGACGACGTTCCAGACGATCATCTGCCACCACGGGACGATCTTGCCGGTGACGAGCATGTAGGCCGCCATGCTGGAGATGAGCGGGGTGATCATGTAGCCCGCGGCGGTTGCGATGGATTGGGTGCAGTTGTTTTCGAGCAGCGTGAAGTTGCGCCCCAGGGGCGTCTTCTCCAGAAGCCGGAACAACGCGAAGGTCATCAGGACCGAGGTCAATCCGACGCCAATCGAGATCCCGGTTTTGCCGCCGATGTAGAGGGCGGTTGCCGAGAGCACGCCGCCCAGGATGAAGCCCGTGGCGGCGGACCGCAGCGTCAGTTGGGCCATGTCGCCGCGGTAGATGTTGTCGCGCCACCAGCGGTCCTTCCGGGCTCGGGACCAGGATCGCACCTCCTCTTCGGACATCGACTTCAGGGCCATGCCCAAAGCCTAGCCGCGGTCGGTTTCGGGAATCGAGTGAACATCCTCACGGATGGGGCGGCGAGGTCCTCATCGCCTCGGAAAACGGCAGGGCGCATCTGACACTGCCCCCGTTTGGAAAGGATTCGGGGCGGCGATGTCCTCATCGCCATGGGAATGGCTCTGGAACGGCGACGAGGACGTCGCCACCCCGTTCCGTGCGGGGGCAGTTTCAAGATGCGTCCGAACGGCTCGGCAGGGGGTGTGGAGGGAAGGGAGCCACCCGATCCCGAGCGCCCATCACGGCGCTTCCCAGATCTCGATGCGGTCGTCGGAGGTACCCGTGTGTCCCGGGGTGGCGCCGAACAGGAAGCGCTGACCGTCGGGCGTGAACAGGATGTGATTGCCGATGTCCGGGTGGGCCATGCGGGCGAGTTCGCGGCGTGTGGCCAGATGCCAGAAGGTGACCTCGATTCCCGGGTTGACCGAAGCCAGCGTCCGGCCGTCCGGGGAAAAGGCGACGGCTTCGACCGATTCCAGATGTCCCGGAAGCTCGGCGACAAAGCGGCCGTCCGGGACCTGCCACAGCCGGATCGTTCCATCCACGCTTCCGGTGGCGAGGAGGGTTTCGTCCCGGTTGAACGCCAGCGCTGCGATGTCGTCGTGATGCCCCAGCAGTTGGGTTGCCCTGCCGGAGCCGAAGTCGATGAGGTAACCGCCCTCCATCCCGAAGGGACCGATCGCGAGCCAACGTCCGGTCCGGCTGGCGGCAAACCCGCGCAGGATGTGGTTGGGGCGTTGGGGACCCTTGAACTCCGAACGGAGTTGATCGGCGAGCGCTTCCTCCCGCCAGCGTCCCAGCAGGCGCCCGTCGGGAATGGACCAGCGCCAGAAGGTGCCGGATTCATCAGGACAGGTGCAGGATCGCGCGTCGCCTGCGATGGCGAACTCGGCCGTGAGGAGGTTCGTGGGCGCGGATTGCAGGACCGTGGTCCTTGAGATGTTTGTTGCTCCCGGCTGGCGCCAATCCAGCGCGTTGGCTGCAGCGTTGAAGAAGAGCACGTGGATTCCGTCGGGGGCAAAACCGCGCGGGAATCCCCGGAGCGTACCCACGACTTCCGGGTGGGGCGTTCCTGTTTTGGAAAGGGGCGGGAGCCTCCACACGGTGGTTCCGCCGCGGCCATTGGTCTGCGAATAGGTGAGCAGGCGCGTGCCATCGGCAGACAGGAGCGGGTTGAAGTAACGCCACGATGGAAGTGCCGGCGGGCCGGATGGGGGATCGATCGGCCAGAGGCGGACGGTTCGATCCTTGCTGCCCGTGACGAGGGTTCGACCGTCCGGGGCGACGGCCACCGTCCAGACCTCATTGGTGTGGCCCGAGAGTGTGCCCCGGCGCTCGCCCGTGCGGGCGTTCCAGAGTTCGACCTGTTGGTGGGAAGTGGTCGTCACCAGTGTTTGCCCATCCGGTGAGAAGGCGGCATCCCAGACGTTGTGTGGGCTGGGGAAGGATCGAGGGCCTGCGCCGGGAGTGGCGAGGTTCCAGATGCGGGCGGCCGTGCTCTGGCCGGAGGTCACGAGTTGCTGGCCGTCGGGTGAGAAGCGCAGATGGAAGTGCAGCTGGTTCGTGGCAACGGTGATCCGCAGTTCCTCGGTCACCGCATCGAATACCAGCAGATCCTGCGTGGCGCTCATGACCGCCAGCCGCAGGCCGTCTGGAGAGAGGGCGGGATGCCAGCCGCGGATGCCGAGCCGACGGCGCTCACCCGTGCGGAGGTCGAGTCGCCACAGCGGTTCGGGATCCGTGGTCCGGAAGAAGGGATGGTTGGGGGACGAAATGACGACCTCGCCGGCGGTCGTGACCTCCTGGCCGGGCAGGGAAGGCAGGTTGGTTCGCAGGTTCCGCGTCAACGGATCCCAGAACTGCACGCCGTCGACACCAGCGGTGATCAGCGTGCGGCTGTCCGCACTGAAGGCCACGGACCAAAGCGTGTTGGAGGAGGGCAGCCGCAGGGTGGGTGGATTGGAGAGGTGGCGATCCCAGAGGTTGAGCGTGCGTTCGTTCGTGGAGGGAAGGTCCTGGCTTCCCGAGGCGATCCATCGTCCATCCGGGGACATGGCGACCGCCGTGACGATCCATGGATGCTGTCCCAGCGTGGAGATCTCGTCGCTGCGGCACTGTTCCCACAGGAGTCGGTAGGTGAACTCGCAGAGGTCGGTTTGGATGCCTGCGCCAGCCGTCGGTCCATGGCCGTGGCGTACGAGGAGGCTTTGCGCACGGCCGATGTTGCCCTCGCGGAGCGCGACGGAGGCGGCGGCGACATCCGCCGCGTAGAGGTTGAGTGCCATTTCCTGGCGGCTGGCTTCCGCACGGCGCCATTGGACGAGGATGCTGAAGGCCCCGAGCACGAGAGCCACCGCGAGCGCAGCGGACACGCCCGCAAGCGCGGGGTTCCGGCGGCCCCAGAGAGCCAGGCGTTCGATGCGCGAGACCGGCCGGGCGCGGATGGGTTCGCCGTTCTCGAATCGCGTGAGATCGGCCGCGAGCTCCGCGGCGCTGGCGTAACGGCGTGAGGGTTCCTTGCGCAGGCACTTCAGGCAGATCGTCTCGAGGTCTGCCGGAACGTTCGCGTTCAGCGCACGCGGCGGAACGGGGTCTGAATGAAGGACGAGTTGGAGTGTGGCGGCCACGGTATCGGCCACGAACGGGGGGCGGGCGGTGATCAGTTCGTACAGGATTGCCCCGATGGCGTAGACATCCGCAGCAGCCCCCGCCGTGCCTCCAGACACGGACTCCGGCGAAAGGTAGGCCGGCGATCCCATGATCTCCCCCGATCGCGTGAGGTCGACGTCAGAGTCGAGTTGCTTGGCCAGGCCGAAGTCGGTGACGCGGGGTTGGTCCGACGAATCCAGCAGGACGTTGGCCGGCTTGAGGTCACGATGCAGGACACCACCGTCGTGGGCGTGGGCAATGGCCTCGGCGACCTGCCGGGCGTAGCGGGCGGCACGGGCTGCCGGGAGGGGATGGCTGCGGACGATGTCGGCGAGGCTGGGACCATCGACGAGTTCCATGGCGAGGAACGGTTGGCCATCAATCTCACCCACCTCATGGATGGTGACGATTCCCGGGTGCCGCAGTCGCGCGGCGGCTTCGGCCTCGGCGCGGAACCGCGGTTTGAAATCGGGGCGTGCCCACGCCCCGGCGAGGAGCATCTTCACCGCGACCTTGCGGTTGAGCCGGCGTTGACGCGCCTCGTAGACGACGCCCATGCCGCCGCGACCCAGCTCGCGGATGAACTCGTAGTCGTCGACGCCGGGGAGGCCCGAGTCCGGAGCAACGGCAGGAGTTCCAAAAGCGAGCAATGCCAGGCAGCGGGGGCATTGCCCCTCCAATCCTCCGACGGCGGGAGCAGAGCCACATCGGGGGCATGGAGTGGACGAAGTCATCGAGGAGAGATCGCAGGACTTTCGGCCCCGGATTACATGCGGGTTGGCAGGGAATCAGGCGCTGCCGAGGGAATCGAGCAGGTGGCGCATCTCGGCGTCGACCTCCAGGGGGCTGTCGACGGTGTCGGCGACGGATGCGCGGACGAGTTGGCGGTAACGTTCCCTGAGGCGGTGGACCTGCACGGCGAGGGTTCCGGGGGCCATGTTGAGGCGTGCGGCGAGGGCGGCGTATTCGCCCGCGGCGGGTTCGCGGCTGAGGAAGGGGCGAAGGGATTCGTAGGTGGCCGATTTTCCGGTGCCGGAGTGTTCCGCGGTGAGCCGCTTCAAGGCCTCGGCCATGAGCGTGAGCGCCCACTGGCGTTCGAACAGGCGGTCCGGTGTCTCCGAGTGGGAGGGTTCGTTGCGGTAACGTTCCTCGGCGGAGTCGTCGTCGAGGGAGACGATCTGCTGGCCGCCGCCCCGTTTGAGGGCGGTGTTCCGTTCGTGTTCGTTGACGAGGTAGTGGTTCAGCGCGGTGAGCAGGAACGAGCGGAACCGGCCGCCCTCGCGGGTGATGCGTGCGAGGTCGTTCCGTTCGAGCAGGCGGGCGAAGAACCCCTGGGTCAGGTCCTGGGCGGCGTGGGGGTCGTGGCCGCGGCGGCGGACGTAGGCGTAGAGGGGAAACCAATAAGCCTGGCAAAGCTGTTCGAGCGCCAGGTGTCCCTCGCTGGACGCGCCATCGCCGGCCGCGAGGACGAGCGTCCAACGGGTCGTTGCGAAGGCAGGCGAGGATCTGGACTCTTCAGCGGCCACGTGGATGAACGATGCCATGGGGAAATGCCCGTTCCCAGAATCCAGTTCCCAGAATCCCGCATCTGGACACTGCCCCGTAAGGAACGGGGTGGCGACGTCCTCGTCGCCGTTCCAAAGCCATTCCCAAGGCGATGAGGATATCGCCGCCCCGAATCCTTTCCAAAAGGAGGCAGTATCAAGATGCGCCCCCCGCTGTAGGCCGCGTGCCCAATCAATCTTGAATCTTCAAACTTCAAACAATCCCCACCGGGTGAGGGCACCCGGCCTTCAATGGGGCATTGGCCGGATGGCCTTACCCGGACTCATCCAATTCGTCGCTGCGTGTTGGATCCACCAATCCGTCGATGAGGATGGTGGCGATGGTGCCGCCGTCGGGGCGGGGATCGAGCCGGAAGCTGGCGTTACCGCCGTACTGCTGTTCGAGGCGATGCCGGGTGTTGGAGGTTCCCACGCCTTCGCGATGGGCTCCGTCGGGCGGGAGACCGCGGCCGTTGTCCTCGACCATCAGGACCAGCGTGCCGTCGGGTGTGGCCTGGATCCGGAGGATGACCGTGCCCGGTGCCTGCACCGGTTCGACGCCGTGCTTGATGGCGTTTTCGACCAGGGGCTGCAGGAGCAGGGTGGGGACATGGAGGTGGAGCAGGTTCGCGTCGATGTCGCGTTCGACGATCAGGCGGTTCCCGAACCGCATCTGTTCGAGGGCCAGGTACCGGTCGATGAACTCCAGTTCCTCCCGCAGGGGCGCGGTCAGGCGGTCCCCACGATCGAGCGATTGCCGGAGCAGGCTGGCCAGCTTGACCAACATGTTGTCGGCGGCTTCAACGTCCCGGTACATCAAGGTCCCGATGCCATTCAATGCATTGAACAGGAAGTGGGGGTTGAGCTGCATCCGGAGGGCTTGAAGCCGGGCGGAACTGAGGCGCGATTCCAGTTCGAGGACGTTCCGTTCGCGTTCGCGGAAGGAGTTGTAGTACGCGACCGCATGGGTGCCGGTGACGACCACCCAGTACACGATCATGTTGAAGAAGAACGTTGCGACGAGGACGTAGCGGAGCATTTCGTCGAAAGGCTTCTCGGTGCCGCGCAGGGGGATCAGGACCTGGGCGAGGGCGGTGCGGAGCAGGATCCAGACGAGCGAGAAGACCGTTCCGGCCACGAGGTGGAGGGCGATGCGGAGCCTCCAGTGGCGACCGGCCAGGTTGAATCGCCGCGCCAGCCACGCGCCGGGGACGGCGAGCAGGCCGAACAGGTACCAGTCGGCGAGAGCTCCCGTGATGGCCGAACCCCACGCCACGGGGACACCCACCTTCGCGGAGGTGAGGTAGTGCTGCCCGGCGAACGCGAGGGCGACCAACGTCCAGATCAGCGCCAGCGCGGACACCCGCCAGGCGAGAGGGACGTGGAAATGCGGACCCGACATGATCCGCGAAGGTGGGCCGGGAATGGGGCGGCCTGCAAGGGTGGGAAATTGCCCCGAGACGTAGCAGACGACGTCAGGAGGCTGTGGGAGAAGGCCCAAGTTTGAAGGTTCAAGATTGAAGCCTGCGTCCCTGCCTCGTGACCTCGTCAGCTACCCGTCCCGGACGTAGCAGACGACGTCAGGAGGCTGTGGGAGAAGGCCTTGAAACTTGAAACTGAAACTTGGAACTCCCCACCCCTGCCTCGTGACCTCGTCAGCTACCCGTCCCGGACGTAGCAGACGACGTCAGGAGGCTGTGGGAGAAGCTCTTGAAACTTGAAACTGAAAGCTTGGAACTCCCCATCACTGCCTCGTGACCTCGTCAGCGACCCGTCCCGGCCATTGACGGGGACCGGCGGGATCCGGGATGGTTCGGAGCGTGGGAAGCATCCGGCAAGGATCGTCCCACGCCTCATGCGCATCCCCCGCTTCACAAAGGTCTTGGCCACCCTGTTCGGGTTGGGCTGGACCGTCGTCGCAGCAGGTGCGGATGCAGGCGTGCTCTGGTCGACGAAAGTGCGTCCGCTCTTCGATGTGCACTGTGTGAAGTGCCACGGACCGATCGAACGGAAGAGCGGGTTGGAACTGGATACGCCCGAGGCCGTGTTGAAGGGCGGCGACGAAGGAGTCGTGGTGGTTCCGGGGAACGCTGCCCAAAGCCGGTTGTTCCAGTATCTCGTCGCGGGCGCGGATCCGCACATGCCGCCGAAGAAGCAGTTGTCGGATGCCGATCAGGCGATCGTCCGGGAATGGATCGAGGCGTTGGCTGTGACCGCGCCGTCCGCGGTGAACGCGGCCCACCCGGCGCGCACGTTCGCCTCCATTCCGGAAGCCGTGGACACCCTGCTGGCCGAAGGTTGGAAGACGCGCGGCCTCCAGCCCGCCGCTGCCATCGAGGACCGCCTCTGGTGTCGTCGGGTCTATCTGGACCTCGTGGGCCGCATTCCCGGTCCCGAGGAAATTGACGCCTTTCTGGCGCTTCCCACCGAGGGACGGCGCGAGGCATTGGTGGATCGATTGCTCGCCTCGGAGGGTCATGTCCATCGGATGCGCGAGTTGTGGGATGTGTTCCTGATGGGGCGGCCGAAGCGGGACAACCACGAGGATCGCCGGAAGCAGAACGGGTGGTGGGGATTCCTCGAGGAAGCCTTCCGGAAGAACCGGCCGTGGAACGAAACGGTCCGTGATCTCCTCGTGGCACGGGGTGAAGCGCCCGAGGCGAAGGGTGCGTCGTGGTTCCTCTACGAACGGCGCAATGAGCATCAGGCCATGGCGGAGGCCGTGGCCCCGCTTGTCTATGGAACGCGGATCGACTGCGCGCAGTGCCACGACCATCCGCTCGCCCGCGAGATCAAGCAGGCGCACTACTGGGGATTGGTGGCGGCCTTCAACCGCAGCAAGAACATCGACGGCGGAAACCAGGTCGCCGAGTCCGCCGTCGGCGGCTTCATCAACTTCACGAACCTCCGGAAGGAATCGCAACCCGCCATCGTGACGCTCCTGAACGGCCGCACCGTCGCGGAGGATCGGCCCGCGCCGGGCGCGAAGGAGGAGGATGCCGACGACCGGTACGTGGATCCCAAGGCCAAGCCGCGCGTGCCGAAGTTCTCGCGTCGGGCCGCGTTCGCCGAGGCGGCCACGCAGGACAATCCGCTTCTCGCTCGGGCGTTCGTGAACCGCATGTGGGCGGTGTACTTCGGGCGTGGCCTGGTGCATCCCGTCGACGAGATGAACGCACGGAACGTTCCTAGCCATCCCGAGTTGCTGGATTGGTTGGCCGCAGACTTCGCGCGCAGCGGACACGATGTGCGGCGGTTCGTCCGTGGGTTGGTGCTGAGCCGGGCCTATGGCCTCGCGCGGGGCACGGGGCCGGCCGATGCCTTCGCGTCGGCGATGGAGCGGCCGCTGACGGCGGAACAGTTGGCGCGGTCGTGGCGTGTGGCGGCGGGCGTGGCCCCGGAAGACGACGCGTTGCGGCGGGCAGCGACCTCGGCTTTGCCGGACGTCCTGCCCCGCGAATACAACGCCACCTTCCAACAGGCGCAGTTCCTCGCCAATGCGCCGGTGCTGGCGGAATTGCTCAAGCCGGAAGGCAGCGGAACCGTGCCGCGCCTGGCATCGATCCGCGACCGCACCGCCCGGGTGCAGGAGGCGTTCCGACGGACCTACGGACGTCAGGCCGATGCGGATGAAGTAGCCGCCGCGCTCGCGCTGGCGGAAGGGGGCGATGCCGCCGCCGGGGCGTCGAGCCGCGATCTGCTGTGGGCGCTGATGACGAGTGCGGAGTTCCTGACCATGCCATGAACGTGAATGCAGACACCCATGGAGTCGCCCCGGGCCAATGCCGCGTGGACGAGCACCGGTTGCACCGGCGGCTCTTCCTCAAGGGGCTCACGGGTGGCACGGCCGCGGCGGTGACGAGCTTCTCGGGACTCTTCAACAACCCCGTGTTCGCCGCCGAGGCCAAGCGCGCCCAGAAGCGTTGCATCCTGCTCTGGCTTTGCGGGGCGCCCAGCCAGTTCGAGACGTGGGACCCCAAGCCCGGCCGTCCTTCGAGCGGTCCGTTTGGCAGCATCCCGACGCGGATTCCCGGCGTGCATTTCTCCTCGCTGATGCCCCGCTGCGCCAGCATCGCCGACAAGCTCAACATCGTCCGGAGCATGAAGACCGCCCAGCCGGAACATTTCCAGGCGATCAACCTGCTCCAGCGCGGGAACCCCGAACGCGCCGGCTTCACGCGTCCCACGCTCGGCAGCGCCCTGTCCCATGCGCTCGGCCAGTTGGATTCGCCGATCCCGAACTTCGTCTTCATCGATCCGATCCCTGGCGGGAACGAGTTCGAGACGTTCAAGGCCGGTAACTGGACCGGATGGGTGGGTGCCGAACACGCGCCGGTGCGTGTCGGCGGCGATTACTCGAAGATGATCGGCGCGGCGACCGACGCCCTCCCGCAGAGCGATCGCGAATCGCGGGAACGCCTGCGCCGTTTCCTGACGGCCAAGTTCGAACGCGATCGCGGAAGCGTGGCGGCCCGCAGCCAGAACGCCGCCTTCGAACGGATGCGTGGCATGGCGGCGAGCGCGGAACTCTTCGACGTCAACCGACTGCCGGCCCACGACCGCGAACGCTACGGCCCGGGAGCCTTCGCGCAGCACACGCTGATGGCGCGGCACCTCGTCGAGAACGGCGCCCCCTTCGTCATGGTCGCGAACGGCATGTGCTGGGACAACCATGTCTTCCAGCACGAGATCCATCAGATGCTGGTGCCCGAGCTGGATCGCGTGCTCTTCCACCTCATCACCGACCTCGAACAACGTGGCCTGCTCGACTCCACGCTGGTCGTGGCCATGGGCGAGTTCGGTCGCACGCCATGGCTCAATCCCGCCCGCGGCCGCGATCATTATCCCAACGCCTGGAGCCTGATGATGACCGGGTGCGGACTGAAGCGTGGCGTGGTCACCGGGGCGACCGATGCGGACGGCGTCGACGTGATCGAGAAGCCTTACAACGAGCAGAACCTCTTCGCGACGATCTTCACCGCACTCGGGATCGATCCCCACGGCGAGTACGAACTCCCCGGAATGCCCACCTTCCATCGCGTGGAGGATCGGGCCGAACCGATCCGCGACCTGCTCGCCTGAAGGACCCCGCATGAACCTCAAGCTTATCCACGATCACAAGCTTCCCACGGGCGTGCTGGGTTTCGCGCTGCATCCGGATGGCACCCGCGGCTTCGCGTCCTGTGTGGATGGATCGATCCAGCAGGTGGACCTGGAAACGGGCAAGTTCGAGGCCTTCGAGGAACGTCACACGTCGTATGCCAGCGGATGCGTCGTGCATCCGGACGGCAGCACCCTCCTCAGCAGCGGCTACGACGGGCGACTGCTCTGGCATGAGATCGACACGCGACGTTGCTGGCGTCGGGTCCAGGCCCACGCGTTCTGGAGTTGGCAGCTGGCCATTTCTCCCGATGGACGGCGGGTGGCCACCACGACCGGGCAGTACATTGCGGGCGGATGGAAGTATGAGCCGGCGCCGGAAACGGAACCTTCCGTGAAGGTCTTCGATACCGCGACCGGCGAACTCGTGGCGGCCTTCGCGCACACGCCACCCGTGTTGAGTTGCACCTTCAGTCCCGGTGGCCGGCACCTCGCCGCCGCCAACATGACCGGTGAGGTCCGCGTGTGGGATCTCTTCGCGCGCGATGCGACCGAGCCCGTCTCGCGGTGGACGACGCCCGACTTCACCTCGTGGGGCACGATCAAGACCCACCACTTTTGCGGCGGGATCTATGGGCTCGCGTTCTCACCCGATGGCGACTCGTTGATCGGGTGCGGCATGGGACCGATGACGGATCCGATGGCGGGCAACGGCAAGATGACGTGGCAGCGCTGGGATTGGCGGAAGGGAGAACGTCGCGACCAGATCCGCGACGGCCAGCACGGCGCGGGTTTGATGGAGTCGGTGGCGTGGCATCCGGACGGACGGCATTTCGTGATGGCGGGACGCCAGGCGCAGGGGACGTGGAATGCCGCGCTCTTCGGCGCGGAGGATGGCGGTCTGGTGCATTCGATCGACACCAAGAAGCGGATCACGCACGCCCGATTTTCAAAGGACGGGAAATCCCTCGTGCTCGCCGGCGCCAACGGCCAACCCCAGCGCAAGGAGGGTGCCTGGCCTGCCTGGGGACGGATCCAGGTCTACGCGGTGGAGGGGTGATTCATCTTTGCCACCCTTCAATCTTGAACACGCGCTCCGCGAGCTTGCGCGATGGCTTTCCAGATTCGGGTGAAAACCAGACTTCGAATCGGGCAGCATAGGGCTTTCCCCAGTCACCCTCGTAAATCATGCACCCAGCCTTTGCACCGAACCGCTCCTGAAGGTTGGTTGACCACTTCATGCGGGCCTTCGAACGGTCTTCCAGCTCCTTAACGGACAATGGGGTTCCCTGGGTGACCTCGAATGCCTTCAGATGGACGGATCCCGGTTCTCCGGGGTTGAGCGAGTAGGCCACTCCATAAATGCCTGGCTGCATTCCCGTGAGCAGTCGGAATGGCTGTGCTCGGCGACCTGCGAGATGACTGGCCAGATCATCAGATCGGGAGCGGGCAGCCTTCACGGAGGCGTTCGGGTCCTTCAGGAACTCAGCGAATTCCAGTTCCAGTCTCGCGACTATGGCTTTGGTCACCCGCCGTTCTGGGTTGGCGGAATACTCATGGATCTCAACCCAGACTCCGCCACTTTCGATCAATATGCGGCTTTTGTGCAGCCCGTTACGTAGGCTCAGATCCGGCTCCACCGACTCAATCCCCTCCTGCACATGCCGCACGATATCCTTGGTCCACTGAATTCGATCCAGGCAGAGGAGACAGCGGGTCTGGAACCCGAGTCGCCCACCGGGATCCGAGGCGTTGCCACCCAGGGTATCCAATGGCTCACCTTCGGAACTCCATCGTCTCGACGCAAAGTGGGTTCTTCCCTCAAGGAACACCTGCCAATCCGGAGAAGCTTCCACGTAGTCACGGAATGCCCCGGGGTGATCCATCGACGCCTTCCGCAGCGAAGGCATCGCAGGGATGAACTCTGCTGTGTTGTTGCCCGGGACGGTCAGAGCCCTTCGGATAGCCTCCTGAAGACCGTCGACGTTCCCTGGTGTCTCTGCACCCCAAGGATCGGGTGCTTCCGGTTCCAGGTCGGCAATCTCAATCCCTGCCGGAATCGTCAGGTTGTCCGCAAACCCGTCCTCGCTCGGGCCAAAGGCAACCGCGATCGCCGCAAAAGCCACGGCCATGACGCTGGCGGCTCCACAGCAGAAAGTGAGGAGCAGGTGCACGACGGCTGTGCCCAGTCGTCCTTGTTTGAGATTCCAGATGCAGGCGGCGATGACTGCCAGGAACGCCAGACCAGCAAGCACGAATAGGACATCGGTCACGACGAGCAGGGGGCGCCATCCGACAGCTGTCGTCGCCGCAAAGCCGCCGACAAGGCAGATCTGTACCAGCGTGGGGAGCCACCAACGGTCGAAATACCGCGCGAGATGTCCCTTCATTGTCTGCGTTGTGGTCGTCCGCACGCAGGACCGTGGCTACTCCAGCTCATACCCCCGCGCAAGCTCTCCAATTCGCCCACGCCCCCGTCCCTTCCCGGCACGACACTCCCGCATCCCGCTTTGACGGGGATCCGTCGAGGGCACCAAACCCGTTGAAGCCAGCCCCCACGTCGCGGGCGCACAGGTGCGGAGCACCGACAGACGATAGCCCACGGCGTCAGCCGTGGGTCTCACGTCCCAGAGATCACCAGCCCCAGCGGGGCGACAGACAGGGCATCCCCAAATGAGGAAAAGCCGCAAAGCGGAGGAAAGGTTGGCCAGCGGGCGGGGGGAGTGGAGCCAGGATGGGCACGAAAGGAGGTTGGGCAGGCCCAGGCGATGGGGTTTCTGTCGCCCCTGCCGGGGCTGGGTAATCATGGGGGGACGGAACCCAGCGCTCACGCGCTGGGCTATCATCTGACGGCCCTCCGGGCCTGGGGCCACGGCTCCGGACAGGGTTCTGTCGATCGGTTTCGTGTCGTTGGTGGCCTTCGTGGTTGAACAACGGCGGGGGGGTGAACCACGAAGGGCACAAAAGGCACGAAAGGAAGATGAGGGGAATTCAGGGCGATGGGTGAACTGTCTGACCATGCCGGCCACAACCACGTTGTGGGTGGGTGGGGGTTACGATGTGGTCCCAGGGTAGGCCTCGTTCCTCGGTCAACCCTGGGCGCCTGGACGCAACGCCGTTGGCGTTGATGGGGGCCACGCTGGGGGGCGTGGTTTGGGTGTGGACTTGTACTTTGGCTCGGACTGGAACAGGTGCCGCGTGAGGAGGGGCAATGGACTCGAGAGGCAATGGGGTCCGTGCCGGGCCAGAGGTGGGCATCCAAGGAAGCTGTGATGAAGGGTAATCCAACCTCGGCGGGCTCGGCGTCTCGGCGTGGAAATGAGTTTCGGGTAGGAGGGAGGCACGCGAAGACATCCAAGGTGTTCCGGGGTGTTGTCGGGCTCTGGAGAAGCGACCAAATGTTGGCGGTCGCGCGGTAAGGGGTTCTGTCGCCCCTCCCGGGGTTGGGTAATCATGGGGGGACGGAACCCAGCGCTCACGCGCTGGGCTATCATCTGCCGGCCCTCCGGGCCTGGGGCCACGGCTCAGGACAGGGTTGTGTGGATCTGTTTCGTGTCGTTGGTGCGCTTCGTGGAGCAATATCGACCTTCGAACCCCTGCCGAGGCGCGGAGTCCGCGGATGCTTCAACCCCTCCGGGATCGGAGGAACAAGCCGAAGGGTCTTCGTCGGAATTGATCCCGACCCTGATCCTGATCCCGATTCGGGGCGGCGATGTCCTCATCGCCCTGAGAAAGCCTTCGGAACGGCGACGAGGACGTCACCACCCCGTTCTTCTTTCACAAATGGGGCGGTCTTGAGGCCCTCCATTGGCAACCTGCCGAGCCGACCCAGCGAGGGGTGACGAGGAACCCGGGCGGCTGCCCGTGCCGCACGCGTCGGAATCGGGATCGGTATCCCCATCGGAATCGAAAACGAAGTGGAGCATGCAGTTCGATCCCGATCCCGATTCCGGGGTGGGGGTGGTGGTGGTGGGGATTGCCGAGGAGAACGGGGTGGCGGGCGGGGGGGCGCTCCGTCCTGGGCTGACCTCAGGTGACGGACTCCGGGGGCGGGAGGCGTACCGGTACTTCGACTTCGATGCGGTGGCCGTGGGGTTCGACGCGGGTGACGGTGAATTCGCCGCCGCATTGCCGGGCGCGGGCGCGCATTCCCACCATGCCCAGCGTCGGGGGGCTTGAGCCGTTCGGTCGGTCTTCGGGCATCCCGCGGCCGTTGTCCTCGATGCGGAGCAGGATCGTGGAGGGGGTGGCGATGAGGCGGACGACCACTGCGGTGGCCCCGGAGTGTCGGGCGATGTTGGTGAAGGCCTCCTGGGCGATGCGGAACAGGTGGGTCTCGGTCTCGTCGCAGTAGCGTTGGACGCCCGCTGCCTGAAAGTCGACGGCGAGGCGCGTGCGTTGCGAGAAGGACTCGGCGAGCCATTGCAATCCGGCTTCGAGCCCGAAGTCGTCGAGGATGACGGGGCGGAGGAGTTGCGACAGTTCGCGGACGTTGGCGATGGACTGGTCGACGAGGTGGAGGCAGTCGGCGCGGAGGAGATCGAGGGTGTGGTTGCCCTGGTTGGTGAGGTTGGATCGGACGGCCGCGAGGGACTGGCCAAGTTCGTCGTGGAGTTCGTGGGAGAAGCGGCGGGCGGCTTCCTCCTGGCCCTGGAGCATGTGCCACGAGACGCGGTCGAGCTCGCTCGATTGCCACTTCAGTCGATCGATGCTCTGGCGGACGAACAGGATGGTGGTGGCGGCGCAGCCGATGGCGAGCACGAGGCTCGTGCCGAGAAGCGAGGTGGAGTTGCGGCGGAGCTTGTCGGACTGGTCCTGGATCTCGAGTTCCGCCTCGGCGAGGCGGTCGGAGCTTCTGCGGATGAGTTCATTGACCTGGGAGATCATCCGGTTGTTCTGGTTGAAGAGGTCCTGGATCTGGGCGGGTGACGCCGGGTTGGTTGCGTAGAGGACCTGATGGATGTCGTCGCTGAAGGACTTCATGGTCGACTCGAGTTCGAGCCAGAGCGGGCTCCCGGCCATGGCCCGTACCTCTCCGGAGAGTTGGGTCAGCTGTTGCGTGCTTTCCTCGAGGTTGCCGAGGAGAAGCGTCGGTGCCGGCGGTTCCTGGCCCGGTTGCACGATGCGTTGGAGGACCTCGGTCATCGCGTTCTGGGTCGCCTGGATCTCATGGATGAGGCGGGCGATGATGAGGTGATCGCGTGCGAGCTTGGCGACATTCTGGCTGATGGCGCGGCTCCGGCGCACGGCGACCCAGCCGGAGGCTCCGAGAAGGAGGAGGACCAGGACGAAACCGAGGGTCAGTCCGCGAAGGACGTTTCGGCTGCGGAGCGTCAGGCTGGAGTAAGCCATGGGCGGGGGCGTCTCAATCCACCATGCCATGGCGGATGGCGAACCGGACGAGTTCGGTGCTGGAGTGGAGGTTGAGCTTCTCCATCACACGGCCGCGGTGGGCTTCGACGGTGTAGACGCTCAGGTTGAGCTGGGAGGCGATTTCCTTGTTGGTCTTGCCTTCGGCGATGAACTGGAGCACCTCGCGCTCACGCGGGGAGAGGAGGTCGATGGGTTCGGTGACGTGCTTCCGGTAGTCCTCCAGGACGGCATTGCTGACATCCGGGCTGAGCCAGGCCTTGCCGAGGGAGACTTCGCGGATTGCGGAGACGAGGTCCTGTTCGGTGCATTCCTTCAGCAGGTATCCGCGGGCGCCGGCGCGGAGCATCTCGCGGACGTAGACGCCGCTCTTCTGCATGGACAGGGCCACCACGCGGGTTCGCGGATAGAGCTTGGTGACCTGGCGGGTGGCCTCGATGCCGTTGAGCTCCGGCATGGTGACATCCATGACGAGGATGTCCGGACGCAGCTGTCCGGTCATCTCGAGGGCCAGACGACCGTTGGAGGCCTCGCCGATGACGGTCATGTCCGGCTGACCTTCGAGGATCCGCCGGAAGCCCTGGCGGACGAGGCTGTGATCGTCCGCCAGCAGGATGCGCAACTTGGCGGGTTCCATGGTGGGGGAGGTTAGGGGGCGTTGGGGCTTACACAAGCCGCGGCGCGGATCCCGCCGCCGCCGATGGCGGCGGGATCCGTGGTGCGTGGCGTGGCCTTACGGCTTTCCGGAGGGTTTTGCCGGTTGCGGGTTCACCGCGGGGAGCGGGACCGTGTTGGTCCTGGAGGTGCCGCCGCCGATGGCCTTGTAGGCCTTCACGAGGGCGGTGAGCTGGGACTGCCGGATCTCGACGAGGTCGATGTGGGATTCGAGGGCCTCCCGCTGGGTGAGGAGCACCTCGGTGTAGTCGGCACGGGCCGAGTCAAACAGCTGGGATGAGAGCGTGGATGAGTTGGCGAGGGCCTCGACCTGCTGCGACTTCATCGCGTAGCTCTGGCTCATGTTGCTGATCTGGGACAGCTGGTTCACGACGTCGATGTAGGCCTGAAGGACCTTCTGTTGGTAGCGGTAGATGGCGGCGATCTGGTCGGCCCGGGCGCTGGCGAACGCCGCCTTGATGGCGCTGCGGTTGATGAGCGGTCCCACGAGGTTGGCGGTGGCGCCGTAGACCAGGTTCTCCTTGGCGAGGATGGGAGAACCGAGCGTGAACGATTCGATGCCCAGCGCTGCGGAGAGGCTGGCGGAAGGGTAGAAGCGCGCGCCCGCTGCCTTGACGTCGAGGCCGGCGGCGACGAGCTCGAGTTCCGCCTGACGGATGTCGGGACGATTCCTCAACAGCTCCGAGGGGACGCCGGTCTGGAGCTGGTTGAGCGTCCGGAGCTCGAAGCCCTCCGGATTGCGCTGGATCGGCTGGGGGTACCGACCGGCGAGGAAGTTGAGACGGTTCTCCGTTTCGGTGATCCGTTGCTGGATGGTGAAGAGGGCTCCCCGGTTCTTGAAGACCTCGGCTTCGAACCGGCGCACCGCGAGTTCCGTGACGCGTGCGGCGGACTTCTTGAGTCGGACGGATTCGAGGGCCCGCTGCTGGACCTCGACCATTTGCTTCAGGATGGCCAGCTGGCTGTCGAGGGCGAGCAGCTCGTAGTAGGATTCGGCGACCTCGGAGACGAGGTGGGTCACCATGAAGTTCCGACCCTCCTGCGTGGCGAGGTAGCGGGACATGGCGGCGTCGCGCTGGTTGCGGAGCTTTCTCCAGATGTCGATTTCCCAGTCGAAGTCCGCGATGACCCCGTAGTTGCGGAGGGGCTCGGGGAACCTGCGGCCTTCCTGGATTTCGAGGTTCTCCTCGACGGCTCCGTCGCGGGTGTTGCGGGAGACCTTCTCGGCTCCGGCGCGACCACCCAGCTTCACGAAGGGGAAGAGCTCGCCCTTGCGTGCGCCGGCCTCCGCCTTGGCGATGGCGACCTCCTGCTGGAGGATGTGAAGCTCCTGATTGTTGGTGAGGGCGGTCGAGATGAGATCAACCAGTGCGGGATCCTGGAAGAACTCGCCCCATCCGACCATGGCGGGGTTCGGGGTGGTTCCGGCGCCGGGAAACTGTTCCGGCAACGTGACCGTGCTGGGTGGCAGGGGGCCGGTGCGCGGGGTTCCGCATCCGGCGGCGATGGACAGGAGGGCAGCGGCAAAGGCCGCGGGGAAATGCTTCAAGGCAGTATTCATGCGCCGGACCTTTCGTCTTCGGGGAGTTCGCTGAGTGGGAGTTCGTCTTCGTCGGGCAGGAGCTTTGTGCGCTCGGAGAGTCGGGCGAAGATGTAGTAGAGGCCGGGGATGACGATCACGCCCATGACGGTGCCGAGCAACATGCCGCCGGCGGCGGAGGCTCCGATGGTGCGGCTGGCGATGGCGCCGGCGCCGGTGGCGCGGAGCAGGGGAACCATGCCGGCGATGAAGGCGAAGGAGGTCATGAGGATGGGGCGGAACCGGGAGCGCGCGCCTTCGATCGCGGCCTCCAGAGCGCTGACCCCCTGGGAGTGTCGCTGGGCAGCGAACTCGACGATGAGGATGGCGTTCTTGCCGAGCAGGCCGACCAGCATGATCAGGCCGACCTGCGCGTAGATGTCATTGTCGAGGCCCATGGCCTTGAGCATGAGGAAGGATCCCATCACGCCAACTGGCAGGGACAGGATGACGGGCAACGGGAGCAGGAAGCTTTCGTACTGTCCGACCAGCACCAGGTACACGAAGACGAGGACGATCAGGAAGATGTAGAGCGCCTCGTTGCCGCGTCCCACCTCGTCGAAGGACAATCCGGCCCATCCGATGTCGAAGCCGCGCGGGAGGGTTTGGGCGGCGACCTCCTGGATGGCCTTGATGGCGTCGCCGCTGCTGTAACCATCGGCGGGAGCGCCCTGGATGGAGGGAGCTGGGTAGGCGTTGTAGCGGGTGATTTCGTTGAGGCCCTGCTTGGGCTTGATGGTCATGAAGGCGGAGTAGGGAACCATCTCGCCCTTCTCGTTGGCGACGAACAGGTCGTTGAGATCCTTGGGGAGCTTGCGGAACTTGGGATCGGCCTGGACGTACAGCTTGAAGAACTGGCCGAACTTGATGAAGCCCTGTTCGTAGGTGCTGCCGATGAGGATCGAGAGGTTGTCCATGGCCTTGCCGATGGACACGCCCTTCTGCATGGCGGCCTTGTTGTCGATGACCAGCTCGTGCTGCGGGTAATTGGCGCTGAAGAAGGTGAACAGGCCGCGCAGTTCCTTGCGCTTTGCCAAGGCGGCCATGAACTCGTCGTTCACGACCTGGAGCTTGTCGTAATCACCGGTGGCGGTCTTGTCGAGGAGCCGGAGCGAGAAGCCACCTGCGGCGCCGTAACCGGGAACCGCGGGTGGTTCGTAGAACTCGATGGTGACGCCGGCGATGGCTTTGCAGCGGTGTTCGAGCTCCGCGATGATCTGGGGCGCGGTCATCTTGCGGCGCGACCAGTTCTTGAGGTTGATGAGGCAGGTTCCGGCGTTCGATCCACGGCCTTCGGTGAGGACCTCATAACCCGCCAGCGAGGACACGGATTCCACGCCTTCGATGGAGTTGGCGATCTGCTGGAGTTCGGTGGACTTGGCGAACGTCCGCTCGAGTGTCGATCCCGGCGGCGTCTGGATGATGGCGTAGATCATGCCCTGGTCTTCGGCCGGGATGAAACCGACGGGAAGACGGCTGCCGATGACCTGGATGGCGACAACAGCGCCCACGAGGACGAGCAAGGTCAGCACCCAGCGGTGGACGATCCGGCGGAGCAGGGCGGTGTAGGCATCGGTGACCTTCTCGAAGAAGGTGTTGAACCTGGCGAGGAGGAACCCGAGGGGACCCTTGGAACCGTGGGAGTGGTCGGGACGCTTGAGCAGCATCCCGCACAGCACGGGGGTGAGGGTCAGGGCCATGACGCCGGAGAGGACGATGGCGACGGCCATCGTGATGGAGAACTGTCGGTAAAAGACGCCGACGGGACCGCTCATGAAGGTCACCGGGACGAAGACCGCGGTCATCACGAGCGTGATGGCGATGACGGCCCCGCCGATCTCGTGCATCACCAGCTGGGTGGCCTTGTAAGGGGAGAGGGTGGTTTCGTGCATCTTCGCGTGGACGGCCTCGACCACGACGATGGCGTTGTCCACGACGATGCCGATGGCGAGGACGAGGGCGAAGAGGGTGATCAGGTTGATGGTCACGCCGAACAGCTGCATCAGGAAGAAGGCGCCGATGAGCGAGACGGGGATGGCGAGCGTGGGAATCAGCGTGGAGCGCCAGTCACCGAGGAACACGAACACCACGAGGGCGACCAGGACGAACGCCTCGACGAGGGTGTGGAGGACCTTCTCGATGGAGGCGTTGAGGAAGTCCGAGACGTCGTAGCTGATCTTGTAATCCATGCCCGCGGGGAAGGACTTCTTCTTGAACTCGGCGAGGGTGGCCTTGACCTCCTTGATCACCTCGTGGGCGTTGCTGCCATAACTCTGCTTGATGACGATGGCGGCCGAGGGGCTGCCGTCGAGGTCCGAGTAGAGATCGTAGAACTCGCTGCCGAGTTCGACGGTGGCGACGTCCTTCAGTCGCAGGAGTTCACCCTTCTGGGTGGCGCGCAGGATGACGTTCTCATACTGCTCCACCTCATTGAACCGTCCGACATAGGTCAGCACGTATTCGAGCGATTGGGAGGCCTTGCTATCGGCGCGGCCAAGCCGGCCCGGGGATCCGATGACGCTCTGTTCGGCGAGGGCCTTCATGACCTCCTCGGTGGAGATGCCGTAGGCGCGCATGCGTTCCGGGTTCAACCAGACGCGCATGGCGTATTGCCGGGTGCCGAGGATCTTGGCCGAGCCGACGCCCTTGATGCGGCTCAGTTCGGGGATGAGGTTGATGTAGCCGTAATTGAACAGGAACTGCATGTCCGCGTTCTTGTCGGTGCTGTAGAGGTTGACATACATCAGCATGTTCGGGGTGAGGTTGTTCACCACGACGCCTTCGCGCTGCACGAGGGGTGGCAACCGGCTCATGACCTGGTTGACCCGGTTCATGACGTTGACGGTGGCCTGGTTCGGGTCGGTGCCCATGTTGAACACGACCTGGATGGTGGCCTCGCCCGCGCTGGTGGCGTCCGAGGTCATGTACTTCATGTTGGGAACGCCGTTGATGGAGCGTTCGAGGGGGATGAGGCAGGACTCCTCGAGGACCTTGGCGCTGGCGCCGGGGTAATCGAGGGTCACCATCACCACCACCGGGGCCACATCCGGAAATTGTGAGATGGGCAACGTCAGGATCGAGAGTCCTCCAAGAAAGAGGATGATCAGCGAGATGACGATGGCGAGGGCCGGACGCCGCAGGATCTTGGTAAACATGGTCGGAGGTCCGGGTTGTTACTCCGCGCGGAGCTTCAGGTTGCTGTAGGCCTTTGCCGGCTCCAGGAACTCGTGCACGGCCTTCTCGCCGGCCTTGGCCTGCCGCAATCCCTCCAGGACGATCCGGTCCTCCGGATTGAGTCCCGAGGTCACGATGAACAGATCCTCGATTTCCTCGCTGATGTGGATGCGTTGCTGGGTGAGGACGTCGTCCTTGCCGAGGACGAAGACGTAGTGGTGGTCAAGGATCTCGAACGTGGCCTTCTGCGGGATCAGGAGGGCGTCCTTCACGACCTTCTCCATGCGGATGTTTCCGGTTTCCCCGTGGCGCAGGAGGCCCTTGGGGTTCGGGAAGTCGGCCCGGAAGGCGATCGTGCCGGTCTCGCTGTTGAACTCGGCCTCGATGGCGTTGATGCGGCCTGGTTGTTCGAAGGTCCGGCCGTTGGCCATGATGAGGCGGACGGTCTGGCGCTCCTCGGGTTGGGGATGGGAGGCGTATTCGAGGTAATCGGTTTCGGGGACGTTGAAGTACACCCAGACCTCGCTGTTGTCCGAAAGCGTGGTCAGCAGGTCTCCCTCGTCCACGAGGCTGCCGTTCCGCAGGTGCAGGCGGTCCACCAAGGCGGTGAAGGGAGCCTTGATGTCGGTGAAGCCGAGGTGGGTCTGGGCGAGGTTCACCTCGGCCTTGGCCTTCTCGAGCTTGGCTTCGGCGATCGCGAGTTCCGTATCGGAGACGATCTTGGAGTCGGTGAGGCGCTTCGTGTTGTCGTATTCCACCGTGGCGGCCTTGGCTTCGGCCTCCGCACGCTTCAGTTCGGCCTGATAGAGCACGGGCAGGATCTTGAACATCAGTTCGCCTTCCTGGACTTTCTGGCCCTCGCGCACCTTGACCGACTCCAGATAGCCGCGCTCGATCGCCCGGACTTCAATGTTCCGGGCGGAGTGGATCTGCGCCACGAACTCCCGCACCACCGTGGTGTCCTTCTTCAGCGGTCGGGTGACGATCAGCTTGGAAGCTTCGCCGTGTTCGTGCGTCGCGTGTGGCTTGTGACATCCGCAGAGGGTGAGTGCCGTCACCCAGCCCGCGCACACGAGCCTCAACCATGTTTTCGATCCTCGGTAGTCCATCGGGGACCAACCCTAAGCTGGGGGCGGGTTTCCCCGGTATCCCGTCCGGAGGGGGGGATGGAGGGCTGGTGTGTGGGAGGGGGGACGTGGACGTCGCTACCCTCCCGGATCGTAGCAGACGACGTGAGGAGGCTGTGGAAGGAGTTTGAAGTTTGAAGAGATCAAGCTTGAAGCCTGCACCACTGCCTCGTGACCTCGTCAGCTACCCTACGGAAGTCTTTACTGGATTCTGAGGGGTAAACCCGGCAGGCAGGCGGGGTGAATGTGATCCAACGGGGCAAGGCGAAGCCATTCCGGACGGTGGAGTTCGATGAACGGGCGAATGCGGTGCGGTTGATTGACCAGCGGTTGCTGCCGCACCGGTTCGAGGTGGTGGCGATGCCGACGCATCGGGAGACCGCGGCGGCCATCCGCGACATGGTCGTGCGTGGGGCTGGGGCGATTGGCGCCACGGCAGCCTTTGGATTGGCGCAAGGCGCGCGGGAGTTCCGTGGGCGCGGACTGGCGGCGTTTGAGCGGCATGTCGAGCGGGTGTTCCTGCATTTGAAGGAGGCCCGGCCAACCGCGGTGGATCCGGTCAACGCCATGATCGGCGTCCGGCAACAGATGGCGTCGGGAACGTCCGTGTCGGAACAGCAGTCGCTCGCGGTGGAAGCAGCCCAGGCCTTCGCGGAGGAGGACGTGCGTCACTGCCGGGAGATCGGGGAGCATGGAGCCCCGTTGATCCGCGAAGGCATGCGGGTGCTGACCCATTGCAATGCCGGGTGGCTGGCCTTCGTGGATGTCGGGACGGCTACGGCGCCACTCTATGCGGCGCAGGCGGCTGGGCGGAAATTCCACGTGTACTGCGACGAAACCCGGCCGCGTTGCCAGGGAGCGTCGCTGACGGCGTGGGAACTCCACCAGCAGGGCATTGCGCACTCGGTGATCGCCGACAATGCCGCGGGCCACCTGATGCAGCGGGGCGAGGTGGACCTGGTGATCGTGGGGTCGGACCGCGTTCTGGGGAGGACGGGGGAAGTGGCGAACAAGATCGGCACGTACACGAAGGCCGTGTTGGCCAAGCGCCATCGGATCCCGTTCTACGTGGCGATTCCGCTGTCGACGATCGACTGGGAGCTCACGGATGGAATGCAGATTCCCATCGAGGAACGTTCGCCGGAGGAAGTGCTCGGAGCGTGGGGTGTGGACGCCGAGGGCCGACGGACCCGGGTGCAGATCGCGAATCCGGGAAGTGGCGCGAGGAACCCGGGATTTGATGTGACGCCGCCGGAGCTGATCACAGGGATCATCACGCCGGTGGGGATCCTGCCGCCGCGGCACCTGTGGAGGAACCGCGAGCGGTTGGTGTGATGCCGGTCAGGGGACTGCAGCAGGGCGACGAGGACGTCGACGCCCCGGCCCAGGGAGGAGAGGCAATGTCCTCATCGCCGTGGGAGGGGCTTTGGAATGGGGCGACGAGTAGGTCGCCGCCCCGATCGGATCGGGTGACCGGGATCAGGCGCAGCCGCAGCCGGGGCCGCAGGATCCGCCCATTTCGTCCTGGGTGGGGGGGCGACCGAGTTCGAAGGTCTTGGCGACCCACTGCTGGACGCCTTCCTGCAGGGCGATCATTTCCTCACGGGCTTCGAGGAATTCGCGGGCGACATCGTTGGAGAGCAGCGAATCGCGCATCTTCTCGAAGTCGGCGACCTCGGCCTCGGTGATCTCGGCGCCGGACTGCTGCTTCTGTTCGAGGTTGGCCCCCTTGCGGTTGACCAGTTCGAACTGCATGCGGGCTTCGGTGTCGTTTGAAAACCGTTCGATCCGGCCGCGGATGGCGGTGAACTCCGGCGATTCGGCCAAGGCCGTGCACAGTTCAACGGTCTTGCGTCCGACCACATTCTCTTCGCTCAACAACTCCATGGTATGCGTGCGCTTCCAGGCAGGGCCGGGGGACCATCCCTTCGGGGGGACTGCTCGGACAGCGCGGTTCCATGGCCGCATGTTTCGGGTTCGGAAGCAATGCTGCGGATGGACGGAGTGGTGAGGGGGAGGAAGTTTTCAGTTTCAAGTTTCAAGATTCATGCAACGGGGTGGCGACGTCTTCGTCGCCGTTACAAGGCCATTCCCAAGGCGATGAGGACATCGCAGCCCCGAATCCTTTCTCCGCCGGGTGAGGGCACCCGGCCTTCACCTGGCTTCGAACTTGAAACTCCCTCCCCAACCTCCTGACGTCGGTTGCTACGCTGGGAGGGGTTGTAGGGAAATTCCTGAGGGTTGAGCGGAAATAGGTGGGGGCATCGGTTGACGCACGTGGCCAGATAGTGTGGGAATGTACCAGCCCTGAGTATTTCGGCATGCGAACCGCTTCAATGCAGGTTCGTCGCATTTTCCGCGATTCTGAGAATTGCCTCCTGGAATTGCGGTTGCGGACGTCTTTGGGAACTGAAGAGCGAACGTTTATGAGGAATCTGACCCGATTCATGGTGGGATGGTGCCTGTTGGTGCTGGTGTGGATGAGACCGGTGGCTGCCGAGTCTTTCGATCTGCCTCCATTGGATGCCTACGTGAGTCCGGACAGTCCAGAGGTGGGCGCGGGGCGGATCGGCGTCATCGGGGAACAGGACGAGTACCTGTTTCTGGTGGGATCACCGGTGGCGATCTACCTGAGCGAGGATTCAGGGGAGAATTCGCTGGAGTGGTATCTCGAGGACCCGGACGGGAACATCCTCTTTCAGGATTCGCTCGAGGGGTACGATCCGGGGCGGTTCGACCTCAGCACGACGGGCATTTACCGGTTCATTGTGCGGGCTCCGTCCTGGGCGTCGGAGACGACGGGCAACTATTCCTTCTCGGTCACACAGGTGAGCGAGAGTCAGTATTTCGCCATCGGGTTGGATGAGTTGATTTCGGAGAACAGCCCGTTCGACGGGGCTGGCTTTCTCGAGACGGCGGGCACCTGGGACGGGTACTTCTTCACGGGATCGGAGGGGCAGGTCCTGATCTTTGACGATCAGACGGGCGTGGGTTGCTGCCAGATCTACGGCAACCTGTGGGATCTTGACGGGAATTACGTCTGGGGCGAGTGGCTGGACGGATCTCCATCGGAGATCACGCTGCCTCGCGACGGGGAATACTACTTCGAAGTCCGGTCGTCGGATACCTGGCAGGTGTATACGGGGTCGTATGCGTTTGCCTTCCGGAACATCCCAACGCCGGAGGAATTCGATCTGGGTGATGTTCGCAGCCAGCGGACGATCAGTGCGGACAGTCCGGAATCCGGCATGGGGCGGATTGAAGCTCCGCGGGGCGAGGACCTCTATCGGTTCACGGCCAATGCCGGTGAGATGGCCCTGTTCCAGGAGTTTGGTTATACGAGCGAGGGTTTCTTCTTCGACAATCCGGTGTGGAGCCTGATTGCGCCATCGGGCGCAGTACTGTTTGAAGATTCCATTGATTCGTGGGGGGTAGGTATCCGGACGTTCCCGGAGACCGGCGAGTACCGGATCCGCGTGCGGTTCTACGGTTCGGGGATCGGGACCTATCAATTTTACGTTGAGCCGGTGACGGGCGTGGAGACCTTTGCCATCAACCTCGGCGACGTGATCGAACCGGATTCGCCGGCGGGGTCGGGACGGATCGAGACGGCTTGGGGGGCGGATGTGTACGAGTTCGGGGGCACCGCGGGTCAGATTCTGGTGCTGGATGAAAATGGGATGACGGACGGTTGCTGTCTGATAGCGACCCTGGTGGCACCGGATGGGACGGTCCTGATGAACGCCAACTACCTGGATTACTCGGATCCGGAGCGGGTGTTGCTGCCGTTGACGGGAACGTACCGGTTGGTGGTTCACGCGAACGATTACACCGGCGGGTCCAGAGGGGCTTACCGATTGGGTGTGTTGCTGGGGCAGGAGACCTTGTTCCCGTTGGCGCTCGACGTGCCGGTGGTGCTGGATTCGCCGGCGGTGGGGGCGGGTCGGATTGAATCCGTCGTGGAGCAGGATGTTTTCAGTTTCCTGGGTTCGGCCAACCAGTCGGTGTATGTCGATCACCTCGGAATCGACGGGAACCTGGAGGTCTATCTGGAGGCCCCGAACGGAGCCCGGCTTTACCAAAACTATTTCTCCGACACGGATGCCGGACGGATCCTGCTGCCGCTGACCGGCGTCTACCGCTTGGTGGTGCGGCCGTATCCGTTTTCGTCGGATCAATTTGGTTCCTACTCCTTCGTCGTGAGGACGGTGGTGGATGAGCCGACGATGACGCTGGCCATCGGGGACACGGTGACGGATGGGGTTCCCGTGGCGGCGGCAGGCCGGATCTCGGCGTTGGGGCAACGGGACCGGTATCAGGTGACCGTGCCGGCGGGGCAGAGCTTCTTCATCGCGGATCTGGGGGCGCAGACGTTCGGATTGGAGATGTGGGTTTATGGACCGGATGGAGGCGTGCAAACGATCGAGAGCTTCGACAGCCGGGGTGAACGTCGGCGGGACGTGACCGAAGCGGGAACATGGACGATCGAGGTTCGAGCATCCGGGGGATATCCGGACTGGATGGGCACGTACTCGCTCGGCGTGTATGCGGTGGTGGACAACGGTCCGATGGCATTGACGATCCCGGTGGAGGTTTCGCAGGACTCGCCGGGGGTGGGGGCCGGGAACATCGAGACGCGCGGTGGGCGGGACACCTACACCTTTGAAGGCACAGCCGGGCAGGTGATCTACGTGAACGACCGGCGTGAAGGTTTCTCGAATCAGTTGCTGTTCCAGATGGTGAGACCCGGCGGTGGGTTCCTGATCTCGGAGTGGATGGATAACGTGGATCCAGGCCGGATCGTGCTGCCAGAAACGGGTACCTATACGATCACGGTGTCGGCCTCTTCGTCGTGGCCCCATTTGATCGGGTCGTATGCCTTTGGTTTGACGCTGGTGGAGGATCAGGGGCCGTTCGCGTTGACGATTCCGGCAGTGGTGAGCGATGGCGTGCCGGAGGCGGGTGCAGGAAATCTTGAAGTGCTGGGATCCAAGGACACCTACACCTTCAGCGTCGAACCGGGAACCTCCCTGTACTTCCGTGACGGTGGATCGACCTCGAGTCGGGCGACGATGTTCGTGCTCGAACCGAATGGATCGATCCTGTTTTCCGATCGGTTGGATGGAAATTCGGCGGGGCGTCGGATGCTGACGTCGGGTGGGCAATACCGGGTGGAGGTTTACTCGCAGTTGTCGCCGGGTGCGGTGAACGGGCCGTACTCGTTCTCGATCCTGCCGGTGACGGACGGTGGCCCCTTCGCGTTGCAGTTGGGGGATGTGATTGCGCCGGGCAGCCATGGGGCTGGTTCCGGTGTGATTGAGACGCCGGGAAGCGCGGATGTGTACACGTTCACGCTGACCCGGGCGCAGAACATGTACGTCGACGACCGGATCGGCACCACCGGATTTCCCTTTCTGGCCATGCGATGGGAACTGCGGGCTCCGGAGGGATTCTTGATCCTGACGGACACACTGGATGGAGGCGACTGGTCGTTCTTCGCGAATTCTGTCGGGACTTATACGCTGACGGTTTTTGGTGGCTTGGCGCCAACGAGCGTCGGGAATTACTCCCTCCGGGTCTGGGGCGCGGATCCGTTGATCACGAGCACCAGTGCGGACCAGGTGGTGCCTTCGGGTGGAACGGCTGAATTCTCGGTGGCGGCGGAATCCCCGTTCACGCCGTTGAACTACCGTTGGCTGTTCAACGGTGAAACGATCTCTGGGCCGGACGTGCAGGGAGGGACGAGTTCGACGCTTCGGCTGAGCCCGTTGGTGGTCAGCCGGGAAGGCCTGTACCAGTGCGTGGTTTCCTCGCCGGGGGGATCGACGACGTCGGCGCCGATTGCACTGACGGTGGTGGTGGCCGACTTCTTTGTTTCGTCGGTGACCCCGGGACCGGTGGCGTCTTCGCTGAGCCAGATGGATTTCGCGTTCAGCACCGGAGTGAACCCCGCGACGATTGCCGCGGAGGATTTCCAGATCACCGGGCCTGGTGGGGCGCTGGATCCGGCGACGTTCGTCCTGACGACGCTGGCGGCGGACCGCTACCGGCTGTCGTTTCCTGCGGTGGTGGATGCGGGTGTCTATCAGGTGGTGGTCGGCCCGAATATCCGTGGTGTGGCTGGCCAGATGATGAAGGCCGGGGCGTACACGCCCTATTACACCACCGATTTCGAGGTTGGATTCGAAGCCTTCTGGGACCGCCTTGAAACGGCGACGACAGCGACGACCACGCAGGTCCTGGGGCGCTTCGGGAACGAGACGGCAACGCTCACCTTGGCGAATCTTCCGCCGCACGACGGGCTGCGCGTGACGTGGGACGGCCTACTGATCGACACGTGGGACGGCAACAACGCGGGGGGCATCGGTCCCGATTACTTCGGTGTGCTGGTGGATGGGGGCGCGACCCCAGCGTGGGAATACACTTTCAGCAATGGAAACCGCGCCCAACAGAGCTACACCCTGACGGAGCCTGCGCTGTACGGATCGAACTTCATCTATTCCGGCAATCCGGACGCACTGTATCGCGACCTGACCTTCACGGCGCCGCATTCTGCGTCGACGGCGGCGGTGACTTTCCGAGGTCGCGGATTGCAAGGGCTCGGGGACGAGAGTTGGGCGATCGACAACGTCCGGGTGCTGCTGCCGAGTGCGGCGGACGGAACTTTCCGGACGAGCGTCACGCTGGATCCTGTGGGGCCGGCGGTGACGAGCATCACGCCGAGCGGCACGAGCCTCCTGCCTGTCTCCAGTGTTCAGGTGGACTTCAGCGAGCCGGTTGCCGCCACCTCGGTGGCGGCGGGGGACTTTGCCTTGGTCCGGCCGGATGGGACGGTGGTGCCGGCCACTTCGGTTTCGCGTACGACGGCGACGCGTTTCACGGTGAACTTCGCGAGCCAGCGGATCAACGGGACCTATACGATGCGGGTGGGACCGGCGATCGCTGATCAGGCCGGCAACCTGATGAACACCGACGCGGATGGATCGCCGGGTGAAGCGATCGAGGATCGTTTTGAAGGCGCGTTCCAGATCCTGACACCGCCCCAGATCACTTCGAATCCGAGTGCCGTGACCGTGTTGCGGAACTCGACGGTGTCGTTTTCGGTGAGCGCGGCGGCGACGCCTCCGGTGACTTATCAATGGCAGAAGGATGGCCTCAACCTGGACGGCAGGACGGATCCGACACTGGAGTTGGTGAATGTCCAGTTGGCCGCCGAAGGAATCTATCGCTGCCTTGTGACGGATGGGGGCGGCACGACACCGAGCGGCGGTGCGTTCCTCGACGTGCAGCAGAACTACGGCACGTTGATTCCCGTGGCGGACGCGGAGCGGACGACGATTCCACCGGTGCCGGGCAACGGCGTCGCGATCGAACTGTTCAACGGCATTGGGGGTGGTGTGACGCCGACGCCTGCGGCCTTGGCGGGGCGGGCTCCGAGTGGCACGACGTTGAGTCCGTTCATCGACTTCCCGAGGCCGGGGGCGAGCATCGGTGTGGGGGCCAGCTTCAATACCTTCTTCCAGAATACGACCACACCTCCCGAGCAGGTGCTTGGGTTGGCCGCGCTGAACTTCATCCTGCGGCATCGGTTCTTCATCAGCATCACCCCGGATCTGGACATGTTCCCGGTGACGCCCGAGATCGACATCCAGTTCGGGGTCGGCAGTGACGATGGGTTCTATCTGACGGTGGGCGACCAGGTGCTGGGTTCGGCGGGCGACCGAGGCTTCAGCTATTCGTGGATGCCGGTGAGCTTCGCGGAACCCGGGTTGTATCCGGTGGAACTGCTGTTCGCCGCGAATGCCGTCGGAGCCAGTGGCCTCGAGTTTGCGTGGGCGACGGCCGCCAACACGGCGGGCGGAATCGTTCCCCAGAACCGGATGTATGTGTCGCCTGATCTGGGTGATCGCCTGATCACCTTCGAGGAGGTGCCCGGTGATTCGGCGTTGACGACGCAGTACACGTCGGAGGGCGTGATGTTCGAGACGCTCGCCGGGAATCCGGTGACCACGTCGGCGAATCCGTCGACCTTTGTGCCGGTGTCCGCGACGCGCGTACTGGGGGATCCTGCGGCGGCTTCGCAGGTCGAGATCCGTTTTGTGAGTCCCGGGACAACGACGCCGGCGACGACGCCGTTCGTGGCGTTCTTCGTGATTGATGCGGCGGCGCCGGGAACGGTGACCAAGGCCTACAACGCCGCGGGGACGGAGATCTATACGCGGACGAGCCAGGCAGGTGCGGGCTCGCGGGAACTGGTCACCATCAGCGCCCCGGGCATCGCCCGTGTGCGGGTGACACTGGGTTCAGGTGCGGAGACGGCGGCCATCGACAATCTGGCCTTCGTGACGCCGGTGGCGCTGCCCGATCTCGTGATGGCAGGTGTGACCGGGCCGGCGGCGGGTGCTGCGGGTGCTTCGGTGACGGTGGATTACACGGTGACAAACCTGGGTTCGGTGCCCGCCGTGGGGCCGTGGACGGAGACGGTCTTCCTGTCGACGGATGGCATCGCGGGATCGGATCTCGTGCTGGGGACATTCTCGGTGCCCGGGCCACTGGCCGCTGGTGCGTCCGTGGTGCAGTCCCGCAGCGTGAAGCTACCGCCCGGGGTGAGCGGGAACCACTGGTTCGTGGTGACGACGGATGCGGGCGAGGTGGTGCAGGAAGCGGGTTCGCCGGCCAACAACACGGCGGTGGGCGCCGCCCTGATCAACATCTCCCAACCGGACCTCGTGACGGACAATGTGGGGGTTGCGGCGACGCCGTACTTCGGCTCGACGGCCACGGTCCGCTGGACGCTGCGCAACGCGGGGAGCGTCGATGCCAACGGGCCGGTGACAACCTACGTCTACCTCTCGTTGGATGACGTGCTGACCGGTGGCGACATTTATCTTGGAGCTGTCGGTGCACTGGCCACGCCGTTGGCGGCCGGCGGGACGGTCGACATGGAAGGAACGTTCGCCTTGCCCGGAATCGGCGGGGTTACTCCCGGGGCCTTCCGTTTCCTGGTCATCGCCGACGGCGCCAGCCAGCTGCCGGAATCGAACGAGGGCAACAACGTGGGCGCCTCGGCGCCGACGCAGGTCGACAACCTGCCGCGGCCCGATCTCGTGGTGGATGCGCTCACGGTTCCTGGATCCTCAACGTTCGGCGCCCCGCTGCTGGTGCAGTGGACCGTGCGGAACGCGGGCAATGCACCAGCGGCGAACTGGAATGACCAGATCACGCTGCGGACCGAAGCGGGCGGTGTGGTCGCGTACCTGGGCGTGCGGCCTGCCGGAGCGGCGGCCCCGCTGGCTCCGGGAGCCAGCGTGAACCTCTCCCAGACGGTGAACATTCCGTTGAACGGTTTGACGCCGGGATCGCATCGCATCGCGGTCACGACCGATGCGTCGTTCCAGTTGGCGGAATCGGATGAATCGAACAACACCCGGACCTCGGACGCGCTCCTGCTGAGCCCGCCGCCGCGGCCGGATCTGGTGGTCGAGAATGTCGTGGTCCCGCCGACGGTGACGCCAGGCGTACCGTTCAACGTGACCTGGACCACGCGCAACACCGGTGCCGTGGTTGCGGTGGCGCCCTGGACCGAGACGGTCTCGCTGTCCGCGGACGGCGTGGTCGGTGCGGACCTGTTGCAGGTGAGTTTGCCCGTGGCTGCACCGCTGCCCGCGGGAGTTTCGGTGGAACGTTCGGCCAGCGTGCTCATCCCGCACGATGGCATCGCTGGAACCTACCGTGGCGTCGTGGTTGTCGACGTGGGCTTGCAGGTGGTGGAGGAATCGGAGGCGAACAATGCCGCGATCAGCGCGGGTTCGCTGGTGATCCCCGCGCAGTTGCGGCTTGTGGCTTCGGCAGCGCAGACCACGGAGAGCGGGGCGGCCATCGGATTTACGGTGACGCGCAATGGTTCGAGGACCGCTGCCTTGCCGGTGACATTGACGAGTTCGGATGGCACTGAACTGACCGTTCCGGTCGAAGTGATCATCCCGGCCGGCGGGGCTTCCGTTGCGTTCAACGGCACCCCGGTGGCCGATGGCGTGGTCGATGACGACGCCTCGGTGACGGTGCAGGCGGTGGCGGCTGAGTTCACGTCCGCTTCGGCGACCGTGACCGTCCGGAATGTGGACCAACCGGTGCTGACGCTGACCGTGGCCAGCCCGACGGTGACGGAAGGCCTCACGGTCTCGGCGACGGTATCGCGGGGTACGGTGACCCCTGTGCCCGTCACGGTGACGGTGGCGAGCAGCAATCCTGCACAGTTGATCGCGCCCACTTCGGTGACGATCCCCGCCGGCCAGAGCTCGGTGACCTTCGCGTTGATCGGTGCCGCGGACACCGTGATCGAACCGGACCTGACCTATCGCGTGGATGCGACCTCGATCGGGCATGTCGCGAGCTTTGCCGAAGTGACGGTGCTCGATGACGACCTCCCGACCCTGGCGCTGGCGGTGAACGCGGCGTCCTTCCCCGAGGGCGCTGGGCCGGCCGCAACGCTGGGCACGGTGACGCGCTCCTTCCCGAGCGATCGAGCCCTGACCGTCCGGTTGACGTCGTCGGATACGACGGCGGCGACGGTGCCCGCGACGGTGACGATTCCGGCAGGGCAGGCGTCGGTGAACTTCAATGTCGCCGCAGTGAACGACGATGTGGTCGATGGTCCCCAGCCGGTGACGCTCCAAGCGGTATTGCTGGTGGGTGGCGTGCCGACGGGTGCCACGGTGTCGACGGACCTGACGGTCACGGACGACGACGGCGCAACGCTGCTGTTGAGCTTCAACCGCGGGACACTGGCTGAAGGTGTCGCCGGTGGCGCGGTGGGAACCCTCCGCCGTAACACGGACACGTCGGTGCCGCTGGAAGTCACGCTCGCCGTCGATGTGACGGGCGAACTGGTGCTACCCCCGACGGTGACGATCCCGGTGGGATCGGCTTCGGTGACCTTCCCGGTGGGCACGCTGGACGACGGCACGCCGGACGGCGCCAAACGGGTGACGGTGACGGCAGGTCGGGATGGATTCACGCCGGGCATCGCCCAGATGACGGTGAGCGACATCAACCTGCCGGATCTCGTGGTGGCCTCGGTCTCGCTGCCGCCGACGGGCGAGACGGACACCTTTGTCACCGGATCGTACCGGATCGAGAACCGCGGCCTGCGCGCGGCCACGCCGTTCACGGTGCGGCTGTTCCTCTCGTCGGACGCGACCTTCAACGAGAGCGACGTCCTTGCCTCGCAGTACAGCTTCCCCGGTGAGGTTCCTGCGGGGAGTTTCTTCGAGGTGAACCCGCCCATCCGGTTGCCGCGCGAGACGGGTGCGCGGTTCCTGATCGCGGTGGTGGATGTGAACGGCGTCGTCACGGAAACGGACGAAGCCAACAACACGGCGGTGTCGGCCCCGATCAACATTGTCCCGGCCTATAACGCGACCGTGTTGACCGACGTGGATGTCGTGCCCGCGGGAACGGTGATCCCGATGCGTGGCGTGGCCCGCCTGAACAACGGTTCTCCGGCGCCCTCGGTGTTGGTGAACGTGCATGTGGTCGTCCGCGGAACCCGCCGGGTGATCTCCGCGCTGACGGATTCCGCGGGACAGTTCCGCCTGAACTTCACGCCGCTGCCGGGCGAAGCGGGTCATTACGACATTGCCGCAGCGCACCCGGGAGTTTCGGAGCCGCCGACGCAGGATGTGTTCGTGCTGCTCGGCTTCCGCATTGCGAGCCCGGGAGCGATCTCGGTGATCGAGGGCGGATCCGCGACGGGAGCGTTGGCGGTGGACAACCTCTCCGAGATCGATCTCAACGCGGCCGCGGTGGAAGTGGTCAGCAAGCCGGCGGGGCTCAACGTCACGGCGAACCTGTCGGGCACGGTGCTGCCCGGTGACGGACGGTTGATGTTGGGCTACGCGGTGACGGCGCCGTTGGGTGTGGTGCGTGGTGGAACGGCCCGGTTCCGCGTCACGACACAGGAAGGAGTCTCGGGTCTGGTGGATCTGCCGATCCAGGTGGATGCCCTCCGGCCGCGCCTGGTGGCGACGCCGGGAAGCATCGTCACTGGAATGCGTCGTGGCACGCAGGTGACCGTCGCTTTTGAAGTCGCCAACCAAGGCGGTCTGGCAACGGGTCCGATGCGTTTATTGCTGCCGCCGATTCCCTGGCTCAGCAGTGCGTCGACGGCCGATCTACCGTCACTGGCGCCGGGTGAGACGACAACCATCTCCCTCCTGCTGACGCCGCCGGCTGACCTGCCGCTCGGGCCTTACAGCGGATCGTTGCTGTTGGGTTCGGACAATTCGCAGGTGACCGTTCCGTTCACCTTCCGCTGCCTTTCGGATTCGATTGGCGGGATGGTGGTTGAGGTCACGGACGAGTACACCTTCTACGCGGAGGGCGCCCCGCGCGTTGCCAATGCCGCGATCCGACTGGTGGATGCGTTCACGGGATTGTCCGTGTTGGAAACGAACAGCGGTCCCACCGGATTGGTGACCTTGCCGGGTCTGGCCGAGAACTACTACCGGCTGGAGATTTCGGCCGACCAGCATTCGTCCTACCAGCAGGTGCATCTCGTGCCGGCGGGCGGGACGACGAACGTCACGGCGTTCCTCGCGCGTCAGGCGGTGCGCTACACGTGGAAGGTTGAACCGACCGAGATCGAGGACCGGACCAAGATCGTGATCGAAACGGTCTTCGAGACCGCGGTGCCGTTGCCGGTGGTGACGATTGAACCGGCCAGCGTCGACCTCGCGGCGATCGTGGGTGACGAAGGCCAGGTGAACTTCAAGGTGACGAACCACGGCTTGATCGCTGCGAAGAACGCCAGCCTCGAGGTGCCTAACCATCCGGACTGGGTGTTCGAACCGTTGATCCGGGAATTCGGCGATCTGCCAGCGAAGACGTCGCTGGTGGTGCCGATGACCATCCGGCGTGCGTCCGCCGCTGGCGGCGGCAGTGCCCTGCGACGTGTCGCCAGGACCGCGGCCGGTGGTGGCCCGTGCATCACGGCCGGGTTCACGGTGTACGAGTTGGTCTGCGGGGATCAGACCAACAAGTACACGGTGCCTTATGTCATGTACAACGCGGGTGCCGGTTGCGGTGGCAATGGCGGCAGCACCTTCCCGCGCCTGGACTTCCGGGGCGAAGTGGGGCCCGGTGGTGGCCCCGGAGGCGGCAGCTGTTTCCTGTGCACGGGACCGACCTACCACATCCCGGTGACGCCGTCCTCGGCACCCGAGGGGTGCGATCCCTGCAAGCTGAACCTGGGGATCGGTCTCGCGGAGTGCGTGATCGACCAGTTGGCGAACAAGTTCCCGCTCATCAAGGCGCTGAACTGCATGTACGCGCTCTCGAAGTGCGGCGGCAAGGTTGCCGACAAGGGCCTTGGTGGTGCGTTGTCGCTGGACTGCCTCAACACCATCCCGGGCTGCTCGCCCATCGAGATTCCCGGATTGTCCGAGTTCTCGTGCATCCGCGGCCTGCTCTGCGCCTGCGTGAACGGGAACAGCTCGGGCATCGCGCAGTGCCTTTGCCAGATCACCGACACGCCGTTCACCCGCGACACCATCGACAAGTGCGGTGGTGGCGGATCCGGTGGTGGTGCTGGCTCACGTCGTACGGCGGGTGTGGCGGTCGGACCTGACCATGAGCAGGTCTACCTGCGTTTGAATCCGTTGCCGATTGTTCCGCCCAATGTTCCGGAACTCGCCGAACTCCGCACCCGGACGGATCGCTTGCGCCGCATGATGGCGCCGATGGTGTACGTCCTCGACGACGAGGCGTGGGCCGCAGCGAAGGCGACGGACGAAATGAACATCGCCTTCTGGGCGGCGTTCGCCGAGCGGTCGGGTGGCGCCTCCGCCGACCAGCACCTGTTGAACCCGGCTGAGTTCGGCCAACTGGTGGCCCTGACGCCGCCGGCCGGTGTCCCGGGTGACAGCGTGCTGAAGTTCCTGAACCGCTGGAACCGCACGGTGGAATACCGCCGGGGTGGCATCACCAACTGGACCGACCTTCCGGATGGCTTCAACGAGGACTTCATCGCGGATGATGTGCTTCAGGGATTGCTCGCCGAGGCTGCGGCCGCGCGTGAGGAAAACATCGAGGAGGGCTTCAATGACGAGTACTCCGCGATCAAGGATGCCCGCGACCGCCTCAACAACGCCCTGCTCAACGGCGGTGGCGTTTGCGCCCGTGTGAAGCTCCGCCTCGAACAGGAAGCGGTCATCACCCGCGACGCGTTCAAGGCGACCCTCGAGGTCGAGAACAACACCGCGGGTGCGCTCGACCTGGTCGATGTCGACCTGCGCGTCGAGCGCGAGGATGGCTCCGAATCGACCATCGACTTCGGCGTCCGCACGCCGACGCTGACCGGGTTGAGCGCGGTGGATGGCACCGGCTTGATCGGGGCTTCCTCCACCGGCAAGGCCACCTGGATCCTGGTGCCGACGAGCGACGCCGCCCCGACGGTTCCGACCGTCCACTACGTTAGCGGCACCCTCCGGTACCGTCAGGACGGGGTGATCATCACCGTGCCGCTCGCCCCGAGCCGCATCGAGGTCCTGCCGAACCCGAACCTCGTGGTGCAGTACTTCCACCAGCGCGACGTGTTCTCGGATGATCCGTTCACCGATCCGATCGAGCCCTCGATTCCGTTCACGCTCGGCGTCCTGGTCCGCAACGAAGGTTACGGCACGGCGCGCAACTTCCGCATCATCTCGGGCCAGCCCGAGATCATCGAGAACGAGAAGGGACTGCTCGTGGACTTCAAGATCATCGCCACCGAGGTGGCGGGGCAGAACCTGACCCCGTCGTTGACGGCGAACTTCGGCAACGTGGGGCCGGGTCAGATCGTGATTGGCCGCTGGCTGTTCACGTCGACGTTGCAGGGCAACTTCCGCGAGTACACCGCCTCGTTCGCCCATCAGGACGAACTCGGGGATCCGCGGCTGTCGCTCATCGAAGCCGTCACCATCCATGAGATGACGCGCATGGTGGAAGTCGGGGCGCCGTTCAGTGACGGCAAGCCGGACTTCCTCGTGAACGACAAGGGCGATCCGCGGAACATGCCGGACACGCTGTACCTGAGCGACGGCAGCACCAATGACGTGGCCCTGGTCGAACTGGCCTCCGTGTCGGGTGTGCCCGGCGGTGGCGTCACCGAGGTGACCGTCAATGCCGCGATGCCTACTGGCTGGACGTACCTCCGGATTCCGGAGCCTTCGAATGGTTCGCTGCGCCTGCGGCGGATCGTTCGGTCGGACGGCAAGGAGCTCGGTCTCGACCAGGAATTCTGGGTGACCGACCGGACCTTCCCCGGCCTGGGCGCGCGTCCGATCTACGAGCAGATGCTGCACCTCATCGACCACAACTCGACGGGCAGCTACCGCCTGATCTATGTGGATCCTCCGGCTCCGGATGCCACTGCTCCGGTGAGCGCCATCCTGCCGCTGCCGGCTTCCAGCCCGGCGCAGATCCCCGTGAGTTGGTCGGGATCGGACAACACGGGCGTGACCTCGTACGACATCTATGTCTCCGAGGATGGCGGACCCTTCGCGGCGTGGCTCACGTCGACACCGCTGACTGGTTCCGTCTACCCGGGAACGGTGGGACGCACCTATGCGTTCTTCAGTCGGGCCCGCGACCAGGCCGGGAACGTCGAAGCCCAGCCGGCATCACCGGATGCGCAGACCGCGGTGGCCTTCGTTTCGAGCGCGCCGACGATCTCGGGCATCGCGCCGCAGACGACGCCGGCCGGACTTCCGATCACCGGCCTCTCCTTCACGGTGGGTGACAGCGATACCCCGTTGAACGAACTCACGATCAACGTGGGATCGTCGAATCCCGGCCTGATCTCGTCGGCCTCGGTCGCGATCTCCGGTGACGGCGCAGCGCGCACCCTGACGCTGACACCAGCGGCGGGTCAGGCGGGTCTGGCCACCATCACGCTCACCGTGAGCGATGGCTCGGCCTCCGCCACGACCTCGTTCCTGGTCACGGTCACCGCCCGCAACAACTCGCCCATCGCCGGCGCAGACACGGTCTCCCGCAAGCCGGGCGAGGCGTTGAAGGTGGCGATCTCCGAGTTGCTCGCGAACGACACGGATCCCGACTTCGATCCGGTACGCTTTGCCTCAGTGACCTCACCGACCGCCAACGGTGGCAGTGTCCGCCGCAGTGGACCCTGGATCCTGTACACGCCGCCGACCGGCAGCGACGCCCCGGACTCCTTCACCTATCAGGTGTCGGATGGACGTGGCGGCCTCGGGATCGGTGTGGTGCAGGTCAATGTGATCGGTGGCAACACGACCCCGAGCCGCAACGTCCTGACACTGGATCGCGACCTCAGTGGTCGCGTGACCATCCGGTTCGCCGGCATTCCCGGCCGACTCTATCGCATCGAAGCCACACCGGACCTTGGCAGTCCGTCGTGGAGTTCGTTGGGTTCCGCCACTGCGGGGGCCAACGGGCTCTTTGAATTCACCGACAACGACGCCGCGGGCCATGTGACGCGGTACTATCGCAGTGTCGACGTCACCACTCCCTGATCTCAACCTCCACAGAGCCGACCATGAAATACCTGCCCCTCGCACTGGTCCTCGCTGCCAGCCCGCTCGCGGCCCAGTCGTTCCTGTTCAACGTGAACAACGGGTTCATACCCGACAATGACGGCACCGGGCTTGCAGATACCCGGACCGTCGTCACCACCACGCCCGGCATCCTCTCCCTGGAGGTCCGGGTGAACATCGCCGGCGTCGGCGCCGGTGCCTACAACGGGGACCTGTACCTGACCCTGCAGCACGGGTCCGGGTTCAGCGTCCTGCTGAATCGTCCCGGGGTCACCGCGCTGGATTCGTTTGGATCTCCGGACAACGGGTTCAACGTCACCTTCGCGGCGACGGGAACGCAGGGGGACATCCACAACTACCGGTCGATCCTGGGGACCGACGAGAACACGATCCTCGAACCGGTGACCGGCCGATGGGAACCGGATGCACGGTTCATCGATCCGGGCCTGGTGCTGGAGACCACGCCGCGGGTGGCCACGTTCGACAGTTTTGTGGGCCTCAACCCGAATGGCACGTGGACGCTGTTCGCTGCCGATATGGCCACGGGCGGCCTTGCCCGGTTGGACTCCTGGGAGTTGATCATCACGCCGGTGCCGGAGCCTACGGCGACGGTGCTCGTGGGGGCGTTGGCGCTGGGAGTGTTTGGGGTGTGGCGGCGGTGGCGGCGCTGAGCCATTTCCATGAACTAGAAATTCGCGCAGAGGGGCAGAGACGGCTGAGAGGGGCAAGAAAGCGGGGGGTGGGCAACCCTGCAGCGGATCGAGGCTGGGTGACGGGCGCACCGTGACAAGACCCCCGTTTGGGAATGGGAACGGGGCGGCGATGTCCTCATCGCCGTGAGGAGGCGCTTTGGGAGAGGGCGACGGGGACGTCGCCGCCCCGACCCTGGAATGGGGAGGCGATGTCCTCATCGCCGTGAGGAGGCGCTTTGGGAGAGGGCGACGAGGACGTCGCCGCCCCGACTCTGGAATGGGGAGGCGATGTCCTCATCACCTCGTTTGGGCTGGGCGCACCGTCAGGATGCGCACCTGGACGACCCGGTGACGGTGCCTGAACGGCTTCTTTCCTCTGCGCCTCTGCGTCTCTGCGCGAGTCATTCGTCGACATCCAACCGCATGCACACGGCTAAGAGACCGATGCGACGGGTGTCGCAGGGTCCCGGAAGAGGGCGGGGGTCCAGACCCTTTGCAGGTTCCAGCCGAGGTTCGTGAGCGTCTGCGTGCGGAACTGCTCCCAGGCGATGGGGTCAGGGGCTCGGGTGTACCGGTTGAAGTCGGTGAGGATGCCGAGGGTCGCCGGAGCCGCCGGGGTTCCGTGGTCGAGGGCGATGTCCACGCAGAAGCCGTCATTGCCCCAGTGGACGGTGGTGTTCCGGCCGAGGCGTTCGTGAAGTTGCCGGCCCAGGGCGGTAGCGACCGTCGATGGACGGTTGGTGTCGCGCACGGTGCAGGAGGACGTGGCTGTGGGGGCTGTGGTGCGGGTGCTGTCCTCGTTGTGCATGCGCACGCAGGCCTCGGCGTAGCGGAGGTAGGCGTACAGGTAATGACGACCGGTGATCCGGGTCTCCGTGTCCGCGGCAGGTGCCACGGCGTATTCGGCGCGCGGGATCGAGGTGAGGATGTGAACAGCTTCTCGGGCGCGTGTGACCAGCACGTTGAGGCGACGTTCACCGCCGGCTCGTGAAAGGGCGCCAAAGTTCCGGCGGAACTTCCCGTCGGCGTCCGGCCCGAAGGTCGTGCAGAGGATGAGGTGATCGCGTTCGTCGCCCTGCACGTTTTCCAGGTTCTTGACGAACAACCCCTCGAACGAACCGGATCCCTGGCGTTCGCGTGCAGTGGCGAGACGTTCGGCAAATTCCGGATCCGCCGCCGCGCGATCATCGAGGGCGTCGAGGATGAGGTCGCGTTGGGGCAGGTTGAAACACGCGATGCCAATGGACGGTGGCCGAGGCAGGGCCAGCAGGCGCGCGACGATGTCGACGGCGGCGAGGGCTTCGGATTCGTTTCCCCGGTCGGCATAGAGACCATCGACCCGTTGCAGCTGGATCGGGGAACTCGGCGCGAGGCGTTCGGGGTGGCCCGGGAGTGGAAGCAGGCGGCCGTTGTAGAAGGCCTGGTTGGAGAAGCCGATCAGGGCGGCGTCGCGGGAGCGGTAATGGACGTCGAGGAACGATTCCTGGACGGAGAGATTGAGGGCGGCCGAGAGGAGATCCTCGGCCTCGGAAAGCTGGCGGTCGAAGACCTCGGCGGCGGTTTCCGCGGCGGTGTCGTCGCTTTCGGTGCTGGCGGCCTCGAAGAAGCGCGTGGGCGGAAGCTGCTTGGGATCGCCGGCGATGACGACGCGGCGGGCGCGCAGGAGGACGGGCAGGGCTTCCTCCAACCGGCACTGGCTGGCTTCGTCGAAGATGACGACATCGAACAGCGCCTCGCGGGGGAACACCTGCGCGACGGTGGCGGGGCTGGCCATCCAGACCGGGCAAAGGTCGAAGAGGGGATCGCCGCCTTCGGTGCCTGCGCCCGTGGCGATCATCTGGCGGAGCTTGAGGGCGCGTTGGCCGCGGACGAACAGGCGTTGGCGGAGCGACGCTCCCAGCGAGTTGAGCCGGGTTCCGGTGGAGGCGAGGAGGCGTTCGCGCCAGCGCTTCTGCCAGCGATGCAGGATCAGCGCGCGGACGGTGGTGGCCTTCTGCGTGGAGAGCCGGCCGAGTTCGCCGAGGGCTGCATCGACCCGGGCCGAATCAATGCGGGCCAGATCGGGACTCTGGCGCAGGCGGCGTCGCATCTCGTGGGCGAGGGCGGCGACGCGGAGTGTGGGGAATGCGCTGTCCCAGGTCAGGCCCGCGGCTGTGGTCTCGCGAAGGCCCGTGATGACGGGCGTGGGGAGCGAGCGAAGGCGGGCGGTGAGTCGGACGGCGTCCTCGAGGGTCGGGGCGGCCGCGGCGAGTTGTGAGGCCAGCGGAAGTGCGGGTGTTCCGGCGCAGAGTTCCGTGAGCCAGTTCGCCATGGCGTCGGCGCTGAGGAATCCGGAGCCCTGCCAGTGGGTCTGGAGTCCTTCCAGCGCGAGGGCGTGATCGGACGTCTCGCGGAGTGAGCGGATGAGCGTCGGGCGGGTATCGGGCACGCGAAGGGCTTCGAGCACGGCAGGGCGGAACGGATGTGCGGCCTCGGTCGCCAGTGCCGCGTGGAGCCCGGCAAGTTCCGGAAGGCCGTCGCGGACGCCGACGAGCAGGGCGTCGGTGGCGAAGGTGGGGGTAGCAAGGCCCAGGACCTCGGCGCGGACCTCGGACCATTGCCAGCGCAGTTCAAGCGCGCTGAGGAAACGCAGGGCGCGATCGGTGGAGGCCGGGTCCATCGGGAGGGCCAGTCGATCCAGGATGGGCTTGGCGGCCGAGCGTTTGCCGAAGGCGAAGAAGCGGGTCCAGGAACCCGCAACTTCCGCCCACTGCTGGAGGGCGAGCTTCTGGCGTCGGAGATCGGCGAGACCCGGCAGTTGGTCACGGACCTGCGGCCAAAGCTCCCGGTCGAGTGGCGTGTCGAGCGTGGCCGCGGAGGGGGCGAGGTCGGCGGCGAGCTTCAGCCAGCGGCCGGGGTCGGAGCCGTCGGCGAATCGGGCGGCGAGATCGGGATCATTCCGTTGGTGGATCTTCTCGAGCCAGGTGGCGGCGCCGCGTCGGTGGAGGGCCTGTTCCGGCAGCGGGATCGATGGGGAGAGCCGTGGCCCCGGACTGTGCGGCAAGGCATCGGCCTGCGTGGCCAGTCGGGTGCCTTCCGTGAAGAAGTGCGCCCATGCCGCCGGATTGCGTCCCTGCCAGGCTTCGGGCGTGAGCGCGAGTCGGTCCCGGTAGGGGTTAGTGGGCCATTGGGCGCGCAGGGCCCGGGTGATGACCTCCTCGCAGTCGGCCTCGATGCCGTGCAGGCGCTCGGGGGTGAGGCCTTCGATGTCCGGGAGTTCCGGGATGGCGGGGCTGCGAAGGGCGAGCCATTCGCCGCACAGGTCGTGGAAGGATCGGGTGCCCTGGGGTTCGTGGAGATGGCGGAACGCGGAGGTCAGTTCCGCGTGGAGTGCGTCGAGGCGGAGGTTGAGGCGGTCGAGGTCGGCGGTGGGATCCGGCAGCACGGGGGACTCCGCCAGGTCGTCGATGAGGGATCGCAGGTGGAGGTAGAGGTCGCGCCGATCGCCCTGGGCGTCGTGGATGACCCCGCAGAGGCCGCCCAGGCCGAGGGCGTTGAGGCGGAAGTGGACGACGTCGAGGGCGGTGCGCTTGTCGCAGACGAAGAGCACGCGTTCCCCGCGGGCGAGGTGGTCGCCAATGATGTTGGCGATGGTCTGGCTCTTCCCGGTGCCGGGAGGCCCATGGATGACCAGCGCCGGGCTGTGCCGCGCATGCGCCACCGCCTGCGCCTGACAGGGGTCCGCTGGGGCGACAGGGAAGCGCGCTTCCTTCAGTACAGGATCAGTCCGATCCGTCCGATCAGACGGATCAGACTGATCGGACTGATCCTTGGGAGAGGGAGAGGGGGAAGGAGAGGGAGGCGTGATCGCCTCGGGGCGGAGGAAGGTGGAGACGGGGGTGGTGAGGGAGGCCTCGTGGTCGCGCATCCAGACGGTGTCGCGGAGGAGGCCGGGGTTGGCGGTGGGGAACAGGCCGAGGACGGCGGCGTTGAGGAGGGCGGGAGCGGTGGGGAGGTCGTCGGTGCGGGGGACGGGTTGCAGCGGGGTGTCGGCGGTGAATTCGGGGACGGGGTTGATCCGGGAGGCCTTGGCGACCAGGCCCAGGAGTGTGGCGAGTTCGCGCCAGGGATCCTCGTTGGCGTCGTCCGTGAAGAGGGCTTCGGTGGAGGTGCCGGTCTGTTGTTCGAGCCAGGCCAGGAGTGCCGGGTTGGGAACGAGGCGATCGATGCCTTCGCCGATGGATTCCAGGGTGATTCCGATCGATGCGCCGCGGCGCACCCGGAGGTTCACCGGGATGAAGGCGACCGGCGCGAGGACGCGACGCGAGGGAAGGCCCGAACGGTCGGCTACCGGAGGCAACGAGAGCAGGGGGAACCCGACGAACAGGGAGGATTCGCCGTGGTCGTTGAGGTAGTCACCGGCATCGGCGGCGATGTCGCGGAGTTTGTCGAGGAGGCGGGACTGGCGGGTGTAGGCCTGATGGGAGGCGCGCTGGGTCTCGGTCCATTCGCGTTCGGGTCGATTCGGAGGGGCGAAGGTGGAAACCCGGGCGGTGAGTTCGAGCACGCCGCGGGACGGATCGAGGAGGGTGGCGAGGAGGTTTGTCCCGGGCTGGAGTCCGAGGTGCTGGAGTTCGGCGAGGTCGATGCGCTGACGGCTGTGGTGCGGACGGGCGTTGAGTCCGGGTCCGTCCGCGAGACCGGCGTAAAGGCGTTGGAGGAGGTTCTTGAGGATCACAGGCGGCAGGCGGCACCGATGGGCGGTTCGGCCTCAGGAGAGAATGACAGAGATGCGCCGCGGGATTCCAGCGCCCAGTTCCAGCGCCTCGGAACGGGGAGCATCTTGACACTGCCCCCACATGGAACGGGGTGGCGACGTCCTCGTCGCCGTGGGAATGACTTTTGCATGCGACGTGGACGTCGCGTCCCCGTTTGAAGTGGGTTGGTCCAGCTTTGACGTTTCCATGACAACTGGGTTGGCGTTCAGTTGGACGATACCCGTTGCGCATGGGCCAAGCTTTCCTCCATCGACAGTTGCTGCTCGTCCTGTTGCCCATCGTGGCCCTGGCGGTGTTCGGGGTGCTGGGGTTGCGACGGGACCGATCGGCCGTCGAGACGGAGGCGCGTCAACGTGTCGTGGAGGCGACTTCCCGGTTTGCGGAACAGTTCGAGGCGGCGTGGCCGAAGGCCTTCCAGCAGGCGCAGGCTACCGCCATGGCGGACGGTACGAATACAGGTGTCGTGGAATTGAAGTTCGATCCGATGCTGCGCCTCGTGCGGCCGGTCGAATGTCCGGACGAAGCCGCGCCGCCCGCGTGGCGTCGCATCCTCTCGGAGTCGGCCCGGGCCGCCCTGGAAGGCCTGCGTCAGGCGGAAGCGTCCGGAAGCCTGGATGAGGTCCGGAAGCACGCCTCCTTCCTGGAGTCCACGGAAGGCCCCCCGGTGATCCGCGCCCTGGCGGAGTTGTCGCTGCTGCGGACGGATGTGAGGACCAACGACCGCCCCGCCGCCCTGCTGCAGCTTTCACAACGTGCGCTGGGGGAACAATGGGTGAACGAAGCCGGTGTCCCCGTGGCCCTATCGGCTGCGTGGTGGCTGGCGGCGAACCAACCGGAAGCCCTGCGTTCCCCGGATGGCTTCGCCCTCCTCGAGGGATTGGTCCGCGAGCAGCCTTCGCTCCTGACGGGTCGGCTTCTGGAGACCTTGCGGCTGGGGGCGATCGAAGGGTCGGGGCGGGAACGCCTCGTGGCGTTGCAGGCGGAATGGCGGAGGTCGCAGGAACAGCGCGCGGTGGCGGGGTGGGTGCGGTCGTCCGTGTCGTCGAATACCGTTTCCGGTGATCCCTTCTGGGTGGGCGCCACGCGTGGGCGTTGGCTGGCGGCATCGCGGATCCAGTCGAACGGATGGACGGTGGTCCTGTGCCCGCGGGAGACGTTGGGACAGGCGACGGCGACGGTGCGTGCGGCGATGGGGAGCCTTGGTTTGCCGGCGGGTTTCCGGATGGGGGTGGAGATCCTTGGTGAACCGATGGATTCGGAAGCGGCCGGGGAGGTCTTTGCCGAGGTGGAGCGTCCGCTCGGTGGAAACCTTGGGAACGGCATGGAGGCCCTGAGGGTGCGGGCCCGGTTCCGGGCCATCCTCGAAGATCCGCAGGCGTTGTTCGGGGCGCAGGTCCGCCAACAGCGATTGTTCGCGGGCTTGTTGGCGGGCGTCGTGGGCGTGGCCGGGATCGGATTGTGGCAGACGCGACGGGCGTTCCTGCGCCAATTGGCGCTGAATGAGGAGAAGACGAATTTCGTGTCGGCAGTTTCGCATGAGCTGCGGTCGCCCCTCGCGTCCTTGCGGCTGCTGTCCGAGGCGCTTGCCGAAGGGCGCGCGGAGGATCCGGCGAAGCGACGCGAGTACGCGCTGTTCCTCGTGCAGGAGACGCGGCGCTTGGGAACGCTGGTCGAGAACGTCCTCGATTTCTCCCGGATCGAGCAGGGACGGAAGGTGTACGTGCCCGAGCCGATCCATCTCCCACGGTTGGTGCGTGAGACGGTGCGGATCCTGGCGCCGGTGGCCGGGGAGCGCGACGTGGTGTTGCGCGTGGAGGTGATGCCGGAAGGCGAGGGATTCGAGGTGTCGGCCGACGCGGCCGCCTTGCAGCAGGCCCTGCTGAACCTCGTCGACAATGCACTGAAGCATGCGCCCGCCGGTTCGGTGGTGGAGGTACGCCTGGAGCGGGGCACGGATCCGAAGCGTCCGGTGGTCCTCTCGGTGCGCGATGCCGGTCCGGGGATTCCCGCGGAGGATCATCAACGCATCTTCGAACGGTTCTATCGGCGGGGCTCGGAGCTGCGCCGGGAAACGCAGGGTGTCGGACTGGGACTGGCGATCGTCCGGCATGTCGTCGAGGGACACGGCGGGCGGGTGTGGGTCGAGAGTGAGCCGGGACGCGGGGCGGTGTTTTTCGTGGGATTGCCGATGGATGGACGGGAGGTGAAATCGTGAAACGGGAACAGTTTGTTTTATCCGCAGATGACGCAGATGGCGCAGATAGGCAGGCGCGTAAAATGGGGTGCTCGGAAACCCGTGAGGCGAAATCACCGGCGGAGCAGATGCCGCCGGTTTCCGCTCTTTCATCTGCGGAATCTGCGCCCTCTGCGGATCTCTGAAATGCCATGTCGAACATGAATGCTCAGACCCAACGCGTGCTCGTGGTGGAGGATGAGGCGCCGATGCGCACGGTGCTGGCCGATGCACTGGGCGCGGAGGGATCCGCGTGCTGACGGCCGCGGATGGCGAAGCTGGCTTGAAACGGGCATTGGATGAATCGCCGGACCTGATCCTGCTCGACGTGATGATGCCGCGGTTGGACGGATTCGCCGTCGCGACGGAGTTGCGTCGGCTGGGCCGCGACGTGCCGATCCTGATGTTGACGGCGAAGGGGCAGGTGGAGGATCGGGTGCGGGGATTGGACCATGGCGCCGACGATTATCTGGTGAAGCCGTTCAGCACGGGGGAACTGCTGGCGCGGGTCCGGGCGTTGCTCCGGCGGTTCCAGCGGTCCCGCGGATCCGGTCCGACCGTCCTGGAGTGGGCCGATGTGCAGGTGGACTTCGCGCGGTTGGAGGTTCGGCGGGGCGGAAAGCCGGTGCACCTGACGGCAAAGGAGTTTTCGCTGCTGCGGTTGTTGGTGGAGTCGGGAGGCGAGGTGGTGTCGCGGGAACAGTGTCTCGATCGCGTCTGGGGCGTGACGGCGTTTCCGACGACGCGGACCGTGGACACGCACCTGGCGAGCCTGCGGGCCAAGCTGGGTTCGGAGGCCGGTGGACGGATCCGGACGGTGCATGGGGTCGGATATGCGTGGGGCGGGGGAGTTTCCAGTTCCCAGTTGCCAGTTCCGAGAGGGTAGCAGACGACGTAAGGAGGCTGGGCCGGGGAGATCCCAGTTTCCAGAGGCCAGTTTCCAGAGTGGAGCGGGTGGCGGATTGAGGGGCTGAATCCTGACTCGCCATCTCCTCATTGCGGCACTAGAGTCACCGTACGATGACGCTGTTTGATTCCATCGTGCGTGACCTGCGCAATCTGCCGGAGCCCAAGTTGGTGGAGGTCGCTCATTACCTGAGTCGCCTGCACCCCAGGAGCCACGAACAGCGCCGGACTGCCTTGCTCGCCACGGCTGGCTGCATGTCGGGCGAGGATGGCGAAGACTTCGAACGTGCTGTGAAGGCGGAAGCCGACCGGATCGATGGCGACACCTGGTAAATGCATCCTGTTGGATACCTGCATTGTTGTTCGCCATTTCCGCGACTCCAACGCATGGGCGGGAAGGCTGGACTCATTCGAGGAGATATACCTGCCACAGGTGGCGTTGGCCGAGCTCTACGCTGGTGCTTACCGATCTTCACACCCCGAGAAGCATTTGCAGCAGATCGGGCGCTTCCTTGAGGCGGTTGAGGTTTTGGGACCAGCGAATCCACACCCCTGATCTACGGACGGATCTCGGCCCAACTCGCCAAATCGGGCACACCCATCCCTCAAAACGACATTTGGATCGCCGCCACGGCACTTCAGTATGGTCTGCCGTTGGCCACGACGGATGCCCATTTCCGTCATGTGATCGGGCTTAATGTCCTGTCATGGGAGGGTTGACGAGTTCCTGTTCGAGATAGTGGGTCCTACCCCGATTTCCCTATCTGAAAACGGCCAACTGGAATCTCCCCCTCCTACCTTTTCAAAACCATGACAAGTGGTGGAGCGGCCCTTGGCACGCTGGGCGGCAGAAAGGATGAGTCATGAGGATCACGAGGATGATGGCGGTGTTGCTGGTGTGCGGAGGGTTGGCCCACGCGCAGTCGCTGGACCCGGTGCGCGAGGCTGTGGAACGCGGGTTGGCGGCGGAGGAATCGGGCAAGGACATCGCGGGCGCGACCAAGGCGTACACCGATGCGGTCGCCGCGGCGGATGGGCGTCGGGCGACGCATGCGACCGCCCTGTTCCGATTGGCGGAGGTGCAGCGGCGGCAGGGGCGGACCAATGAGGCGACGGAGCTGTACCGACGGTTGCTCGTCGAGTTCCCGGAGCAGACGGAGATGGTGGCCGTGGCGAGAAGGCACGCGGGGGCGGAGACAGCGGCTTCTTCAGTGAGTCCGGCCGGGCCAACCGTGGGACCGGCCAGCGAGGCCGAGCGCCTGCTCGAAGACGAGATCCGTGTGGCGGAGCAGCAGTTATCGATCGAGCAACGGAAGTTCGAGGCGGGGCGGGCAGCGGAGGAAGAGGTGTTGAAGGCCCGACGCGAGGTGCTGAACCTGAAGCGGCAACTGGCGGAGAAAAGGCAGCGTCCGGCCCTGCTCGATATTGGGCCTGCGGGCGGCAGTACCAAGGCAGAGACGCCCAAGGTGCAAGCCGCGGTGCCCGACGAGGAAGAGAAGGAGATTGCCCGTCTGAAGGGATTGTTCCGGAACAGTCCGGATCTCCTGAACCAGTCTGGGTCGGAGGGGACCCCGTTGGAAAAGGCCGTGCAGCAAGGGCGCACCCGCGTCATCGCCTACCTTCTCGGCGAGGGGATGCTGACGAGGTCTGAGGAATCGCTCCGCGCTGGATTGAAGGCGGCCTCCCAAGCGGCGCGCCTGGACGTGTGCCGGATGCTGCTCGATGCCGGGGCGGATCCGAATCGCCTGGATGCCGGCGGCGGCCTGCCTCTTTTGCGGGCGGCCCATTCGGGGCGGTTGGAGGTATGCCGGATGCTGCTTGATGCGGGGGCGGATCCGAACCGGGCGGATGCCGGCGGCGGCATGCCTCTCTTGTGGGCGGCTTATGCGGGTCATCGGGCGGTGGTGGAGTTGCTGTTGGATCGGGGGGCGAACGTGGATGGGAGTTTGAAAGGGGATAACGGGGAATGGAATATGAAGGACATTCCTCATGGCACCCGGTTCCGCAAAGGAGCCAATGCCTTGTTCATGGCGGCTTACGGAAAGCGGATGGCGGTGCTGGAGCTCTTGTTGCAACGGGGAGCCGATCCCAACGGTGCGGATGGCTCCGGAGTCACGCCGTTGGCCTCGGCGATTTTCAGGAAATGGGAGGATGGGGCATTGCGACTCCTGGAGGCGGGAGCGGATCCGGACCTGGGTTATGCGCTCCATTGCGCGTGTTCCTCCCTGCCTTCCCTGATCGGGCCGCTGCTCGAAGCCGGAGCGGATCCGAATCGGATGCCGGAGAAGAACTGGATGATGGACCAGGACAATGGGGGTACCTGGCAGCAGCCTTGGCTCGCTCCACTGCACATCCTTGCTTCCAGGGGCGGGCCAACTGAGGAGCTCACGGCACTGCTGGATGCCGGGGCCTTTGTGAATGCGGGCAATGGTGAAGGGATGACGGCGTTTGACCTGGCCTTCGGCTGGCCGGAAGTGCGTTCATTGTTGCAGGCTCGGGGTGGACGTTCGACCGCGGCTCCCCGGCCGTCGGGCGTTTTCGCAAGGTTGCCGCGCAGCGTCTCGGCTGTGGTTTGCGGGGCCATGGCCTCCGAGGTTCCTGGCGTTGGTCCGGGCGCCCCCCCGGGCGCCCCCAGATCCCCGGGGCAAACACAACAACAACCGCCGCCTCTGCGCCTGTCCCAGTTCCTTCAGCAGATTGTTTTGTTGGAGACCAACGTGGCTGGTATGGCCCCGGACCTGTCGAGGGTGCTCATGACGAGAATGGAGAATGCTCCTCAAGGCCCCACCCGTCCGCAGGCAGTAAGGGTGGATCCATCTACCGGTCAGTTGATGCAGGTCGAGGCCAAGCCCCCAACCGTCACCACCAATGACGTCGCCGCGATCCTGGCCTCCGGGGATCCGTCGAAGGAAATCGAGATTCCGGTGGATGGGTTCACGCGGATCTATGTTCCGTTCAAGCCGCGGCCGAAGGTGGAGCGGCCGGTGCGGACGCCGGCGTCGGTGGTCGCACCCAAGGGGGCGGGTCTGGTGACCGTGCTGGGCGCGGTGCAGCGTCCGGGGAATGTTGAATTGGTCCCGGGCAAGCCGATGGATCTGGTGCAGGTGATCGCGGCGTCAGGTGGGCTGGGCCGGACGGCGGATCGGAAGCGCATCGCGTTGCGGCGGGGTGCCGAAACGAAGGGCGTGGACCTCGACACGGCGATGTCGGAGCGCGTGCCAGTGGAGCCAGGGGATATCATCGAGGTGAAGGAGCGGGTGTTTTGAGAGGGGGCGGGGGAGTTTCAAGATTCAAGATTCAAGTTTGAAGCAGTCGGGTACGCCGGAGGCGTTGGAGCGGGTAGCCCGGGGTCGCGAAGCGATACCCGGGAAAACGCGAAACGGATATCCAACCCTGGAAGGGTTGCAGGGAGAGGAGATCTTCGCACCGCCTTCGGGGTGCGTGACCTTTTCTGAATCAGCCCCCCGGGTAGGCGCGGTCGCGCCAACCCGGGGCTATCGGCTGCAACGCCTCCGGCGTAGGTCGGGGGGACGGATGGGTTCCGTTTTCTCGCCTCGTGACCTCGTTGGCTACGATCGGGGTCTGGAGGTTGGGAACTCTTCATCGCCATTGATGGGCTGCGCCGGGTGAGGGCACCCGGCCTTCAAAATGGCGACCGGGAACTTTTCCCGGGCCGGCGTTCCATTGAGCGTCGCAGCATCTGATCTTGTGGGGATGCGGTGACACGGAGGGTTCCGGGCGGGCGAAGGCATAGGCGCCCGCCCGGGATCCAGTCGGGGGAGTTTCAAGTTTCAAGATTCAAGTTTGAAGCAGGGAAGCCAGTTTCCAGATCCCGGATTCCAGCACTTCATCGCTATTGATGGACCGCGCCGGGTGAGGGCACCCGGCCTTCAAACAAGGTTGCGCGCTTGAAGGCCGCGTGACCCCACGTGGTGGATGCGATGAACCACGCCGGCCTTCAAACTTGAATCTTGAAACTTCCAACTCCCCGAGAACTCCACTGTCGCGGCGGGGGCTGTCGGAGTCGTAGGGTTGCGGGATGCGTTTCCGGAAGCGGGTGTTGGGTCTTGGAATGGGTCTGGCGGTCTCGGCGATGGCGTGGGGAGCCCTGCGGGCACAGGTGCCGATGCAGTCGGGGGACACGTTGGTGTTCCATGGGAATTCGATGGTCCAGCGATTGCTCGAACAGGGCGAGTTGCAGGGGTGGGTGCAGCTATCGGATCCGGCGCGCGAGTTGCACTTCCGGAGCTTTGCGTGGACGGGCGATGAGGTCGGGCACCGGTTGCGGGCGGAGGGTTATGCGGACCACATGAAATCCCTGCTGGCCTTGTGGCCGGCGAAGGTCGTGGTGGTGGGGTACGGGATGAACGAGGCGTTTGGCGGGGAGGCGGGGTTGCCGGAGTTCCGTGCGCAGTTGGGCGTCCTGCTGGATCAATTGGCACAGTTGCATCCGGGAGCGCGGTTCGTGTTGTTGTCGCCGACGGCTGTCGAGGCGGGTGGTCCGGGACCGGAGGCGGGAGTGCGCAACCGCGACATCGCCCGGTATGCGGCGGTGATCGAGGAGACAGCCAAGGCGCGGGGGGCGGTGTTTGTGGATCTGTTTGCGGCGAGCCAGGCGGCGTACGCCAAGGCGTCGGGTCGTCTTACGATCAACGGGCTTCACCTCAACGACGCCGGCAACCGGGCGATGGCGCGCGTCGTCGCGACGGCCTTGGCGGGGAAGGCGGCCGTGGAGGAAGTGCCGGAAGTGCGGTTGAAGGAAGTCGCGGCTGCGGCGGGGCAACTGGCGCACTACGTGGATGAAGTCGTCCGACCGAAGAACGGGATCCTGTACTATGGCCAACGGAAACGCGCGGAGGAACGCGAGGCGGAGATCCCGCTGTACCTCCAGCGCATCGAGAAGGCGGACGCATTGGTGCAGCAGGTGGTGAAGAGTCCGACGATGCGGTTCGCGGACGCTCCCTTCATCGCGTTGGCGCCGCTGCCGGTGCCGGCGTCGGGAGGTTCGACACACAGCGTGGGCATCGTGAAATCGCCGGCGGAGATGCAGGCGGGTTTCCGGGTGGCGGATGGGTATGCGGTGAACCTGTTCGCGTCGGAGGAGCAGTTCCCCGAATTGAGGGCGCCGGTGCAGATCGCGTTCGACGAGAGGGGGCGGCTGTGGGTGGTGACGATGCCGAGTTTTCCCCACACGGTCCCGGGGCAGCCGCAGGAGGACAAGCTGGTCGTGCTGGAGGACACGGACCGCGATGGAAAGGCGGACAAACTGACGGTGTTCGCGGAGGGATTCGATGCGCTCGACGGTGTGGCGTTCACGGCGGAGGGCGTGCTGGTTTCGGAACAGTCCCGTCACTGGCTGTTGCGCGACACGGACGGTGATGGAAAGGCGGATTCGAAGCGTGAAATGCTCCGGGGCCTGGACCTGACGGACTCGCATCACGGCGGGATGATGGCCACGGATCCGGTGGGCGGGGTCTGGTTCTGCGACGGCGTCTTTCATCGTTCCCAGTTGGAGACGCCGCATGGGGTGGTGCGCGGTTTCGATGCGACGACGTATCGGTTGAATCCGCGGGATGGTCGGATCGAACCGGAGTGGCAGAGCATCACGCCGAATCCTTGGAAGGTGACGTTCGATCGTACGGGAAACATCTTCCAGATGTACGGCGATGGTCTGGTGCTGGACGGATTGCCGCTCACGTGGACGCCGTTGGGGATCTACCATCCGTTCGCGTACGCGACGACGATCAACTACGGCAAGGGCAGCGCTGCGGCGAGCATCTCGAGTCCGAACTTCCCCGAGGAATACCAGCAGGGCATGGCGTCGGCGGCGTGCATCGGGCCGTACGTGGTCTCGCTCACGAAGTATGACTTCAGCAAGGGCATGGTGCGGGGCAGCGGCAGGTTGGATCTGGTGACGTCGACGAATGCCGCGTTCCGGCCGGTGGATGTGGAGTTTGGATTCGATGGCGCGTTGTACGTCTCGGACTTCAGCAGCGCGATCATCGGGCATGCACAGCACCCGATGCGGGATGCGCGGTGGAATCATGTGAAGGGCCGGATCTGGCGGGTGGTGAACACGGCGAAGCCGGTGGTGAAGGAATGGCCGCAGATCCGTGGGGCGACGACGGCGGCGTTGTTGGAGTTGCTGACGCATCCGCAGGACGTCGTTCGGAAGCATGTGCGGCTGGAATTGCGACGCCAGGGGACGGGTGTGCTCGGTGCGCTGGAGTCCTGGGTGGAGTCCCATGCCGGAGATGAGCAGGGGTTGCTCGAGGCGATCTTCGTGGCGGAGAGCTTTGGTGAGGTGCGGCCGGCGTGGTTGACGCGGTTGATGCAGGTGAAGTCCTTCCATCATCGGGCGGCGGCGGTGCGGATGATCCGGTATCAGGCCGACCGCCTGCCGGATGTGGTGATCCGGTTGCAGGCGATGATCCTGGACATGCATCCGCGGGTGCAGATGGAGGTGGTGGACGCCGTGGCGCACCTGCGTCCGCGGATGCCGGCGGTGGAGCATGTGCTGCATGGGGTGGGTGACGCGGCTCCGGACGTGAAGCGGATGGCGGCGGATTTGAAGTACGGAACAAAGTCGGTGCGCGGTCGGAGCGTTCCGGTGCTGAACGTCTCTCCGGCGACGCGACTGCGGCATTGGCAGTGGGTGGGAGCGGATGGGGTGGCGGCTCCGGTGCCTTTTGATGGAGGTGCTGGAGGCGGGGCGGGGCCGGGAGCGGGTGTGTATCGTACCTGGGTGAAGAGCGAGACCGCACAGCCCGCGACGTTGTCGGTGAAGCACGGGTTCCTCGACATCGCTGTGAACGGGGAACCGTTGCTGTCGCAGGATTCGCAGTGGAGCAGTCACCAGGAGGTCCAGGTGGCGCTGCAGCCTGGATTGAACCTGATCGAGCTGACGTTCCGGCAGATTGGCGGGCGTCCCCCGGCTGTGTTCCTGTTCGACCTGGTTGGCCAGCCGTTGGGCGGAGCGCAGATGGCGGTCGATGAAACCGGGTTGGGTGCGATGGCGAAGGATTGGGCCGGGTTGAAGGCGCTGGCGGGCGACGCGTTGGTCGTTCGGGCGGCACCCGGGTTGCAGTTCGCGCCCAAGGAACTTCGGGCGAAGGCCGGATCGAAGGTCCGGTTGATCTTCGAGAACCCGGATCTCATGACCCACAACTTCGTGCTCGTTGACGCCGGCGCAGGGGACGAGGTGGGGGCGATGGCGGATCGGATGGCGTCGGATCCCGACGGGATGGCGAAGGGATATGTGCCGCAGTCGACGAAGATCCTCCTTGCGACGCCGCTGGTGAACCCGCGGGCCAAACACGAGGTCGTGTTCGCGGTTCCCACGAAACCGGGGCGGTACCCGTACCTGTGCACTTTCCCCGGGCATTCGCGGTTGATGCGGGGTGTGTTGGTGGTGGAGTGAAGGGTACTGGCTGCTGGCGTTGCCGGCCGAAGAGGAGGTAATTTTCCGGGAAGAACTGGGACGCTTACAGAAGGAGTCACGTATGCCGTACATCAGCACCTATGATCGGTTGGTCCGGGCCGAGGGCCTGGAAGAAGGTTTGTTGTTGGGCCGACAGGAAGGTCGTGAGGAAGGTCGTCAGGAAGGTCGAGAGGAAGGCGTTCGGAAAGGACGGCGGTTGGCACTGCGCGACACGATTGCAGAGGCATTGCTGGAACGGTTCGGGGCTTCCTCAGTGGCAATCCTGCCCCGACTGGAAGCTGTGGAGGACGAGGCGGCGTTGCGGCATTTGGTGAAGCGGGTCTGGATGGTCGGATCGATGGCGGAGTTTGAGGCGGAGCTTTGATCTTGGAATCGGCAGCTCAACCCTCTGCAGATGGCTCCATGGGGTACGCAATGGTGCATTGGAAAAATCGGCTCACGCAAAGACGCAAAGACGCAAAAGAGGAAGAGCGGATCCCTCCATCCTCCGGTCTTGGCGTCTTTGGGTCTTGAGCGAAGCGGGCGTGAGCATTCCATCCGTCACCCTCTCTCGGTGGCGGCATCCGGATGCGGATTGCCCAAGCGAAGCGAAGGCGGTTGAGTCGGAGCATGTCCTTTGAAGTTCGTCGGATCGAGGGGCCCGAGATCGCGAGCCCCCATGCGGCGCATCCCAGACCCCGCCGGGTGAGGGCACCCGGCCTTCACTCGTCTGGGAACTGGCCTTGGGAACTGCCTCCTGACGTCGACAGCTACGAGGTCGGTGGCGGGGTGGTTTTCTCCGCGCTCGCGTGGTGGAGGAATCCGGGGCAAGCTGGTTGTGCCGCCCCGATGAGGGTGGTCATGCATGCTTTCCATCCGCGATCTCAAGATGTCTTACGGCGGCCGCGTCCTTTTTGAAGGGGCGTCGCTGCAGGTGAATTACGGCGACCGTGTGGCTCTCGTTGGGCCGAACGGTGCCGGCAAGTCCACGCTCTTCTCGATCATCCTCGGCGAGGAGCAACCGATCGAGGGGACGGTGGAGCGGGATGCGTGGACGATGGTGGGATACCTTCCCCAGGAAGGCGAAGCCGTCGGGGAGGAGAGCGTTCTCGACATTGCCACGGGGCGCGCGGGCGAGGTGGTGAAGCTGGAACAACGGCTGAAGGAATTGGAAGTGGCGGGCGCGGTGGACAGTCCGGCCTACATGGAAGCGCATGCGAAGCATGACGCGCTGACGGATCCGCAGGTGGATGCGAAGGCAAAGAAGATGCTGGCCGGCCTCGGGTACCGGGAGCACGAGTTCGAACGGAAGGCCAAGGAACTGAGCGGCGGATGGGTGATGCGCGCGCATCTGGCGCGGCTGCTGGTGATGGAACCGGACCTGCTGTTGCTGGACGAACCCACGAACCACCTGGACCTGGTTTCGCTGCTCTGGCTGCAGAACTACCTCGCCAACTATTCGGGTGCGCTGCTGCTCATTTCGCACGATCGCCAGTTCATGGATGAGGTGGTGACGCAGGTCAGCGAGATCGCGGACCGCAAGGTCATTGCCTACACGGGCAATTACACCGAGTACCTCAAGCAGCGGGAGGCGAATTACGAAGCGCAGTTGTCGGCGTTCAAGAACCAGCAGAAGGAGATCGCGGCGCTGCAGGAGTTCGCGGACCGTTTCCGCTCGGTGACATCGAAGGCGTCGCAGGCGATGGCCAAGCTCAAGCAGATCGAGCGGATGGAACTGATCGAGAAGCCGACCCCGCCGCGGAAGCCCTTCCGGTTCCAGATTCCGCCGCCGCCGCGCGGTGGGCAGCGGGCGGTTTCGCTGGAGGCAATCCACATGGCGTACGGGTCCATGCAGGTCTACAGCGGTGTGGACGTGGCCATCGAGCGTGGGGAGCGGACGGTGCTGGTCGGGCCGAACGGCGCGGGCAAGTCGACCCTGCTGAAGATCATGGCGGGGGTGCTGGAGTTCCAGAAGGGCGAGCGGAAGCTGGGGCACAACGCGAAGCTGGGGTACTTCAGCCAGCATCGGGCCGATGCGCTGGATCCGGAGAAGACCGTCCTGGAAGAGGTGGTGGCGAGTGGGCCGAACCTGCGCGAGGACGAGGCGCGAGCGATCCTGGGGAGCTTCATGTTCCGGAAGGAAGAGATCTACAAGAAGACCCAGGTCCTGAGCGGTGGCGAGAAGAGCCGGTTGAACCTGATCAAGTTCCTGGTCGATCCGCCGAACCTGCTGTTGATGGACGAGCCTACGACCCATCTCGACATCACGACGGTGGAGTCGCTGACGATGGCGTTGGAGCGTTACGAGGGCACGCTGGTGTTCATCTCCCACGATGTGCACTTCATCCGCAAGTTGGCCAACCGTGTCCTGCACGTTAATGGCGGCAAGGTGACCGCGTACTCGGGCGGGTATGACTACTTCCTGGAGAAGACCGGCGCGGCCGGTGATGCCCGGGCTGCGTTGACGGCGAGTTGAGGAGGAGGTGAGTAGAAGGTGGGTGGTGGGAGCCAGTTCCCGGTTTCAGGGGCTGTTCACGCGGTGCTGCATGGACTCCTCCGGGTCGGGGCACCCGGCCTTTAGTGGGGATTCTTGTTTGGATGGCATTTGAAGGTCGGGTGCCGCCCGCCCAGTAGGGGCCTGCGTGCTCCGGCCCTGAGGGAGGAGGCGGGCTTTCGCCAGGCCACAACCGCGTTGCGGTTGGATGGGGTGTTGGGCGTGGACCCAGGGTAGGCCTCGTGCCTCGGCCAACCCTGGGCTAGGAGACGCAACGCCGTTGGCGTTGGTGAAGAGTGTGCGAACTCGATCCCGATGTTGCAACGGCACGTCGCATATGCGACGTGCCGTTGCAAATTCAGACGTTCTCCTAGTTGCCTCGTTTCCGTCCCGCAGGATCTGGGAACTGGCGACCGGGAACTGGGAACTTTCGTCCGGTCTCAGAGTCCGGGGACGGCGTAGGTCTCGAACTCGATGCGGATGTCGGTGACGCCCGTGCCGGTTCGTTCGTTGGTCTGTGCGTTGATGGGGCCGTTGAGGAATCGCTCGATGCCCTCGACGGGATCACTGAGGAGGCCGCGGCCCGGGATGATGAGGAGCCAGCGGGTGTTCCAGACGGAACGTCCGACCAGGCGGGTGGAGGCGATGCCGTCGGCGGCGACCTGGTCGTCGAAGGCTCGGAGTTGGCCGTAACGGCGGATGGTGGCGGCGCTTCCGGAGACACCGTTGATGGTAGGAATCCACGACGGGTTGGACAGTTCGGAGGGGATGATCCCTCCGGACTTGTAGTTCAGGGCGAAGGGCACGGGCACGGCCTGGTCGAGGATCGTCCATTGGCGCGTGGCGAGGTTGCGCGGATCCGAGGGCGTGCGCAGGACGTCGGCCCCGGTGGGGACGAGGTAGACGAAGGGCTGCGAGGCGAGGCCGGCGCCGGCGAGGCCCTCGAAGATGATCTTCACCGAGCGGATCTTGGTGGCGAACTTGGTGGAATCGAACTGGTCCTGGCCTTCGACCAGCGGGTTGCCGAAGAAGTTCTGGCCGGCGTTGACGGTGCTGGAGAAGGGAATCACCAGCGCGGGTTCGCCGTTGATCTCGTCGCGGGGCGAGAACGGAATGCAATAGCGGTTGAAGGCGTCGAGCGTGAGCAGGTTCGCGCGTCGGATCCCGGGCTGGGAGAGGACGGCGCGCCAGGTGGCATCACCGTCGGCATCGGCGGGATCGTGGGGTGTGATCTGGAAGTTGTCGTAGCGCAGCGAGAACGAGGCGAAGTCGGGCTGCGGGTTGTTGAACCCGAGCTGGCTCCTGAGGTTGAGGGTCCAGTTCTCGTTCATGCGAGCCATGGCGTCGGCGAGGCCGGAGTCACCGAGGCCGCCGACGTAGACGTTCCAGAAGCCGTCGCCGTCGTTGTCCTGCATGTTGCCGATGACGCGGGAGCGGACGATGCGGTTGAGGAATTCGGCACCGGCGCCGCGGCGGTCGCCGGGGAGGAAGGCGGTTTCGAAGTCATAGGCGCGGGCGGCGAGGTAAGCGTAGCGCGCGGCGAGATCGAACTGGGCGCGGTACTTCTGGAGGGCGTCGTTGCGGAAGACGCGGTAAGCCATGTCCTTGTGCCGGGCCTGGGCCACGGCGGCGGAGGTCTCGAAGCGGAAGCGCTGGAATTCGGTCATCAGACGGAGGCCCTTGGCGACGGCGGTGCTGTAGGCGGCGTTGAGCTGGGTGATCCCTTCGATCTGGGTATAGAGGTCGTAACGGATGGTGGATTCGTTGCGCACCATGGACTGGAGCTCGTTGATGGACTCGCGGAGTGCAAAGGAACCCTCCAGTTGGGCCAGGCGGAGATCGGTGCGGCGTTCGACGTTTTCCTTGGCGGCTTCCATGCCGATGACGGTGGCGTCGGCAGCATTGGCGAGGAGGGTCAATGTCACGGCGGATGTCTTTTTGGTCAGCAACAGCATGCCGCGCAACGGAGCCGTGACGTCGTTGGCTGCGCCAATCATCTTGGGAAGGCCCTCGGAGGCGGCTTCGACCGCCGAGTTGAGCTCCTGACCGAAGGTGCGGAAGATGGTGGCACTGATCTGTGCGGTCGCGATGGCGTCAGAGAGCGTCTTGAGCTCGTTGTTGCTCGCGGAGATCACGTTGATGGAGGCGGACTGCACGTTGTGCTGCGCCTCGATCAGGGCGGCTCGATCCCTGATGTCGGCAAGGAGTCCGTCGTACTCGCCGAGGCGCACGCGGTAAGTGCCGATGGCCTGCAGGAGGTCCGAGCGGGCCTGCTGGATCTCACCGGTGGACGGGCGCTCGGTGAACCCGGCGGGTTTCGTCATGCCGAAGGCGTCGGTGACCGTATAGGGCACCTCGGTCGTGCGGGTTTGGATGATGCCATTGGCTCCGACACGGACGTCGAGTGCGCCGCCGGCGGAGAAATCGAACGGCGAATTGGTGTATCTGATGGTGAAGCTTGTCTGGCGCAGTGCCAGGTTGCCGGTATCCCGGGCGATGCCGAGAAGCGGGGAGGGATCGATGTAATCGAAGTGGAGGAAGTCTGGGCCGGTGTAGCCGGCGGGGTAGGCGCCACCGACGCCGACGTCTTCGCGGTAAGGTTGGCCGAACACCTCGATGAGACGGCTCTGGAAGTCGAATTCCTGGGCGCGCACCTCGGCCTGGAAGTCGGCGAGTTCATCGGATTGTTGGCGGAGACGCTGTGTATTGCCGGCGGCGTAGTAGAAGGTGGTGACGGCAGTGCTCAGTGACTTGATGGCGCGTTCGTAGATCTGTTCGAAGTGGGTCATCTCGCCATCCGCGGCGGCGACCGAGATGTCGAACGGCATGACGTTCCGTTCGAGGCCGAGCGGGTTCAGGCCCTGGTCGGCGTTGTCGACCTCGGTCTGGATCCGTTCGAAGGCACCGGCGATCTCGCTGAAGTCGGGTTGGGTGCCGCGATCAATGGGGCGGACGCCGGCGATGGGGGCGCGGGGAGCGGCCTCGGGGAGGAGGGCGTTGCCGAGGACCCAGTCGAGGTAGGCGGCCTGGCCGGCGCGATGGCCCCAGTCGGCGACGCCCCAGGCGCGTTCGCGGTTGGAGTCGCGGTAACCCTGCCACTGGCCGTCGGGGTTCTCGGTGTAGCGGTCACGGTAGGTGAGGTTGACGATCTCCGCGCCGGTGCGGGCCTTGGCGGCGGCGAGGCGGATGAACTTCTGTTCCTCCTGGTAGTCGACGGAGGTGTCCACGCCGCCGATTTCGTCGAGTTCGCTACGCGGGATCCACGTGAAGAGCGGGTTGACCGCGAGCTTGTAGAGGTACTTCTGCGCGGTGAGATAATGGCCCCACGCGTCGCCGTGGCCCTGCGGGAAGTAGTACTGCGCGTCGGCGGCGTTGATGTTGCCGTCGATGCGGCCGAGGGCGTCGCGGATGTCGTAGTTGGCCATGTAGGCGACCCGGCCGAGGTCCCCGGAGAGGTTCCACGGAAGCCGGTTGTAGACCGGGGCGCGGGTGATGGCAGGTTCGGTGACATTGTCGCGACCGCGGAGGAGGGCGAGTTCCTCGGCGAGCAGGTCGGACGTCGCGGCGAGTCCCTGGAAGGCGTGGATGGTGGGTGCGAAGTTCACATAGCGCGACTCGGAGGAGTCGAGGATCGCGAGGGTGGGATCGGAGGCATCGGCGAAGGCCTCGTTGCCGAGAAGGGTGTAGAGGTCGGCGAGGCGGCTGGCGGCGAGGAGCAGGGCGTCGTTGGCGGGTTGGTAGGAGACGCCGGCGTCGATGCTGAGTTCACGGGCGCGTCGGTAGACGGTCTCGTAGATCTCGATGAGGCCGAAGCTGTCGGCGGAGGTGCCGTTGAGGGGGATGTTGCCCTCCCATCGGCGCCCGGCCTGGGCGAGCATGTTGACGGTGGTGTTCACCGTGCGGGTGGGATCGGAGAGATCCTTGAAGCGTTGCTCGAACGGGTTGATCCCGGCGAGGACGCGTTTCACCCAGCCCTGTCCGAGCTTGGGAGCGGTCCAGTCGCTCCAGCCGTCCGGATTGCCCGGGGCTGCGAGGAGGGTGCGTGTTGCGGACGACAGCGGGCGGAAGCGGACGATCACGCGATTGTCGGCGAGCGTGAACGGGGAGGCTCCGCCGATGGTATAGGTGACCTTGCCGGTTCCGGAGTCGACGAGGTTCCAGCCCTCGACGGAATCGGCGGGCTTGATCGGGGCGGGAGCGTCGGAGGTGCCGACGGGCTGAAGGCGCCATTCGAAGTGCCAGCCATCGGGATTGCCGGCGAAGTCGGCCTTGTGCTTGAAGGTGATGCGTTCGTCGAAGGCATCGGGGGCGAGCAGGGTGGCGACTTCACCGCGGTAGAGGCCGCCGACCCGGATGACTTCGAGGCTGACCGGGGCGTCCGGGTTGCAGAGGGGACTGGAGCGGTCCTGCATGGCGAGGGTAACCCATCCGGAGCCGGTGGCCCCGCCTGCGGAGAGCGCGAGGAGGGTGCGGGACGAGTCGGTGGTGTCGAAGGTGAGGTTGGTGCGGGCGGCGATTGCGAGGCCTTCGAGGGCGGCGGCCCAGTTGGCGTCTCCGGGGGCGAGGGCCTTCACGGTGTCGACCTCGGAAGCGGAGAGGACGTTGGGGAGGAAGAAGGAACCTTCGGCGTTGCCGGGTTCGTTGTAGAAGGCGCCGGCGAGAACCAGGAAGCCCCCGTTGTCATTGGTCGCGCGGTAGGTGAACCGCGGGTAGAGGTGCGGTGGCAGTTGCTTGAAGCGCAGGACGCCCTGGAAGACCTCGGTCCGGACGGCGGCCGGGAGGCGGCCCATGGGACGGAGATTTTCCTGAAGTGGATCGATGAGGGTTACGGTGGATCGGTTGGTGTCTCCGGCGTTGGCCTGATCGTAGAGGATGGTCACGGAGCAGGGACCGCCGACGCCCGGGGTACCGTCTGGATTGGGGGGCACGGCAATGACGGGGAGACCGCGCTTTGCGTCCACGAGGCTCTCGGGGATGGCGAGCACGGGTGCATTGGAAGGCCACACCGTGGTCACGAGTGTCTCGATGGGCGTTCCGAGGGTCCCGGCGGCACGGTCGAGCCATGGGACGGAGCCGTTCGAGGGCCGTGGATACTCGGGGGTGAAGAAGTCCGAATCCTGTGCGAGGTAGTAGAAGCGGGCCTTCACGAGGCCGTTGGTGATGCCGTCGTGCCCGGCCGCCTTGGCCCACATCTGGCCCTTCCGGTCCTTGTGGAGGAATCGAAGGGAAGCGGGTGTGCCGTCGAGGATGGAATCATCGGTGTTGAGCGGGCTGAGCGCTTCGCTGGACAACGGGGCGGGCGGCAGTACGGGACGACCCGCCGTGACGGTCATGCGGAAGCCTGGGTTGGCCGGGTCCGTGGCGAGCACCTGGAACACGCCGATGGCGGCGCGTGACGTCGTCGGGGCGGTGTGGGCCACGAGCACATAGGGGAGCGACTTGAAGCCGAGGTCGCTGCGGAGCGGCATCACGGTGCGGATGCCAAGGCGGTTGTTTCCGACGCGTGCGTGCTCGTCGTTGGGGTTGAAGCCGGGTTGGCTCTCGTCGTTCTGGAAATACAACCTCCAGTCGGGGCCATGGGTGGTCGCGGGAAGTGGTCCCGCGCCGAGTTCGCTGGCGATGACGATCCTTGGCGGATTGGTTGGCCAGGTAGCGGTGAACTCGGCAGCAATGCCGGGCCAGAAGGTTGCCGGCATAACGGTACCGGGGATGGCGGGTTGGACCTTCTGGGTGCGTTGGTAGGCCGCGACAACCAGACGGGTTTCGTTGTCCGCTGGGTTCGCGACGTTGACCGGGATGATGGGGCCGCCCGGTGTGGATCCGTAGAAGCCGGCTCCGACGGCGTGGCGAGCGCGCCGGGTCAGGACGACCGGTGCCGGGGCTGCGGTGTCGAGGAGGTCCGCCCGCAATGAGATTTCGCGGCCGATCTCTGCGGCGTGCGGAATGGCTCCCGATGCTTCCGCCCAACGGCGTGACTGCACGAGCAGCATTCCTGAGGCACCACTGGTACTGGAGAGAAGCAGGAGTGTACGTCCGGGTTGAGTTGCGGAAAAGGTGCGGAATGTGCTGGTGGCGTTTGTGTTGACGCCTGCCTCTGTTGTGAGCACGCGCACGGATTCCCACGCGGTCAGCGAGACATCCGGCGTGTCGAGGAGATGCTCCTGATAGGCGTCCACGACGGTGGGCCATCGGAGGGTTGCGATGGTGGTTGCCGGGGTCCCGCCGGTCGCGGTGGTCCATTCGATTCTGACCCCACCGGGGCGGGCGGCGAACAGCTTCTTTGCGTTGTTGTCCCAGTAGGTCGCGTCGCTCGGGGTCACGACCGGTCCAGTTGCCGGCAGGTCATTGGCCCCGACGGAACTCGGGCGAGGAATTTCCGACCCGAGGCTGTAGACCAGATCCGCGCTGAAGATGGCGTACGTTCCGTTGAACTGGGCCTGCGCCTGGTCGGGCCTGTGCCCGCGCACGACTGAAAAGGTGCGGCGAACGACGTCATGATCCGCGCCGAGAGCGGTCCAGCTCGAGTTCGAAGTGGGAGGCATGTCGGGCGTGTACCAGATACCGGTTCGGGAGGCGTCGAGACCGACGAGTTCCGAAGGCAGGTAGGAGAATCGCAGGAGGGAGCGGCTGAAATCCCTTCGGTCCAGGGTGGTGATGCGCCACTGGACGGAGGCGGCCTTGATGGTCCCGGGCAGGTTCACGGGGATTGGAGGAGCGGAGCGGATCAGCCTGACGGTCTGGGAACTGGCCGCGCCGCTGGCGCTGCCACCGCGGAAGCCGACGGAGGCGCGGGTGAATCCGGCGTGCTGTGGGCCGCCTGGCGGGCGGCCGACGGGCCGGGCCGGGACAAGGATGCCATCGAGGAGGTTGGGGTTCTGCGCTGGAATGGCGCTGAACTGGGACGTGGCATCGGTGTTCGCCGTTGTGACGCCATAGCGGATGACTGGTTCGCCCGCGAGTGAAAGGAAGGCCCAATCGCCCGTGCCATCCCCGTCGAGATCGCCCACGGCCCCGCCGGTTTCGGCCGTGGCGTTCATGACGACCAGGTCTGCGGCGCCGGGAATCGTCAGAGGCACGCCTGGGTTGGAACCAGACCATCCGCGCTTCAAGGCGGCATAGTTCTGGGAGAAGAGCACCATGTCGGCGAGGCCGTCACCGTTGACGTCGCCGGCAGGGCCGAGGCCGTAACCGAGCATGCCGCCGACGTTGGAGTCGAAGAGGGCGGAGACAGAGCGCTGGTCGATCTGGATGTCTGTGGACGGGATGCTTCCCCGGGTGCCGTAGAGCAGGTAGCCCCTGCCGGCATTGATGCGGTTTACGTCGGCGACACCGTCCCGATGGTAACCGACCAGGACGTCGTCGAGGCCATCTCCGTTGGCATCGCCGACACCGCGCGTGAAGAAGCCAAGGCCGTTGCCACCGCGGGCGGCGTCCGTATAGAGGGCGGCGACCCGGCGGCCATTGGCGTCATTGCCACGGAGGGCCTGAAGGGTGAAGGGAGCTCCGGCGAAGAGGGTGCTACCCGTGCCCCGCGGTTGGCCGAAGAGGACGACGACCCGGTTGAAGGCGAGATCCGCCATGGCGAGATCCGGTCGCCCGTCTCCATTGAAGTCACCGGCACCGGATACGGAGAGGCCGCTGTATTGGGCACCTTCCGCGACCTTCATCAGTTCGACCCGCCGCTGGTTGTTCAGGAACTGGCTCTGTCCTGCCTGCCAATCGGTCCCGCCGTAGAGGAGATGGAAGGCCCTCGATGTGCCGACCAGGATCTCATCCATTCCGTCGAGGTCGACGTCCCCGGCCACGGCGACATCCTCGAAGAATTCGCCGTCAGATCCACCGGTGAGCCGGACATCGCCAGGACGGCCAGATCCGCCAGTTTCCAGACTGATGAGCGAATAGATTCCGGAGGGGGCCGCCGTGCGCCAGGCCGTACGCGGCCGACCAAACAGCACGTAGAGATTGCCCGTGGAATTCAGGGTGCTGGACACAACGATGTCCGAGTAGCCGTCGCCATTGACATCACCCGCGGAGGGGCCGCCGTGGAAGAACTCGCTGGGGCGGGCGAGGATCCGCAGGGTGCGGCCGTTCGCGACAGGGGGGCCATCAATGGAAGCAGGGCGTGATCCTGTTTCGCCGAAAACCAGAGTCATGAAACCTTCGCTGTTGCTCCGGAGGAGAGCGTCGTCGATCCCGTCGCCATCGACATCACCGACGCCAACGACGCGGCGCTGGTAGGGGAGGTTGCGGACGAGGGTCTCGCGTCCTGCGACTGGTTGGGTGAAGAGTTCGGCGCCGGGCGGGGAAGAGTAGAGGAACTCGGAGACCTGGAGGGTAGAGCCGGAGATGACGAGATCGTCGATGAGACCGTTGAAGTAGAAGGGTGTTCCTGCCACCGCGGCCCCCAACTGGAGTGCGGCGTGGGTCGGGGTGCCCGCTCCGACGTTGAAGTTCATCGTCTGCCGGAGATGCCCATCGAGGTAGAAGTTCACGTTGCGTCCTGAATTGTGGACGATGGCCACGTGATGCCAGTTCCCATCGGTAGGAACGACAACCGAGGAGACGGCCTCTCCCCTGCCTGGGATCGTGTAGGTGAGCCTGCGGCCTTGTGCGAGCGAGAGCACGTATCCGCCCGCGCCCCCATATTGGAGGAGATATTCGCCGGCGGTGTTGTCTGGAGTCGTGGCGGGCAGTACCCAGAGCGCGATGGTCGAGGAACCGTGGAAGGCGAACTTGCGGTCCTCGTCGTTGAGCCAGAAGAAAGGCCGTCCGCGGCCTGTCGCGATCGACCGTCCCTGCCCGGTGGGCGTGGAGGTCGAGAAGCCGCCGGAGCCGGCCGTCATGGTGAGCGGAGGGTCACCGAGGGTGGTGTCGAAGTTCCACTTCCCGACGATGCCTGCCGTACCGCTCGATTGGACGGCGGACGCGGTCATCTCGGCGCGGAAAGCTGAGGCGTTACCCGCGTTTCCGGCGTTGAAGACATTGAACTCGAGGGTGTTCTGGCCGGATCGGAAGACGGGGTGGTTTGCGGCGTTGATCTCGAGCGATGTCCAGACGTTGAAGTTGCCGACGGGTGTGGTGATGAGGTTTCCGTTGATGCGGATGCCCCTCAACTCGTTGTCCACCGCGAACCGGCCCGAAAGGATGGCGGTGGCGGGGTCGAGGCCGGCGAGGTTGAAGGTGGTGGTATAGGTGTAATTGCCGGGAGCGGCGCTGCCTCCGCCGTTGGCTGGCCCGACCCATTTGCTGGCGGCGGTGTCGCCCAGCCAGGGAGGGATCGGTGCCGTGGGCGGGTTGTGGGATTCGAAGATGTTCGGTGCGTTCAGTTGCCCGCGGAATACCGTGGGTGCGGTGGCAGCGAGGTTTGGGCCGCTGACGGTATAGTCGGAGTCCGTGACCATGGCCTGCGGCGACCGGGACCACGAGTAGTTCACGTTGTCGCCGGTGAAGCGGAGCGTGGGGGTCGTGATGCGTGTCTGGGCCTGGAGCGACACCGTTGCGGCGGCGAGGGGCAGCCAGCGGACCATCGAAGGAATCAGGTTGCGCATGGGAGTTTGAAGAAGGGTCAAAGGGGGGGATGGGATCAGCGGCCGTCGTTCAGTTCGTTGACGAAGAGGGCTCGTTGGATGTTGAAGATGCCCGAGACGCGGATCGGGTTCTTGTGAAGCCCGGTGATGGTCTCGGCGTAGACGCCGGTGAGGAGTTCGCTGCCGAGGCCGGCGGGAGCGGGGGTGTCGGGGTCCGCCGGAGCCGTCCCGAACTCAAAGCGGAAGTTGCGGGTCAGGTCCCAGGATTCCTCGCCGCCGGAGGCAAACTTCACGAACTGGCGATCCTTGTTGTCGTGGTCGGGATGGTAGGTGTGCTTGAGCGGGTGGAGCGGATGATCGAATCCGAGCGTGTGGCTGGCGGTGGCGACGGCGCCGTTGGTGCCGAAGCCTCCGGCGAGGGCGATCGGTTGGTCGAAGGCGAAGTTCACCGCGCTCATGCGGCGGCCGACCCGCCGGCCGTCGCGCAGGGTGGAGCCCTGATAGATGGCGTTGCCCTGCGCATCGCGGAGGGCGAGCAGGGATTCGTCCGTGGCGATGACGTATTCGCCGGGCGCTTCGAGTTCGTTGAAGGGGGTTCCCGGCACGGCGGCCAGCTTGCCGGGCTTGAAGAGGATCAGCGCGTCGCGGAGAAGACGTGTCTGGCCCGAGGCATCGACATGGAGGATGACGCGGAACTGGAAGTCCCCGGCGGCTGGGCGTGGGGACTGGGGGTCGAGGGCGTTGCGGGGCTCGCTGACCGAGCGGACGAGCACCGATCCCAGCCAGAGTCCGGCGTAGGGCGAGGCCGGGTTGGAATCACCCGACGGAGCAGCGCCGCGTCGGAGGGAACGTCCGGAGGCCGAGGATGCGACCGGGTCCAGCGGGCGCGCGGCCTCGGCCGAGAGTGGAAGGAACACGCGGGTGCCGAAGCCGTCGGTGATCTCCAACAGCGACTGGTAGCGCGCGGCGGTGGCTCCAGCCGGAACTGCGAAGTTCGCCATGGCCTGGCGGCGGAGTTCGAGTTCGAGTTCGTCCGACTGCCCCGCTTCGAGCACGACGGTGTGGGGCGTCGGGAGGGCGGCGTAGGGTTTGGATCCTTCCGGACGGTATCCGAGGACGAGGCTGCCCGCGTTGGCTGGGGTGCTGGAGGGCGGGGTTTCCGACGGCAGGAGGCGCAACGTCAGGGTCCGGCGTGCGGCGCTGCGGTTCGCGAGTTGGAGTTGGGCGGAAGCGCCCACATTGGCGAAGGCAATCCCATCCTGCCCCCCTGGGACCACCGCGGTTGGGCCGGAGTATTCGGTCGCATTGGCCGCATAGACCCAGTAGGCGCGGCCCGGGCGGAGGAAGGTGGATCCGGGCGTGGTGACGGCACGCCATTCGCCGTTGGGTTGGAGGTCGTAGACAGGTTGACCGTTGAGGGCGGTGTTCGGCGCGAAGAAGTTCAGCACCGAGACCTGCGTGGCGGGGTCGAGGTGGAAGCCGACGAAGTTGAACGCGCGGGGTTCGAAGCGCGCGGCGCGGATGGCAGGCTTGCCACGAACGTTCCAGGTGACGTTGGTGGTGGCGGCGAGCTTGACGAGGTAGGGGCGTCCACCGGGCATGGCGAAGAGGGTGGAAACGGCGGAAGCGGCCGGATTGGCGGATGCGGGGACGTGCACGAGCCAGTCGGGCGATTCCGGTGTCAGGCGGCGTGGGTCGGAGACGAATTGGGGGGCGGCGGCACGGGCGCTGTAGAGCCAGACGCTTTCGACGGGGATGCCCTGGAGGACGTCGTCGCAGACGCGGGATGCCGGGTCGACTTCGAGGAAGACGGAGTTCCAGCCCGGGGTGAGTTGGATCTGCTGGGTGCGCCACTGGGCCTGGAGTGCGGCGCAGGTGGCGCCGAGGAAGGCGAGGGCGGACAACGATCGGAAGAGGCGATGCTTCATGGCAGGAGGGGCGTGTTGGAAGGAAAGTGGGCGATCAGGGATTGGCCTGGATCCGATAGAAGGCGTTGGGAATCGAGGCCGCGGTGGTGTCGATCAGGCGGTTGGCGGGGGGTGTTGCGGCGATGCCGGATTGGATCGGATCGAATGGTCCGTCGAGGGTTTGGCCACGGAGGACGGTGTAGGTGCGGCCGGACTGCGAGGACCACTCGATGAGGAAGGAGCCGTCCTCGCGTGCCTGGGCTAGGGTGAAGTTGGGGAAGGAAGTGACGGTGCCGCGGGGGTCCAGTCCGGCGTACATCTTGGCGAGGTTGGAGATGCCGTCGCCGGCGGCGCTGGCGGTCGGACTGTTGCCGAGCTTCCCGAAGTAGAGGAGTTCCCAGGCGTCGATGAGGCCGTTGTTGTCGGAATCGAGGCCGAGGCTGAGGTCGGTGCGGAGGAGTTGGCCGCGGGTGGCGAGCGAGACGGACAGGTTGGTGCGGTTGGAGGGCAACAGGTTGGCGTTGGTGGTGCCGCCCAGGGTGGCGGAGATGCGCCAGTTGCCCGGCGTGGTGGACAGGGGGAGGGTGTTTGCCGAGCGCGGGCGGGTTGGTACAACCGATTCGGTCTTGAACAGGTGGGCGAATGAGAAGCCCGAGGCGAGATCGGATGCCGAGACAGTGGCGCGGATGGGTGAGCCACCGCCGGCAGGTGTGAGCGTCAGCTGGATGGTGCCATTGGTGGCGCGCCGGCCGAGGGCGTCGGTCAGGACGCCATGGAGCACGAGCGAAGGTTCCGGGATGCCCGCAGCGGGTGAGAGGAGGGGGGAAGCCCGAGTGCGAGAGCAAGGACCAGCGATCGCAGGCGGTGTGGAAGGTTCAGGGGGCTGGTGTTCATTGGCGGGAGCAGTACTTCTGGATGCCAATGCGCAATCGGAGGGAAAAGAGTGACACTCAGAGTGTGGAAATCTTTCGAACGGTCGCGGGCGTGGTGGAAAACCGTACAGGCATAGTGCCACCTTCCACTTGCGATGATGGCGTTCCGCGGCCAGAAAGAGCGCTTTGGAGACCGATACAACAAAGCTTCTGCGGGCGATGAGTCAGGGCGACAAGCTGGCCGCTGAGGAATTGCTGCCGTTGGTGTATGACGAATTGCGGAAGTTGGCGGCGCACCGGTTGGCCAATGAGGCACCGGGCCAGACCTTGCAGGCGACGGCCCTGGTCCATGAGGCATGGCTGCGGTTGACGGGTGGGGACGAGGCGGTCGGTTTCGAGAACCGGGGACATTTCTTTGCGGCGGCGGCCGAGGCGATCCGCCGGATCCTGATTGAGCGGGCGCGGAAGCGTGGAGCCCTGAAGCGGCGTGCGGAGTTGGAGTCGCTGGACCTGGAACACACGAACATCGCGATGGAGACGGACGATCACACCCTGCTGGCAGTGGACGACGCGCTGCGGAAGCTGGAGGTCGAAAGGCCCCCGGCGGCGGAGTTGGTCAAGCTGCGGTTCTATGCGGGCATGACCCACGCGGAAGCGTGTCTGGCGCTGAACATCTCGGAACGGACGGCGAAGCGGTACTGGACGTTCGCTCGAGCGTGGCTTTACCAGGAACTGAAGACGGAACAGGCGTCGTGAGCCGGCGGGATCCAGAAATCTTCGACGAGGCGGTCGAGATCGAGGACGTCCCGTTGCGTCGGGCGTTCCTGGATCGGGCCTGTGCGGGCGATCCGGCGCTGAGGCGGCGGGTGGAGGCCTTGCTGGAGGCCCATTCAGCGGCTTCGGGAAGCGAGGGGTTCCTCGGTGGCAAGGATGGCTCCACGGTCCGGACTCCGGCAGATCGGGAAGAACCGATTCGTGTCGGGCGGTACCGCCTCTTGCAGAAGCTCGGGGAAGGCGGGTGCGGTCTGGTGTTCATGGCCGAGCAGACCGAGCCGGTGCGGCGGCGGGTTGCCCTGAAGATCATCAAGCCGGGCATGGACACCCGGCAGGTGCTCGCGCGGTTCGAGGCGGAGCGACAGGCGCTGGCGATGATGGATCACCCGAACATCGCGCGGGTGCTGGACGCGGGGGCGACGGATGGGGGGCGGCCGTACTTCGTGATGGAGTTGGTGCGGGGGAGCCCGATCACGGAGTACTGCGAGCGCAACCGGCTGAACGTGACGCAGCGGTTGCGGTTGTTCATCACCGTCTGTCAGGCCGTCCAACATGCCCACCTCAAGGGAATCATCCACCGGGACATCAAGCCGACGAACATCCTGGTGACGTCGGACGACGGGCAGCCGATGGCGAAGGTGATCGACTTCGGTGTGGCGAAGGCCACGGCGGACATCCAACTGACCGACAAGACGCTGTTCACGCGCTTTGAGATGTTCGTCGGGACTCCGGCGTACATGAGCCCGGAGCAGGCGGATTTCAACGCGCAGGGTGTGGACACGCGGACGGACGTCTATTCGCTCGGCGTGTTGTTGTATGAATTGCTGACGGGGAAGCCGCCTTTTGAGAACAGGACCCTGATCAATTCTGGCGTCGAGGAGATGCGGCGGATCATCCGCGAAGTGGATCCGCCTCGGCCTGGCATGCGCATCCGGACGACGGAGGAGCGGGTGGCGGGCGGAGCGGAGGCAGGTGCCGGGCCTGACTTTGCCCGTGGGACGTTTTCGGCGGACCTCGATTGGATCGCCATGAAGGCGCTGGAGAAGGATCGGACGCGCCGCTACGAGACCGCCAGCGCCCTGGCCCAGGATGTGCAGCGATTCCTCGACAACGAACCCATCATGGCCCGGCCGCCGGGACTGGGCTACGTCGTGGGAAAGTGGGCGCGAAGGCACCGGGCGGCGTTCGTTGCCGCGGCGGCGATCGCGATCATGCTGGTGCTTGGCAGTGTGATCAGCGGTTGGCTGGCCTGGCGGGCCATCCGTGCGGAGCATCACCAGCGGGATCTGCGGATTCTGGCGGATGTTGCCCGTAACGATGCCATGGTCCGGGCCTATGCCGCGGACATGAAGGCCACCAGCATGGCGATCGATGAAGGGAATCGGGGGCAGGCCAACGCCCTTCTGGATCGGTATCGTCCACAGCCCGGAGAGCCGGACTTTCGCGGGTTCGAGTGGCATCTGCTGCGTTCTCGAGCGGCCGGCGATGAATTGGTCTCCTTTGACCACACGGGCATCAATGCCGGTGTGGTCCTGGGACCGGGCGGGGAGTGGATCGCCGCGGTTTCCAAATTCGGTCCGCTTCGGGTGTGGGATGTGCAGTCCGGAGAACTGCTCCGGGAGTTCCGGTCGCTGGAGAAACGCGAGCCGCGACGAGGCCTGGCGATTTCTCCGGATGGCCAGCATGTGGTGCACGTCGGCGATGACCGTTTCTGGCTGCGGCGCACGCGGGACTGGAGCGTGGAGTGGGAGTTTCCGGCGAAGGCAAGCGTGGTGGCCTTCACGCCCGATGGACAGTTGGCCTGGGCGTATGGCGGCCGGCTCCAGTTCATGGATCCGGCAACGACGAACATCGTGGCGGCGTTCGACCGTTTCACGAGCGACGGCGGTTCGCTGATCTCCTTTTCATCGGATGGGAAGGTCTTCCTTTTACGGGATGCGGAGGGTGCGGCGGTATTGGCTGAACGCCAAACGGGGAAAGTCCTGCAGCGTCTCCAGCACGAGCGTTATGCGGCGGCGGTGCTTTCCCCGGATGGCCGCCTGATTGCAACGGGCAGTCAGGACGGCAGGCTGGTGCTCTGGACTGCGGCGACCGGAAACCGGATCGCCGAAGTTCGTGCGCATGGTACGTGGCTTATGGATGCCGCCTTCTCCGCGGACTCAGCCCGTCTCGCGACCGGTGGCGGAGACCAACAGATCCGGATCTGGGACATGACGGATCTGAAGCAGGCACCGAAGGAGTTGAGTCGTCGGGCGGGACACTGGAATGAGGTCTGGACTGTCGCGTTCACCGCAGATGGACGGCTCCTTTCCGGAGGCAAGGATGCGAAGGTGAAGATCTGGGATGCCGTGGCACCGCCAGTGAAGGTGCGCGAGATTCCCAACCCTCCCACGGGATTCCAGGATGGGTACTCGGTGTCGGGGGATTGGTTCGCCACGCGATTGCCCGACCGGATGTTGTTTTATCGGGTCGCGGACGGTTCCCAGATGGGTGAGTGGAAGATTCCTGCGGACTGCCGGAAGGATTTTTCGAGCTTCCGGCGTGGCAATGAGGCGTGGTTTGGGATGACCAATGGAGGCGTGGCGTTGCACCGGCTTCCGGACGGCGCGCGCGTGAAGTCCCTGCGCATTCCGGATCTGGTCGTGCAGACGGTGGCAGGGGTCACCCGGGATGACCGGATCATGGCGGTGAACCCGGCGCAGACGTTGGACATCGCGTTGGTGGACCTTGGTACGGGAGGGGTTTTCCGCCGGTTGCCGGAGTTTTCGTTGATGCGCGGAGCTCCCTTGCAGAACCGAGTCGCGTTTTCACCGGACAGCCGGAAGGTGGCCTACACGGCGGACGGACTGCGGGTGCGGATCTGCGATCTGGCGAACGGGCGCTTGCTGCAGGAATTGGAAGGGTTCTCGTGGCATCTGTACTGTGTGCTGTGGTCGGAGGATGGGCGGACCCTGATCACGTCGAGTTGGGACGGATCTGTGGTCGTATGGGATGCGGAGACCGGAAAGCGCCGATTGCCGGTGTTGCGCGGACACTTCTCCGGCGTGCCCTCGTTGTCCTTGTCTCCGGATGGACGGACGCTTGTGACCCACGGCGCGGATTCGACGGTCCGGTTCTGGAATCTGGCAACGGGCACCGAGGTGCTGACGCTGGCGAAGGCGGATGCCTACTGGGGATGCCCGATCTCCCCGGATGGCCGGACGTTGGTGTGGCGCAGGTTTACCGACAAGGCCCTGCAGATCGAAGCGATCCGGTGAGGGGGCATTCGCGAACCGACCACAGCCTCCTGACGTCGGCTGCTACGCCTCGGAGGTAGCAGACGAGGTAACGAGGCTGTCATGTCCTGGATGAACGTTGTCGCCGCAGGTGCCGCCATCATGAACTCCATGGCCGTGCCTCTGGGGTACGCCGGAGGCGTTGAAGCGGGTAGCCCGGGGTGCGAAGCGACCCCGGGACCTGGGTACCCAAGATGTCACCTACCCCGGCAGGGGTTGTAGACTCCCGGATCTTCGCACCCCTCCGGGGTGCGGATTCCATTTCGACCCGCCATTCCCCGGGTGCGTGCTTCGCACGACCCGGGGCTATCGGCTGCAACGCCTCCGGCGTACGGACTCCGGCATCGGCCGCAGGGCACTGGGGACTGGGAACTTCTCCGACTCCAGCCTCCTGACGTTGGCTGCTACGATGAGGGATGGCGGCTACGGTTTCTCGACGAAGCCGTGATGGAGGCCCATGTAGTAGGGGAGGAGGAAGACGGTGCCGGAGCCAAGTTCGGTGCCGGAGCCACCGTAGTCGAGGTCCCAGGGATCCGTGTTCCAGTGATTGAAATGGCGGTTCTCGACGGGGAGGACCTTGCCGTTGGTGCGGCGGCCGCGGCCTTCGCTGCGGGCTTCATACAGGTCCTTCGACTGGGCCAGCGCGAGGGGGACGATGTCGAGGCGGTGGCTGTTCTTGTGGCTCCAGTTGAGGCGATCGAGCGGGAAACCGTAGAGGACGGCGCGGGAGTCTTCGAACCATCCGGGCCAGGGGGACACGGAGAACTTGCCCCAGACGTTGGTGATGGACTGGTCGAGGTTGTGGGCCGCGTGGGCGAAGTGGAAGAAGGGGTTGAGCTCGGGTTGGTCGTTCGCCCAGTACTGGAAGAAGGAATAGCGGGCGAGGTTCTGGGTGGTGGGATCCTTGCCGTACCGCATCAGCGTGTAGAAACACATGAACGCCATCTCGTCGTCGGACTGGTTTCCGGAGCCGGGTCCCTGCTGGGCCTTCGGGAACATGAGGTTCTGGCCGTAGCCGTGCTTCTCGACGAGTTCGCGGGCGATGTCGTGGTACTTGTTGTCGCCGGTGATGTGGGCGGTGACCGCGAGGTACGACAGGATGGAGAGCGAATTCAGGCCGCGCTCGACCCACCAATACGGGTTGCGGTTCATCTCCTGCGGACCATAGACGGCCCAACGGGTGGGCTTTCCATCGACGTCCACGAGCGCGAAGCCGTGGGCGATCATGTGGTCGGTGAGGGACTGGACCACTTCGCGGACGCGCGCCTTCTCGGCATCGGTCTTGGCGCAGTGGTCATAAAACATGGCATGGAAGAAATAGTGCCCGTCGAGTTCGTCGCTGCTGGTGTCGCCCTTCCAGAACCATTTGCCATCGGCGCTGCGCGGCCAGCGGGGTTCGTAGGCCTTCCAGAGGGCGTCGCGTTGTTGTTCGCGGCGGTCGCCTTCGATGCGGCCGACGTTGGGGTCGGGCCATTCCACAGGACGGATCGTGCGGGCGACGTAGCCCTTGTCCGGGGACGGGTTGCCGCCCTGTGTCACGACCTGGAGGAAACGGAGGGCTTCGAAGGCCTTGCGGGCGCGATCGAGTGCGGCGGGGTCCTGGGTGGCGGCGAACGCGAAGCATTCGGCGGCGCCGTACATGGCGGTCCAGAGGCCGTCGTTGTCGGAGTCCTGGGGGTGGGCCGAGGCGAGGTCGGCCGGCGCGCGGAGCGGGGCTTCGGCGACGTAACCGTAGGGGGTCCGCTTGATGTACTTCTCGACCTGTTCCTCATAGAAGGCGGCCTTCTTCGCGAGGGTCAGGGGTTGGAATTCGATGCGGCCGAGTCCGGCGGCGGTGGCAGCCCAGACGCCACCGGCGGGATCCGCGAGGATCTGGCGGACATCGTCGTTCGGGAGCCATCGCAGTCCTTGGCGGTAGTGGAAGTCGGAGCCATCCCAGCGGATCAATCCGAGATGGGTCGAGAACCACATCGAGCCGTCGGCGGCTGCCGAGGCACCGGTGAAATCCGTCCAGGGGAGGCCGTCCTTGCCTTCGAAAAACTTCCAGGAGCCATCGGCTTCGCGGGCGGCGAGGCCGGCGCGGGTGCCGACCCAGGCGCGGTTCGCGGGATCGAAGGCGACGGTGAGGACATTGGTGGTGGCCCAGGAACGGCCGACCGGGTCGAGGACGGGGACGGGGCGCCAGTTGCGCTCGTCTTCCTCATGCAGGCCGGCGTTGGAGGCGATCCAGAGGCGGCCCATGGGGGAGACGGCCGCGTTGTGGATCGTCCACTTGGCGGGCCAGCCGAGCCAGCGCGGCGGTTGATCGAACGGGATCTCGATGGGAGCGGAGGCGGTGATCACCCAGAGGCGTGCGCCCCGTCGGATGAGTTGGCGGACGCCGGCCCATGGGGTCTTGACGGTGCGGGGCTTGCCGTCCGAACCGGGAAAGGTGAACTCCCCGGCGGAAGCGGGATCAAAGGCGGGGTCGGCGGCCCAGGTGCCGTTGTTGAGCACGTACCAATGGCCGCCGATGAAGGTTCGGACCTTGTCGGCCGAGCCGGAATCCACGAGCTGGACCGGGGCTGTGGGAAGGCCGTTGGTAACCGACCGATGGAGGGCCACCTCCTGTTTGAAGCGTTGCGGAATGGGAGTGACCGCGCCGCGGGAGACGACGGGGAGGAGTCCGAGGATCAGGCCAAGGAACCAGCGTGGCTGCATCGCTGCATCCTGCCGCGAAGGAGTTCCCCGCGGCAAACCCCCAGACGGAGGACGTGCATCCTGAGACTGCCCCCTTTTGGAATGGTTTCGGGGCGGCGATGTCCTCATCGCCTTGAGGAAGAGGTTTGATCCTGAAAACGGCGGTTGGATCCGCAGATGGCGCAGATAACGCAGATGATCAGAAGCTTGGATCATGCGTGCCATGCACCTGCAAGGTGAGGGTTCCACCAGCGTCGGATGCTCGCCTTTCTGTCTCTCTATCTGCGCCATCGGCGCCATCTGCGGACAAATGAACTGCCGATTATAGGTTGATGGGGCGACGAGGACGTCGCCACCCCGTTCCATGCGGGGGCCGTGTCAAGATGCGCCTGGACGGAGGACGCGGGGCATCCGTTGGCTGGCGTACCTTGGTGGGAGCGCTGAAATGCCTGACTACTGTCTTATCGCGCGGAGGAACCAGCGATCCCCGGTGGGGGTGGGGATGGTGGTCGGGGTGGAGCCGGGGAGCACGTTGACTTCGCCGGCGGGTTCCCAGGTGCCGTTCAGTGATCCGCGTTCGATGCGGACGTTTCCGGAAGCGCGCGCGTCGATGGTGAGTTGGGTGGTGGTGGGGTGGGTGCGGTTCAGGCGGATGGCGAGGGGGTCGCGGCCGAGGAGGTTGAGGTTCTGATCGAGCCAGGCCTCGTTGAATCGTTCCTGACCCTGCACTTCCTGGAAGGAACCGTTGGCGACGATGACGCCTCCGGGAAGGACGACGGCCGAACCTACCCGGCCATTGAATTCGGCGGGCGTGGTCGTGGGGTCCGGGTCGCCGGCTTCGTTGAGGAGAAGAAGCGTCGAGCGGGTACCGGATGCCAGCGCGAGGAGCGTGCGGCCGTCCGGCATGGAGCGCAGGCTCGTGACCGTGACGTTGGGATGGTTGGTGAGGAACGTTGGATTGAAGGTGGGATCGATCCGGCCCGAGAGGGTCAGACGGACAAGTCCCGGTCGGGGGACGCCATCGACCCGGTCGAAGGTGCCCTGCACGAGGCAACGTCCCCGGGTATCGAGCACGGCATGGACGAGCGGGGGTAGAATATAGAAAGGCGAAGTCGTGAAGGGGAACTGGGCCCTGAAGCCGGGGTCTGTAGCTCCCGAAGGCAAGAGGCGGATGATGTCCTTTCCAACCTGATTCGTGGCGAGTGCTCCTGCGGCGACGACGAGGATGCCACCGTCGGTCTGTGGCAGCAGGATGGCTTCCATGAGCTGAAAATCGCCGCCTAGAATTCGAGGTATATAGACCTGTCCCGCGTAATTGGTATCGAGCACTCCGTCGTTGCTGTACCGGCGAAGGAGCCGGGTAGACATGGTGGGTCCATTGGGCAGGCGGACTCCGATATCCCGGGTCAGGACGAACAACGATCCATCCGGCGCATAGGCACTGGGGATGGAGCGGCCGATACTTGTGCTGCCAGGGCAAGCGACCGGGGCGAACGCCGGGTCCCTTTGGCCATTCGCCAGATGCCGCGTGAGGCGGGGTGCGGAAGCAGGGAAAAATGGGTCGTAGTGGAGCGTGTACAAGGTGCTGCCTGGACCCGGCCCGAGGAAAACCATCAGATCGAAGCCGACTGGTCTGATGTCGGGTTGGATGATCCATCCATCCGGTGCGGCGAGCTGGTATCCGTGAAACGAGCTGCCATCGATCCAGCCCAGGGAACGGAAGAGGATGGGATAACCCGCAAGGGTTTGATGAAACTCGTGACGGCCGACGACTTCGGCAGGACCGCGAAGGTCATTGTCGCGAACGACAATTGTGGCGTTCAGTCCTGATTCAGGTCCGGGTCCATCGAGGGTGAACAAGGCGGTTCGGTCCCCATCTGTCCGGGTGTTGTCGTAGGGCGCCACCTGCAAGGCAGCCGAGTTTTCCCCAGGCAGGAAGGTTACGGATATGTCACCGGTGTGGGCGTAGAAATCGAATGCGGCAGGGTAGGGCGGATGAACCGGGTGAGTGCTGATGTGCGCGCGGACGGTGCCGCCGGCGAAGCGGACCTGAGTGTTTCCAGGGTAGGCATGGCCGGTCATGCGTCGAACCGCCAGGTGCGGCAGCGATTCGGATTCTGATCTGGAGAAGCCGGGTGGGATCGGCTCCGGGAGGTCCAGCGTGCGGTGGCTGAAAGCGAAGGACTGTTCATCGCGGTAAACCTTCAGAGTGATCGCGGGAGCGGCACCCGGTGCCAGTTCTGTTTCCGGAAGCCTCAATTGAAAAATCACATCCGGTCCTGGTTCGCGCTGATCGCGCAACGGCACGTTGATCCATCCGACGCGCGAACCCGCTTCAAAGCGCAAGAGGACCACGGCCGGAGCGTCCGCGGCGAGTGCCGGGGATGCAGGCAACGGAACGGGGATCTCGCGGGCGGAGCCGAGGTCGGACTCGCGCGATGCGGGGACCCGGAAGTAGCGGGCGCGTTCCCCGATGGAGAAACCCGTCGTGCCGGCATGCCACCGGATTCCGGGCGTTGGAGGCGGAGGAAGGAGTTGGGCAAATCCGCTGGCGGGCAATCCATCGGCGATCTGGAAGCTTCCGTTGATCAAGACGGTGCCGTCCGGGGCCTCGACCACGTGCGACAAGGCACCGTTGAACCACGCTTCCATTCGTGGGTCCGGGGTCCCGTCACCCCAGTGTCGCGTCAGCTTCCATCCAAGATTGTCCCGAACGGCCATATAGAATGCGCCGGACGGGCTCGGCCATGTCGTGGCGGAGGAAACGATTTCCCGGGCGATTTCCGAGTCTGTCGATCCACCGACGGTGAGGCGGACGGTGGGTTGGTTCAACCGCACCGATCCATCCGGCAGCGGGGTCAGCGCCGGAACGTTCGGAGTATAGAAGTAGGAGCCAACCGTAGCGTTGGAGGCACCGCTGTCGTCCAGGAAGACTGCGGAGTAGTCGGGTCGGATCAGCACCAGCCCTTCGGGAGCCAGCGGCGAGAATCGGGTGAAGCTGCCGAAGTCGGCAGCGTTGGGGCGGAAGAAGGCTTCCAGATCGGCGGTACTGGAAAAGCGGGCGAGGCCGGGAAATTCGATCCCGGCCAGCCGGGTAAACGCGCCGGACACATACACCCGGCCGCGGACGTCGGGGATGATCCGGGTGACATTGGTGACGTCGAGGGAATTGCCGGTATTGGCGAGCGCGCCGTTGTTCTCCAGCAACGCCAACCGGGAGCGGGCCTCGCCGCTCCATCGGGTGAAGTCCCCGCCAATGAGAAGCCGTCCGTCCGGAAAGGAGGCGGCGTGACGGACGGTCCCGTTGGGCGGACCGGAAGGGGACCAGCTCGGGTCAACCGCGAAGGCGCGGGTGAGACGGACGAGGTTCGAAATCGTGGTGCCGGATGGCGGATTGAAGCCGCCGCCGACATACCAGGTGTTGTTTGGTCCCGGAGCGAGGGCGAGCACGTTGGTGGGGAGCCCCGTGGTGGGAACCGTTGGATCGGCATGGAACCGCGGGTGCAGCCCCAGCGCGGTGGTGGCCGGCGGGATCCAGACGCGGATCACGCGCGTGGTGACCGGCAGGGGTTCCACTCCCTGAAGCACGGCCTGGAACCAGCGGCCGTGGATGCGGGCCGGATTGTCGAGGAGGGGGATGGTGATGGAGAGGACGTTGGTGGACTCCGGGAACTCGAACGGGATGCGGCTTCCGATGAAGTCCTGGTCGCGAAGGGCGGTTCCTGCTTCCAGCGCGAGGAAACCGGTGCTGGCTGCGGTGCCATTCCGCGTGATGTTGACGGTGACGCTGGTCGCGCCCGGTTGAGCCCAGATGTTCGTCCGGAATCCCACGAGCGCCTGGGGCGCGAGTTGGGCCCATGCAGGACACCCAAAAGGAGGACGGCCAGAAGCTGGAAGAGCAGGCTTCCGGCGTGGGCGGTGCGGAGGGTTGAGATGCGCATAAGTTGTCGGGCGCAAGAATCTGTCCACGAATCGGCAGGCCTCTGTCACGAGGGAAGTGGCCGAATCCAGTTTGGCACATTTGGCCACTGCCCCGCCTGGATCGGGGTGGCGACGTCCTCGTCGCCGTTCCGAAGCCACACTCCGGGCGATGAGGACATCGCCACCCCGACCTTGGAACGGAGAGGCGATGTCCTCATCGCCATCGGGAGGGGCTTTGGGGCAGGGCGACGTGGACGTCGCCACCCCGACCATTCTCAATGATGGTCGAGTCGAGGTGTGACGAATTCCTCTCGGCGGAAACCGATGCTTGCGTTGGCGGGGGTGAGGGGGTGGCGTAGGAGCGCTCCGCATGCGTCATCGACCGCCCGCCATTGCCTTCATCTTCATCACGCTGTTCCTGGACATCCTGGGCATCGGCCTGGTGATCCCGGTGCTGCCGAAACTGGTGGAACAGTTCCGGGGCGGCGACGTATCGGAGGCGTCCACGCTCGTCGGCCAGTTGTCGGCGGTCTATGCGCTCATGCAGTTCGTGTTCTCGCCGATTCTGGGGGCGTTGTCGGACCAGTACGGGCGTCGACCGGTGATCCTGCTGTCGTTGCTTGGGGCGGGCCTGGACTACTTCCTGATGGCATGGGCGCCGACCGTGGGATGGTTCTTCGTGGGACGGGCGATCAGCGGTCTGGCGGGCGCGAACATCACGGCGGCGACGGCGTACATCGCGGACATTTCGCCGCCGGAGAAACGTTCAGCGAACTTCGGTATCATCGGGGCGGCGTTTGGACTCGGGTTCATCGCAGGACCGTTGATCGGTGGGTTGCTGGGCGAGAAGAGCCTGCGGTTGCCGTTCATTGCGGCCGGTGGGGTGACGTTGGCGAACTGGCTTTACGGGTTCTTCGTGCTGCCGGAATCACTGGGGCATGACGTGCGAAGGAAGTTTGCGTGGAAGCGGGCGAATCCGCTGGGATCCTTCATGGGGCTGACGCGGAACCCGGTGGTGCTGGGGATGGCGGTGGCGTTGTTCCTCCTGAACCTGGGCCAGTTCGGGGTGCACAACACGTGGGTGCTGTACACCGGGCACCGGTACCAGTGGAAACCAAGCGACGTCGGAATCTCACTGGCGGTGGTGGGGATCACGGCCGCGATCGTGCAGGGTGGGCTTTCCCGGGTGATCATTCCCGCGATGGGCGAGCGTCGGGCGCTGACGTGGGGATTCTTCCTGAACGGGTTCACCCTGATCCTGTACGGCCTCGCGACGCGGGGATGGATGATCTACGCGATCCTGCCCTTCGGTGCGGTGTCCGGAATCGGAGCGCAGGCGGGACAGGGGATCGTGTCGCGATCGGTGGGACCGGATGAACAGGGCTCGGTGCAGGGAGCGTTGGCCGGGCTGAACAGCGTGGCGGCGTTCGTGGCGCCGCTGGTGGCGACGAACCTGTTCGGGTACTTCATCGGGCCAAAGGCCCCGATGCAGTTGCCGGGGATACCGTTCTTCCTGGGGGCCACGTTGGTGTTTGCGGCACTGGTGGTGGCGATCGTGACGCTGAGGCGGTTGAAGTTTCCGGTTTGAAGAACGCTGGAGGGCGGTTCCGTGACCCAGTGGAACGTTTCAAGAACGGGCTCACTCAAGGGGGGCAAGCCACGGAATGCCTCACACGCTGACGGACGCATCACGCTGCCGGTTTCATGCCTTGCCAACGCCAACGGCGTTGAGACCCCCAGCCCAGTGTTGGCCGAGGAACGAGGATAACCCTGGGTTTGCTCCCGACGCCTGAAACAACCGCATCGCGGTTGTGGCCACCACCGAGCCTCGCAGGAGAAGGCAATCTCCCGACACGCACGCCGGGGAAGGCAAGGAACGGCGATGCGTTCCTCTCGGCGATCTCCGTGCCTCGGCGTGAGAAAGGTCTGGATTCCACAATCCTCACGCCAAGACGCGAGGATACGCAGGAGCCACTGGGTTGTTTCACGCCGAGACGCCGAGATCGCCGAGGGGAACCCCTCCTCATCCGATGTGCGTCGCGTGGGTGACGATTTCTTCGGACACCCGCCACTTCACCCCAATCTATAATTTCCTCTTGTGTCGTACCCCCCCCCCTCTGGTTCAAGGTGAGGGTATAGATTCGATCGTCCGTCTGTCGTTCCTTGGGACACATCCGGAGTGATTGGATCCATGAGCGCCCAACAATCATGAAGACTCCCGTCTCGTTCCGGATGTGTCGTCACTGGTCCCTATGGATCTATGCTTTTGCTGGGTTTTCGCTCGTCGCCCAGGCGCAGCAGGACCGAGCACTTCCAGCGACCGATGCGTTTACCACGGTCTCGGTGACCGCACGCTCCGCCCATGAACGGACCCTGGAACAGGTGACCTTCGTGGCCGCCGGGGATGGCTCCTTGCGCTATCAAACCAATACCGTGGTCGAACTCGCCACAGGATTGCACTACCGCGATGACTCCGGCCAATGGGCCGAAAGTATCGAGGCCTTCGAACTGGTTCCCGGTGCTGCCCGTGCCTGGAAGGGACAGCACCGCGTCACCCTTGCGCACAATCCCAATACCCCCGCCGCCGTCCAGCATCGGCTCCCGGATGGTCGTCTGCTCTCCAGTCATGTTCACGGTGTGGGCTGGTACGATACGGCCACGGGAGAATCGGTCCTGCTCGCCGAGATCGCCGACTCCAAAGGGCTCCTCGTTGAAGACAACGTCATCGTCTATCCCGACGCCCTCCAGGGGGAGATCGTGGCCGACATCCGCTATACCTATACCCTTTCCGGCTTCGAGCAGGACATCGTGCTGAGGGATGCGCCGCCGGCTCCGGAAGCCTATGGATTATCGTCAAAGACCTCCCGTCTGGAGGTCTGGACGGAGTTCGATGAACCGCTCGAACCTGCGGTCCGCGACACCCGCGCCCAATCCGTTGCTGCCGCTACTCCGGCCGGGGATGTGGAGCTGGATTTCGGCTCCATGAAGATTGGCACCGGACGCTACTTCCGCTGGGGCGCCGAGGATGAGTCGCTGGGCTTGATGGTGAAGGAATGGATCCGCGAGGAGAAGGGACGCCGGTTCCTGGTCGAGGCGGTCGAGTATGGGCCGATTGCCGAATCGCTGAAGCAATTGCCGCCCTCGGGTGGTGGCGCGGACGCCTCGAAGTCACGCCGGGGCCCGCGCGAGTCGGTGTTGGCTGGCCTGCGTAAGGCTCGTCCCGCACGTCCGTCGGACGGCGTCATGCAACGAGTCGACCGCACGCGCGACACGGCGTTGGTGGAACGGTTGCAACGCCCAGGCCTCGTACTCGACTACGTGGCACTCACCACAGGTTCCGCGAACCACGTCTTCAAGAGCGACGTGATGTACTGGGTGACGGGCAGCGTCATCCTGACCGGCACGACCACCTTCGAGTCGGGCGCGGTCATCAAGTTCAGCACCGCCACCGGAGCCCAGGTGCAGATCAATGGTCCGGTGGCGTGGCTGGCCAGTCCGTTGCTTCCCGTCACGCTCACGGCCCGCGATGACTCCGGCTTCGGCGACACCGCACCGGGGCAGACCACGCCCCTCCTTCAGGCCGGTTATGCGGGTTCCGGACTTCGATTCAACGGCCCGACGACGACCGTCCTGAACGGCCTGCGGGTCCGCAATCTGCGTCGCGGCCTGGAGTACGTGAGCGGCACGGGTCATGTGCTGCGGCACGCGCAGTTCGTGGATGTGGGCGAAGCCGTCCGCCTGACCACGGGTACCACGGTCAACGTCCGGAATGCGCTGGTGGTGCGGGCATCGACCGGCGTTTTTGGCGGGACGGGGGCGGCGACGGCGGTGGTCGAACACCTGACGGTCAACGGCGCGGACCGACTGGCGGTTTCGGGTGTCTTCGCCAATTCCGCCGCCCTGACCCTGCGCAACTGCCTGATCAACGCACTGACGAACACGCCACCGGCCTACACCGGTGGTTCGGACAACGTCGTGTCGACCGCCAATACCGTGACCTTCGCCGCCCTTCGAGGCGGTGCCCATTACCTGCCGTCCGGCAGCACGCATGTGGATGCCGGCACGGCCACGGTCGATTCCACCCTGACGACCGAACTTCGCGAGATGACCACCGAACCCCCACGTGAGCTCACGGGTGAAATTGCCTTCGATACGGTCCTGCGCCCGATCGCTGCCGTGGACACGGGCGTCCTGGATCGCGGGTACCACTACCCGCGCATCGATTACGCCGCGAGCGGAGTGACGCTCACCAACGCCGTCCTCACGCTGACCAACGGCGTGCGCGTGGCAACGTATGGGAGTGTCGGATTCAGCCTGCGCTCCGGAGCCGTGGTGCGCAGTGGGGGCAGTCCGCTGCGGATGAACTGGCTGACGCGACTGGCGGTCGTGCAGGAGGGGATAACCAATGAACCCGCGACCAGCCCGATCTTCCTTCCGTTCTCCAGCACGGTGAATCCCCGTGTGGAAATTCGCTTCACCGGCGCGGGCATGGCCGCCGAGAGCTTCGGCCGCCGCTACGTCATGGATTCCTACACGTCGGTGCCCGCGATCTGGTCGATGCGTGACTGCGCGTTGTGGAACGTGGTCTTCATCAATGCCAATCCAAACGCCGCCCACAACTTCAGCTTCGCCAACAACCGCTGGCTCCGGGGGCACCTGTCCCTCGACCACGACATGGGGTCTGCCTACAGCCTCGGGATGCACAACAACCTGTGGCTGGGCGGACGGGTCTTCCTGAACAGCTACAGTGCGGGTGGCCTCTGGACCCTGTATGACAACCTCTTTGACGTGACGACCAACTCGGCGCCGGGCGGCACCAATTGGACCGCAGTCGACAACGCCTACCGGAGCGCCGCCACGTTCGGCGGCACCTCCAACGTGACCGTGACCGTGGCCGAGCACCTCACCGGTCACTTGGGAACGAACTATTACCCCTCGGCCAACGGAGCGGGCGGCGGGTTCACGCAACTCCGCGGTGCCGGCTTCCGCACCGGCCCTGTGGCCGGCCTGTTCCATCATGTCATCGCCACGAACCTGGTCCCGGTCGGCACCGGCGCGGTGGGGATCGGATTCCATCATCTCCGCACCACCGCCACCGGCGTCCCCCTCGACACCGACGGCGACGGCATCCCCGACTGGATGGAGGATGTGAATGGGGATGGGAGTACAACCGGGGATCCGACTTCCTGGACCAACTACACCTCGGCCCACGGCATCGTCACCGGTGGCCTCTCCCTCTTCAGCCCGTTGAAGTAATACTCCTTCCGGCAAACAACGACCTATCCCGTCTATGAAATTTCTACCTCATTGGATTTTCATTCTGGTGTCGCTCTGGACGGCCCAAGTCGCAGCCATGGCGCAGGGAGATACATGCCAGATGGTGGCCAGTGGACTTCGTGCGACCAACAATGCCATCGCAGGTCCGTGGATCGGCTATAAACCATTTGGCCTCGATCCAAGCCATGAGGCAGCCCTGCAATCGAAGTATCTGCAGAGTCGAGTGCTTTGGGACTTCAGTGGTGCGTATAGCGAATCGGGAGCCACCGTCGTCACCAGATCTGGTTCGTACCAATCCGATGCGGTCCTTCGACTGAACAAGGACGGAGCCTTGGTTCAGAACACATTGACTGTCCTGTCGAGTGCCACTTCAGACGAATATACCGCAGGCCCGGAGCAGGGGGCCTTTTTCAATTGGTGCTGCAAAACGATCACCGACGACAACGCAGGCTACGGGACGGGAACGGCAACCGGAGGAGCGACATACTATCAGTCGTCTGATCGGAGTGAGTGGTTCTTCGACTCCTTTCAGGTGCCGAACGTTTGGGTGACCAACAACTCAAGCCAGATGGTGGTCGGTAGTGAGATCTCGCGTCCCATTGTCGATGGAGTGGTCGAATCACCGACGCAACTTTCAAAGTCGGAGCAGTGGGTGAGTCTACTGTGGCTTGAGGTACACGGTACAGCGGAGGGAGTCGAAACCCTCTCCGAGGAATATACCCGGAAAGATTTCCGTGATTGGCTGATCGGGAAGCTGATCGCCACCAACCGTTACGATGTGTTCGAGGTGGCCGAGGGGAGGTTTGACGTTGAATCGAATGCGAGTGGAGGATCCGTCCAGGTCATCGAGAATCTCAGGTTGTTCGTCCTCGGCGTGAAGGATCGGAAGTATCAGGTGACCGTCACCAAGCAGGTGACCCGCAACAATGGGGCCGTCAGCACGACCGAGGTGTCCCGTACCATCACGGGAGCGGGACTGGAGACAGAAGCCTACGCGGAGATCCCAGCTGACCCACCTCCTGCCGAGGGAGGGACGATCGTCTACTGCTGCACTCGTGCCAAGGAGGTGGGGCAGGATTCCCCGGACAACGCCGGAAATGTTCCCGGTGGCTCTTCCCTGGGCGGAATGCTGGATCCCTCGGCTTTGGGGCTCGGTGGCTGCTCGTCCTGCGGCGGGTCATCCCGGAACATCAACGGTCATACGGGTGTTGGTTTCAGTGTGCCCCTCGGATTCGGGAGCGGTGGGACCGATGCGGGTTCTGCTGAGTGGCAGGTTTCCATGCCAAATCCGGATGCATTGGACAAGGGGTGGGTCCGGACCCCTGCGGTGGAAGGTTTGATGGCGTGGGAAGACGCGAACAAGACCCACCTCCTCTCGGATCAGGCCGTGGTGACGATCACCAACAACGCTGCCGGCGGGTTCACCCTGCGATCGTATGGCCGCTCCGCGATGGTCTCCACCAACGCTTCAGGGGTCACCTTGACACCGGGTGCCGTCCCCAGACTGGTGGTTCAGGTGGAACCGGAGATCGCCGGTGTCACCAACGGTCGCCGGATCAAGGTCACCCAGACACCCGCCGGAGGCAGTTCCCGGGTCAGCTACTTCAGGGCGACCGAAGGATTGCCTGCGGGCGTCACCGAGTGGGTCGTCACGGATGCCGCGAACCTGATCGAGTACCGTTGGCGGCAGGAGATGGGAGAAGATTTCGCCCGAACCTCGCGCATTGAGTGGCGCTGGCCTGGAACCACCAACGTCGTGAGCTCGGAAACCTCGCATTTCATCCGGGGGCCGCGGGGCGAGGTTGTTTCCTGGCAGACGTCCGGGATTGGATCAGAGACCCGGACCAATCTCTTTGAGTATTTCGAGTTCACGGGTCTTCCGGCGAAGGATGGCCGTTTGAAGGTGGCCCGGCAATGGGACGGTTCGTGGGTGGAGTTCAATTATGACGCCCTGGGTCGGAAGACACTGGAGATCCGGCCGTGGGATGACGGCGCGCATGCGTCTGGCGGCGTCGTGCGGCGGACGACAATCGATTACACTCCGATCGGTGGTTCCGGTGACACCGCTTCCCCGGCATTCGAACGTTCCTCCCGAGCCGAGACGGATGCGATCGGGTCCTCGTTGACGGGATACCGTGTCGTCGCTGTCCGGTGGCGGGTCCACGCCCCAGACCATGTCCGGGAGATCGAGGCAGCGGTGCCAGGTTCAGCGTGGGATGATCCCGCCAACCGTGTCACCACCCGTTTCCACCGTCCTTCCGCTCATCCACAGGCGGGTGATGTCTGGAAGATCGTCCATGCGGATGGGCGGATGAGCCTGATCACACGTTCCAGCGTGGGCAGCACCAACACGGTCACGACCACGGAAGGCAAGCCGAACGTCGGCGGCACAGCGATCGTCGATGGTGTCGCCAGCACCGTTGTCCGGGGCAGCTTTGGCGAAACTCTGGCGCAGACCAATTTCGTCATCGTCAACAGCGTCCGCACTCCGACCTCGATCCTGGTTCACGAGAACTTTGATGAGTTCCGCCGCTATGGGCGGGAGCGGTATCTGGATGGGACCTATGCCGACCGTGACTTCGCCTGCTGCGGCATTGATTCGAAGACGGACCGGGACGGTGTGACATCCACCTTGATCCGCGATGCGGCCCTGCGGGTGGTTGGCCGCCATCGTCTGGGAATCCTCGAAACCAACCTCCTGGACCCTGCGGGCAACGTCCTGCGGGAGGTGCGCGTGGGCACCAACGGCGTGGCCATGACCCTGGTGACCCGGGGATACGATTCCACGGGAACTTTGCGGGCTGAAACCAACGCGCTCGGTGGCGTCACGCGGTGGGGTTGGCACTACGCGACCAACGGAGCCGTCCTGCTGACCCGGACCAATCCGGCCGGGGCCGTGCGTGTCGAGTTGTACGCACGGGATGGACGGTTGCGACAGATCGGCGGAAACGAGGCGGCCCCGGTCCGCTACGAGTACCAGACCGACTCCCGGGATGTCGGGTTGGGCACTGCGGAGGATGTGTTGGTGGAACGGACCATCGTCCTCAATGCCAACGGAGCGGACACCGCCGGGACGACCTCGCTCTTCAAGGATATCCATGGACAGGTCCGGCTGATCCTTCGCGGTGCCTCGGCCGAGCATCAGGCCCGCTACAACCGTCTGGGCCAGCGGGTCTGGGAGAAGGACGCCGACGGCGTCGTGAGCCTCTACCGCTACAATGGCGTGGGCGATTGGGAATCCACGGCAACCGACGTCAATCCCTCCAACACGACCTTCGATGCCGATGGGAACCCATCCATCGATTTCGCCAACGACCGTGTCGTCCAGAGAGTGCGCGACGTCACAAACCATCTCTCGCAGACGGTGGAACGGACCCGTTGGTACGAACTGCCCGTTGCCGGTTCCTCGACCACCACCAACCTGATCCGCGAGCACCTGCTGAAGATGGACGGGCTTCAGTCCTGGACGATCGAGCGCGGGTTGACCCGCAGCCGGCAGACATCGTTCAACCCGGCAACCCAGACGCGGACGGAAACGGTGACCGCCCCCGACAACAGCTATCGGATCAACGTCTTGGTCGCTGGGCGTCCCATTTCGAGCACGGAGTTCAGTTCGAGTGGTTCGCAGGTCAGCCGGGTAACGTATGCCTACGACCCGCACGGCCGGGTGTTCTCCGCCACCGATGCCCGACAGGGAACGACCATCGTCGGCTACAACGCTGCTGATCTGGTGGCCACCCACACGGAGCCCTCGGCCGGGACCGGCGCTGGCAGCCCGGTGACCTCGATCACCTACGACAACGCGCTCCGACCCGTGCAGTTGGTCCGGCCCGATGGGACGGTGGTCACCAATGAGTATTATGCCTCCGGCCTGCTCAGGCGGCTCACTGGAAGCCAGGTCCTGCCGACGGAGTTCGAGTACGATGTCCAGGGGCGGCAGACCGCCTTGATTTCATGGCAGTCCTTCACGGCGGGAACGGGGAAGGCGACCAACCGATGGGAGTTCGATGCCGAGCGCGGTTGGCTGACGGCCCGCAGATACCCGGATGGCACGGCCACGCGCTACGAGTACACCCCCGGCGGCAGGCTCCGGACCCAGATCTGGGCGAGGTCGGGTGTGACGAACCGGTTGCGGTACGGGTTCGAGGAAGGCGGTAGCGCACCGGCCACCGGTGACCTGCGGCGAATCGATTACGACGGGGAGGTGGACCTCGACGGAGCGGCAATCGGGCGCAACAGCCGGTTCGAGTACGATCGGTTGGGACGGTTGACCGCCGAACAACAGGTGAGCGCCACCAACGGAGCCGTGCTGACGCGGGTGGAGTATCAGTTCAACGAAGCCGGCCAACGGACCAATGAAGTCTGGACCGCGGGTCCTCTCGCGAATCGGTCCGTGGCACGGACTTATGACAACGTTCGCCGCGTGACCAACCTGGTCGCCCGACTTTCCGGCTCGCCGTTCCTGAACATCGGATACGGCTACGATGCCGCCGGGCGTCTGTCGCAGGTGCAGGACGGGACCCTCAGCGCGGCCTATTCCTACGAGCCGAACAGCCACCTGGCGTCACAGATCCTCTTCAAGTCGGGCAGCACGGTGATCGCCAACACGACCCGGAAGTTCGATCGACTGGACCGGATCCTGAGCCAGACAACGGCGGGGACGGCGACGAGCGGTTCCACACTGTTGGGGGTCGATTACGACTACAACCACCTGGGCCAGCGTACGGAGGCGCGTTACCTCGATGGGACGTACTGGCGCTACGCCTACGATCGCCTTGGACAGGTGACTTCGGCCCGGCATTTCTGGGCGGATGGCACGGCAGTCCTGGGACAACAGTTCAGCTACGGGTACGACGATTCCGGAAACCGGACCTCGGACGGACGGGGCGGCGATGCTCTGGGCCAGTTGCGGTTGACCACGTACGTCAACACCGTGTTGGACCAACCGACCGCGGTCGCCAACCACCGTCACAGCGAGGTGCAGGGCGCGGCGCAGGCGACCGCCGCGGTGACGGTCAATGGAACAAGCGCGGAACGTCAGGGAGAGTACTTCCGCAGGGAGTTGACCGCGCCGGGAATCCAGTCGGCGTGGCAGAACGTGGACGTCTCGGTCACCGGAGGATCCTCGATCAGCGGACGGAAGACCTATGTTCCGCCGCAGGCGGAGGCCATTGCCCACGACAACGACGGGAACCTGACCGCGGACGGCCGATGGGAGTTCGGCTGGGACGGGGAGAACCGCTTGGTGGACATCCGGACCCGGGCCCAGGCGTACACCAACGGCGTTCCCCGTCAGCGGGTCCGATTCGACTACGACGCTTCTGGTCGGGTGTTGGAACGACGGGAGTTTCTGTGGGAGGCAGGTGCATGGACCAACAACCTGACCACGCGCTACCTGTACGACGGTTGGCAGTGCATTGCGGAGTTCAGCGGCAGTGGAGCGACCCGACGCACGCACGTCTGGGGGCTCGACCTCTCGGAGAGCCGCCGGGGTGCCGGAGGCCTGGGCGGACTGTTGTGGCTGAACACCGCCACCAACGGCACCCACGTGGCGGCCTACGACGGGAATGGATCGGTGCTGGGACTGATCGGGACGAGCGGTCAGGTGACCGCACGCTACGAGTACGGTCCGTTCGGGGAATTGCTGCGGATGAGTGGGGACGCGTTGGCCGTGGACAATCCCTGGCGCTGGGGAACCAAGCGGGTGGATCCGACCACGGACCTGGTGCACTACGAGTACCGGGTGTACAGCCCACGGTTGGGTCGCTGGCTGAGCCGGGATCCGATCGGGGAAGCCGGGGGCAGGAACCTGTACGCGTTCGCCGGGAACGATCCGGTAAACAGTCAGGATGTGCTGGGGTTGGATGGGGGGGCGGGTGGAACTTTGGGCAAACTCTTTGATCCAAGAGTTTCGCCCGAACAAAAGCTCGGCGAGTTGGGAACATTCAAAAGGGTGGCAGAAATGGCTCTTCTGGGTTGTGTCTGCCTGGAAGCCGAGTTCTGGAAGGGGCTGGGGAGTGGCGCGTGGGACGGAGTGACCGGGTTGTGGGATGCAGTGGAGTTTGGGGTAAAGATGAACAACCCGGTATCCGGAATCATTATGGCTTACGAGATGAAGGCGGCGGTGGCAGCCCTATTTGAGATGGGACAGAACGGGGAGTTTGTGGAGTTGATCAAGGTTCTGGCCCCGGAATTGGCAGCGGTGTTGACCCTGCCGCCGGGTTCCCCGGAATGGTGTCGTGCGATCGGTTCGCTCTACGGAGGGGCCGCCTTCGAGTTGTTGCTCCTGATCCTTGCACCGGAAATGGAGCCAGGAAGGCTGGCCGCTTTGGCAGGTAAACTGGGCTCTCGGATAGGCAAGCCAGCGAAAGAAGTGGCCGAACTGATCGCAAAGGCCCGCAAACTGGCTCCCGAACCGGAATGCTTCGTAGCCGGAACTCTCGTCGCGACGGACTCTGGCCTTGCCCCGATTGAGTCAATTGAGGTTGGAGACATGGTCTGGGCGCGGGACGAGGTGACCGGGGAGGTACGGCTGTGCGAGGTGGCGGAAACCTACCGCCGGGAGTCGGCTCAAATCGTCGAAGTGATCGCTGGGGGCGAGTTTATCGCGACGACTCCAGAGCACCCGTTCTGGGTGCAGGATCACGGTTGGAAGGCCGCTGGAGATCTACAGGCTGGTGACCGCTTGGTGACCCTTGGTGGCGAGTCGGTGGTGGTGCAGGATATCCGTCGACGGCCCGTCCCCGAGCCGGTATACAACTTCAGGGTTTCCGACCTTCACACTTACTTCGTGGGGAGGGCTAGTGCTTGGGTACATAATAGCTGTGCTGAGAAGATTGGTGATATCCTCAATGGACATCCACCAGACACAATGATTCATCTGACGATTGCCACAGAAGAAGAATTGGCCACTGCAGTATTCCCGCACTTTAATCCACCACACATGACTCCTGGCCTTTTTGAGGGAAGCTCATGGGTGAAACTTGAAGACGTTGCACACATGAATCTAGCTGATTATCAGGAACTTGTGGTTGGGCCTTTTGCGGCTGGAGGCTATGGTGGTGTAACGGCTTTCGTTACACACCCTCCAACGTCAGTATTCTTGCCCGTCAACATTCAGAACTTGGCTGACGTTCAAGAATTTATCAATCGAACGGTTGTCAAACCCGGCAGGTATGTACCTCTTTCTCGGAGGTGAGGTATGAGCGATCAACAATTATCGGCGAAAATTGCAACCATATTGGCTCAGGACCGATCGTTGGCTTCTATGCTCGTCGAGCAACCAAGAGCTATGCAGATTCCGTTCATGAAAAGTACGGAGAGATTCTACCTGCTAACGTCGCTATTGTTTCATGACTCGCCAGAAATATTGTATAAATCTAGACAGCTGTCGCTCATTGCACTTAAGCTTCTAGTTCATTCCGGAATTGCTGGTGACCTAGCTGGAATCGAACTGGTTCCGTACTTAAGAACAGAGGACAATGTACGCCGGATTCTCCGGCTGTCGGTTGTGAGGGAAAGCTTTGACCAAGCACTCAAACTCTCGGAGCAGGATCTCCTACTACAGAGTCCAGCTGATGGGATTACCTGCGGTTGGTATGTCGAGAGGCCAAGGGAGTAGATTTTTCAATCGCTGCTCAGAAGTTGGGTGGGAATGTGTTCGTGTTCAATGGAGTCGCATTTATAGAGATGACATTGTTTCTCGCTTTGATTTGGACAAGACTATCTTCGAATATATTAACGAGCTGCCACTTTTGCCGTGGCCGCACATCGTCCAGGCGTTCCAGAGCTTCGTGGAGATGATGCGGGATCCGAAACTGATGGAACTGATCGAGATGTTCTTCCCACCGGAGTTCCTGATCCTACTGCGGGAACCGATCGGGAGTCCGAAGTTCTGCGAGACCCTTGGGAAACTGGGATTCAATGCGTTGATGGATGCGCTGATCGGGTTGGCGTCGGGTGGGGCGCTGACGGCCATCAAGAATGCGATGAAGCTCGGTGGCGAAGCCCTGAAGGACGCCATTGCGTTCGCTGGCAAGCACGTCAAGAAATGTACGAACTGCTTCGTTGCTGGGACCCTGGTGGCGACGGCGTGTGGATGGGTGCCCATCGAGGAAGTGCAGGCCGGGGACTGGGTGTGGGCCCGGGATGAGGTGACGGGTGAGGTGCGGTTGTGCGAGGTGGAGGAGACGTACCGCAACGAGTCGCCGGTGATCCTGGAGGTGTCAGCCGGCGGTGAGACCTTGGCGACGACACCCGGGCATCCGTTCTGGGTGCTGGACCACGGATGGAAAGACGCCGGTGAACTCGAAGTGGGCGACCGCCTGATGAACCTGCGGGGTGAGTCGGTGGTGGTGGAGGATATCCGTCGACGCCCCGTCCCCGAGGCCGTATACAACTTCTCCGTCGCCGGCCTGCACACGTACTTCGTGGGTCAGGGCGGGATCTGGGTTCATAACAACAGCGGGACGGGGTGTGGGGTTCCGGGGGGCGCCGCAAAGACGCCACTGACGGTCAATGAATCCACCATAGCCACAGCCCTCGAAGGTTCGACAATGCAGACGGCACAAGGAAAGGTCTCGCTGCCAGTCGTAGAAGCCTACGTCCGCAAGTTGGAAGCCGGGGAGGTCCCGCCAGCCATCAGGGTTGATGGAAGCGTCATCGTAGAGGGCAATCACCGTTACGTTGCCGGGCGTGTCTATGGAACTGAACCGCCCGTTGCCCCCGGCACAATGTCCCCAAGTCAGGCTCCGAAAGTGAAGCCGATCCAAGAAACAGTGGTTGATCCCAACGATTGGGGGAACCGTTGATAGCTATGCAAATCCAATGCCAGACGGGTGCTATCGTCGAAGTGGCTTCGGACACTTTGCAAAATGCCAAATTGGACGGTCTTGGTCTCCATCGGGCTATGCTTGATGGCGTATCGTTGCGAGAGGCCAGCCTTCGAGGGACCGACTTGAGAGGAGCGCTGCTTTGCGAAGCCGACTTGTCTGGAGCTGATCTGGAGGGGGCTAGTTTGATCACGACCTTTGCCATGAAGGCGAAGTTTAACGCGGCCAATCTTCGAGAAAGTCGGGCGAATGGATGCCAGTTCGACGACGCCGATTTAAGCGACGCTGACCTGAGCGGGGCAGATGTTTGGTCCGCCTGCTTCGATAGAGCGACACTGCACGGAGCCAAGTTGCATAGTAATCGGATCGAAACCGCAACCTTCGTGGGGGCGAAGTTCGACAACCGGACGCAATGGCCCGATGGCTTCGACCCAATCGCAGCCGGAGCGCTACTCGAAAGCTCGGCGCCAACTCCCGATTCGCCGCCTTCAACCGCGCGTGGCTGAGTTGATGGGAGGCAACGGAGGCCTGCATTTCGTGGTTCTACGGTGCCCGCTTCCAGAACCGGCGGATACCTTGAGCTGCTTCGGCGTAGCTGATGCCCGGTTCCCTCCCAACCACCTCGCTCAACCGCCATCCAAGAAGGAAGTGGGGCAATGGGGTCAGATCTGTCCATTTGACAAATCGTCGGGGAGTCCGAAAACGCTGCGAATCGACTGGGCTGGACCGTGGTATCGCGTCGAGAAACTGGCGCGATTCTTCCTCTTCGGTCCGAGTGGCTACTGGGCGGAGGTGTTGGGAAGGTGGCCCTGGACTCCTTGCGGCAGCGCCGGCGCGCTGGATCCGGATGTTCAGGAAGCGGGCGCCGGCCAGCGGAGATGCGCAGCTTCGTGGGGATGCCTCTCGTTCAAATGTCAACCGGCCAGATCTGACCCCATTGCCCTCCTCGATCGACTGGACCGCATCCTGAGCCAGACGACCGCGGGCACGGCGACGAGCGGTTCCACACTGTTGGGGGTCGATTACGACTACAACCACCTGGGCCAGCGTACGGAGGCGCGTTACCTCGATGGGACGTACTGGCGCTACGCCTACGATCGCCTTGGACAGGTGACTTCGGCCCGGCATTTCTGGGCGGATGGTACCGCGGTCCTGGGACAACAGTTCAGCTACGGGTACGACGATTCCGGAAATCGGACTTCGGACGGACGGGGCGGCGATGCTCTGGGCCAACTGCGGTTGACCACGTACGTCAACAACGTCTTCGACCAACCCACCTCGGTGGCCAACCACCGTCACAGCGAGGTGCAGGGCGCGGCGCAGGCGACCGCCGCGGTGACCGTCAATGGAACCAGCGCGGAACGTCAGGGAGAGTACTTCCGCAGGGAGTTGACCGCGCCGGGAATCCAGTCGGCGTGGCAGAATGTGGATGTCTCGGTCACCGGAGGATCCGCGATCAGCGGACGGAAGACCTATGTTCCGCCGCAGGCGGAGGCCATTGCCCACGATCTGGATGGGAACCTGACCGGCGACGGCCGATGGGAGTTTGGCTGGGACGGAGAGAACCGTCTTGTGGACGTCCGCACCCGAGAGAATGCGTACACCAACGGCGTTCCCCGTCAGCGGGTCCGATTCGACTACGACGCTTCTGGCCGGGTGCTGGAGCGACGCGAGTTTCGGTGGGAGGCAGGTGCATGGACCAACAACCTGACCACGCGCTACCTGTACGACGGTTGGCAGTGCATCGCGGAGTTCAATGGCAGTGGGGCGACCCGACGCACGCACGTCTGGGGACTCGACCTCTCGGAGAGCCGTCGGGGTGCCGGAGGCCTGGGCGGACTGTTGTGGCTGAACACCGCCACCAACGGCACCCACGTGGCGGCCTACGACGGGAACGGCTCGGTGCTGGGATTGATCGGGACAAGCGGTCAGGTGACGGCGCGTTACGAATACGGTCCGTTCGGGGAATTGCTGCGGATGAGCGGGGACGCGTTGGCGGCGGACAATCCCTGGCGCTGGGGAACGAAGCGGGTGGATCCGACCACGGACCTGGTGCACTACGAGTACCGGGTGTACAGCCCACGGTTGGGTCGCTGGCTGAGCCGGGATCCGATCGGGGAAGCCGGGGGCAGGAACCTGTACGCGTTCGCCGGGAACGATCCGGTAAACAGTCAGGATGTGCTGGGGTTGTTCGCGTGGTTTGGCGGATCCGAGCCGCAGCAGGGATCGCCCGGCGGCAACATGGGGCCCTCGGACGGAGGTCGGATGGAAAGCCTGATGCGGAGTTTCGTGAAGTGCGCGTGCAGCGCGGTGGATGGGTTCTTCAAGGGCTTCGAAGAGACGGTGGAGATGCTGAAGGGCGGGTGGTCGCTGGCGAAGGACGCGTGGAACTCGGCCTTCGGGAGTGCGGAGCTCAAGGCGGAGGCGATGCAGCGGAACCGCGACCGCTGGCAGAACATGGTGCAGGCGTTCCAGAGCTTCGTGGAGATGATGCGGGATCCGAAACTGATGGAACTGATCGAGATGTTCTTCCCACCGGAGTTCCTGATCCTGCTGCGGGAACCGATCGGGAGTCCGAAGTTCTGCGAGACTCTTGGGAAACTGGGATTCAATGCGTTGATGGATACGCTGATCGGGTTGGCATCGGGTGGGGCGCTGGCTGGCATCAAGAAGGTGATGGAGAAAGGTGGCGAGGCCCTGAAGGACGCCATTGAAGCCGCCGGCAAGCACGTCAGGAAGTGTACGAACTGTTTCGTCGCCGGGACCCTGGTGGCGACGGCGTGCGGATTGGTGCCCATCGAGGAAGTGCAGGCCGGCGACTGGGTGTGGGCCCGGGACGAGGTGACCGGTGAGGTGCGGCTGTGCGAGGTGGAGGAGACGTATCGCAACGAATCGCCGGTGATCCTGGAAGTGACCGTCGGCGGTGAGACATTGGCAACGACACCCGGGCATCCGTTCAGGGTGCTGGACCACGGATGGAAGGATGCCGGCGAACTCGAGGTGGGCGACCACCTGGTGACCCTGCGAGGCGAGTCGGTGGTGGTGGAGGATATCCGTCGACGCCCTGTCCCCGAGGCCGTATACAATTTCTCGATCGCCGGCCTGCACACGTACTTCGTGGGACAGGGCGGGATCTGGGTTCATAACAACAGTGGGTCGGGGTGTGGGGTTGGGGGAGGAGGTGCACTTAAGCCAGCATCGTCCCCCCGTCGATTCGTTGACGAAGTCAAAGTTACTGACAGAGCAACCGGAAATGTTCTCGAAGGGACTGTTGATCTTCAACCAACTCTTGACCGGATCAGTTCGGGGAAACCCCACCCGCATCGCAATGATGGCAGTGAATTTAAGAATCGTGCTTTACCGGGTAAACAAGCACCTGAACTTCCGGTTCAGCCTAGTGGCTACTACAGGGAATACGTTCATCCCACACCGGGCATCAGTGGCCCGGGGCCGCAGAGGATAGTTGTCGGCCAAGGAGGTGAAATGTACTATACACCCGACCATTACCACACATTCATCCCGATTAATTCACCCTGAGATATGGCAGAGGTTAGTTCATTCTTGTTCATTGAGCCTGGCGCAGTCCCGGCTGAGGTCGAGGGCTTGATTGCTGTTATTCCGCATGGCCTCACAGACGCAATGCAACTCCTTGAGGTGTTGTACCATCGGCTTCACTTTCCGAGATATTTTGGCTTCAACTGGGACGCTCTCTCAGATTGTCTCCGGGATCTCCACTGGGTAGAGCAGCGCAACATCGTGATTGTACACGAGGACCTGCCTGCTCTCAAAAGCGTCGACATATTTAACTACCTCAGTGTGCTGGCGGAGTGCGTGCAGAGTTGGAAACCCAATGAAGATCATGGTCTAACTGTCTTCTTTCCAGCAGCATGCAAAACGCATGTGGATCAGTTTTTGCAGTTCAAGCCGTAGCTCGAGAGAACGTTGTCCATCTGGCTTCACAGGCCGTAGTCGTGGCAAAGGCAATGGGGTGGCAACGGTGTCCGTGGCGGGTCAGAGGTAGGCTGCCGAAGAAGTCCGTAGAAGGGCCAGAGCAGCCAGCCATCGCATTCGAAGAACAATTCCATTTCGAATGGTCCGGATGAATTGGACGGTCAACTGGACCACTGCCGGCAGCAGTCGATGGATGGCTGCGACCTTTTTTCCCGACTCCTGAGCCTTGGTTTCGCGTTTGAGCAGTGACTACGTGCGCATCCAGGAAAGCCGTCATGAAGGGTATTCCAACCTCGGCGGTCTCGGCGTCTCGGCGTGGAAATGAGCTTCGGGCAGCAGGGGCGGCAGGCGAAGACATCAGGTGAAGCCTCCTGTTCTTGCTCCGTTCTTCGCGGTTTCGCGTGAGATTTCATGCGACCGCTGAGATGGCTCACGCGAAGACGCGAAGACGCGAAGAGGGCCGGGGCCGTGGGCCGGTCGTTAGGCGAAGACGTTGCTGGTGAAATAGGACCGGGCGGATTTCAACCGGTGGAAACAGCGGGATTCCAGAACGGCGACGACGGACACCTTGGAGGCTTCGAGGCTTTGCGGCTTGTCCGTTTCGTGTTCCGGGGCGTTGTCGGGCTCTGGAGAAGGGACCGAATGTTGGCGGTCGCGGGGTAAGGGGATCTGTCGCCCCTCCGAGGCTGGTTTTCATGGGGGACGGAACCCAGCGCTCACGCGCTGGGCTACCGTCTGACGGCCCTCTGGGCCTGGGGCCACGGCTTGGGAAGACCCGAAGCTGCCAAGGTGTATCGGGATCAAACCCGGTTCTTCTCCGTGAGTTTTCGATACCGATGCCGATGCCGATCCCGATACCGACGCGTGATGCGAGGGTTTGCCGGGCGGGTTCATCGTCCTCCGGGGGCGTGTCGGTTCGGCGGCATGTCGGATGGGAACAGCGTCCTTTTGCGACTTTCTGTGATTTTTGCGGCCATCCTCCTGTGATTGAGGCCAAAGCGGCTCACGCGAAGGCGCGAAGACGCGGAGTGGGCAGTGGGCCTGTCGTTTGGCGAAGACGTCGCTGGTAAAGTGAGAGCGGGCGGATCTCTAACCGGTGGAAGCAGCGGGATTTCAGAACGCCGACGACGGCCCCCCTTGGCGGCTTCGAGGCTTTGCGGCTTATCTGATTCGTGTTCCGGGGCGTTGTTGGGTTCTGGAGAGGTGACCGAATTTCGGTGGTCGCACGGGAAGGGGTTCTGTCGCCCCTCCGGGGCTGGTTTTCATGGGGGGACGGAACCCAGCGCTAACGCGCTGGGCTACCGTCTGACGGGTCTCCGGGCCTGGGGCCACGGCTTGGGAAGGCCCGTAGCTGCCAAGGTGTATCGGGATCGAACCCGGTTCTTCTCCGTGAGTTTTCGATACCGATGGCGATGCCGACCCCGATACCGACGCGTGATGCGAGGGTTTGCCGGGCGGGTTCATCGTCCGCCGGGGGCGTGTCGGTTCGGCGGCATGTCGGATGGGAACAGTGTCCTTTTGCGACTTTCTGTGATTTTTGCGGCTAACCTCCTGTGATCGATGGCAAGGGGCTCACGCGAAGACGTGAAGACGCGAAGAAGGGCGGGGAGGTGGGTTTGTCGGCGAAGACGGAGACCTTGGCGGCTTGTCCGCCTTGTGTTCCGTGGCGTTGGGTTCTGGAGAGGGCGAGGGAATGGTGGCGCTCGTCGGGGGGAGGGGGTCTGTCGCCCCGCTGGGGCTGGATTTCGATGGGGGGACGGAACCCAGCGCTCACGCGCTGGGCTACCGTCTGACGGGTCTCCGGGCCTGGGGCCACGGCTTGGGAAGACCCGTAGCTGCCAAGGTGTATCGGGATCGAACCCGGTTCTTCTCCGTGAGTTTTCGATACCGATGGCGATGCCGACCCCGATACCGACGCGTGATGCGAGGGTTTGCCGGGCGGGTTCATCGTCCGCCGGGGGCGTGTCGGTTCGGCGGCATGTCGGATGGGAACAGCGTCCTTTTGCGACTTTCTGTGATTTTTGCGGCTAACCTCCTGTGATCGATGGCAAGGGGCTCACGCGAAGACGTGGAGACGCGAAGAAGGGCGGGGAGGTGGGTTTGTCGGCGAAGACGGAGACCTTGGCGGCTTGGAGGCTTTGCGGCTTGTCCGCCTTGTGTTCCGTGGCGTTGGGTTCTGGAGAGGGCGAGGGAATGGTGGCGCTCGTCGGGGGGAGGGGGTCTGTCGCCCCGCTGGGGCTGGATTTCGATGGGGGGACGGAACCCAGCGCTCACGCGCTGGGCTATCATCTGGCGGCCCTCCGGGCCTGGGGCAACGGATTGGGAGGGGCCGAAGGTGCCGAGGTGTATCGGGATCTAATCCGGTTCTTGTCCGTGAGTTCTCGATACCGATGCCGATGCCGATCCCGATACCGACGCGTGGTACGAGGGTTTGCCGGGCGGGTTCATCGTCCGCCGGGGGTGTGTCGGTTCGGCGGCTTCGTCGGATAGGAACAGTGTCTTCTTACGACGTCTTGCGATTTTTGCGGCCATCCTGTTGGGATTGTGGACAAAGGGTCTCACCCGAAGAACCGCCCCCCTTACTGAGGGGGTGTTTTGCAGCGATGAACTGGCGGTCGACAGCGCGTCTACGGTCTTCAATGCATGCGTCGGGTGAGGGCGTCCGGTCTTCAAGATGGCGACTGGCAACTATTCCCGCGGGCCGGCGTTCCATTGAGCGTCGCAGCATCTGATGTTGTGGGGATGCGGTGACACGGAGGGTTCCTGGCGGGCGAAGGCATAGGCGCCCGCCCGGGATCCAGGTTCCAGAGTTTCAAGATGGGAGATTCAAGTTTGAAGCAGGGTGCGCGGTCCGGTTGGAGGCGTTCGAGCGACCAGCCCGGGGTACGAAGCGACCGCGGGAAGCAGCGGAAAGGAGTTCATTGAACCGCAGATGGCGCCGATTCCGCCGATGGAGGGGCAGAAATGAACCAGCAGGTGCCGGCGAGAACCTCACCCGGCAGGTGCTCGGATCGTCGTGTCCAAGCTCCTGATCATCTGCGTCATCTGCGGTTCCAACTGCTTTTTCCGGGTTTACTTCACGAAGCGGGGAGGATGGACGGGACGTTCCGAGAGGGCGGCGAGGCGTTCGGCGAAGCGGCGGATGCCGTCGCGGGCCGGGGCATCCATGAGGTACTGGATGTAGCCGCCGAGGTAGGACTGACGGAAGGAGAGGTTGTACTCGCTGCGCGAAGCGACGATGGAGGGGAGGGCGGCGAGGCCCTGCGCCGCCGAATCGAGGAGGAGCCTGCGGAGCGCCGTGGGTGAGTTCTTGCGCAGGACCCAGGCGGCGTAGGTGAAGGGAAGCTGTTCCTGTTCCTGCCACAGCGTGCCGAGGTCGAGCCATTGGTGGCCGGTCGTACCGGGGAGGTCGCTGGTGCCGCCGTGGGTGCGACGGAAGTCGATGGCGGGATTCCCGATGAGTAGGACGTTGTCGAGCGATGGGGCGGAGGCGTAGTCGTCGAGGGGAACAAAACGTGGATGACAGCCGCATCGATCGAGCAGGACGCGGAGGAGGTTGACCGAGGTGCAGGAGGCGGTGTCGAGGTGGATCTCCCGGATCGTGGAGAGTGGTTGGCGGTGGGCTAGCCCGACGCTGTAAACCGGACCGCGGGAAAGGATGCCGACGCCATCGAGGATCTCGTGCTCGGGATGGAATAGTGCCTCGGTGATGGAGAGCAGGGCGGCGTCGAGTCGCCCGGCATGCATCTCGATGGCGAGCTTCGAAGGCGGGAGCAGGACGAGGTCGTTGCCCAGCCCGTGGGTGAGGGGCAGGGCATTGAGGTAATGGACCGACCCGATGCGGAAGGCTTGGGGATTCACGGAAGGTTCAGAAGGGATCGGGGTCACCGGATTCGTAGTCCGGATGATCGGAATCCGTGGAGGTGGGGCGTTTCTGCCGGGGAGCCGCCGCGGACGCGCCGCGTCGGGAGGGGGGCGGCGTATTCCACGCGGATCGGAGGTTCCATTCCTCCAGGAGCGTGGAGGGCAGTTCGCCGATGAAGCGGCTGGCCTGCTGGAGGCCTTCGGTGCCCTGCACGGCGCGGAGCAGGGGATAGCACAGATAGAGTTCCTGCTCGGCGCGGGTGACGGCGACGTAGAAGAGGCGGCGCTCTTCTTCCATGGCGTCGGGATGATCGAGGGATCGATGGGTGGGAAAGAGTCCGTCGCACAGCATGATCACGAACACGGCGTGGAACTCGAGTCCCTTGGCCTGATGCACCGAGGAGAAGCGGACGCGTTCGTCCTCGTTGGTGGCGGCACTGGCTTCGGCCTCGAGGTTGGATTGCAGGGCAAGTTGGCTGAGGAACTCGGCCGTCGAGGTGAACTGCTCGGCGTAGGCGGCAAGTTGCGCGAGTTCATCGAGGCGGTTGCGGGGATTCTCGTAGTTCGATTCGATGTAGTCCTTGTACCCGCTGTCGACGATGTGGCGGATGCAGCGGCCGGGCAGGTCGCGGAACTCCGGTTTGCACAGCTGGGCCACGGTGGCAGCGAAGGCAGCCCAGTGGGCGGTGGTCTTGGCGGGCACGCCCTTGGTGAGCGCGCCGAGGACGGCCGGCAGGAAGTCGGAGGCCCGCGGCCCGTGCAGGTCGGGAGCGGTGGCTTCGCCGCCGTCGTTGTCGGAAGGGGTTGGCGACAACGCGACGGCGGGGAGGTCGGCCATGCGCGGTTCCATGTGCGCGTTGAAGAGCGCCCAGAGTTTGTCGGCTCCCTTGCCACCGATGCCGGGAAGCATCCGGACGAGACGCTTGAAGGCGAGTTCGTCGCCGGGGTTGGCGACGAGCTTGAGGTGGGCGGCGATGTCCTTGATGTGGGCCTGTTCAAAGAAGCGGATGCCGCTGGTGATCAGGAAGGGGATGTTCCGGCGGGTGAACTCCATCTGCAGTTCGAGCGCGTGGAAGTGGGATCGGTACAGGATGCAGATGCGGTCGAGGGAGACGCCTTCATCGCGGAGTTCGAGGGTGCGTTGGGCGACGAAGGCGGCCTGTTCGGTGGAACTGAGGGCGGCGACAAGCGCCGGACGCGGGCCGGTGGGGCGGACGGCCTGGAGGGTCTTGTCGAACTGGCGGGTGTTGTTACGGATGGAGGCGTTGGCGAGTGCAAGGATCTCCGGGGTGCTGCGGTAATTGGTCTCGATCCGGAAGACCTGGGCGTCGGGGTGGCGTTTGGGGAAGTCGAGGATGTTGGTGAAGTCCGCGCCGCGCCACGAATAGATGCTCTGGGAGTCGTCGCCGACGACCATGACGTTGCCGTGGGTGCCGGCCATGAGGTTGATGATGGCGGACTGGAGGTGGTTGGTGTCCTGGTACTCGTCGACGAGGATCCATTCGAAGCGCTGCTGGTAATGCGCGCGCAGGTCCTCGTTCTGTTGCATCAGTTCCTTCCACAGCACGAGGAGGTCGTCGAAGTCCATGAGGCCCGACCGGCGCTTGCGGTCGATGAACCGTTTCCGGATGGCCGTGATCTCCTCGAGGATGGGTTCGAAGCTGGGGTGCTCCTCGGCGATGACCGTGGCGAGGGAACGCCCGGTGTTGAGCTGCATCGAGAAGATCTCCGCCAGGACCTCGGGCTTTGGAAACCGCGTTTCCTTCACGTCGATTCCGGAGTCGGCGATGCAGGCTCCGAGCAGGTCCTTCACGTCTTCGCGGTCGGCGATGGTGAAGTCGGGCCGATGCCCAAGGCGGTCGGCGTGGAGGCGGAGGAGGCGGAGCCCGATGGAGTGGAAGGTGCCGCCCCAGAGTTCGGGTTGGGCTCCCGAGAGGAGGTTGCCGACGCGATCCATCATTTCGCGCGCGGCCTTGTTGGTGAAGGTGAGGAGAAGGATGCGCTGGGGCCGGACGCCGTGTTCCAGCAACCACGCGACGCGGTAGATCAGGGTGCGCGTCTTGCCTGCGCCCGCGCCGGCCAGGACGAGTGCTGGACCCGGGCGTGCGGAGACGGCGGCGAGCTGCTGTTCATTGAGCTCGCCGGCGTAATCGATGCGGAGCTGGACCTCCGTCGACGGAGGGGTCTGGAGCACGTACTCACGCGGCATGGGGCGCACGGTAGGGGCGAACGTGGGAAGTTCAAAGGAGGGAGAGGGGTTGGACCCAGCCTCCTGACTACGATTGGAGGGTAGCTGACGAGGTCACGAGGCAGTGGTTGAGATGAAGTTTCCAGTTCCGAGTATCCAGCTTCCAGAAAGAGATAACTCGAGACTCCTTCCACAGCCTCCTGACGTCGTCTGCTACGATTGGGAGGGTATGACGAGGTCACGAGGCAGTGGTGCAAGCCCCGGCCTCCGCAACCTTTCGTCTGGCGGGGGGGCGGGAATGTCCGGAATGATCGGGGTATGAAGACCGGTGTGCGATGGATGGCGATGTTGGTGGCGTGTGGCCTGTCGCTGGTGTCGGCCACGGCACGGGCGGAACACCGGGCCACGTTCCTCGGGAATCCGTCGACGCGCTTTGCGGATCCGCTGGTGGCCTCGGAGGACCTGCGGTGGCGGTTTCGGGATCCGGCGCTCAAGCCCGATTTTGCCGAGGTCCTGCGCCAGTGGGGATGGAAGGGGCGCATGGAGGACCTGTTCCGTGCGGCGGAGAAGGCGGAGATTGTTCCGGTTGAGATTCCGGTGGGCGGGCGCATGCCGTTCATGTCGACCCGTCGTGGTGGACGTGCGGTGTGCCTGAAGGATGTGGTGTGGGTGGGGGAGAAGCCGGTGCCGGCGTTTGCGTTCACGTTTAGTTCGCTGGGGCAGCGGTATCGCTGCGTGACGCCCCAGGCGTGCTCAAATTTCTTTCTGGAGGACCTGGGGCCGGAACCGAAGCCGGCGCTGGGCGTGGAGTGCTCCGCTCCGGCCGAGCTGCTTCCCGGGCGTCCGATCCGGGTGTGCCTGACCGTTCGGAATTCCGGGGACGGTCCGGAGTCCAGCGTGAGGGTGCGCATGCCGATTCCCGAGGGAACCGTGCTTTCGGGTGCGACGGCGGGTGGGCGTGCCGAAGGCTCCGAGGTGGTGTGGGACGTGGAAACGCTGGGGCCAGGAAGCCTTCAGGAGGTGTGCGCGACATTGACCACCGATCGCCTGGGAACCTTCGCCTTTTCCGCGAGTGCACAGGGCGCGAAGTCCGCGGAAGCGAAGACCTCGTGTTCGACCTTCATCCGGGGCGTGCCCGCCATCCTCCTGGAGATTGTCGATCTGGAGGATCCGATCGAAGTCGGCGGCCAGGTGAGCTATGTGATCCGGGTGACGAATCAGGGTTCGGCTCCCGGGACCAACATCCGGGTGCGATGCGTGCTGGCCGACAGTCAGGATTTTGTCTCGGGCTCCGGGGCCACCGTGCTGGGTGTGGAGGGTCGGGTGCTGACGGCGGAGAAGATTCCGTCGCTGGCGCCGAAGGACGTGGCCGAGTGGCGTCTGGTGGTGCGTGCCGCGAAGGAGGATGACGCCCGGTTTTCAGTCGAGCTGAGCAGCGATCAGTTCGAACTGCCGATCCACGAGAACGAGTCCACAAGGCAGTACTGAGGGGGGGAAGTTGGAAGATTTCAGTTTCAAGTTGGAAGTGGGATTGCCGCAAGGAACGAAAAGGGACGCAAAAAGGGAGCGAGGCTGGGAGGTTGGCTTTTTTGCGCGTCCTTTCTCTTTTTGCGGCAAAAGAGTCCGGTTGGGGAGCCGGCATTGCCGGTTCGCACCCTGCGGGTTCTGGGAAAGGGGAAGGGTTGCCGGTGACGGTTCCTCCCGAGTTTGCGGATCACATCGTCCGGCTCGGGTGATCCATCTGGCTCTTCCATGATGAAGCCAGTTGGGCGCTGGCGCCCTTGGCGGTTTCGGGGCTTTGCAGCCTGTCCGATTTTTGTTCCTCGGTTTGTCGAGCGATGGGGACGCAAGCCGATGCTGGCGTTCTTGGGCGGAAGGTTTCTGTCGCCCCTTCCGGGGCTCGGTTTTCATGGGAGGACTGAACCCAGCGCTCACGCGCTGGGCTATCATCTGCCGGCCCTCCGGGCCTGGTGCGGCAATCCCGATCCAAGTCCCTGTCTATTCGTGTGATTCGGGCGATTCGTGGTTCCAACTGCCTTTTCAGGGTTATAGTCGTGGGTGCTGACGGATTCTACGGGGCTCACCCCTGTAACCGTCTTTCCAAAGGCCACGCTGTTGACTTGATCAAGGAATCTGACGGGCGCGGAAGAACTGGTGGCCCGGAGAACCTTGAGATCCACCCGAAAACTTGACGTCCTGGGTCGTCAGCAGGTTGGTCGAGAGCGGAAGCCAGGCGGACAAGTCGGATGATCCTTCCCAGACGAATCGTGTTGAGGAGGGCCCGTTCACCGAGAAATAGCCGTTTGGTTGACTGGAACGGAACTCGGGCAACTGCTGCAGTGTCAGACCGTTCCCCTGTGTGGCGACATCCTCGGCGGCAAACTTGCGCAACACCAGGCTTTCGAGGCCACGAGCAGCCACCCAATAGCTTCTGTCGCTCGCCATGAGTGCCGCTACCTCCATGCCGCTGCCGCCGGTTTGCGGCATGGACTTCTCCCAAAGGATCTCGCCACCCGCAGAGAGGCAACGAATGACCGTCGTGGTCCGAATCCACTCATTGCCACGGTATAGTTCCATTGCCGAGGCGTGCAGCATGCGGCCGTCCGGCAACTCCCGGAGCAAGGATTGATCCAATCCCGCATACTGACGCTTCCATAGGACCGTTCCATCGGACTTGGTCCGGACGATATGGCGGTTTACCCCCGACAACACAAAGTCCCCGTTCCGAGCCACGAGAAACTCCTGCAAGGCCTCATTTCCCACGGATGCATGATAGCTGCGTTCCCAAAGTTGATTGCCATCGGCGTCGATACGGATGAGCCAGAACGTACCCACTCTGTCGGGGGATCCCACGGTCCGGGAGCCGTCCGCCGGTGAAGCTGAGAATCCCGCCAGAATGAAGCCTTGGTCGGGCAACTGAGCGCCCCGAAGCAGAATGTCATAGTCACTACCGCCAAAACTCCGATCCCACAGCCGATTCCCCTCACGATCGACCTTGATGATCCAGCCATCCAGGTTGCCATAGCTGTTTCCTTGCTTGGGACCTCCTGGCTTGAGAGTGCTGAAGCCGATCAGCAGGTAGCCTTCATCGGCCGTGGGGACCACCGCACTGGCGGAATCGCAGTTGCACATGTTGGGAATGTTGGAAAGCACGCCGCCACCCACCGTCTTTCGGCGTGTTTCCTGGCCGGCGGCATCCAGCCAGATCATCGTGGTAACGAAATCGGTACCTGTATTGGATTCTCCTGAACCCACCACCAACAAACTGCCATCGGCAAGTGGCGTCATGGCCGTCAGGTGCTCCAGAAACGATTTCCCCCAGCGCTGACTCCCATCCGGCTTCAACCGAACCACCGCTGATAAGGGTGAATTGGCCAGCAGCACCAAATCACCGTCGGGTAGCTCCACGAGATCCTCTGACCGGTATTGTAGGTTTGGTAGCGCTTGGGTGAGCAATGTCCCCAGCGGTCGGTTGGTTTCGGTGACCTCTTGGGCTTGGGCTTGGGCTGCTCCGAGAATGATGCTGCCTAGGATTGCCAGGGGGATTCTCATTCGCCCCTGTTATTTGGTGCATGAATGAAACTCAACTTTATTCTCGCCTTGGGAATGGCGATGGAACGGTGACGAGGAGGTCGCCACCTCGTACCTCTGGGGGGCAGTGGCGAGTGCGCCGAGTCGGAGGCGTGGCCGCAGGGAATGGGAAGGGACGCAAAAAGGGGCGGCCGGGTAAGCCGGCCGCCCCTGCGCTTGTGAGTTTATAGACCCTCTTATTGGCCGATAACGCGGAAGAAGCCGGCGTCACCGTCCGCGGGCACCTCAACGCTGCGGTTGGAGGTGGTGCTGACGTCGACCCAGGTTCCGGTGGTGGCCGTGGAACGTTTCTGGACCTTGAACGGTGCGTTGCCGCCGGCCCAGGTGAGGGTCACGCCGTTGGCGGACTTGGCGGTGCTGACCGTGATCGGCGTGGAGGGGAACGCGGACGGAGTCGGATCATCGGCCGGCGCGGGGTGGGAGATGACGGTGTAGAAGTTGAGCTCGCGCGGTGACGTGACACCGAGTTCGGGCTTGTTCTCCAGATTGATCTCACCCTTGGCGGCCACCAGGATCTGCTTGGTGGTCATGGCGACGCTCATCTGGAAGGTGCGGATGCCACCGAGCGGCGCCTGGTTGATGAACGGCAGGAAGCTCGGGGTGAGCGCGCGGATCGTGGTGCCTTCGAGGGCCAGCACACGGGCCGCCACCTGCTGCTGTTCGTAACCGTCCGGGCGGGCAACCCAGCTGACCACCACGCGGCCGAGGGCATCGGCCGCGACATTGGCGCGGTCGAAGTCCCCGCGGAATCCACCCTCGGACGCCTCGGCGGCGGCCACGTAGGTGAGGGTGCGGGCGTCGAAGGCGGCCACGCGGACGAAAGGTCCGGTGTTCACCTTGCCCGCCACGAACACGTACGGTTGGTTGATGTGGCCGGCGATGCGTGTGCCGTCGCCACGGCCGCGGTCGAAGCCTTCGCCCGACGTGGCCTGATCGACGGAACCGAGGGCGTTACCGGCGTTGTCATAGAAGTAGAGGATGCCTGCGACGCGCGCGGCAAACCCACCCTTGAAGGCGGCGACGTTGGACCAGAAGTCACCGTCGGCGACCTTGAAGGTTTCCTTCACGATCGTGCCGTCGGGCTTGATGACCGTCGCCACGGCACAGTTGCCGTCGGCGCGGAACAGTCGGGAACGGTCTTCGACGACAACGGCGAAGTTGCCGTTGTCGAGGCCGACGATGTCACCGCCGAAGCGGGTGTTCTGGTCCGAGGCCACCACGCCGGAGGTGCGACGGCCGTGGGCGGCGTCGAGGGCGTCGGCGAGAGGGGTCTGGACGAGGGTGGTGGTGTTCAGGGAGAACGGCTGGACGGTGGCATAACGGCTCTCGGCGCCGCTTTCGGTCTGCCGTCTGTAGCCGGTGTTCCAGCGATTGCCGGAATTGAGGGCTTCGAAGAAGTGCGGGGAGGCTTCGCCGCCGGCGACGAAGTTCACAGCACCGGGGCGGGTATCGCCGCCGACGCGGCCGGGGTTGCCGTTCTGGCGGGAGGCGTTGACCTGTGCGAGGAAGGGCGAGCCATTGTCGGCATGGAAGGCTTCACCGAGTTTGGCCGCACCGCCGGCGGCGGGTTGGAGGGCGACGACATAACGCTGCATGTCGGCGGTGCCGTCGGCGAAGGCGTTGCCTTCGATCAGGAACGTACTGGTACCGAGCACGGAGGCGTTGGGCTCCCAGTTGCCGAGGGCGTCGAGCCCCTGGTTGATGACGGGCCGATCAGGCACGATGCGGGTCAGGCCGGCGGCCTCGATGCTACCGGGCTTGACGGGGATCACGAACTGGCGGACCGCGACGGTGCGGACGTCGGGAACATCGGCGTTCTTGCTCTGCCAGGTGATGGCCACGGTGTCGTTGCGGAACGCGATGCGCGGGTGGCGGGATTCGAGGAGTGTATCGCTCGGCATCTCGCGTTCGCTGACGTAAAAGCTGCTTCCGAGGGGCGTGCCCTTGTTGTCGAACACGCGGGCGACAATGCCCCGGGCGAAACCACCGGTGGCAACGACGTCATCGAAGGCGACCGCGACACGACCCAGTGGGTCGATGGCGACATCCCCACGGCCGCCACCGCCGAGGGTAAGATCGTCGGCCACGGAGCGGCTCCAGCGGACGGTGCCGTTGGCGTTCAGGACGGTGACGAGGACCGTGGGAAGGCCTTCGGCGCTGTTGCCGATGCCGAGGACGGCGTAGGCATCGTTGCCGTTGCCGGCGAAACCGACGCCGTCACCGCGACCGCCGGTGGCTGCCACCGTGTTTCCGACGAGCGTGCCGAGATCGATGTTGGTGGAGACGGTGGGCGTGCCGGTGTTGTCGAACAACCGGACCTTGGCGCGTCCGTCCGCTCCGGCGAAGCGGATGCCGAAGCCGTTCTTCGTGGATCCGAATCCATGCCACATGTTCGCCTGGGTCTTGTCGGCGCTGACGAGTTGGGTGGCCTTCACCTCGTCGCCGTTGGGTTTCACGATCCGTGCGACGACATGCTGGGCTGCGGCGGCACCACCGAAGACGTCGACGAGGTCGTTGTTCTGCCGGCTTTCGCCGACCACGACGATGTTGCCGGTGGAGAGGTAGCCCCAGTCGCCGATGCGGACGTTGCCGGCGCGTTCGGCCTCGGCATCGGTCAGGCCGGCGACGATCCCGATGGGCGCGCCGGTGTTGTCGAGCAGCTGGACGGTGGGATAGTCGCCGGCGTTCTCGCCGATGGCGTCATTTTCAATCGGGGCAAAGGCGACGACCTCACGGGCGAGTTCAAAGGAGGTGGCGCCCATGCCGATTCCGTCCCCGAACGGGTTGGCCTTGATCTTGGGACCCCAGCTGGTGCGGGCGGGGGTGGGGCTCTTGTCGGCCCGGAAATAGGAGAGGAAGCGGGAGTTGACGGTGAGGCCCGCGAAGAGGGGATCGATCGTGGTGATGTCCGTCAGCGGCGTGAGGGGCTGGCTGGTGCCGTCGAGCAGGGTCCAGGTGGACTGCAGGTCGTTGAGATCGGCTCCGTCGTCTTCCCAACCGACGATGACATTCCCGTTTCGGGCGATGCCGATGCCGAGGCTTTCGGTGGATCCGTTGTTGATGCTGTTGCCGTCCTGCGTGTTCAGGAACACGGTGTCGGAGACGGGTTGTACGCCGCCGGCCTCGGGGGCGGCCGGAACGGTGGCTTGGGCGAACGCGCTGCAAGAACCCAGGCAGAGGCCGGCGACGGGGAGCCAACGGCGAAGCTTGGATTGGGATTTGGACTGCTTCATGCGGATTTACCTTTCTGGTATCCCCGGATGGGCATGGACCTTCCAGGCGGTGGCAACAAGCCGACGAGGCCAGGCAGAATCCAGATACTTCCGGGGAGTTTGAATATCCTGCCACGGTTTCAGCAGAGGGTGCCATCCCATGGTTGGAGTATTTGGAGGGCTGTTGCGCGCGGGAATGGTCGCCGTCGACCTCATGGCTGGGTCCGACGTTTGCGGAAGGTGCGGCTTTTGCATCCGGACGTCGCATATGCGACGTCCGGTTGCACATCAGGGTTGTTTCCGGAGCGATGGGTGGCAGCGACGGGCTTGAGGACCATGGGGGGCGACTCAAGGCTTGTCCTCCGGGCCCGGGTTTCCCAGCCTCCGGCCGTTCCAATTCGGGAGATCCTCCGGGGTGGAACATCCATTGAGACGATGAACCTGGTTCCGAAACCTGCCTATCCGTGGCCCGGAGTGATCCGGCGCTACGCCGATTTCCTTCCTGTCACGGCGACGACGCCGGTGGTGACGCTGCTGGAAGGCAACACGCCGTTGGTGCCGGCGCCCGGATTTGTCCGCGCCATTGGCGGGCGGTTTGAATTGTACCTGAAGTACGAGGCCCTGAACCCGACCTGCTCGTTCAAGGACCGGGGAATGACCATGGCCATCACGAAGGCCCTGGAGCGTGGAGCGAAGGCGGTGGTGTGTGCCTCGACGGGGAACACATCGGCCTCGGCCGCGGCGTATGCGGCCCGTGCCGGGTTGAAGTGCGTCGTCTTGCTGCCGGAGGGTAAGATCGCGTTGGGCAAGCTGGCTCAGGCGCTGATGTACGGGGCGACGACGGTGTCCATCCGCGGCAATTTCGACGATGCCTTGCGGATCGTGCGCGAGTTGGGCGAGACGGGGTTGATCGAGGTGGTGAATTCCATCAACCCGGTGCGGATCGAGGGTCAGAAGACGGCGGCCTTCGAGATCTGCGATGCGCTGGGTGATGCGCCGGACTTCCATTTCCTGCCGGTCGGCAACGCGGGGAACATCACGGCCTACTGGCGTGGGTTCAGTGAATATCTGAATGCCGGGAAGGCGGACACCCGCCCGCGGATGATGGGTTGGCAGGCCGCCGGCGCGGCTCCGATCGTGCTCGGGCATCCGGTGGAACATCCCGAGACGGTGGCCACGGCGATCCGCATCGGAAACCCGGCCTCGTGGCAGGGTGCGTTGACGGCGGCGTCAGAATCCGGAGGAGCGATCCGGTCCGTGACGGACGAGGAGATCCTCCATGCGTACAAACTGCTGGCCCGGACCGAGGGATTGATGGTGGAACCGGCGTGTGCGGCTCCGTTGGCGGGCTTGATCCAGGCGGTGCGCGCTGGGGAAATTCCCGAGGGTAGCCTGGTGACGGCGACGATGACGGGTCACGGGCTGAAGGATCCGGACACGGCGATCCGTGTGGCCGGCTTCGAGCCGATCGTCACGGATGCGACCCGGGAAGCGGTGGCGTCGGCGATCGGGCTTGGTTGAGGTTGGCGGGGCGACGAGGACGTCGCCGCCCCGGCCCTGGGACGGAGAGGCGATGTCCTCGTCGCCGTGGGGAAGCGCTTTGGGATGGGGCGATGGGGACATCACCGCCCCGAATCCATTTCTCGGGTTCAGAGTTCGGTCGTGGCGGCCTTCCGGAGTCCCATGCGCAGGGGGACGGCGCCGGCAAGCGCGCTGAAGAGGACGAAGACGGCCCACGCGGCCACGGCCCGTCCGGGGTGCGATTCGTTGTCGCGCCATCCCCACGGTGAACCGACGCCGAGGACGACGACGGACGTGAGGATGTAGAGGAAGCTCAGGACGAGGCAGAAGGTGCCGCCGAAGCCGGAGACGATCTTGGAGGGATTGGTTTCGCGGAAGTTCGGATAGAGGACGCCAAGGCCAACGGCGATGCCGTTCAAGGTAAAGGTCATCAGTGTGGTGGCACCGGCGAAGAACACGATCCGCGGCCATTCGAGGCGGAGGAGGTTTCCGGAGAGGACGGTGAGGGAGACGGTCAGGACGAGGGCGGTCAGGGTGGCCAGCCAGAACTTGATGCGGACGGCCCGGGCGAGGCCCAGCGGGGCAAGGCCAACCAGCCAGACACGTCGGCCTTCGAGGGAGAACTGGGGGAAGACGAAACGCGTCGTGATGGTGGCCACGTTGAGGGCGCAGGCCCCGAGATTCAGGAACGACACGAGGCTGATCCAGAACTGGGAGTCCAACTGACGGGTGAAATGGCGGAGGTTGATGATGTAGACGGTCAGCAACCCGAAGAGCAGGACGGACTGACCCCATTGGGTGGTGTCGCGCCAGAACACGCGGACGTCTTTGGCGATGATGGCGCGGGCATCCGGCGGTAGGCGCAACGCCTGGAGGAGTCGATCCAGATGGTCGGTCGGGGTCCAGCGCGCCAACGGTTGCGGCGGCTGGGAACCTTCCGACGGCGAGGATTCGGCGAGGAATGAATCGCGGAGGAGCAGGGCCATCGAGCGTCGCCGCTCCTCGAGTCGGCGGAACCATGCCCATTCGGCAAACACGCTGCTGCGGCTTTGGACCGAGGAGGCGGCGGAATAGAAGGGGCGGCCGAGGAAGAGGGATGCCAGACGCGAGAGCAGGAGCGCGTTGCTGAGGAGGACGAGCGCAAAGAAGCCGGCCACCGGAAGGGCGCCTTCGGCCCAGTTCTGGACCGCGGCACTGAGCCAGTAACTGGGGAGCACCGGCGATTGGGCGAATCGGGTGTTGATCAGGAGGCGATCGATCACCGCCTGGATCCGGGCTTCGAGCTGTTCATCGGCGACGGGCTCGGGGCGAAAGCGCCAGGCAACCAGGAGGATGAAACCCACGACGGCACAGAGCGCCGTCAGTTGGAATGCCTTCCGGTCGAGATGCCGGGCCAGCGTGACCGCACCGGCGGCTCCAGCGACACCCGGGATCACGAGGAAGATTCCGACGAAGACGAAGGTGACGGGGTAGAAGTGCCACGCGACGTTGTTCGAAAGTCCGTACGCGGCCAGCAGGGGTGCGATGAGAAAGAGGAAGGCCCACGAAGCAAGGAGGCTGCTCTCGATGAGTTTCCAGCGGACGACGGATTCCACCGGGACGGGAGAGGTCAGCAGGAACGCGGTCTCACGATTCCGGAAGAGGTTCGTGTACGCGATGACGAGGTTGGAGAGCAGCAGGAGGATGAAGAGGAAGGCGAAGAGCAGGAAGAGCAGCCGCTCCACCAGCAGGGAGCCCAGTCCGGGGAAGCGTCCAATGAACCGGAGCCCGAGGTCGAACAGCAGGAAGGAGAGGACGAGATATCCCGACAGGAAGGCGGCGATGACGCCGACGAGGAGTCGGGATTCGTGGCGGAGGGCGAGGAGGCGTCGCCACGAACTGAGGGCGTTGACCCGGATCAACAGGGCGAGGGGCGAGGGAAACCGGCTCATGCAACGGGGGCAGGTTGCTGACGTTCGCCTTCGGTGATGGAGAGGAAGGCGCGTTCGAGGGCACCGTCGGTTCCTGCCTTTGCATGCAGTTCGGCAGGGGTGCCCACCGCCACAAGTCGGCCGCGATGGATGATGCCGACACGGTCGGCCATCTCCTCGGCAACGCTGGTCTGGTGGGTGGACAGGAAGACGGTCATGCCGCGCTGGGCGCGTTCGCGCAGGGTGTCCTTGACCACGCGGGCATGGTGGGGGTCAAGGCCGACCATGGGCTCATCGATGACGAAAACCTCGGGATCGTGAAGGAGGGCGGAGGTGATGGCGACGCGCTGGCGGGTGCCGTGGGAGAGGGACTCGATCGGCTTGTGGAGCCATTCCTCGAGCTGGAAACGCGGGATGAGATCCGCCGCGGCCCGCCGGATGTGGTCGTCGTCCATCAGGAAGAGCTGCCCGGTGAACCGGAGGAATTCCCAGGGGGTCAGCTTGTCGTAAAGGAAGGGGAAGTCGGGGACGTAGGCGAGGCGGCGACGGGCTTCGAGAGGCTGTTGCTGGACATCGAATCCGGCGACCCGGGCGAGTCCTTGGTTCGGACGCATCAGACCCACCAGGATCTTGATGGTCGTGGTCTTGCCGGCGGCATTGGGACCGAGGACACAGAAGAACTGCCCCTTGGGCACGGTCAGGGAGATTCCGTCCACGGCCCGGACATCCCCGAAGTGTTTGACCACGTCGACCAGTTCGATCATGCGCGGCAGGACAGTGTCCTGCGTTGGGCGCGTGCGCCAGTGCGGGGTGGGCTTGAATCTTCAATCTTCGAACTCCCCTACCACAGCCTCCTGACGTCGACTGCTACGATTGGGAGGTAGCTGACGAGGTGACGAGGCAGTGGTGGAGGGCTTCCAACTTGAATCTTCAAACTTCGAACTCCTCTACCACAGCCTCCTGACGTCGACTGCTACGATTGGGAGGTAGCTGACGAGGTAACGAGGCAGTGGTGGAGGGCTTCCAACTTGAATCTTCAAACTTCGAACTCCTCTACCACAGCCTCCTGACGTCGACTGCTACGATTGGGAGGTAGCTGACGAGGTGACGAGGCAGTGGTGGAGGGCTTCCAACTTGAATCTTCAAACTTTGAACTCTCCTACCACAGCCTCCGGACGTCGGCTGCTACGCTGGAGTGTAGACCTTTCGGTTTCAGCTTCACGTGGGACGTGACAGGCGGGCGGGGTGCACGTTTACTCCGCGGCCGGCGATGATACTTCCGCAATTGCTGTGGCGGTTTGCGAAGCACCGGGATGACCCGGTGTTCTATGCCATGCAGGCGACGGACGCGATCCGATGGCTGCAGGCACGCGGGGTCAGGCTGGGGGCGGGAGTCCGGGTGCTGGACCTGGGGTGCGGCCATGGGGTCTTCGGCGGGGAATTGCGCAAGCTGGGGTGCGAGGTGGTGTTCGCGGATGAGACCAATTACCTGCTGCCGGAGCATCGGGAGGCTCCGTTCCTGTCCGTGAATCTCGACCGGGACACCCTGGATGGGCTGGGGCGGTACGATCTGGTCATCTGTTCGAACGTGATGGAGCACCTGGCGGAGCCCCGGCAGTTCCTGAAGCGGGCGGAAGGCCTGCTGAATCCGGGAGGACGCCTGTACCTGAGCTGGACCAACTGGTTGTCGCCGTGGGGTGGGCACGAGTTTTCACCGTTGCACTATCTGGGGCCGCGGCTGGGACCGGCCGTGTTCGACCTGGTTGCTGCGAAGCGCTTCCATCATCCGGGAAAGAACCTGTTCATCACCCATATCGGGCGGACACTGGGCTGGATCCGGAACGATGCGCGGTTGGAGGTGGAAGCGATGGCGCCCCGGTATTACACGGAGTTCGGGCTGTTGATGCGTTTGCCGGGATTGCGCGAGTTCCTCGCCTGGAACTGCGCACTGCTGCTGCGTCGTCGTTGAGGAGATTGGTTCCCGGCTTGGTTTGGTGGCGGGCTTGTCGCAGGCTGTGGGGAATGACCGACGCCCGCAACGCCGGTGGTGAACGCCGCCTCAACATTGGATGCGGCCTGGATATCCGTCCGGGCTGGGTCAACCTCGACATGATCGACTACGGCGGAAACACGCTGACGGACTTGACCAGGTATCCGTGGCCGTTTCCGGAATCGCACTTCGATGAGGTTCTCGCGAGCCACATCCTCGAGCACCTGCCGAACTTCAACGCGGTGATCACCGAGATCTGGCGTGTATCCAAGCCAGGCGCGCTCGTGGTGGTGCGGGTGCCATTCTTCCTCAGCACGAAGTATTTTTCCGAACCGGACCACCGGACGCCTTTCGGGATCCGGTCCTTCGACAACTACGAGGACGTGACGGGGCGCACGTTGCGGTTCTACGAGAAGTGGAAGCTGGGACACCGGACGAACTACAACTCACCGGCGCGGTTCCGGGTGGAGGAGAAGCGGTTTCACGTGTCGAACTTCCCGGTGCTGCGATGGCTGGGGGCGATCATCAACCTGGAGCCCGTGATGTACGAACGCTTCTTCGCGACGTGGTTCACGCCGGAAGAGGTGTGGTTCCGGTTGCGCGTGGTGAAGCCGGAGTCGGCCGCACCGGCTCAGAGCGCGAGGTAACGCCCCCACGGCACCAGGATCATCAGCGCTGAGGCGACCCAGCCGGCTCGGTTCAGGACAGGAAGCCGGCGCTCGGGCCAGAGGGCGGCAAGGACGCCAAAGGGAAACCCGAGAAGGAATCCCAGCGCGTGGACGAGGATGTCGCCCTGCGGGCTGGTCCCGATCTGAAGGAAGAGGACGGCGGCCGCCATGAAGGTGGGGGCGACCCATCGGGTAGCCCGCCATCCGTGGCGCCAGAGCCCGACGAGATTCGCAGCGAGCATTCCAACACCCGCCATGACAACACCCGATGCGCCGAGTCCGGTGTATTCGTGGCCGCGGATGAGGAACGCAACCTCGTTGGCCGCGGCTCCCGCAGCGAGGGTTCCCGCGGCGGCAATGCCGGCTCCGTAACGCCCCATGGCGAGGCCGAGAACCGGGCCGCCGAGGACGGCATTCATCGCGAGGTGACCGGCATCCGCGTGCAGCCATGTGGCGGTGAAGGTGCGCCACCATTCGCCCTGGCGGACGGCTTCGGTCTGGAAGAGGGCGCGCCGCATGCCGGGCCCGCCGCCCGCGTGGAGAAGGGCGATGATGAAGACCCAGACCAGCGCGGCCCAGTGGAGGTTGACCGTGGAACCGGGAACCTGAACCCGCCATTCCCATCCCTGATTCTCACGGAGGAACTGGCGGAGGACGTGGCGCGCCCGTTCAAGGTCCGACTCGGCGACGATGAGTTGCCACCGACGGCTTCCGGGGAGTTGCTGCAAGGAGACCTCGATGGCCTGGCTGGCGAGGACGAGACTCCAGTCCATGGCCTGCCGCTCGGAGCGTGCGGGAATGGTGGCGGTCGCTTCGGCGGAAGACTCCGTCATGGGCGGGTAAGTTCGGATGCCGTCCGGTGGAGGCAAGTTTCTCTTTGGTTTGAGGGAGCGCCGGGTGGGGGCACCCGGCCTTCAGTGAAGGCCACGTGCCCTCACGTGGCGCCGGATTGGAAGGTGGATCCGGGAATTTGAAACTGGCTCGTTCCGCCGGGTGGGGACACCCGGCCTTCAGTGAAGGCCACGTGCCCTCACGTGGCGGTTTTGGGGTGCCGGGTGACCTCGACCGCCCTGCAGAGGGGCGGGGCTCAGGTCCTTTGGAACAACTGTCGGATGATGTCTTCGATGGGGACCTCCTGGATGTCGATGTCGAGGATGGGCAGTTCGTCGAGGAGGGCCTTGCAGGCTGGGATCACGCGGTCGCGCTTCACCTTCAGGCGGAGGGTGCCCGGGCTGGATTCCACGACTTCTCCATAGCGTGAGGCGTCCGCCGGTGCGGCCGCGGGAAGGAAGGAAACCGTGACGAGCTTGAAGTCGGCGAAGCGGTCCAGGACATCGGCGAGGCGCCCGTCGAAGAACAGGCTGCCGTGATCGATGATGATCACGCGTTCGCACAGTTCCTGGATGTCCGCCATGTAGTGGCTCGTCAGGACGATGGTCGTGCGGCGGGTGCGGTTGTGCTCGCGGAGGAAGTCGCGGACGACGCGCTGCGAGACGACGTCGAGGCCGATGGTGGGTTCGTCGAGGAAGAGGACCTTGGGTTGGTGGAGCAGCGCGGCGATGAGCTCGCACTTCATCCGTTCGCCGAGCGAGAGTTCGCGGACTGCGGTTGAGAGCTTGTCGCCGACCGACAGCATGGCGGACAGCTCATCGACGGTCTTCCGGAACTGTTCCTGGGTGAGTCCGTAAATCCGTGCGTTGAGTTCGAGGGAGTCGTACGCCGGAAGGTCCCACCAGAGCTGGTTCTTCTGTCCGAGCAACAGCGCGAACTGGCGACGGTATTCGTCGCGGCGTTCCCACGGGACGCACCCGAGCACGCGGGCAGATCCGGCCGTGGGATGCAGGAGTCCGGAAAGCATCTTCAGGGTGGTGGTCTTCCCGGCGCCGTTCGGGCCGAGGAACCCGACGAACTCACCCTCCTCGATGGTGAATCCGACGTCCTTCACCGCGTGGACGGACTCGTACTTGCGGCTGAAGAGCCCGCGGAAGGCGCCGCTCAGGCCGGGCTCCTTCTTGTAGGTCCGAAACGATTTCGACAACCCCTGGACCTCGATGGCTGGCATGTTCAGGACTTTCGGCCGAGGCTGGCGATGGCGGGCTTGAGTACCCAGCCGTTCGCTTCGAGCGCGGCCTGGGCGGCAGATTGGTCCGCTCCGGTCAGTTCGCAGACGATCCGGACGGCCCGGTCGCGCAACTTCACGTTGGAAGGGTTCAGGTCGACCATGAGGTTTCCCACGACCTTCCCTAGCCGGACCATCGAAAGGGTGGTGACGATGTTCAGGACCAGTTTGGTGGCGGTACCCGCCTTGAGTCGGGTGGAGCCGGTGAGGATCTCCGGACCGGTGTCGATCGCCAGAAGCAGGTCGGGTGGACCACCCTTGAGTCGGGCAAGGTGCGGATTGAAGCAGAGCAGGGCGGTGAAGGCGCCACGGGCCCGCGCCGCGTGCAGGGCTCCCCAGACAAAGGGTGTGCGACCGCTGGCGGCAATGCCGATGAGGACGTCCCGTTCGGTGATGCCGCGGTTGTCGATAGCCGCGGCTCCGGCGGCTGCGTCGTCTTCGGCCCCTTCCACCGCGGAGTGGAGGGCTCGGAAACCACCAGCCATGATTCCCTGCACCCATTCCGGAGGCGTGCGGAAGGTCGGCGGGCACTCGCTGGAATCGAGGACGCCGAGTCGTCCGCTGGTGCCGGCTCCGGCGTAGAAGAGACGGCCGCCGGAGCCGAGGGACTTTGTGACCTCCCGGATCAGTCGGGCCAACGCCGGACGATGGGATCGGAGGATCGCGGGGAGGCGTTCGTCCTCTGCCAGCATGAGATCGATGGCCGCGTTCACCGGCATGCGGTCGAGACGGGCGCTTGCTGGATTCCGACGTTCCGTCGGGGACATTTCCCGCGAAGCTGGAATGGCAAACGACGCTCGGGAGGGCGTTGCCAGTGCGGGGCGGGAGCCGGAAGCGGGAATGGTCGCACTACTGCGGAGGGCCCGTTGGGCCATGACGACGGCTCCCCACGCGGATTCCCTGGCCAACGGATGAACACGGGATCCGGGACGTGCCTTCCGGATGCGGTTGGCGATGCGACGCGCAAAGGCCTGCTGCTTGAGGACCACGCTGCCGGCAAAGACGAAATCCGTGGGGTTGCGACCGAGCTTCCGAGCGCAGGCCAGGGCGTCGTCGGCGAGGGCGGCTTCCGTGTCGGCAAGCACGGCCTTCGCCACGCGGTCCCCGGACTCGGCAGCGGCGAAGACGTGGGATGCAAGCGCGGCCACTTCGGACTTGGAGGCCCCCTGCATCCACGCGATGAGGTCGTTGGGGGCGTTCAGGAGGGTCGCGGTGAGGGCGCGCCGTCCGAAATCGCACCACTGGCTGGTGTGATCCAGGTGATGGGCGGCGGCCCGCAAGGCCCGATGGACGATGTCGTAGGCGCTGCCGCGATCGCCCAGTTGGTGTCCCCAGCCACCGACCTTGGCGGTGCAGCCACCGGGATCGCGTCCGTAACAGCAGGATCCGGTGCCGCTGAGTAGGATGACCTTGGCGTGCGTGGGGGCATCGTCGGTCAGGTTGGCGGCGGACAGGGCGGATTCCAGGTCGTGGTCGACCTCGGTGGGGCAATCCGGCCACACCCTGGCGAGGATGTTCCGGACGCGTGCGATGTCCTGGGCATCGCGGACGCCGGCCATGCCAACACCCACCGCCACCACTCCGGGTGTCTGTGTGGCAATCTCCGAGAAGCGTTGCTGCAGCTCGTCATCCGACACGAGGCGGAGGTTGCAAGGGCCCGCCTCGATCCGCTGGAGGAGGGTGAAATCCTCGGAAGCGGCGATGGCGACCGTTCGCGTTCCTCCGCATTCCAGCCCCAGAAGCACCCGCTGCGGGTGCGCGTTGTTGGAGGCCGGGGTCAAAGGACGACGACCTTGATGTTTGAAATGGCCGGATCCGCGGCGAGTTCGTCGAGGCACGCCTTGGACGGGGTGCTATCGAGTTCGAGGGCCGTGAGGGCCTTTCCACCGATGGTTTCGCGCCCAAGGCTCATGCTGGCGATGTTGACCTGATGCCGGGCCAGGACCGTCCCGAGCTTGCCGACGATTCCGGGTCGGTCCTCGTTGTTGAGGAGGAGCAGCGTCCCGGTGATGGGGATCTCCACCGGGGTGGAGTAAAGACGGACGATGCGAGGATTGTTCGGGGAACCGAAGAAGGTGCCGCCGGCAGAGAGGACCTTCTCGGACCCGTTGAAGAGTTGGACGTGCAGCCATTCGTTGAAGGTGACGGCTTCGTCCGAACGCTTCTCTTCCACCGCGAGTCCCAGCGACGCAGCGGCGCTGCGCACGTTGATGTTGTTGATGTCGGCCACCGCGCTGTGGCGCAGGTATCCACGGAGGACGGCCCGGGTGATGGGGTCTGTCTGGGGTAGTTCGCGGGCACGCCCGCCAAAGGTGATGTGGACGCGGTCGACCGGGGTCGTGATCAACTGGCCGAGGAGCGAGCCGAGTTTCTCGCCGAGGGTGAGGTAGGGTTTGACGAGTTCAAACGTCTTGGCATCGACGCCGGGCAGGTTGACGGCGTTGCGAACCTCGCCGGTCAGCAGGAAGGCGCTGATGATCTCGGCGACTTCAAGGCCGCACTTTTCCTGGGCTTCCTCGGTGGAGGCTCCGAGATGCGGCGTGAGGACGACGTTGGGCAGGGTCCGGAACGGATGGTCTGCCGCGAGGGGTTCGACCACGAAGACGTCCAGGGCCGCGCTTCCTACCCGGTTGTTCTGCAACGCCGTGACGAGGTCGGCTTCATTGATGATCTCGCCGCGGGCACAATTGACGATGCGAACGCCGGGCTTCATGCGGGCGAAGGCATCCGAGTTCAGCATGCCGCGGGTTTCGGCGGTGACCGGCATGTGGACGGTGATGAAATCGGCCTCGCGGTAGACGCCATCCGGGTCGGAGACGGCTTCGATGCCGAGGGCGCGGGCGCGGGCATCCGTCAGGAACGGGTCGTAGGCAACGACCCGCATTCCGAAGGCGAGGGCCCGTTTGGCGACTTCGGTGCCGATACGGCCAGCGCCCAGGACGCCCAGCGTCTTTCCGAAGAGTTCGGTGCCCTGATAAAGCTTCCGGTCCCATTTCCCACAGGTCATGGATCCGTGGGCGGCGGGGATCTTGCGCGCAAGCGCGCCGAGCATGAAGAAAGTCAGTTCCGCGGTGGTGATCGTGTTGCCGCCAGGGGTGTTCATGACCACCACGCCGCGTTGGGTGGCGGCTTCGACGTCCACGTTGTCGATACCCACGCCGGCGCGACCCACGACCTTCAGCAGGGGTGCCGCTTCCATGAGCGCCCGGGTTACCTTGGTCTCGGACCGGACCACCATGGCTTCCACATCCGCCATGAGGGGAATGAGTTCGCTTTCCGGAAGCCGCTTGGGCAGGACCGTGACCCTGAATTCGGGGCGAGCCTTGAAGAACTCGATGCCGCGCGGAGAGATGGGATCGCAGACAAGGACGTGCATAGTTACGGGCCGCGACGGTAGGAACGACCCGGGGCAGGGTCAACCCCGCCCTCGAAAAGGAATGGGGTCGCAGCCCAATCGCGTGGCGATGCCAGCGACTACTCGCCCGCCGGCGCATCGAACACGGGCAACGGGGGCGGTGGGGGAATGACGCGACCGTTGATGACGCGTTCCTGACCCGGTTGGACGATCGGGGCCGACGAGGGAGTCTGGGTTCCGCCGCCATCGGTTCGTTGGCGGCGGGAAGGAAGCGTGGGGTAAATGCCGCCGGATGCCGGTGCGGCCATGCCACCACCGTCTCCGCCACCGGCGCCCACCATTGCGGGAACAGCCATGTTGCCGGCGGGACCTGCGGACTCGGTAAGTCCGCCCCGGCCGATGACGGTCGGACCCGCGCCTCCACGCGTGGCGTTCACCACACCCGTGGTCACGGGAGCGGGGATTGTTCCCGGGGCCCCGGGTTGAGGGGTCGCAGCAGGGGCGCCGGACGGCTTCGCGCCGTTCTCCTTGAAGTTGAGCGTAAATTCCTGGCCGGCGTTGCGGATCTTCGCTGTCTCGTTCTTCTCGTCGATGGTCAGGATCTCGATGTCGTCCTGCACGTCGCCTTCTTCCATGTCATGATAGGACGGGGCCTTGCTTCCCGGCGCGCTGATCTGGAGGTAGACCTTCTTGCGTCCCTGCCAGAGGGAGAAGCCCGTCAGGGTCACGTTGGACGGAGTCGGGGGAGGGGGCGGCGGGGTCTCCACGACGGGCTCCGGGGGAAGAGGAGGATCCTTGATCCCGAAGGCGTTGCGCGCGGCGATGAGACGGAAGGGGTTTCCGTTCGTGGGCGCGGGCGAGGCTGGCGTGCCTGTAGTCCCGGCATCCATCGGAGGAGGAGCGAGCGTCGCGGGGGCAGTATTGCTGTTGCCCGAGTCCTGATCGGAGGGTTTTGAACCCTTGAAATCCTCAGCTTGGGTGCAGGCACTCGTGGCTCCGAGGAGGACGAGGCCGGCGATGGTGCCATGGAGGCGGCGCAGCATGGGACGAGAATGACGCACGCGCCGTGAAACACCATCCGGAATTGGAGGTTGCAAGCGAAGTGCGGGTGTGAGGAAATGAATCAAGAGAAAGCCGAATTGAAATCCTGCGTTGATTTCCAAAAATGCAGTTGACGGCACGGGGATCGCTTCGGCAGGCTCTGAACACACACGGAAGTTTATTAGCCAATCCATGAGAACTAACGCTCTTCTCCTCGCGGCCGCAGTTGTGGCCGGTGGTTCTCTGCTCGCGCAGACGACCTCGAAGAACATCGTGGGCTACGTCAACAAGACGGTGCCCAAGGATCAGTTCGTCCTGATCGCCAATCCCCTGAACAACGGTGGAAACACGGTTGCTGAGGTGATCAAGATCAGCGGTGACATCACCCTGTATCACTTCGGTGCGTCCGGTTTCACCTCCTCCCTCACCCTTGGTGGTGATTGGATCGAAGGTGGAGACGTGGTTGTGGCCCCCGGCGGCGGGTTCTTCGCCACGGCCTCGGGTGCTGACGTGAAGATCACCTTCGTTGGTGAAGTTGCTGTTGGCGCGACGGTGAACATCCCTGCCGGGTTGTCCATCCGCTCCTCCGCTCTTCCCCAGGCTGGCAAGCTGGACGCTCTCCAGTACCCTGTCGGCGACGAGACGATCTATCAGTTCAACAATGGCTACATTGGTACTGACGCGCTCGGCGAGTGGTTGGGCGACGCTCCGACGGTTGGTGTCGCTGAGTCGTTCTTCGTGCTGAACAACGGAGCGGCCAAGTCCTGGACGCGTTCGTTCACGATCAACTGATCTGCTTTCGACTCCTCACTTCATACTACCTATGAACAAAATCCAATTCTTGGTTGGCGCTGCTGGGCTTCTCGCCTCTGCTTCGCTCTTCGCTCAGGGCCAGTTCAACTTCAACAACCTGTCGGGCACCCGCCCCAAGGTTTTCGGTGTTGATGGTACGACCGCCCTCACCGGCGCCAACTACCTCGTTGACATCGTTGTCAAGAACCCTGCCACCGGAAACTACGAGGGCATTCAGCGCAATGGCGCCCCCCTCACTGGCATCAGCTTCTTGGGCGGAGCCAACGCCGGTTTGTTCTCTGGCAACGTCGTGACGGTGCCGTTCCTGGCTCCTGGCGCTACTGCTGACGTTCGCGTCCGCGCTTGGGACATCACCACTGGTGCGACCTACAACGCGGCTCTGACCCGCGGCAGCGTCGACTTCACGGTTGGGCCTCTCGGTGGCGGCAGCCCTCCTGCTCCTCCGGCCTCCATGGCGAACTTCGCCAGCTTCCAGATCGCGGTCATCCCCGAGCCCTCGACCTACGCGCTCGCCGCGCTCGGTCTCGGTGGCTTGCTGCTGTTCCGCCGCAAGTAATTTGGATTGGCTTCAGAGGGCCGTCTTCTTCGGAAGACGGCCCTTTTTGCGTTCATTGGGGGCAGCGGATCCTGGCTCCTGGTGGTGACAGGATTCAGCCTGAAAGCGGCGGTTGTCTGCGCGGATCACCCAACGATCTGGGCCTTGGGTCGAGTTGGTCCCACCCCTACCAAGTGAGAGTCAGTCTGGCGGCTGATATCGGCAGGGATGCCTTTGCATCTGCGCAATCGGCGGCCTCTGCGGATGGCTCAGATGCCGATCCAGAGTCAGCATTCCGGTCCTAGTGTTGGCATTGGCCGTCTGGCCGAACACGAAGGCAGATTTTGATGGTCCAAGTCCTTGACCGATTCCGGAATGGTCGCTACAAAAAGCTCTCCTATACGGCGCGTTCGTCTATCGGCTAGGACACGGCCCTCTCAAGGCTGAAAGATGGGTTCGATTCCCATACGCGCTACCAATTTTCCGCCGCTGGTTACCCCAGCGGCGTTTCCATTATGAGACCGATCCTGTGCGGCGCGACCCTGCTATTCCGCGGTCTTGGGGTTCTATCGGTGGGGTGGATGCTCGCCTCCCATGAACTGATGGCTCAGGACAGCACCCAGATTGCCGTTGAGACGGTGCGCCGGTTGAAAGGGGCTGACCTCTCTGGCAACGCGAATCTGAGGGCTGCGGTGGAGCGGGTGGTGGACCAGGTGCGAGGCAGGCCCGAGATGGTGGAGTTGATCCGGGACTTCGACCTGAAGGATCGCGTTCCGGATCTGGTGACGTACTTGAAGCAGCATCCATCGGAAGATTCGGCGATCGATGCGGCTCGATATGTCGCCAAGGTGGATCCAAAGGCGTTGAAGAGGATTTTGGCCGAGGAATCAGCGCCCGCAGCGTTGGTATCAGCGATCGGTCGAGTGGGTGGTGAGGAAGTGGAGGAGGCCTTGGTGGATGTGGCCAGATCCATGAATCGTCCACTGCCGCAGCGGGAAGCGGCCATTGGGGCATTGATGGCGAGTGAAGCGGGAGCGGCGCAGGTGCTGCGTTTGCTGGAAGCCAAGGGCTTGAGCGGAGAACCGGCGGTGCGGGTGATCCGTGAACTCCAGAAGGTGCGGTGGCCCGAGATCCGTTCCGCGGCGGGGCGTCTGTCGGGTGCTGAAATGGGGCGGGGGTTGGATGTCGGGAAGATTGATAAGACCCGGGTGCTCCAGATGGCGGGGGATGTCCGCCGAGGGGCAGAGATTTTTCGACGGCCCGGGTTGGCCTGTCTGACTTGTCACCAAGTGGGAAGGGAAGGTGCGGATTTCGGCCCAAGATTGGGGGAGATCGGTGGGAAGTTGGGAAAGGAAGCGCTCTATGACGCCATCATGGATCCCAGTGCCGGGATCAGCTTTGGATATGAAGCCTGGCTGGTGGGGCTGAAGGATGGGGAAGAGGTGCTTGGCTTGATCTCCTCCGAGACCGATACGGAACTCGTACTGAAGGTGGCGGGTGGCCAGGTGCTTCGGTACCCGAAGAGTGAGGTGCTTCGTCGTGACAAGCAGGTGCAGTCAGTGATGCCCGCAGGGCTGCATGAGGGGCTTTCGGCGCAGGATTTTGCGGATCTGTTGACCTATCTTGCGGCATTGAAGCCGGTGGCACCGTGAGAGGTTTCAAGGTGCCATGATCGCCCGGGTCACGCTGGAGATCGCTGTCCGCAAGGAGTTCGACTACCTGATCCCGGCAGATTGCGTGGAGCGGGTGGAGGTCGGCACCCGGGTGAAGGTTCCTTTCGGTCCGCGGTTGGTCCTGGGGGTGGTGACGGCGTTGGTGGAGCATTCACCGCATACCAATCTCCGTCCCATTTCGAGTGTCATCGGGGTGAGCGGTATGCTGACGCCCCGGGTTCTGGAATTGGCGCGCTGGATGGCCGGGTACTATTGCTGCCCGGTTGAAACCGCGCTGAAAAGCGTCCTCCCGGAGGCCGTGCGAAAGGAAGACGCGAAGTGGAAGGAACGGTTGTACGCGCAGGTTCTTCCCGTGGTTGGGGAGATGCCCAAGCTGACCCAACGTCAGATCGAAGTGTGGAATGTCCTGGAGGAATGGCGGGAGCTGCCACTCCAGGAACTGCTGAAGCTGGCGGAAACCACCGTGGAGACCGTTCGGCGATTGGAGGACAAGGGTTTGGTGCGGATTGCCCCGCGGGTCGACGAGCGGGATCCATACGCACGCGAGGAGATCCTTCCGACGCAGGCGATGGTGATGAACCCGGAGCAGCAGCGGGCCTACGAGGCGATCCGCGGGGCGATGGATGCCATGGCGCAGCTTCCTGAATCCGGCGAAGCGAAGTCGGGTGAAGGAGTCAGTGGTGTCCCGCCGTTGCTGCTGCACGGCGTTACCGGATCCGGAAAGACGGAGGTGTACCTGCAGGCCATTGCCTCGGCCCTGGAACGTGGATGGGGCTCGATCGTCCTGGTGCCGGAGATTTCGCTGACTCCACAGACGGTGGAGCGGTTCAAGGCCCGGTTCACGACGGGGCCGAACGCCACCCTTGTAGCAGTGCTTCATTCGCACCTTTCGTCCGGAGAACGGCATGATGAATGGCACAAGATCCGACAGGGGCGGGCGCGGATTGTCATCGGGGCGCGGTCGGCGGTTTTTGCGCCGGTGGAACGTCTCGGGTTGATCGTGGTGGATGAGGAGCACGAGCACTCGTACAAGCAGGAGGAGGCCCCGCGTTATCATGCGCGGGATCTGGCGGTTGTGCGTGGGGCACGGGAGCGTGCCGTGGTGGTGCTTGGGTCAGCGACTCCTTCGGTGGAGAGCTACTACAATGCGAAGAAGGGAAAGTATTCCCTGTTGGAGATGCCCTCGCGGGCCACGGACCAGAAGCTGCCGGTGGTTCGCGTGGTGGATTTGCGGGTGGAATCGAGGAAGGGGGAAAAGGGGACGCCCGGGGTCTTTTCCGAGCCCTTGAAGGAGGGCATCCGACAGCGACTGGAGAAGGGTGAACAGACGATCCTGTTCCTGAATCGCCGGGGCTATTCGAGTTCCCTGCAATGCCCGAAGTGCGGGTATGTGGCGGGGTGTCCGAACTGCAGTGTGTCGCTGACGTTCCATCGGGCGAAGCACCTTCTGCTGTGCCACATCTGTGGCCATTCGGAGGCGGCGCCGGTGCGCTGCCCGAAGCCCGAGTGTGGCGACGGTGGGATCCGGTACGCGGGGTTGGGGACGGAGCGGGTGGAGGAGACGCTGGTGCGGCTGTTTCCCAAGGCCCGGATTGCGCGGATGGACCGGGACACCCTCCAGAAAAAGGAAGACTACCGTCGGATCCTGACGGAGTTCCGGACGGGGCGGATCGACATCCTGGTGGGGACGCAGATGATCGCGAAGGGGTTGCACTTCCCGAATGTGACGTTGGTGGGGGTGCTGTACGCGGATCTGAGCCTCCACGTGCCGGATTTCCGGGCGGGTGAGCGGACCTTCCAGTTGTTGACGCAGGTCAGCGGGCGTGCGGGGCGGGGTGACGTGGAAGGAGAGGTTTTCGTGCAGAGCTTCACGCCGTTCCATCCGGCGATCCAATTTGCGCGGCGGCATGACTACGCGGGGTTTTACGAGGCGGAGGTCGAGTTCCGGGAGCAGCTGAAATACCCACCCTTTTCACGGATCGCGTTGCTGACGCTCAAGGGACGCAATGAGGACAAGGTGAAGTTTTCGGCGGACCACATCCGGAAGGAGTTGGAGGCGAAGGTGGGCAGCTGGCCAGGGATGGTGATCGCCGGGCCGGCGCCGGCGCCCTTGGTGCGGGCCGAAAGCTTCTTCCGATACCAGATCATGATCCGCTATCGCGCGATGACCCGACTGAGCCAGGTGCTGTCGGCGATGGAAGCGTCCCTGAATCTGCCGGAGGACGTGCATCTGGTGATGGATGTGGATCCGGTGAACCTGATGTAAGTCCAAGTTGGACTGGGAAGGTCGTCGATGGGGGCGTAGGCTGTTCTGCGTGGAAAGCCCGGTAACAGCAACAGTTGGAGCGACGGCGCGGCCCGGAGGTGGGCTGTTCCGGTTGTTGAGACTGTGGATGGATCCGGTGGTCCGTGTATTCGTTGGAGGCGTCGACACGGCGAGGCGGATCGGGGCGTTCACCCTGATTTCGCTGGGGGTGCTGGTAACGAAGTTCGGGAAATCCCCGCGGGTCATCCGACCGTTGGTACAGCAGCAGATCCTGCGTGCCGGAGTGAACGTCCTGCCGATCGTTTGTTTTCTGGGGATCGCGTTGGGCGTGGTGATCGTGGGGCAGACGGTGTTGCTGTTGATGCATGTGGGGCAGGAGAAGTTGATGGGGCCGTTGTTGGTGACGGTGGTGGTGCGTGAGTTGGCTCCGTTGACGGCGGCACTGGTGGTGCTGGCCCGGGTTGGAACGGCGGCGGTGACCGAGTTGGGGACCTTGCGGGCCGTGGGGGAAGTCGAGGCGTTGGAGGCCTTGGGGATCGATCCGATCCATTATCTGGTGGTGCCGCGGTTGATCGGTTTCACGGTGTCGATCGTTTGCCTGACGGTGTACATGATCCTCTTTGCGTTGGTTGCGGGGTACGTGGTGGCGTTCCTGCAGGGGTTGTCGATGGGGCCGGCGGCCTTCTTCCGAGTGATTGCGGACGGGCTGAACTGGGTGGACTTCCCGTTGCTGGCATTGAAGACGCTTGGGTTCGGGATCCTGACGTCGCAGATCATCTGTTATCACGGTCTGGCGGAGCCCCTGCGGTTGGAGGATCTTGGGCGTGCGACAACGCGGACGGTGGCGCACACGTTGGTGGCGAGCCTTCTCGTGGATGCCGTGTTTCTTCCGGTCTATCTGCTCATCTGAACCTGCCATGGCCGATCCTGTCATCCAGATGACCGACGTGACCGTGGTGCACTCACGGGCACCGGGTGTGCCGTTGGTGACCGGGGTCAACTGGCGGGTTGAAGAAGGAGAATGCTGGGTTGTCACGGGATTGCAGGGATCCGGAAAGACAGCGCTCATCGAAACGGCGGCGGGACTGCATCCGTACCCTGCGGGCGTGGTTCAGGTCTTTGGTCAGCGTGTGCATGGGACCGAGGGGCAAGGTTCCGAGGACGTCCGGCGACGGGTTGGGGTTGTCTTCGATGGGCACGGTCGGCTGTTCGGTTCGCAAACGGTCCTCGAGAACGTGGCGCTTCCGTTGTGCTATCACCGCAATCGATCGTGGGAGGAGGTGGGGGAAGAGGTGATGGGCCTCCTTCAGGTGTTGGGACTGGAGGCACTGGCCGGGCAACTGGCGGGGCGATTGGGGCGTGCGTGGGCGCATCGGGTGGCGCTGGCGCGGGCCTTGGTCCAACGCCCCGGATTGCTGTTGGTCGACAATCCGCTGACGGGGATGGACCCGAATCACACCCGATGGTGGCGTGGCATTCTGGGGCGTTTGCTGGCGGGGCTTCCTGAACTGGGGGGGGTACCGATGACGCTGGTGTTGGCGACCGATGAGCCGCGGGGGTTGCTGGGTGTCGGACGTAAATTTGCCGTGACGCACGCCGGTCGGTGGCGGTGTATGGGAGACCGACAGGAATTTGAGCGGTGCGAAGACCCCGAGTTGCGGGGGTTGTTGTACGACGAGGATTGAGAGGACGACATGGGTTTACAGGATCTCACGCCGCAGCTGCGGACCCGCTTGAGCCGGGTGGAATGGTACGTCGGGTTGTTTCTTGGCGTCACCGCGCTGCTGATGGTGATCGGCTTCGGGGCCTTCCTGAAGCGGACGGCCGAGGCGCGCGGTTGGTTCGTCGTGGAAGTGCCCTACTTCACGTACCTGCCGGATGCATCGGGTTTGAAGCCGGGATCTCCCGTCAACCTGATGGGATTCAAGGTGGGGGAGGTGACGGAAGTGACGGCCATTTCCCTGGCGGAGCGGATGTCCTGGGATCACCACGTCACGAACCAGTTCAACGTGTTCGTCCGGTTCGTCATCCGCGCGGATGGGAAGTCCCAGTTTCCGGGGTACGTGAACAGTGATGCGCGGGTGAAGTTGAGTGGGCTCCCGGTGGATCTTCTGGGAGGAGCGGTGTTGGAGGTCACGCAGGGAACCACGAACGGTGTGCTGACGTTCGACAAGGCCGCGAACGGGCAACCGGGGGTCCTGAACAGCAAGTTCGCGATCCTGGAGCCGAGCGCTGACCGGACAAACAAGTACCTCAAGTACGACCCGGTGAAGACGGCGGGCGGATATTATCTGCGACTCGACCAGAGCGAGACGATCACCGCGCAGGTGCAGCGGGTGATGTCGCGGTTGGACCATATTGCCGGGACGGTGGATGGGGCCTTGCCGCCGATGCTGGAGGAGTTGCAGGGGACGCTGGAGACGGTGCGTCGGGCGCTTCCCGGCCTGACCAACCAGGTTTCCGAGGTGCTCAACACGGCTCGGCTGACGCTGCCTGGGTTGACGAACAATCTGGATGCGGTTCTGGCGAACACGCGTGAGCTGACGGCCCAACTGCGGGATGCGTGGCCGATGTTGACGAACAACCTCGACCTGACGCTGGGGACAACGCGGGAGTTGGCGTCGAACATCAATCTGACCATTCCGACGCTGGCCTCGAACGTGAACCTGACGTTGACCAATGTGAACGTGCTGCTGATGCGGGACACGAACGTGACGGCGAACCTCAGCGTGCTGGTTTCGAACGTCAACCAGGTGATCACGCGTCACTGGTTGTTGCGCTCTGCCTTCAAGGAGAAGGTGGAGAAGACACCGCGGCAGGACGGGGATCCGGCGACGACGCCGAAGAGGCAGCCCCTGCGGACGCCGCGCTGGTGGTAGGTTCGGTCGGCCACTCCTTCAGCGGAATGCCGCCGCATTCACGGCAGGTTGTTGCGGCGACGGTCGACTGGGAGTGGCACCGCGGGCAGAAGCGGGCGTGGGAGGGGTCGGACTTTCGGGGCGGCGCTTCCCAATGGTCGGGGTTGAAGCCGTTGGCGAGGGCGGCTTCGCGGAGTGCGCCCAGAAGTCGATCGTGCCATCGCCCAAGCATGCGGCCCTTGGCGGCATCGGTGGCGGGCAACGGCAAACGTGGGTGGTGGAGTTCCCGCCAAAGCTGGGCGCAGAAGGAGTCGGCTGGATCGCGGGGCAGGAGGGCCATGGCCACCGCGGCCGGATGGAATTCCTCGAAGTGGGGGCGAGCGAGGATTTCCGCGGAGCGGATGGCCGTGACGGGAGAGAGCGCGGCGAGGAGCACGATCCTGAACCGTTCATCCCGGGCTTCCGGAAACCATTGGACGTGGAGTTGGTGAAGCCGTCGGGCGACCCAGAAGCTGCCAATGAAGAGGGCAGGGATTCCGATCCAGAGGGGCGGGGTCCATCCCCATCGCCATACGGCGAGTGGAAGGAGGAGGAACATCACCGTCCAGAGGGCGCTTCCGACGAGACGCAGGGGTTTCAGCGCGGTCTGGCTCGACTCCCATCGGGAGCGGATGGTGGAGACATCGAACAGGGCCTGGGCGGCGCCTTCGAGCCATGACTCGCGTTGGGGTTGGGGGAGCGTACCGGCGGCCCGGAGAAAGGAGCCGAGCCGTGCGGCTTCGGCGGCGGAATCGGCGAGCCAGAAGACCTTGCGGTCGCGGAGGAGGCGTTCGCCATCGACGGTGATGCGTGCGCACTCCTCCCAGGTCAGGTGTTGGATGGGCTGCGGGGCGGGACCGTCGGGATGCAGGTTGGCTCTTGTCGCCGTGACGAGGCCATCGACGTCGAGCGAGAACGGGAGCCCGCGTGCGACGATGAATTCACCGAATGGGGGCAACGGCCAACCGAGGTGAAGATCACCTCGGGGGTTGTTGAGAAAGGGTGACTTGCGCCAGACCCGGAGATCCGGGGCCCGGTTGAAGACAACCCCTCCACGGCGGACCCATCGGATGCACTCGGACAGGTAGATCAGTCCGAGGATCCCAAGCAATTGCTGACGTTCGGTCACTCGGCGTCACTCCCGGGAACCGCGGGTGAAGAATTTCTTGATCGAGGCGCCGATGGCGATGACGGCGATGATGATGAACTTGAAGAACTTCTTGAAGACGAAGCCGAGCTTGGCGAAGAGGCCGAGCTTGGCAGCTCCGAGGGCGGCGCCGCCGGCGACCAGGGCGGTGAGGCCGTACTTGGCGATCTTGTCGCCCTGGCGGTATTCGCCATAGGACTCTCCAGATTCGAACTTGAAGGTCCCGAGCGCGGCGCGGAATTTTGGCAGGGTGGCCGCGAGTTCCTCCATGTCCTCGACGAGGACGACCTTCATGATGCCCTTGCGGCCGAGGATGCGGACGTTGTGGTTCACATACTGTTCGCCAGCGGTCTCGAAGGTGATGGCCCATTCGAGGTTGTGGGTGGCCTCGTCGTACTTGGGAGCGACCTGCCAGCCGACGACCTTGGTCGGTGGCCCGTCACGGCGGTCGTTGTCGGCCTCGACCCCGTCACGGTACGCCTTGATGAGCTTGTCGGCGTTGAGATCGTTCTTGTCGTCATCCTTGACGTATCCGACGTCCTCGAACTGGAACACGACCCACCACTTGTCGGCGACGTGTTCGATCATGCCCATGATCTCGTCGGCATCGACGCGGTTGCCGGACATCTCGAGGCGGCGGACTGCGGCCTTGGCATCGAGGAAGCGGTATTCGGCGCCGTAGGGAATGGTGGCGCGATCGCCGAGCTTGGCTTCGCCGGGGCCCTTCTTCCACGGGAGGGCGTCGATGGCGGCCTCGTACTTGGCCTTGAGTTCGGCTTCCGAGGGTTTCTTGCCGTCGGCGTCCGCATTCTGGGCGAGGATGCGGGTGGCTAGGGCAGCGAGGAACAGGAGCCGGAGGAAGAGGCCGGCGGTCGGGTGACGACGCGTCATGGCTTGGATGCTGTCGTGGGGGTGGACGGCGTGGAAGCGCAGAATTGGGGGCGTTCAGTGCACCCAACGAAGCAGCAGGTTGATGAGGAAGAGGCCGATCATGGCGATCGAGCAGGCCAGTTTTCCGATGGCACCGGCGACAAGGCCGAGGACGGCTCCGATGCCAGCCTTTCCGGCCTCGCGCCATTCGCGGCCGCCGAGCATTTCGAAGCCCATCGCGCCGATCAATGGACCGAGGATGAGTCCGAAGGGCATCCAGAGCAGGCCGAAGAGGGCGCCGAGGGCGGCCCCGACGGCCCCGCGCCAGGTGGCACCCATGCGTTTCGCGCCCATGGAGGTGGCGATGAAGTCGATGGCCAGCGACGCGGCGGTCATGAGGGCGAGGATGGCGATGATCCACCAACTGGCGCCGGCGTCTTCGCGGACGAGCTTGTGGACAATGGCGGCGCCAAGGATCAGCGGCGGGCCCGGGATGCCGGGCAGGACGGATCCGAGCAGGCCGACCAGCATCACCAGCAGGGCCACGCCGAGGGCGGCGACATCCATGGCAGTCATGGGTGGACGTTAGGGGGGCGGGAGTGGTTTGCGCAAACGTGACGCGGGATTGCATCCGGAGGATGCGCCTTTTGTGGTTTCGAGGCATGCTGAGTGCATGCGGTTCCTGATAGCGATTACCGGGGCGAGTGGCTCGTTGTACGCCCAGCGGTTGCTCGACCAGCTCGATCCGGTCGAGCACGAGGTGCACGTGATCCTGAGCCAGTACGCCCCGCAAGTGATGGCGGAGGAACTCCCGGAAGGGCTCAAGCTCAAGCCCGGGGTGCAATCCCACAGCCCGCGATCGATGAACCTGCCATTTGCCAGCGGTTCGAATCCACCGGACGTGATGGTGGTGATTCCGTGCAGCATGGGGACGATGGGGCGGATTGCGCACGGGTTGAGTTCCGACTCATTGCTGCGCTGTGCGGATGTGATGCTGAAGGAGCGGCGGAAGCTGATCCTTGTGCCGCGTGAGACGCCGATCTCGCTGGTGCACGTCAGGAATTTCGAGCTTCTGCTGCAGGCTGGAGCCCATCTCCTTCCGGCGAACCCGAGCTTTTACACGCGGCCGACGACGGTGGAGGCGGTCGTGGACACCGTGGTGGCGCGGGTGCTCGACCACATGGGCGTGAAGCACACGCTGGTGCATCGCTGGCAGGATGAACCGGAGTAGGGGAGGGGGCTTGAGCCGGGTGCACGCTTGCCTCAGCGTGGCGGGACGATGCTCATGCTGATCATGGCGTTGATCCTTGCTGCCGGATCCTTTGCCGTACTGACCGGATTGATCCTGCTGATTGTCTGGGTGGTCCGATCGAAGGGTTCGCGGGCGTCGGGTGTGGGGACGGGTATGGGGACGGGAATCCGTTCGCGGTCGCGGTCCAGTGATGACACCTGGATGTATGCGTCTGGAGCGGCCGGTATTTCCGATACGATCCACTCTTCTTCCGGAACACCCACGGAAGACGAAGGAAGGCGGCATGTCGTCGAGGCGGTGGCTGCGGTCGGTGCTATGCAGGGGATGGCGGCGGAACCGGCCACGGAGGTTTCGGGCTCCCATTGTGGTGGGGCCTTCGATTCGGGGTCTGTCTCATCGGACTCCGGCAGTTCGTGCAGCAGCGATTCCGGAAGCAGCTCCACCAGTTCGAGCGGGGATTGATGGGAGCTTTCGTGCAGCGTGCGGAAGTCGGGTTTTCGTGGCAGGCTCAAGCACATGACGATTGATCCGCAGCGGGCGATCCGGGAGTTGGCGTTGCAGGGCGGAGCCATGTGGTTCTGGGGGGAGGTTCGAGTCGAGTCGGTGGAAACGGGGGTGTGGCGGCTCCGGCACGGAAGGGACCACTTGCTGGGTTGGGAACAGTTGAAGCGGCTTTCGGTCCAGGAACTCCAGGAGTGGGGTGATCTGGACCAGAACGGAGATTTCCGGCCGTTGCGGTCGGCTCCCACGCTTCGGAACGGATGGGGGTGTGAAGCTCGGGACATTGGCCTCCTCGAAGACGCCCTGAACCGGCTGTATCCGGGTTCGGTGGCGGATTGGTGGACGGTGAAGGAGCATGGCGAGACGGCGGCCATCTCGTTCCGGGAGTTCGTGAACCGGCAGACCGGCATGTTCCGCAGTGCGCAGCAGCTTTCTGCCGCGGGTGCGGAGGCGGCCGTCCGCGCGTGTTGCAGTCCGGACATTTGCCAGAAGCGCCGGATGTGGACGGTGGATTCGCTGGGGCCGTCGAGCCACGGGGCTTTTCCCTGTCTTGAGCCATGTGCGGTGGCACTGGAGATGGCGCGTCAGGCGGCGAAGCTGGAACGCGGACCGCAGGTGACATTGACGCTGCCGGAGGCGGAGCTTCGGACATTGGTGTTCGCCTTATCCCAGGTTGTTTCGCGGACGATCATCGACGGGAAAGGTCACGAGGAAGGGAAACTGGACGCCCCGCACAACACCCGGAGAATCAAGTTGCTTCTGGAACGGATTCAGCCGGAATTGGCCCGCGTTTCGGATGCTTCGGCGAAGTGAGCCGTTCCTTTGAACGGGATCGTACGAATAGTGCCCAAGTTACCGTTTCGAACATTTCATGAAATCCACCGTGTTCCCCTTGCTGGCAGCGCTGAGCCTGCTGGCCCCTGCCGGGCTTGCGTTGCGCGCCCAGGATGCTCCGAAGCCGCCCGCCGCCACGGCGAAACTCCTGCCGGACGACGCCGATGCGGCGTGGAAGGTGGTTGAGGACGCCCTGACGCCGCCCGCTCCGCCCAAGGAGTGGAACGAGAAGGCGCCGACGCCGGAGGAAATCGCGAAGTTCAAGTTGGAGATGGGCAAGTTCGCGGGTGTGGCGGCGGACAAGGCCAAGGAGTTCCTGACCCGCTTCCCGAAGCACGAGAAGGCGGAGAAGGCCAAGGATTATGAGCGTCGCATGCTCGCGGCGGCCGTGAATCTGGGCGCGACCGAGCGGGCCGAGGCCTTGAAGGCGGCGGGTGGTCCGCCGGAGCCGGATCCCGTCGCAGCCGGACCGCAGGATGAACTCCAGAAGAAGCTTCAGGCTGCCGCGGCTGCCGCCATGCAGAAGCAATCGGAGGGTCTGCCGGCAGTGTTCGGCGAGTTCGAGAAGGGCGTGCGGGCGTTGCAGAAGGAATATCCGGATCGTCCCGAGATTTACGCGGCCCTGCTGGAGATTTCGGAGGGATTGCCTGCTGAAAAGGCTCTGGCGATCGCCAAGGAGATTGAAGAGGCCAAGACCGAGCCGGCGCTGAAGGAACAGGCGGCGGGCCTCCGGAAGAAGTTTGACCGCCTCGGAAAGCCGGTGGCGATGAGCTTCACCTCAACGGATGGTCGCAAGGTCGACCTGCTGGAAATGAAGGGGAAGGTCGTGTTGGTCGACTTCTGGGCCACCTGGTGTGGCCCCTGCGTGAAGGAACTCCCGAAGGTCATCGAGGCCTACACCAAGCTTCACCCGAAGGGCTTTGAGATCGTTGGAATCAGCTTCGACCAGGACAAGGACGCCCTCACCGGCTTCGTGAAGAAGAAGGAGATGCCGTGGGTGCAGTACTTCGATGGCGAGGGCTGGGCCAACAAGTACGGCAAGGAATTCGGCATTTCCTCGATTCCCAGCATGTGGCTCATCGACAAGCAGGGCAACCTGCGCGACCTCAACGCCCGCGAGGACCTCGTCGGCAAGGTCGAGAAGTTGCTCGCCGAGAAGTAGGCCGGTTCGTGGCGCTCAGCCACGACGGCGCTTGAATGGCCCACGGGGTGCATCCTTTGCAGGAGCGCTTGCGTGGGCCTTCTGCTGCCCGGGTGTTGGACTCGCCGACGCTGGCGGGCGTCCCGGCTTCATCGGGCGACGGGGCTTTCCGAGCACGGGTTTCGCGATCTGCTTCCGAGCGGGTTTCTGGCGGACGGGAGTTGGCGGGGTTGGTCGCGTTGGGGGCGCTGGGTTCCGCGGTGCAGATGCATTCTGGACAGGGATCGCCGGAGCGGGCGCCGTCACAGGTGTCGTTGCCGTTGGCAAAACGACCGGACTTGCCGGTTTGGCCTCGGGCCCGAATCCAAAAGCGGTTTCGAATCCGACACGGTCGGCGCGGATGCGGATGGGGCGTCGATCGAACGGATCCGGGTAACAGAGTTCAACGGCGCGCAGGCCGAGTCCGGCCGGGTGGGGCTTGCCGTAGAGGATGTCACCGGTGACGGGGCAACCGGCGGCGAGCAGGTGCAACCGGATCTGATGCGTGCGACCGGTGAGCGGGTAGGCCTCGATCAGGGCGCGGCCATTGAGCTCGCGCAGCACCTTGAAACGGGTCTCGGATTCCTTGCCGTTCTCGGGTTCGACATGGTGGCGTCCGGGCATGGTGGGGTCCGGTCCCAAGCGCAGGTTGCAGGTCCATTCGCGCTGCTTGGGGATGCCGTCGGTGACGGCGAGGTAGGTTTTCTGGACGAGGCGGGTGGCGAAGAGTTTTCCGTAGGGCGCCAGGGCGCCGCGGCTCTTGGCCAGGAGCAGCACCCCGGTGGTGGGGGCGTCCAGACGGTGGATGAACCGGACGAATTTCAGTGAGCGGCACTTGGCCCACCAAGAGCCGGCCTCGATGCCCAGGGTGAGCGCGATGTGGAGGTTGCGCCGGACGTGTTCCTCGTCCTCGGGACCGAGCATCCAGCCAGGGGGCTTGTCGATGGCCATGACGGCCCGGTCCTCGTGCAGGATGCTGACCTGCGATCCATCCGGGAGTTCGACATAATCCGTTTTCGCCATGCGCGGAGGGTTGGGGGTGGGCGGCGGAATGACAACGGTGAAGGCGGACTGGGAGTTGCCAGATTCCAGATTCCAGATCCCAGTCGCACCCGGGGAAGGGGGTGCTCCTTTGTTTTCCGCACCCCGGCATCTGGGAACTGGAAACTCCGTCCCAGGAACTCTGTCTGGCGTGCGGGCGGTGGGAATGGGACTTTTGCGGCGCGATGAAGCATCCTCCGATCATCCTGGCATCGGTGTCTCCACGGCGTCGGGACCTGTTGCGTCAGCTCGTGCCGGAATTCGGGATCGTGGACAGTTTTGCCACCGAACTGCACGACGCCAGCATGGCGCCGCGACGCCTGTGTGAGGTCAACGCGGAGCGCAAGGCGTGGCTGGTGGCCGAGCGCTACCCCGATCACCTCGTCCTCGGAGCGGACACGCTGGTGTTCCTGGATGACGAACCCTTGGGGAAGCCGGCGGACCTGGATGAAGCCAGGCGGATGCTGGGGCGGTTGTCCGGTCGGATCCACATGGTCGTGACCGGAGTGTGCCTGATCCACCGGTCCGGTGCCCGGGCACGCCTGTTCTCGGAGGCGACCTACGTCCGGTTCCGGGTCCTCTCAGCCGAGGACATCGAGGAGTATCTCAAGCTGGTGCCCGTGCTCGACAAGGCCGGTTCCTACGCGATCCAGCAGGAGGGGCATCGGATTGTGGACCTGGTGGAAGGTTCGATGAGCAATGTCATCGGGTTGCCGATGGAAGCCCTGCGGGCGGCGTTGGATCAGTGGGGCATGCCCGGCGCCTGAAGGGCTGGGAGGGCATCAAGGTGTCGGGGGCGCGGGCGGCGTTGTTGCGGCGGGGGCGTTGGTTCCGGGTGTCGCTGCAGGCCTTTTGGGTTCGTCGTCTGAGGCAACGATTTCCTCAGGTAGGACGACGACGGCAATGCGGCGGTTCCGTGCGCGGCCTTCGGTGGTGGAATTGTCGGCAATCGGCCGGAACTCGCCGAGACCGACGGCGGCGAGGCGACGGGGTTCAACGTGGGCCTGTTCCTGGAGGAAGCGGACAGCGGCGGTGGCGCGGCCCGCGGAGAGGGACCAATTGTCGGTGAAGCCGCCGCGGGTGCGGGTGTGGATGGGGACGTTGTCCGTGTGGCCGATGACCTGGACCTGGCGGTTGGTGTGTTGTTGAAGGATCTGGGCGAGCTTCAGAAGAACTTGCTGGCCCTCGGGTTTGAGCTCGGCTTCGCCGGAAGCGAAGAGGACTCGGTCGAGGATGTTGATGGTGAGCTTGCCCTGGAGTTCGGAGATGGTGATGTCGCGCGACTCCAATTCAGACCGCATCTGGGTTTCGAGGGAGGAGCGGTCGGCGGCAGCCTGCTGGACCTGCTTTTCGAGTTCAGCGGCCTGGGCGCGGAGATGTTCGAGTTCCGCAGCGAGCGCGCTGTTGGTGCGGCTTTGGGCTTCGGCGAGGGCGGTGGCAGCGGTGCTCGCTGCCAGGGCGGTATCGCGACTGCGGGTGGCTTCCCGGACCTGCAGGAAGCCAACGGCCCCCAGGAACAGGGCGGTGAGGATTCCGGCGAAGATCCAGATTTGCTTCGGCATGTGGCTGATTCCAACCGCCGCAGGGAATCGGGGCAATCGCGAAGTCCGGCTTGTCCACCTTGAACCCACACACGGCCGTGGGTTTCACCGGGTGCTCGCGTTTCTGCCCTCCTATCCGCGCAATCGGCGACATCTGCGGTTAAATGAACTACCGGTTTTGGGTTCAGGATTGGATCTCCACACGTGGAGAAATTGGAGTTCCTTGCGGCAAGTGGGGCCATCGTGCCTTCAGGTCAGCTGCAGGTGGACTACGGGAAATTTCTGATCCCCGGAATTGGGGCTGTCCAAGGGATTGAATTCGGGCCTGAATGGCGAGGTTGCCCCCCCGCCAATAATGGCGTCACCCCGGGGCGATTTCATCACCATGAGATACACCACCCTCCAGACCGGAGCCCTTGCTGGCTTGGTCCTCACCATGGGTGCTGGTTCAACCTTCGCAGGAACGACGGCGCTGCCGGCCGGTCTTGCCTTGAACGCCAGTACCTCCAGCAATCGCGGCTTCGTCGTGCGTGCCTTCCAGGCACCCGCAGGAACCGCCGTTGACAACAACTTCGTCCGGGCCCTGGCCCAGATCAACGGAACCCTCAAGGATGCCACCGGCACCCTGATCCCGAATGATTCCACCCCCGGTGGCGAAGCGGGCGGCAGACACTTCGTCGACACCGTCAACTTCGAACGCGAGGGCGCGCCCTTCGACCTGACCGATCTGGACGGGAACTACCTCACCTCTTTTACACCCAACTATTTTCCGGGCATCCCCGGTGCTTCCGCCAGCACCGAGGGCTTCGCCGTTGAAATCGTCGGGTTCGTCGAGTTGCCCGCGGGTTCCACCACCTTCGGCGTGACGGTCGCCACGGACCGAACCGACGTGAACGACGACGACTCCTACGTCGTCACCGCGGGTGCGAATCCCCGGGACATCTTTGGTCTGAAGATCGGTGAGTTCGAGCGGTTCGCGCCGCCGTTCCGCTCCGATACGCGGAACGAGAACCAGTGGACGGTGACCACGACGGCTGCCGGCCTGTATCCGATGCGTCTGGTCTATTGGCAGACCGGTCGTGGTGCGAGCCTCCAGTGGTACACGGTGAACCTGGAGACGGGTTCGCGTATCCTGTTGAATGATCCGAACGACGGAACCGCCGTGCGCGTGTTCCGCGACAGCACCTCTGTTGAAGCCAACGGACCTTACGTGGCGGCGATTTCGCCCTCCCCGGGTTCGGCTGGCAACAGCTCGGCTGCCCCCATCACCGCGTTGATCGCGGATGGAGCCAGCACGGTGGCCACGACCGGTGTGAAGCTCTTCCTCAACGACACGCAGGTGAACCCGCAGGTGTTGAGCAAGGCCGACGGCAAGACCGCGTTGGAATACAGCCCGAACGCTTCCCGGACCACGGCGGACAATGCCGTGCGCCTCGTGTACACGGACTCCGTTTCCCTCGCCCGTACGTCCTCGTGGAATTTCGGCATCACGGTTTCCGGCGGATCCAGCACCCGGTTGGCTGGCCAATGGGACTTCGATTCCGGCGACTTGCGCGCGACGGTCGGCACTCCGCTGGAGTACCTCGGCGGCGTGGGTGGTTCGACCCAGACCAAGACCGTGTTCGGTACGACCACGGCTCTCGGTGTGGCTGACATCGGCGGACGAGTGGCGAAGGTCATGGAAGTGCCCGGTGATGTGACCCGCGAGATCGGCTACGTCATGACCCACGGCATCGCCCCGAACGGTGGCGGCACGCGCGTCAACCAGTACACGCTCATCATGGACGTCCTCGTCGACACGAGCGGCCCCGGTGCGGCGTCGCTGTGGCAGACCAGTTCGTTGAACAACACCGACGACGGCGACCTGTTCTGGCAGGGCAACAACTTCGGTCAGGGTGGCGGTGGCTACAATGGCCGCGGCACCTTCACCGCCGGTGAATGGCATCGTGTGGTCGCCGCGTACGACATGGCCGCGACCCCTCCGGTCGTGACCAAGTACGTCGACGGCATCAAGCAGGATGACTGGACGGCGAACCAGGGACTCGACGCTGCCCGTCGCAGTCTGCTGTCGCAGGCCCTCCTGTTCGCCGATGGCGACCAGGACGAACGTCGCAAGATGTGGGTGAACTCGATCCAGATCCGCGCCGGCAAGATCAGTGATTCCGAGGCGGCCATCCTGGGTGGACCGGAGGCCGACGGCATCCCGACGACCCTCCGCAGCGCGAATGTGGCCGGTCAATGGGACTTCAACTTCGGTGACCTGGGCGCCTCCATCGGCAAGCCGTTGAGCTACCTCGACGGACCCGGCGGCGCCACCCAGACCGGCACGGCCTACGGCACCGCCTCCTCCTTCGGCATCGAGCTGATCAACGGCGAAGACCCGAAGGTCATGCAGGTTCCGGGCGCGCTGGATCGCAACATCGGTTACATCGTCGAGCACGGCATCGCCCCCAACGGCGGCGGCACCCGCGTGAACCAATACACGCTGATCATGGACGTGTACGTCGACACGACCGGACCTGGCGCGGCCTCGCTGTGGCAGACCAGCTCGCTGGGCAACACCGACGACGGCGACCTGTTCTGGCAGGGCAACAACTTCGGCCAGGGCGGCAACGGCTACAATGGCCGCGGCACCTTCACCGCCGGTGCGTGGCACCGTGTGGTGGCGGCCTATGACATGGCGGCTACGCCCCCGGTCGTCGTGAAGTACGTCGACGGCATCAAGCAGGACGAGTGGACCGCCAACCAGGGCCTCGACAACACCCGTCGTGCGATGGCCGACAAGGCCCTCCTCTTCGCCGATGGCGACCAGGACGAGCGTCGCATGATGTACGTCAACTCGGTGCAGATCCGTTCCGGTCGTTTGACCGACGCGCAGATCGTCGCGCTGGGTGGACCTTCGGCGGCTGGCATCCCGGCTTACATCGCCCCGACGACCGTCACCGGTCAGTGGGACTTCGAATTCGGTGATCTCGGCGCCACGGTGGGCGCGCCCCTGTCCTACCTCGACGGTGCTGCAGGCCTCACCAAGGCGGGCACGGAGTACGGCACGGCGACCTCCTTCGGTCTCGAACAGATCGGTGGCCAGGACGTGAAGGTCATGAAGGTTCCGGGCGACCTCGACCGCAACATCGGTTACATCGTGGATCACCGCATCTCGCCCAACGGTGGCGGCACGCGCGTGAACCAGTACACGTTGATCCTCGACATCTGGGTCGACACCTCCGGGCCGGGTGCCGCCTCGCTGTGGCAGACCAGCTCCGCCTCCAACACCGATGACGGCGACCTGTTCTGGCAGGGCTCCAACTTCGGCCAGGGTGGTGGTGGTTACAACGGCACGGGCGCCTTCACCTCCGGTGCGTGGCACCGCGTGGTCGCGGCGTACGACATGGCCGCGAATCCGCCGGTCGTCGTGAAGTACGTGGACGGCATCTTCCAGGACAACTGGACGGCCAATCAGGGTCTCGACAACGCCCGCCGCTCGCTGGCGCCGACCGCGCTTCTCTTCGCTGACGGCGATCAGGACGAACGTCGCGTGATGTACGTCAACTCGGTGCAGATCCGGAACGGCCGGCTCAGCAACGCCGAGATCGAAGCCATGGGCGGACCGTCGCCTGCCGGCATCCCGGTGGTTCTCCCGGTGCTCGCGCCGGCTGTTCCTCCCACGGTGACCGTCGCTCGCGGCGCGTCCTCGATCACGGTCTCGTGGCCTGCGGACAGCCTGCTGAAGCTGCAGTCCGCTCCGGCCATCAGCGGTCCCTGGACCGTGGTTCCGGGCGTGACGGGCAACTCCGCCACGCTGGATTCCAGCACGGGCAATCTGTACCTCCGCCTCGGCCAGTAAGCCGTCGCGTTTCCTTCACGGCCCCGTCCTTCTGGACGGGGCCTTTTTGTTGGTTGGACCCCAGCCTCCTGACGTCGTCTGCTACGATTGGGAGGGTAGCTGACGAGGTGACGAGGCAGTGGTGCGGGCTTCAAACTTGAATCTTCAAACTTCGAACTCCCCGACAGCCTCCTGACGTCGTCTGCTACGATTGGGAGGGTAGCTGACGAGGTGACGAGGCAGAGGTGCGGGCTTCAAACTTGAATCTTCAAACTTCGAACTCCCCGACAGCCTCCTGACGTCGTCTGCTACGATTGGGAGGGTAGCTGACGAGGTGACGAGGCAGAGGTGCGGGCTTCAATCTTGGCTTCAAACTTCGAACTCCCCGACAGCCTCCTGACGTCGTCTGCTACGATTGGGAGGGTAGCTGACGAGGTGACGAGGCAGAGGTGCGGGCTTCAATCTTGGCTTCAAACTTCGAACTCCCCGACAGCCTCCTGACGTCGTCTGCTACGATTGGGGAGGGTAGCTGACGAGGTGACGAGGCAGTGGTGCGGGCTTCAAACTTGAATCTTCAAACTTCGAACTCCCCGACAGCCTCCTGACGTCGTCTGCTCGTCGGGGGGGCGATGATTAAGGCCGCCAGAGCCGGATCCGGTAGAACCCGGTGTCGCCGTCCGACGGAAGCCTCAGGGATTGTTCGAACGTATCGGCGCGGAACACGGGTTCGTTCGCCGGAACATCCAGCGTTTCCCACGTCCCTGTGAGGACGTCCACCGCTTCGACACGACTGGCGGTGTTCGCTGGAACGGTCCAGCGCAGGACCGGGCCTGCCGCATCCACGGAAAATCCGGGCCTCCAGCGGGACTCAGCGCGGGTGGGATTGCTGCCCGTCAGGAATTCCAGATAATCGGGGTCGCCATCGCGATCGGTGTCGGTGGTGCGATCGGGGTTTGCCGGGGTGTTCGCTCCCAGATGGCCTTCGAGCCATTCCGGGAAGGTGGGCTGGTTGGTGAGCGAATGGATCCACGACGTGAGCAGCGCTGCCCCGGCGTCGTCGACTTCGTTCGAACCCACGGTCGGCATCCGGCGGCCATCCCGTCGGGCCATCCGATCCAGCAGGGCGGACGCTGCCGGGTTGCCTGGCACGATCACGCGGGCGTCGGGGCCGCCATGGGGAGTCACCAGTGTTCCGCGGATCAGGCTGGCGAGGTCGGTGGAGGTGGTGGCGCGTGCGTCCCAGACACCGCCTCCGAGTCCGCCCGGTTGATGGCAGAAGGCGCAGTTCACATCGAGGTAGCGCCGGACCTTCCACTCGGTGCTTTCGGCAATGGCGGGTGAACCCTGGGCCGAAGCGGGAGTGGCGAAGGTGGGAAGCGCGTGCAACGCGCCCGGGGCGTTGGTGAGGTAGCCGGCGGCGATGAGCGCGCCAATCTGGTTGGTGCGGACGTCGCCGGGGTAGATGGCTTCGCGGTTCAACTGGCGTGTGTGGAAACTGAGGGAACCGCCGGCGGTCGCGTTGTGGCAGATCAAGCATTCCGTGCGACTCGGATAGCGCCAGACCTGTTCCCGGATCTGGTCGCCGTCCCGGATGGAAAGGGTTTCGTCGGCGCCGGCATCGGGGACGAGCACTGCATTGGTGGGGGAATTCCAGCGGTAGGTGACGCCGTAGACGCCGTTGGTCATGCGGACGAGGAACCGGGTTTCCAGCCGACGCCGCGACTCCGGGACGCCATTCGTGAGCTCCAGTTCGAAGTGCTTCATCCAGACCGTGCCGGCGGGCGTTGTCCACGCGCCGTCCTCCCGGAAGCCGGCGAAGGTGTTCGTGGGCAGGTGGAACCACCGGGACTTGTGCGCGTGGTCGGACCAGAAGGGCAGGTTGACGTCGTACGCCGTGAAGGCCGGAGAGACCTGCATCGCGGCGGTGTCGGTGAACGCGCCGGTGTCGGCGAGCGTGGGCGGGAAGGGTGTTCCCGAAACCACGGAGCCCGCATCGAGGCGCATGACCCGGCCGTTCGACAATTGTGCGGCCAGGATGTCGCCGTTCGAGGGGTCGATGCCAAAGCCGGCAACACTGGCGAGGCCGGTCAACCGTTCCACCGTCGATGCCGCCCCTGGATTGCGTCGCAACGCCCAGATGTTTCCGCTGACGTAGTCGCCGTAGATGTAGGCACCGTGCAGGGCGGAGATGCGGGAACCTCGGTAGACGTGGCCGCCCGTGATGGAGTTCCCGCGGTCCACGCCCGAACCGTGGGCGTAGACGTGAACGGGAGCGACGTAATTGAAGGAGGGTTGGGTGAGGAAGCCGGCGGGCATTCCGGATCTGGGGCCGAGGACGTTGCCTTCGCGGAACGGCCAGCCGTGGTTTGCGCCGCGGCGGCTCACGAAGATCATCTCCCACCGGTCCTGCCCGACATCCGCAATCCAGAGATCCCCGGTCCCTCGGTCGAACGAGAAGCGCCAGGGATTGCGGAGTCCGGTAACGAAGAACTCGGTCCGGACGCGGGACGCCGTGATCGGCAATCCGTTGAAGTGGGTGGCTCCGATGAACGGGTTGTCTGCGGGGATCGCATAGTTGGTGGTGATCATCCACGCATTGGCCGCGATGTTGGTGTCGCGGTTCGGGGGCAACGAACCAGGGCGCCGGTCGACATCGATCCGAAGCAGTCCGGCGAAGAGGTCACGATCGATGCGTTGGCCGTTGTTGAAGGAATCGTTGGCGCCGCCTTCGTCGCCCACGGCGATGTAGAGGAAACCGTCGGGGCCGAAATGGAGATCGCCGCCGTTGTGGTTGTTGGCTTCGTCGCGTTGGGCAAAAAGCCGGATTTCGGAGCCGTGATCGCCGCGGTTGCGATCGGTGGCCGAGACGCGGAATTCGCTGACCACGTCGTGGTCCGTCCGTGTGGCGGTGTGGCCGGTGGCCATGGAACGGTAGACGAAGAGACGGCCGTTCTCGGCGTAACGGGGGTGGAAGGCAAGGCCGAGGACGCCCTGTTCGCTCGCCGTGCGCAGGTTGGTCGAGAGGTTGAGGAAGACGGTGCGGGTGGGCCTCGCCAGGTTGGTGATGACGATGATGTTGCCGGTCTTCTCGACGACGAAGAGGCGGTTGGTTTCGCCGGGCGGCGAGGCGATTGCCAGCGGTTGGGTGAAGGTCACCCCGGGAAGGGCATCGGCGAATCGGTACGCAGTGCGCGGCGGTTGCCCGGGAAGACCGTTGAATGCCGTCGTGGGGCGTGCCGGAACCTGAGCCAGGGTGGCCTGACCGAGGCCCATGATCACGACGAGGGCCGGCAGCCATCCGGGGAGTCGATGGAGGAGGTTCCGCAAAGGCATGACGGAACCTTGCCGGGGAAGTGGCCAGACGCCAGTGCCCAGGTTCCAGATTCTTGCGTGAGGTCAGGAGACTGGCTTCTGGAAACTGGGGACACAGCCTCGTTACCTCGTCTGCTACCCTTGGGAACTGGCATCCGGGATCCGGGAACTTCCACAACACCTCAATCAGGGTCTTGTGCGCAGGGTGGGGGTTGGTCCAACAATGGGGGGTGATCTCCCTCCCCGGTTCCTCGCGACAGTTCTGCGATGGCGTTTCGAGGCGCAACTTCCTGCGCATCGGAACGCTGGGAATGGGCGGCATTGCCTTGCCGCAGCTCCTGCAGGCGGAGTCTGGTTCCGGCCTCCGGTCCGGCCAGAAGGCCGTGATCATGGTTTACCTCCCGGGTGGGCCGCCGCATCAGGACACCTTCGATCTCAAGCTGGACGCCCCTTCGGAGATCCGCGGCGAGTTCCGGCCGATCTCGACCAACCTTCCCGGCCTGCAGATCTGCGAGCACCTGCCGTTGTTGGCCCGCCTGGCGGACAAGTACACGGTGATCCGATCCATCGCCGACGGCATCGATGATCACTCCGACTTCATGTGCCAGACCGGGCGGCGCAAGAACAACGCGCCGCCCGGCGGATGGCCCACCATGGGCGCGTGCGTGTCCCGGACCCTGGGATCGGCGGATGGCGTCCCCGCGTTCGTGGGATTGGAGCCCCGGATGCAGCACCGCCCCTACAACGCTGCGAACGCCGGGTTTGCCGGCGTGGCCAACGACGCCTTCCGTCCGGCCGCCGATGCCAAGGGCGACATGGTCCTCAATGGGATCACCCCGGAGCGCTTGAGCGACCGGCGTGGGTTGCTGGGGGAACTCGACCGCTTCCGCCGGGACGTGGACGGCAGTGGCTTGATGGCCGGTCTGGACGGATTCAACCGTCAGGCCTTCGGGATGCTCACCTCGAGCCGATTGCTGGAGGCGCTCGATCTGTCGAAGGAGGATCCAAAGATCCTGGCGCGCTACGGCAAGGGCGACCCGAAGGTGCACGGCGACGCGGCGCCCATGCTGAACGAGCAGTTCTGCGTGGCCCGGCGTCTCGTGGAGGCCGGGGCCCGGTTTGTGACCGTGGCCTACGGGTTCTGGGATTACCACGGCAACAATTTCGGCAACGCCCGCAACGACCTTCCCATGTTCGATCAGGCCTTGAGCGCGCTGATCGAGGACATCCACCAGCGCGGGCTGGCCAAGGACGTCACCGTCATCGCCTGGGGCGAGTTCGGCCGCTCCCCGACCATCAACAAGGATGGCGGCCGGGATCACTGGCCGCGCGTGACCAATGCATTGCTCGCCGGTGGCGGATTGCGTCACGGCCAGGTGATCGGCGCCACCGATCGCCTCGGCGGTGAACCTTCTGAACGTCCCGTCCTCTTCGGTGACGTGTTCGCCACCCTTTACCACTCCCTGGGCATCGACGTGAACAAGGTCACGCTCCCCGACCTTACGGGTCGTCCCCAGTTCCTCGTGCCCGACGGCTGCCAACCCCTCCGCGAAATGGTGTGAGCCCCTCCCCCATGAACTCCCCCCACACCTCCCCCCTCCGACGATCCGTCGGATCGGACCGATCGGACGGATCAGTCCGATCCGTCGGATCCGTCCGATCCCTCCCGCTCCTTCTCCTTCTCCTCACCGCCACCCTTCACGCGGACACCCTCCAGCTCGGCTTCCGTTCTGGTACCAACCGCGTGGTCCTGCGCGGCCAGGACGCCACCCAGCAGGTGCTCGCCACCCGGCGCGACGCGCGCGGGACCGACGCGGACGCCACCGCAGCCGTGCGTTGGACCGTCACCCCGACGGGCATCGCATCGGTGGATCCCACCGGACGGTTGCGTCCGTTGGGGGATGGCGTGGCCACGGTGAAGGCGCGGATGCCGGATGGCACCGAGGCTTCGCTGCCCGTCGAGGTGGTGGGGGCAACGGTCTCGGAACCGGTGCACTTCGCGAATCAGGTGGTGCCGGTGTTCACGAAGAACGGGTGCAACGGCGGCGGATGCCACGGCAAGGCGGCGGGCCAGAATGGATTCCGGCTTTCGCTGCTCGGTTTCGAACCCGCGGAGGATTTCGAGCACCTGGTGAAGGAATCCCGCGGACGCCGCCTGTTCCCGGCCTCGCCCGAACGGTCCCTGCTGCTGACCAAGGGCGCCGCCCAGTTGCCCCATGGCGGTGGACGACGGCTGGACCCGAACTCGGACGATTACTCGCTTCTGGTCCGCTGGATCCGTCAGGGCATGCCGCTTGGGCGCGCTGATGCGCCCACGGTGGCGCGACTGGAGGTCTTTCCTCCCGTACGGACGCTGATCTCGGATGCCTCCCAGCAGTTGGTGGTGACCGCGCATTACACGGATGGCTCCACCGAGGACGTCACCTATGGCGCCCTGTATGAGGCGAACGAAAAGGACGTGGCGCGCGTGGATGAAAAGGGGCGGGTGAAGGTTTTCAACCTGCCCGGCGAGTTCGCCGTCATGGTGCGGTACCAAGGCAAGGTGGCGACGTTCCGCGGGACGGTTCCGCTGGGCGCGCCCGTTGCATCGTTGCCGCCCGCGAAGAACTTCATCGACGACCTCGTGTTCCGGCGGTTGAAGGAAGTCGGGATGCCGCCCAGTCCGGTGGCGGATGACGAAACCTTCCTCCGACGCGTCACCGTCGACATCGCCGGTCGCCTGCCGACTCCGGCCGAACTCGATGCGTTCCGCGCTGATCGTTCCGCTGGGCGCCGGGACGCCGTCGTGGACCGGTTGGTCGACAGCACGGATTACGCGGACTGGTTCGCCAACAAGTGGAGTGCCCTGCTGCGGAATCGTCGGACGGAGGCCCGGCAGGCCCGGGGATCCTTCGCCTTCCATGGCTGGATCCGGGACCAGATCCAGCGCAACACACCCTACGACCAGTTCGTCCGGGAGGTGCTGACGGCGTCGGGTGACATTGCGGCGAACCCGCCGGTGGCGTGGTTCCGGCAGGTGAGTTCGTTGCAGTCGCAACTGGAGGATTCAGCGCAGCTGTTCCTGGGGCAGCGGTTGCAGTGCGCGCAGTGCCACCATCATCCGTATGAACGTTGGAGCCAGCAGGATTACTGGAGTTTCGGGGCGTTCTTCGCGCAGGTGGGCCGCAAGCCCGGGAGCCAACCGGGCGAGGACGCCATCTTTCATCGGCGCGGGATCGCGCAGGCGACGAACAAGAAGAACGGCCAACCGGTGAAGCCGGCCGGGCTCGGCACGGCCATGGGCGAGATGACCGCGGATGACGATCCGCGCGTGCCCCTGGCGGACTGGATGACATCGCCGCGTAACCCCTGGTTCGCGAAGGCTCTCGTGAACCGGTACTGGAAGCACTTCTTCGGACGTGGCCTTGTGGATCCCGAGGACGACCTGCGCGACACCAACCCGCCCACCAACCCCGAGTTGCTGGACGCCCTGGCTGCCCATTTCGTGAAGAGCGGATTCGACCTGAAGGATCTGGTGCGGACGCTGGCGAAATCAACGACCTACCAGTTGAGCGCGGAGCCCAACGAACACAACGCCCGCGACCGGCACCACTTCTCGCGCTTCTATCCGCGGCGGTTGCATGCGGAGGTCCTTCTGGACTCCGTGCACTTGGTGATGGGGGCGGATACGAAGTTCGACGGGATGCCCGCGGGCATGCGGGCGGTGTGCCTTCCGGACAACAGCTTCAACACCAGTTCGTACTTCCTGACGGTCTTTGGCCGGCCGGACGCCAATTCGTCCTGTGAGTGCGAACGTTCGCTGGATGCGTCGTTGAGCCAGGCCTTGCACCTCCTGAACTCCAAGGATCTGCAATCGAAGTTGTCCGCCGATGGCGGTTACGCCGCCCGACTGGCCAATGATGCGAGCCGCAATGAATCCGCGCGGCTGACGGAATTGTATCGCGTGGCCCTCGGGCGCGAACCGCGTCCTGTGGAACTGGAAGCCACGCGCGCTTACCTGACGAAAAAGATGGAGGCCGCCAAGGACGATGCGGGGAAGACCAAGGCGCGGCGTGAGGCGTTCGAGGACGCGGTCTGGGCGTTGCTGAACACCAAGGAATTCCTCTTCAACCACTGAGCCATGGACGCGCTCCCGAGGTTTGCCTGCCGCCTGGGTTTGCTGCTGGCCGGTGGTGTTGTGGCCTGCGCCCAGTTGCCGCAGTTGGTATTGAACCACGTCTTTCCGGCGGGCACGGCCGTGGGCGCGACCAACGAGGTCACGGTCAATGCCGCCGATTTCGACGAACCCGGTCCACTCGTCTTCAGCAATCCACGGATGACCGGCACGCCGAAGCCCGGCGCTCCTGGGGTGTATCAGGTGGTGATCCCCGCGGACGTGCCGTCGGGGCTCGTCGAGGTCCGGGTCGCAGGACGGTTCGGCGTGTCCAATCCGCGTGGGTTCCTCGTCGAGACCGCTCCCGCGCCGGTCCAGGCGCCGACGAATGCGTCCGTCGCCTCCGCTGCGCCGCTGTCACGTGGGGCGGCGGTCTGGGGACGGATTCCGGCGGCCACGCGGGCCGTGTTCGCGCTCTCGTCCACACAGGGCGAGCGTGTCGTCGTGCGTGTCCAGTCGGCCGAGATCGATTCACGCCTTGTTCCTGATCTCGCCGTGTTCGATCCCGCAGGCCGGGAAATCGCGCGGACACGGCGGGAGGGGCTGATCGATTTCAAGGCGTCGACCGCGGGCGCGTATCGGCTCGAATTGGCCGACGCGCAGTTCCGGGGCGGTGACGATTTCATCTACCGGATCGAGCGGTTGAACGGTCCGCACATCGACTTCGCCATGCCTGTGGGACTGGGTGCCGGCGCGAATCCGCAGGTGACCCTTTTCGGACGCCAATTGCCGGGTGGGAAACCCGCCGGCATTACGGGGTTCGATGGCACGCCGCTGGAGAGCGTGGTGGTGAACGTTCCCGCGCCGGCTTTGTCCGACGCGATCTCGGATGAGGCGGCGGGCTGGGTGCCGAAGGCCTCCTCGTTCACCGCTCCGCTCTGGGCCTGGACGTGGCGGACGACGAACGGGCCAGCGAATCCCGTCCTGTTTGCGCTGGGCGCGTCGCCGATCCTTTCCGCGTTGGGAACTCAGGGTGTGCCGGCAATCGTGTACGTGCAGCCGCCGGTGGATTTCAACGGGCTGTTCCCGCGTGTGGGTGAGGTGTCCGGAGTCCAGTTTGACGCGAAGAAGGGGGACGTGTTCTGGATGGAGATCGTCGGTGATCGTCTGGGCCAGGTCGTGGATCCGATGGTCCTCGTGCAACGCGAGCGCACGACCCGTGACGCCGCCGGTCGGGTGCAGTACGCGGACGTGGTGGAGTTGGGCGAACTCGACTCGAATCCGGGAGGCAATGATCTGCCGATGGGATCACGCGATGCCGCTGGACGCTTCGAGGCGCCTGAGGATGGCAGGTATCGGGTGTTGGTCCGTGACCTCTTCAATCCGTCGCCTGCGGCACCGCGTCGCGCCTTCCGCCTGACGATCCGTCGGCCGTCTCCCGATTTTCGATTGGTCGCCTGGGCGCAGCCGCCGCCGCGTGCGAACGGGGAGGACCGCAAGGTCCACGTCACCACGCCGGTGTTGCGGCGCGGAGGGACGTTGCCGGTGAAGGTGGCGATCGCTCGCGTGGACGGGTTCGATGGGCCCGTGGAGGTGGTGGCGGATGGATTGCCGCCGGGAGTGACCGCAGCCCCGGGGCGGATCACGGGCGGTGCCTCGTCGGGAATGGTCCTGTTGACCGCATCGGAAAAGGTACCCGGCGGTTCGTTCGGAATCCGGTTGGTGGGACACAGCCAGGCGGGAACGAATCATCTGGAACGGACGGCCCGCAGTGGAGTTGCCCGTTGGCCGGTGACCGACTTCAGCCAGGAGCCGTCGGGTTATCGGTTGGCGCAGGTTTTCCGGGTGGGTGTGGCTCCCGAGCCAGAGCCCGTCGTGGTCGGACCGGCGGAAGAGCGCGTGTTCGAGGTCAAGGCGGGCGCAAAGTTGTCGGTGCCATTGCGCGTGGCGCGGCACTACGAGTTTCCGGCGGCGTTCAACATGAAGGTGGCCGGCCATCCCGCGCTGGAGAAGGCCAAGGAATTCAGCATCGCGGAGAAAGCCACGAACGCGGTGCTCGAACTCAACCTCGCCGAGACGGCGCTGCCCGAAGGCGAACATGTGTTGTGGGTGCAGGGACAGGTGGCCGGGAAGTATCGCAACCAGCCGGAAGCCGTTGCGCTCGCCGACGGTGAACTGAAGTCCGCGGAGGCGGCGTTGAAGTCAGCCTCGGCGGAGGCAAAGGCAGCACTGGAGGAACGGAAGAAGAAGGCGGATGCCGCGCGCAAGGCCGCCGAGGAACGCGCGAAACCCCGCGATGTGACACTGGGTGTCTGGTCGGCGCCGATCCGGGTGAAGGTGGTTCCGGCGAAGTGAAGGAGCTGCGATGAATTTTGATCCCGAAACAGGCCGTTGGCTTAACCACAGATTCCACCGATTGGCAGCGCTGGAATGGAGGTTTGGTTCCCGGCCCGGCTACCTACTCACAGGACCTCTCGTGAGGCTGGGTTTCGTTGCCTGGGTCGCCTTCGGGCTTTCGCGGATGGTCTGGGGGCAGGATGCGCCTGAGCCAACGCCCGCGCCACGCCCGGTGATCCCCGTCGAACGGGTCTCGCGGACGGCACCGGTGGATTTCTATCAGGAGGTGGTTCCCGTGCTGCAGGTGAATTGCCTCCCCTGTCACAACAAGACCACGACCAAGGCCGACCTGATGCTGGAGACGCCCGCGGACATGCTGCGCGGGGGTGAGTCGGGTCCGGCGGTGGTGCCCGGGAAATCCGGCGAATCGCTTCTTCTCAAGGTTTCCACCCACGAGGCCAAGCCGCGCATGCCTCCCAAGGACAACAAGGCGAATGCGGTGAACCTGACGCCGCGGGAACTGGGGTTGCTCGCGACGTGGATCGACGAGGGTTGCAAGGAGTCCGAGCGTCGGTTCGCCGAGATCCGCTGGGAGACGCCTGCGGAACGCGTGCAACCGGTCTATGCCGTGGCCATGGCGGCGGACGCACACGTCGCGGTGGCGGGTCGGGGCGCGAAGCTGGCCCTCCTCGATCCCCTCGAAGGAACGGTGCGGGGATGGTTGTCCGATTCCGGTTTGTCCACGAATCCGGTCCCGGTCCATCGGGATCTCGTCAACGCGGTGGCCATGAGTCCCGACGGGACGTGGATCGCCTCGGGCGGTTACCGTGAAATCAAGGTGTGGAAGCGGATCGTCGCGGAACCCGGGGCGGCAGGAAAGCGCTCTGGTGGTGCCGGCGGATTCATTCCCGGGGCCAGTTCCACCAACGGTTCGCGGATCCTGCGCTTCACGACAAATGGGGTTCCCGAACTGACCGACGACAAGGGCGTGTTCGTCGTGCGACTCCATCCAGGACCGCGCTTGCCCGATGCGGATCCAGCCAGGCAGCGCCGGTTGGTGCAGTCGACGGCCGACAGCGAGAAGGCCCGACTCGAGGCGCAGGAAAAGGAGTGGGTGGTGCAGTCCGACCGGTTCAAGAAGGCGCACGAAGCCGAGACCGCGGCCCGCAAGGCACGCGACGAAAAGTCCGTGGTCGAGCGGAAGGCACGCGCCGCTCTGTCGATCGCCGAAGCAGTCCTCGGGCGGGCGGAGCGGGCGGGCGTGGCCACCAATGCGCTGCCTCCGTTGAAGGAACGCGTGGAGACGGCGCGCAAGGCAGTGGATCCCGCCGTTGCGGAAGCGGCGAAGGCCCAGACCCGATTCGATACGGCGGGCGAGGAACTCCGTCTGGCCGAGTTGTCACGGGACCGGATTGCCACGCAGGTCCTCGTGACACGGAGCGCATTGCGCGAGGCCCAATCGCGGTTGGCTTTGCTCCCGTCCGAGGGAGCGCCGGGTCCGGTTTGGGGCAAGGTGGTCGCCGGGGCCTGGTCTCCTTCCGGGAAGAAGCTGGCGTTGCTGGCGGATGGTCAGGTGCATGTGTGGAACTCCGGATCGGGTGCGTGGGTGGCTTCGATTCCTGCGTCGGGTTCCCACCTCGGGTTCGAAAATGACGAGACACTCTGCCTTCCCTCCACCCGAACCTGGACCTTCACCCCGGAGTATCGTCTCACGGCCACGCTGGGCACGGGCGGTGGGGACTCGCCCATTGCCGATCGCGTGAATGCCCTGTCGTTCCGCCCGGATGGCCTGCGGTTGGCGAGTGGTTCCGGCGAACCCACACGCGGCGGCGAGGTGCGCGTCTGGGATCCGGCAACGGGTCAGCACCTCTACGGTTTCACGAACGTCCACAGCGATGCCGTGCTCGCGCTGGCGTGGTCGCCCGATGGCCAACGGATCCTGACGGGCGGTGCCGACCGGTTTGCACGGGTGATCGACGTCGCGAACGGCCGGGTTTCGTCCACGCTCGAAGGTCACTCGGGACACGTGCTGGCGGTGTCCTGGCGCGCCGATGGTCGCGTGGTGGCCACCGGTGGAGCGGACGGAGCGATCAAGTTCTGGACGCTGGGAAGCGCCGACAAGGCGAAGAGCGTCGGCGGCTTTCCCAAGGAGGTCGTGGGATTGTGCCACGTCGGTACTGGCGGTGATGCCGTGGTGGTTCCCGGCGAGACGGACTTCGTGCGGGTGACGGAGTCCGGCGAGAAGCCGGCGACGCTGGGTGGAGCCCGGGATTTCCAGCATGCAGCGGTCATCAGTTATGACGGGCGCTGGTTGCTGGCGGGCGGTCAGGACGGGGTCGTGCGGGCGTGGGACGTGGAATCGAAGAAGTTGTGGCGGGAACTGGGACGTTGACGGATGGGGCAGGGCGGGGTGGAGTGGTCCTCGGTCGGATTCCCCACGACCGACAAACACACTCCATCAGGAAATCCATGAAGCGTATCCAGTATCTCGCCGCCATCGCCGCTGCTTTGGCGTTCACATTCGCCGGTTGTTCGAAGGACGGCACCGTCGACACCTCGAAGGTCGAGGCCTCGTTCTCCTCCGCCGACGCCTCGACCAAAGGCGACCTCGACCAGGTCCTCACGGCACTCAAGGCCGGTGATTTCGCCACGGCCACGGCGCCCCTCCAGAAGCTCGCCTCCAACGCCAAGCTCACGCCCGAGCAGCAGGCGGCCGCCAAGGACCTGCTCACGCAGGTTCAGGAAAAGGTGAAGGAAGTGGCCGCCAAGGCGACCGAGGAAGCCGCCGAGGCCATGAAGAAGGCCAAGTCCGAGGCCGGCGACGCCCTCAAGAAGGCTCAGGAAGGGGCCGGCGATGCCGTCAACAAGGCCCGGGAATCCACGGGCGACGCCCTCAAGAATCTCGGCGACAAGGTGAAGCCGTAATCCGTTGCCGGTCTCTGGATCCTGTCGGGCGCATTTTGACACTGCTCCCGACTGAAGACCGCTACGGGGTGGCGACATCCTCGTCGCCCTGCTCAGCGTCGTCCCCATGGCGATGAAGACATCGCCGGCTCGTTCGGTGCCAGGTCACCTCAGGTCGCGCTGCCTGTCAGTTCCCGCATCGGCTGGATGCCGTTGTCGACCAGGAACTGGGGGCGGCCGGTGAGGTCCGGCAGAGTGACCTTGTTCACGTCGAGGCCCAGCGCCTGATAGAGCGTGGCGTGGATCTCGCCGAACTGCACTGGCCGGCTGGCCGCCTCGCCGCCGAGGCGGTCGGTCGAACCAATGACCTGGCCGTGGTGCAGTCCGCCTCCCGCCACCAACGCACAGCTGACACGGGGCCAGTGGTCGCGACCTCCGTCCTTGTTGATCGTGGGCGTCCGGCCGAATTCACCCCAGACCACCACGGTGACGTCCTTCTCGAGGCCACGTTCGTGCAGGTCGGTGAGCAGTGCGGAAAGTCCCCGGTCCAGCAGCGGCAGGTCCTGGCGCAGGGCGCCGAAGTTGTCCCCGTGATGATCCCACCGGCTGAACGCGAGCGTGACGCAGCGCGCACCGGCTTCGACCAGACGACGCGCCATCAGGAAGTGTTCCATCAGCTTGGGGCCGCCGTCGTCGCGGTTCCTGGGATCACCCTTTCCGTACCGTTCCACGATGCGGGGATCTTCCCTCTTGAGATCCAGTGCCTCCACGAGTCGGCTGGAGGTCAGGATGCCGAACGCCTGCTGGTTGTAGGCGTCCAGTCCTTCCATCGCTCCGGACGAATCCACCGCCCGTCGAAATCCATCCAGGGAGGAGAGCAGGGCGCGCCGGTCGCCCAATCGGTCGAGGGTGACGCCGTTGAGGACCATGTCCTCCTGGCCGCCGCCCTTGTTGATCTCGAACGGCGCGTGGGCCGCGCCGAGGAATCCGGCCCTGCCGTTGTCCGCCCACGGCACGTGACCCATCTTGGGTGCCAGTCCGAGGAACGCGGGCATGGCGGGGTCGCCCGGACCCATGACCTTCGAGAGGCACGATCCAAACGCCGGCCAACCGCCCGGTGGTTGGTTGCGCGGGTGCCGACCCGTATGGCAGGTGATTGCGTCATGGCGGTCCTCGGCTCCCACGATGGAGCGGATGATCGAGTAACGGTGGGCCTGCCGTGCAATCAGGGGCAGGTGTTCGCAGATGCGGATGCCGGGGACACTGGTCGAAATGGGGCGGAACTCGCCGCGGATCTCCGAGGGGGCGTCCTCCTTCAGGTCGAACATGTCCTGATGGGAGGGGCCGCCCGGCAGGAAGATCATGATGATCGCCTTGTGCTGGCGGGAGGCGGAGCGCAGTCCAGAGGACTCCTCCGCCTGCAACAATCCCGGAAGGGCGAGACCGCCCATGCCCAGCGATCCGATGCGCAGGAAGTTGCGACGCGAAACACCGTCGCAGAATCCGGAATCAGCCGGGCGTGGACCGAGGATCTTGAGCATGCGTTCTCGGGGGAGGTGGTATCTCAGGTGAGACTTCCGGGAGTTGTGCTCCCGGTCAAGGGAGGGGCGGGGAACGCGGGGAGTTTCAGGTCTGGAGGGTAGCTGACGACGTGAGGAGGCGGGGCGGCCTTTGGTCTGGGCTCTGGCTTCTGGGAACTCCCTATCCACAGCCTCGTTACCTCGTCTGCTACCCCTGAAGCGTAGTTGCCGACGTCAGGAGGCAAAGGTTTGGCGACTGGGACTCGTGGGTGAAGGAAAGACAGCCCCGGATGGGGCGACAGAATCGGGTGTGCATCGGTCGGGTGAAGGGCATCTTTCGCCCCGCTGGGGCTGGTTCTTCAATGCGTGGGTGACCCACGGCTGACGCCGTGGGCTATCGTCTTTCGGCCCTCCGGGCCTGAGGCTGCGCCGCGTGGGGGCACGCGGCCTACAAATGGCAACTCCCTGACAAATTGATCGATTGCACACTGGCAAGTCTTGGGCGGTCCCTGAAAACTCGCCTCCAGCATGCGTCACGCCGCCATTGATTCCGCCCTGTTCGTCGAGAACCGGGCCCGACTTCGACAGCTCCTGTTGCCTGGTTCGCTGGCGATCCTCAACGCCAACGACATTCCTCCCACCAATTCCGACGGCACCCGCCGGTTGGTGGCCAACTCGGACCTGTTCTACCTCACCGGGGTCGCCCAGGAGGAGTCGGTGCTGCTCCTGTTCCCGGACGCAGAGGACGAACGCCAGCGGGAGATCCTCTTCCTGCGGGAGACGTCGGACCTGATCGCGATCTGGGAAGGTCACAAGCTGACGAAGGAGGAAGCCCGCGCGGTCACCGGCATCCAGAACATCCAGTGGCTCACGGATCTCCCGCGGACGCTTCACCGCCTGGTGTGCGAGGCCGACCACATCTATCTCAACTCGAACGAACACAAGCGCGCCGAGATCGTGGTGGAATCCCGCGATACCCGGTTCACCCGATGGATCCAGCGGGAGTACCCGTTGCACTCGTACCAGCGCCTCGCCCGCGTGATGCATCGGTTGCGCGTGGTGAAGTCGCCGATCGAGGTGAACCTCCTGCGTGAGGCCTGCGACATCACACGCACCGGATTCGAGCGCGTGGCGAAGTTCGTGAAACCGGGTGTGAACGAATGCGACGTCGAGGCGGAGTTCGCCCATGAGTTCGTCCGTCGTCGTGGCGACTTCGCCTACAACCCGATCATCGCATCGGGTCTCAATGCCTGCGTGCTGCACTATGTCGACAACAGCCTGCCCTGCAAGGACGGCGACCTGTTGCTGATCGACGTCGGGGCCTCGTACGCCAATTACAACGCCGACCTCACCCGCACGATTCCGGTGAACGGCCGTTTCACCGCGCGGCAGCGTCAGGTTTACAATGCGGTCCTGCGCGTCCTGCGCGCATCGACGGCCGGACTGACGCCCGGCAAGAAGTGGCGTCAGTGGCAGGCTGAGGCTGAAGACCTGGTGGCCCGCGAATGCGTGGGTCTCGGATTGCTTACCGAGGCGCAGATCTCGGTCACGGTGGATGATCCCATGAAGAAGGCGGTGAAGAAGTACTTCATGCACGGCAACGGCCACCCGCTGGGCCTCGACGTCCACGACGTTGGCTTCCTCAATGAGCCGTTCGCTCCGGGCTGGGTGATGACGGTTGAACCGGCGATCTACATTCCCGCCGAGAACATGGCCGTGCGCCTCGAGAACGACGTCCTCATCACCGAGAACGGCGTGGTCGACCTGATGGCCGACATCCCCATCGAGGCTGACGACATCGAACGGCTCATGGCGGGTCGGTAATCCCGGATAGCCATGGCCCATACCCCTGTCGAGACGGCGGTCCAGGAACGCTATTCCAAGGCCGCCGAACGGTCGGAAGCCGCGCTGTGCTGCCCGGTGAAGTACGACCCGAAGTACCTGCGTGCGATTCCGTCCGAGGTCATCGAGAAGGACTACGGATGTGGCGATCCCTCGCAGTGGTTGCGGCCGGGCGAGACGGTCCTGGATCTCGGCAGCGGCACCGGAAAGATCGCGTTCATTGCCTCCCAGGTGGTGGGGCCCGCGGGGAAGGTGATCGGGATCGACATGACCGATGCCATGCTCGAAGTCGCCCGCCGCAACGCGCCCATCGTCGCCGAAGCGGTGGGCCATGCGAACGTCGAGTTCCGCAAGGGTCGCATCCAGGACCTGCAACTCGACCTGGACCTGCTGGAATCCGAACTGTCGGGCCGTCCCCTGGCCGGCAGCGGGGCGTTTCTCCAGGCCCTCGCGTTGGCGGATCGGTTGCGACGCGAACGTCCGATGGTGCCCGATGCTTCCGTGGACGTCGTGGTTTCCAACTGCGTCCTGAACCTCGTCGATCCGCGGGACAAGCAGGGGCTTTTCCGCGAGATCGCACGTGCGCTGCGACCGGGCGGTCGGGCGGTGATCTCGGACATCGTGTCCGACGAGGACATTCCCCTCGCTTTGCAGCAGGATCCGACATTGTGGAGTGGTTGCCTGAGCGGTGCCCTGCGCGAGGACCAGTTCGTGCGGGCCTTCGAGGAAGCGGGCTTCGTGGGCATCCGGATCCTCGAACGCGATACCGATCCCTGGCAGACCGTCGAGGGCATCGAGTTCCGGTCGGTGACCGTAGAGGCTTTCCGGCCCGAGGTGGGTCCGGAGGCGGATCGGTTGCAGGCGGTGATCTATCGCGGGCCGTTTCGCGAGGTGGTCGATGACGCGGGAGAAGGTTTCGTCGCGGGGACCGCATCGCGGTTTCGGATCTCACCTTTGGCGCGTTGCAGCGGGAGCCGTTTGCCAGCCACTTCATTCCCGTGCCGCCCCGGGCTGATGCGGGTGAAACCGCGGAAGAATCGGTGCCCGTCCCAACGGTTGCCGCCGTGGCCGCCCCGTCGATCTGGCAGGAGATGGCGGTGCGTTCGCCGCGCCAGACGAAGGGCGCCGGGTTCCGATTGACCACGGCGGCGTCGAACTGCTGTGGGGGTGGCAACTGTGAGTGATTCCTTCGTGGCGGCTCCGGCATTCCAGGCCGCGCTGGCGGGCGCGGGATTTGAACTGCGACGGATTTCGCTCCAGACGTTGCAGGTGAACGTCGGGCGCCGGTGCAACCAGGCCTGCCGGCATTGCCACGTCGAGGCGGCTCCGTGGCGCACCGAGATGATGGACGCCGCCACCTACACTCCCATCGCCGCGTGGATTGAACGGCATCGACCGGCGGTGGTGGACATCACCGGGGGCGCGCCCGAATTGAGCGAATGGTTCCGGCCCTTGGTCGAGGTTTCCCGTCGCGCCGGCTGCCGGGTGATCGATCGCAACAACCTCACGATCCTGACCGAGCCGGGCTTCGAGGATCTGCCGCGTTTCCTGTCGGACCACTCGGTCGAGGTGATCGCCTCGTTGCCGTGTTATTCCGTCGAGAATGTCCGGCGTCAGCGCGGGAACGGCGTCTTCGAGCGGAGCATCGAGGGGCTGCGGTTGTTGAACGCGGTTGGGTACGGGACCCGGCTGCCGCTGCATCTGGTGTACAATCCCGTGGGACCAACGCTCCCGGGACCGCAGGGCGAACTGGAGGCGGATTACCGTGAGGCGTTGCGGACGAATTTCGGGATCGAGTTCACCGGGTTGTACACGATCACGAACCAACCCATCGCCCGGTTTGCCGAGGACCTGCGGAGCCGCGGGCAACTGGAAGCGTATCAGGAGTTGCTGGTGTCGGCGTTCAATCCCGCCACCCTCGAAGGTTTGATGTGCCGTTCGACCCTGAGCGTGGGTTATCGCGGTGAGGTCTACGACTGCGACTTCAACCAGATGCTTGGACTGCCCGCCGGTGGCGAGCCGCGTCGGCTCTGGGACGTCACCCCGGAAGATCTGATGGGGCGGTCGATTGCGACGGGATCCCATTGTTTCGCGTGTACCGCCGGGAGCGGAAGCAGCTGTACCGGGGCGTTGGGGGAGTGAGTTTCAAGTTTGTAGGCTGCGTGCCCCTGCGCGGCGGTTGATGGGCTGCGCCGGGTGGGGGCACCCGGCCTTCAGTTCACGTCGGCAGCGACTCCTGCGCCCGCCCTCGCCGCAACGCGGCGCACGGGGATAGCCCGGGGTGGAGCGGAGCGGAACCCTGGGTCCCCCCACCCCCATGACACCTCGCCCCAACGGGGCGAACGGTGACCACACGCACCCTGTTCCGTGTGCCCTTTCAGGGCACGGAGGACGTTGTGTGGCGCGGTCCCCGGGGTTCCACCCCGGGCTTTCACCCGTTGCCCCTTCGGTGCAAGAGCACGCTACGCCGAAGGCGATCCAGCACTTCTCTGGAATCTGGAATCTGGGAACTCGGAACTCTCCTACGGCCTGACGAGGCGGAACTCGACGGCGCGATCGCGCGGTGTGGTGGCCGGTCCGGAGCGGGTGGAGACCAGTCGGGTCCGCGCCTGATCGCTGAGCTTGGCGAGCTTCTTCTGGAGTTCGTCGCGTTCGCGTTCGAGTTTCACCAGCCGGTTTTCCAAGGAGCGGGTCGCCGTCGGATCGGCAGGCGCCGTGGGGCGGCTCTTCAGGGCGGAGGTAGCATCGGCCAGACGGCGTTCCAGATCGGACTTCTCCTGCTGGAGACGGGCACGGAAGGTGGATTCCTGGGACAGGGCGGTCTGCAGTTCGGCCTCGCGCTGGCTGGATTGCCGCAGGGAATCCTGAAGGCGCGCGACTTCGGTCCGCGCGGCAGCCACGAGGGCTGCGGCATCGGTCGGCACAGGCGCGGTTGGATCTGCGGGAGTGGCGAGTGACTTGAGTCGGACCTCGGCGGCCTTCAGTTGGGCTTCGGCCTCGGTGCGATCGGCACGCTCGGCGGCGAGGGCCGTCTGCAAGGTCTTGAGGGCTTCGGCATCGGCAGCGGAACGTGCGGCGAGCTGGGAGACGCGTTGCTCGAGGGTCTTGTTCTCGGACTCCAGTTCGGTGCGGGCGTCCTTTTCCTTGGACAGTGCCAGCACGAGATCCTCGGCGACGAGCGATGAGCGCTGGGCGTCGGCACGGGCCACGGCGAGTTCGGTCTCGAGCTTGGCGATGCGCACGATGCCTTCCTCGCTCTGGCGCGCCTTCAGGTCCTCGACCTGTTTTTCGAGCGCGGACTTCTCCGTGACGAGCGATTCGTTGCGCTTGCGGAGGTCGTCGAGGTCGACCTGGACCTTGGTGAGGCGGGCGGAGAGATCCGCAACCTGGCGGCCCCGGTCGACATCGGATCTCAGGTCGACGACCTGGGTCTTGAGGGTCTGGTTTTCAAAGCGCAGGGGCTTGAGGATGTCCTCCTGGATGTTCTGCAGCTTCAGTTCGACCTCGGTGCGTTCCTTCTGGAGGCGCGCGGCGGCGGCCTTCTGTTCGTCGAGCTGGCGTCGGGTCTCGGCGAGGGCCCGGTTGGCTTCCTCGGCCACGACCTTGTCGACGAGGTTCCGGCGGTCTGCCTCCTGTGTCTCCAGCTTGGTCAGGAGGGTCTTGTTGGTGGATTGGAGGGCGGAGATCTTCTCGACCGCGGCCTGGAGTTCGCGGGGATCAATGGGGGCGGGTTGGGCCGAGAGGGCTTCGCGGAGCTTGGCTTCCAGGGTCTGTTTCTCGGTGGCGAGGCGACGGATGCGGTCGTTGAGTTCGTTGAACTGGGTCAGGACCTCGCCGGAGGGTGCGTCCGGTGCCGGGACCACGGGAGCGACGGTGCCGGCCGGGGTGTTGGTGCCGGGGGCCGGCGACGGGGACTTGGCGGCGGCCTCGCGCAGCGTCGCCAACTTCTCGGAACAGAAGCGGAGGCGGTAGCTGATGACGCGTTCGTTCCAGCTTGGGTAGGAGCGCTGGATCTTCAGGAGCTGCGAATGGGCCTGCTCGAAGAGGTGGGACGCGACGCGCGCGTCGCGGCTTTGCTCGGCCTGCTGGATGAGGTTGTAGGCGACGATGAATTGGTCGTCGGGTCCGCCCTGGGCGCACGCGAGGTACGCACCCAGGCAGAGGGCGACGAGGCTGGAGAACCGGCGGAGCATGTGTCGGAGGATGGGGGCTCTGCGTTGTCTTGTCAGTTGGTTACTGGACCACGCGGAAGCTGCGTGGGGCGTTGGTCGTAGGCTTGCCGGTGCCGATCGCGGTGGGCGCGCCCGCTTCGGGGCCGGCAATCACCTCGAATTTCCGGGGCGTGGGGCCAAGTCCGGGGATTCGGGCTCCGGAGTTGAACCACCAGAAAAGCAGGCCGATCAAGGCCACGACGCCCAGGGCAGCGAACTTGAGTCGGCGCCATTTCTCGCGGAAGGAGAGTTGCCTGGGTTCCGGTGGGGCCTCTGTTTCGGGGGTGGGTCCGGGGTTTGGTCCGGAGCTGCTGGCGGGATTGGACTTGGCGTCGACGGGGGCCGGCGCTGGTTCCGGCGTGGCCGCCGGCGGGTTCGCGATGAAGTGCCGGGTCCGTTCAAACACGGCCGGCCAGGCGACCATCCCGGAGGTGGCGACGGCCTGGTAAAACCGCGAGTTGCACTCCGGACGGGCGCAGTATCCGAGGCGGAGCCGTTGGAGCGTCGGGGATGTGGTCGGGGTGTCCGGATGGTCGTGGGTCAGCGCCAATTCGGCGAGTTCCTCGCCTGTCACGGGCTGACGGCATCCCACGCACCGGATGCGGACGTGCTGGGCGAGGAGTTCGGCGATGCGCGGGTTCGGTTCGCCGGCCTCCGCCAGCGCGCGTGCCAGCGCGGGGTAGACCTTGTGTAGGTCGTCGAGGGGCAACTGGAGTTCTGCGGTGCGGCTCATCGTTCGTTCAGGGAGAATGCTCCGGAGCATTCCATTCGGGAAGGGGGCGGGTTGCGTTCAGGCAGGGCGCGTCGTCCGGTTATTCCGCTCGGTACCAGGTCCAGTCCTTGGTGGGCTCGTAGGGATGCAGCGGATCCTGCATCAGCGAGCGGTTGAAATTCAGGACCGCCGCATGGCCGTCGCCGAACAGGGTCGCGGACGCAAAGGCTCCGGTGCCCAACGCCGGATCCGGAAAGGAGGAACGGCCCTTGGCACGGTGCCATTGCACCCACACGGGTTGTTGCCCGGCACAACCCCACGGCCGGGCCGGGGGTTCGTGGACGGTGATGTACAGCGACGGGTCCGGGATCCACGACTCGGCCTTCCCTCCGATGCCTTCCAGTGGGTCCGTCTCCGGACGCAGGGTTCCGGGCAGACAGCTTGGTCAGGCCGCCTGCGTTGTATCGGTAGGAACATCCGGCCGCGAGCCACATGCTGGCCGGTCCATCCGGAGTGAGGCAGTCAACGACCCCGCCCTTGTCCATCGGGCATTTGAAGGAGTTGGCGTTCGGGACGTAGCGGAAGAGCGGACGCGATTGCGCCTGGGCGAACTGGCTTCCCGCAGTGCGTCCTCCAAGCGTGGGCCGGACATCCTTCAATCCAAGCGAACTGCCGGTAACGGGATCGCGGTCCCCGAGAAAGGCGGCAGGATAACGGTGGTCATGGTCGGGGATGTACATGGCAATCCCGAGGCCGGTCTGGCGCAGGTTGTTGATGCAGACGGTCTCCTGGGCGCGGGATTTGGCCCCGGCCAAGGAAGGCAGGAGCATGCTGGCCAGGATGCCGATGATGGCGATGACCACGAGCAGCTCGATCAGCGTGAATCCGGAGGACCGATGCCGGCCGGATCCCGGGCTTTTGTTGGACGTGTTCATGGGATGCCACCGTTGAGACCGCGTCGGAGGCTCCGGCGCACGCGGGACGGTGTCAATGGGAGTAACGGCCGGGCACCGCGTCCGGCCGCACCTTGACACTGCTCCCCATGGAACGGGGTGGCGACGTCCCCGTCGCCGTTCCAAAGCCATTCTCAGGGCGATGAGGACATCGCCGCCCCGAAACCTTTCCCAAGGGGCAATGTCAGGATCCGCCCGCCGCGTCCCCGTTGGGGCGGAGGTGCGTTCTCCTTTCGGGGCATCGACGCGGTTGGCGGTTCCCATAACGGGATTGCGGGGTGTAGTGAGGGGGCATGAGTCTGGTCCGATGCACGGTTCGCCGAGGGATTCTCGGTTTGGTGGCGTGGATGGTTGTGGCCGGCGGCACGGCGTGGGCGCTCGACTCGAACGGGAACAGCCAGAGCGATGTGTGGGAAGTCGTGTTCGGGGCCCGGAACCTCACGGCATCGGCGGACGCGGACGGCGATGGAGTGACGAATGCCGGTGAAAGTGCGGCGGGTACGGACCCGTTGTCCGCGTCGTCATGGCCCCGGTTGGAGGCGCTGCGGATGGCGGACGGTTCGATCCGGCTGGAGTGGCTGGCCGTGGCGGGGAAGGAATACCGGCTGGAACAACGGAGTGTCCTGGGCGTCGGTGACTGGATTGCCATGGCCACCGAGATTGGCGATGGCGTCCGGTTGTCGGTGTCGGCCGGAAGCATCGAGGCGGATTCCCGATTCTACCGGCTTCGGATTTCGGATCCGGACACCGACGGCGACGGACTCTCCGACTGGGAGGAGCGGCTGGTTGGGTTTGATCCCCGGACGGCCCACACCGCATGGCAGGAGGCCGCCGACCTCGCCCGCGTGCAGGCAATGCTGGTCGCGCCCAACGAGGTGACGGTCGGGGTGGTGGACGCGGAGGTCTCCGAGCGCTGGCCGGATCCGGGTGTCTTTGCCGTGCGCCGCAAGGGCGGGATCCAACCGTTGACGGTGTCCTTCGCGTTGGGCGGCACGGCCACGTCGGGAGCTGATTTCACCGCCGATGCCCTTGGCACGGTGCAGATCCCAGCCGGTGTGCGCGAGGTCTGGGTGGAGATCCACCCACAGGCGGATCTCGAGGATGGGGAGCCCGACGAGACGGTGTCGCTGACATTGTCGGCTGGGGCCGGATATACGGTTGGAGCGAAGTCCATGGCGCAACTGGTCTTGAGGAACGAGCCGCAGGGCGCGGGACCATCGGTCAAGGCGGCGGCGCGGTTCCTGTTGCAGGCGGGCTTCGGACCCAGCGCGGATGATCCGCTGGACGCGGACGAGATCCCGGAGAACGTCGAGGAGGTCATGCAACTGGGGTTTGAGGGCTGGTTGCAGGACCAGTTCGGCCGTGAACCCGGCTTGCATCGGCCCATCGCGGAATGGCTGCAGGACACGAACAACGTCACCGAGTTCTACGCGGACGTGAAGTCGGGGGCGTGGTGGCATCGGATGCTGGGATTGCCCCAACGGCTGCCCCAGGGGCCGGCGGATTTCCAGCCGGACATCCTCCGGCAGCGCGTGGCGTTCGCGCTGTCGCAGATCTTCGTCGTGAGCGACCGGCCCGAGGTGCTGTCGACCGAACCGCTGGGCATGACCGCTTATCACGATGTCCTCGTGCGAAATGCCTTCGGCAATTACCGGGATCTCCTGCAGGAGGTCGCGCGGCATCCAGTGATGGGGTTCTACCTTTCCCACCTGTTGAATCGGAAACTCGATCCGGTCGCCGGGATCCATCCGGACGAGAACTTCGCCCGCGAGATCATGCAGTTGTGCAGCATCGGGCTGTGGGAATTGAATCCGGACGGCACCCGCCGTCTGGATGCGTCGGGCGCGCCGATCCCGACGTACGACAACCGGACGATCACGGAGTTGGCGCGGGTCTTCACGGGTTACGGGATGGCGGGGAACCTGCAGTTCGCCCAGTTCCCCCGGAACTTTTCGGCGCCGATGAAGATGTTCGACGCCTGGCACGATCTCGGGGCGAAGACGTTTCTCGGACTGCAAATCCCGGCGCGCACGGAGACGCCGGATGGCAGCGCGGGCGAAGCGGATGTCACGGCCGCGGTCAATCACCTGGCGGCACATCCGAATGTCGGTCCCTTCATCGGCCGGTTGCTGATCCAGCGGTTGGTGACGTCGAATCCGGGCACTGGCTATGTGGCGCGGGTTTCGGCGGCCTTTGCGGACAACGGGGCCGGCGTGCGTGGGGACCTGAAGGCGGTGGTGCGTGCGATCCTTTTGGATCCCGAGGCCCGGGACGGTGCGCGGATGCTGGATCCACGGGCGGGTCGCCTGCGGGAGCCCTTGCTGCGTGTGCTGAACGTGGCGCGGGCCTTCGATGCAGCATCGACCTCCGGGCTGCATCCGTTGTCGAACTTCTACATGGACCACGTCCAGGAGGCGTACCAATCGCCCAGCGTGTTCAATTTCTTCCTCCCGACGTATGCGCCGCCGGGGCCGTTGGCGGAGGCGGGATTGGTGGCGCCGGAGATGCAGATCGTGAACGCCTCTTCCCTGATCAGCGCCGCGAACTATTTCAGCCAGCTCGCCAGTCCGACGCAAAGCGACCTGAACCGGTGGGGCACGGGCGATCCCACCCGGGCGACGCGGCTGCGGCTGTCGCACGAGGTGGCCCTCGTGGCAGGGCCCGAAGGGTTGGACGATCCCAGCCCCAACCGCGAGCCACTGGATCCGGACGCGTTGCTGCGCCGGCTGGACCTGCAATTGACCGGTGGAACGCTGAGGCCCGAACAGTTCCAGATCCTCCGGGAAGGCATGGAACGGCTGCGGTTTCCCACGTGGGAATGGCATCGCGAACGCGTGCGCCTCGGGATCGTCCTGATCGTGAACTCCCCGGACTTCTCCGTGATTCGATAACCCTGATTTTCATGAACACTTCCAACGTACGGGCCGGGATGAACCGACGACGGTTTCTGGGGCAGGCGAGCTGCGCGGGCATCACGGCGTTGCCGGCGCTCTCGACGTTGGTGAGCCTCGCGACGACATCGGCGCTGGCTGCAGAGACGCCGGGTGGGTACCGCGCGCTCGTGTGCCTCCTGCTTACGGGCGGGAACGATTCCTTCAACATGCTTCCGCCGCGGGGAACGGCCGAGCACGCCGAGTACGCTCTCGTGCGCCGGGATCTGGCGCTGCCGCGGGAATCCCTGCTGGCGTTGAATCCGGTTGTTTCACCAGGCCGGGAGCTGGGGCTGCATCCGTCGATGCCCGGGTTGGCGTCGCTGTTCAACTCCGGGAAGGCGGCCTTCATCGCGAACGTGGGCACGCTGCTGCAACCGGGGGCGCGCAAGGAACAGGTCGAGAACGGAAGCGTGCCGGTCCCCGCCGGTCTGTATTCGCACAGCGACCAGGTCGAGCAGTGGCAGACCAGCCTTCCGCAGTCTCGCGGCGGCACCGGTTGGGCGGGTCGGATGGCGGACGTGTTGCACTCGTTGAACGTCAACCGGCGCCTGTCGATGAACATCTCGGTGGCCGGCAGCAACGTCTGGCAGGCGGGGCGTACAGGCGCGGAGTACGCGATCACACCGGACGGCGTGGAAGGTCTGCGCAACTACGTGCCGGTCGGCACCCCGTTCGATCAGGTGACGCGCGAGGACGTACGTGCGAACAGCGCCGCGGTGGATTCGCAGCTCGCGCTCCAGTATCGGAACCTTCTGCAACAGACCTTCGCGACAACACGCCGCAACGCCGTCGAATCAGCGGAACTCTTCCGCACGGCGACCGCACCCGAACTTCCAGCGGAAATCCAATGGCCGGATTCGCGGCTGGCGGCGCAGTTGCGCATGGTCGCCCGCACCATCGCTGCCCGCGACCGTCTCGGCGTGTGCCGTCAGACGTTCTTTGTCGAATCCGGCGGATGGGATCATCACGACGAGGTGATCGCGAACCAGCAGGAGATGCTCCGTGAGGTCAGCGAGGCCGTGGCCGCATTCCAGCAGGCGATGGAGGTGCTCGGCGTGGCCGATGGCGTCGTGTTGTTCTCGGCATCGGACTTCGGGCGGTCGCTCACCTCGAATGGGCGCGGCTCGGACCACGCCTGGGGCGGCAACGCGTTCGTCGTGGGTGGACCGGTGAAGGGACGCCGGATCTACGGGCAATATCCGGAACTCTTCGCCGACAACCCCCTGGATGTCGGGCGCGGCCGCCTGATCCCCACGACCTCGGTGGACGCGTACTTCGCGGAGATGGCCTTGTGGATGGGCGTGAGCCGGACGGATCTGCCGGTGATCCTGCCGAACCTGTCGCGCTTCTTCGACGCTTCGGCCGGTGGGGCTCCACTGGGGTTCCTCGTCTGAATCGTACGGAACCCATCCCCCGAACGTCGGAGGCTGCATTGGTTTCGTGGCGTGGACTTCCGTGTGGGAACTCGGGTAAAGGAACCGCATGTCCCCTGCGAACAGCGGTCCCGAGATGCGTCCTGGCAGTGCGTTGCTGATCCGCGAACTGCTGCACCGGGTGCGCACGTGGGCGCCACGTGGGACGATCACTTACCGAGACCAGCTTGAGCTGACCTACGCGCAGTGGCTGGCCCGGGTGGATCGGTTGGGCGGATGGTTGAAAGCGTTGGGGGTGGGACCGGGCGATCGGGTGGGCGTGATGGATTGGGACAGCCACCGGTATCTGGAACTCTTCTTCGCGGTGCCGATGTCCGGAGCGGCGCTCCACACGGTGAACGTCCGCCTCACACCCGAGCAGGCGGGCTACACGATCCAGCATGCACAGGACACGGTGCTGTTCGTTCACGTCGACTTCCTCCCGATGCTCGCCGCGATGAAGCCGCACCTCAGTGGCGTGCGCCACGTTGTCGTGTTGGCCGACGGTCCGTGGACTGCGCCCGAAGGGTTGCCTTGCGCGGGCGAATACGAGGAAGGACTCACACAGACAACGCCCGTCAACGAATGGCCCGACCTTCCCGAGGACACCATGGCGACCCTGTTCTACACGACGGGGACCACGGGTGAGCCGAAGGGCGTGAGCTTCAGCCATCGCCAGATCGTTCTGCACACGATGACGGCAGGCCTGACACTGGCGGTGCATGAGGATCCGGTGAGCTTCCGCGCCGACGACGTCTACCTTCCGTTGACGCCCATGTTCCACGTGCACGCCTGGGGATTGCCGTTCCTCGCCACCATGCTGGGTGCGAAGCAGGTCTACCCCGGAAAGTACGAACCCCAGATGCTGCTCCACCTTCTGGAGACGCATCGGGTGACCTTCTCGCATTGCGTGCCGACGCTGTTGCAGATGCTCCTGCACCATCCGCAGTCCGGCACCGTCCACTGGCGTCGTCTGAAACTCGTGATCGGCGGGGCAGCGCTGCTCCCGGCGGTGGCGCGCGAGGCCCAGTCCCGCGGCATCCGGATCGTGGGCGGCTACGGGATGTCCGAGACCTGTCCGATCGTGGCGATCGCTCACATCAAGCCCGAGTTGGCGTCGGGGTCGGAGGACGATCGGTTGGGGTTGCTGACCCGGACGGGTTTCCCGTTGCCGATGGTGCAGGTGAAGATCGTGGACGGTACCGGGCAGGCCGTACCGCCGGGGACCGTGGGGGAACTGGTGTTGCGGTCGCCGTGGTTGACGCACGGATACCTTGGTGATGACACCTCCTCCGACCGGCTCTGGCGTGGCGGTTGGCTGCACACGGGCGATGGCGCGCTTCTGGATTCCGACGGTTACCTGCGGATCACCGACCGTTTGAAGGATGTGATCAAGATTGGCGGGGAATGGATTTCATCGCTGGAAATCGAGGCGGCATTGGCGCGGCATCCGGCGGTGCGGGAGGTGGCGGTGATTGGGGTTCCGGATCCGAAATGGGATGAACATCCGCGTGCCGAGGTGGTGTTGCGCGAGGGGTTGGAATCCGTCACGCCACGCGAATTGGTGCGTCACCTGCACGCGGTGATCGAGACCGGCGTGATCCACAAGCGCGCGATCCTGACCGAGGTGGTGCTGGTTCCCGCGATTCCGAAAACCAGCGTCGGGAAGGTGGACAAGAAACGGATGCGGGAAGCGGCGAAGTCGACCTTGGGATGACAGGGCGCCTCCGGATCCGTCGCACCTTTCTTGGGGGTGACAGGACAACCCAGCGGTAGGAATTGGCAATGCGTCGGGAGACGTGGGGAGGAGCCGTGGCACTGTGGGCCATCATGAATTGGAGTCATCGATTGGTTCTCGCATCTGCTCTGGCGGCCGTTGTTGCGTCGCCCGCCCTCGCGGACATGACGGGCTTCTATGCGCCTTCGTTCCGTGGCCAGCCCAGCAGTCTCGTTGCCGGGTGGGAACGGTTCACGGTCGCCACCAACAGTCCCGTCGGCAACCTGCCGGACATGGTCGGTTCGACGGCGACTGCACGGATCTTCCAGTACGAGCCGAGCGCGTTCCTGCTGGGTTCCGGGAACATCTACAACATTTTCAACAAGAGTGAGTTCGAGTTGAAGTACACCGGTGCTGAGGACGTTGGCCTGGTGACGCTCCAGATCCGCACCGGTGGATTCGAACTGGATTACGCCTCCGTGGGCATCGTGTACGACCTCGCCGGGGCGCCGCAGTTCCTGGGCGCCACCCGCGTTGAGACCGACCGGCAATCGGCGGGCCCTGGTGGCGTGTTTGTTTCCTCGGCTTGGCAATGGGACCTCTCGGCTCTCGACCTGAAAGCCTTCTCGGTTCAGTTCAAGGCGTCGGAAGGGTCGATGTCGTTGGATTCCGTGACGATCGATACCCTGAGCAAGACGCAGACGGCGCTCGTGCCGGAGCCTGGCACCTGGGCTCTCCTGGGAACCGGCGCCATCGGCTTGCTGCTCGCAGGTTGGCGTCGGCGCTGAATTGGTGCAGGTTTCCCGTCATGAATCGGGAGAACACTTCGGATGGCAGGACCGTGGGTGGTCCTGCCTTTTCGTTTTTCGGGCGCTCGCTGGCGGTGTCGATCGTGGCGTTCGTCGGCATGGCTGGAACGGGGATGGCCAGTGAGTTCGTCCTCAATCCCGCCCAGCCGTCCATGGATCGCCTGATGTATCCTTACGCCTTTGATGGCGGGACGCGTCCGCTGGCGTACACCTTCGGCTCTTTCGACCCGCGCTTTGACACACGCGATGGTCAGTTGCTGCTGGGATGGAATACGGCGTCGGTCGTACCCACCAACCTTCCTGCTTCCCGTTACCTCCTGAAGAAGGCGCGCGTCACGATGACCGTGGCTTCGCAGGGCACCTTTCAATACGACCCGACGCATGATGTCGTCTGGACCTACGCCACCAATCATCCCGCGTATGTCCCGGACACGGATCTTGGCCGGCCGGTGGAGTTGGTTGGCACCGGGTTCCGCAATGGCTATTCAGCGGCTACCTTCCGGGAATCGGCCGCGGGAACGAACAGCATCTTCGGTCCCCTGGGGCCCATCACCGGGACGAACATTTCCATCGGAACCCGGAACGCCTTCGCAGCGGTTTTCGACGCGAATGGAGCGCTGGTAGACCTCAGCAACAATGTGGGGCAGACGAACCCGACGTTCACGGGCCAGATTTTCGAATTCAAGCCGTGGGCCCTTGGCCGGAATCCGGAAGTGACCCCCGGTGACCTCGTCCCTGAGGGGACCGCGATGACGTTTGACATCGACCTGACGGATACCCTGATCGCCGGCTACATCCAGTCGGCCCTTTCGGAAGGGCGGTTGCGCTTCACGGTGACCTCACTCCATCCGGCGGCGCAGTCCGGGTTCGGAGGCGGTGGGGCCTATCCGTTGTGGTATCTCCGTGAAAATCTGCTGGGCGAACCTGCCAAGCTGGAGATCGAGGGAACGTGGGTCGATCCAACCGATACGGACGGCGACGGACTGCCGGATGACTGGGAACGCTTCCACTTCGCCGGACTGGAGAAGGGGGCAGCCGAGGATTCGGACGGCGATGGTGATTCGAACCTCCGTGAGTGGCGCACCGGTTCCGCCCCGAACAACGCGGCCAGTGTCCTGCAGATCACCGGGTATCGAAGGGGTGCCGGCGGGGCCGTGTTCCGGTTTCCGATCGCGCCTGGGCGACGGTATGAAGTCGAGGAAAGTGCGGATCTCGTGAGCTGGGGGCGCGGGTTTGGCCGGCTGACCTATCCCGAATCGGGCATCGCCGAGTGGATCGAGGAGGATCCGCGCATGGGGCCTCTGGAGCCGCCCGTGCGGTTCCATCGGGTGGTCAGCCGGGAGTGAGGCGGTGGTTTCCCCGGGCGCGGCGGCAGGATCTCTTCATGGCCCGAGGATGGCCGTCGGACTGCGCGTAGAACGCCACCGCCGCAATCGGAAGCCGAGGCTCGTCTTTTCCGGAAACGCCTGATTTCTTGGCGCCCAATTCACATGCCTTCCATTCCCTGCCTTGAGTCGCCTGAATCCGTCTACGAGGTCCGCAGTCGGGCGGTCGGTCCGATGGGCAAATTGCCGCTGACGGAATCGATGCTCCGGGAATGGGCGAGCGGTGACCTCTTCGGGCTCACCCAGAATGCGGGGATGGGCTGGGAACCCTCGGAACTCGGCCGGCCGCAGTACCTCGTGCTGAGCACGCTGGGTGGGTTGAGGGCCCAGGACGGATCCCCGATCGCCCTCGGATTCCACACGGGCCATTGGGAACTCGGCCTTCAGGTGAAGGCCGCCGCGGAATCCATCCGGGCCCGGGGCGGATTGCCCTTCGCCGCCCACGTTTCCGATCCGTGCGACGGTCGAACGCAGGGAACGGTCGGCATGTTCGACAGCCTGCCGTACCGGAATGACGCCGCCGTGGTGTTGCGGCGGTTGGCCCGGTCCTTGCCGCAACGCCGGGGGATCCTTGGGGTGGCGACCTGCGACAAGGGGCTTCCCGCGATGTTGATGGCGCTGGCGGGGCAGGGGGATCAGGCCGCTGTGCTCGTGCCGGGCGGTGTGACGCTGCCTCCGGAACGCGGCGAGGATGCGGGCACGATCCAGACGATCGGCGCGCGGTTTGCCCATGGCCGGCTGACCATGGAGGAAGCGGCGGACCTGGGCTGCCGGGCGTGCGCCACGCCGGGCGGCGGATGCCAGTTTCTCGGCACGGCGGCCACGGCACAGGTGGTTGCCGAAGCCCTCGGTATGTCGCTTCCCCACACCGCCCTCGCCCCCAGCGGGGCCGCGGTCTGGCATCAGGCTGCGGTGGATTCCGCCGCCGCACTCGTCGACCTCGATCGGCGTGGCTGGACCGGAAAGACCATCCTCACCGATGCCGCCATCCGGAATGCGATGGTCGTGCACGCCGCCTTCGGTGGCTCGACCAACCTGTTGCTCCACATCCCCGCCATCGCCCACGCCGCCGGCCTGCGGCGTCCGACCGTCGACGATTGGATGGACGTGAATCGGCGCACTCCCCGCTTGGTCTCGGTGCTTCCCAACGGTCCCGTCCATCATCCGACCGTGCGTGTCTTCCTCGCCGGCGGCGTTCCCGAGGTGATGCTCCACCTCCGGGATCTCGGGCTTCTCGATACGTCGGTGCGCACTGTCTCCGGGGTGACCTTGGGCGAAGTGCTCGATGCCTGGCAGGGGAGTGAACGCCGCCGCCGCTTCCGGGAACTGCTGCTGCAACTCGATGGCGTGGATCCGGACGAAGTCATCCTGTCCCCCACCCGCGCCCGGGAGCGAGGGCTCACCAGCACGGTGACCTTCCCGCGCGGAAATCTCGCGCCGGAAGGCGCTGTCATCAAAAGCACCTCCATCGATCCCTCGGTGGTCGATGCCGACGGGGTGTACCGACTGGAAGGCCCGGCCCGGGTCTTCTGTCGGGAACGCGAGGCCATGGCGGCCATCAAGGATGGGCGCATCCGGGCCGGGGATGTCATCGTCCTGATGGGGGCGGGTCCCATGGGCACGGGCATGGAGGAAACCTATCAGCTGACCTCTGCCTTGAAGCACTTGCCCTTTGGACGCCATGTGGCCTTGGTGACCGACGCCCGCTTCTCCGGGGTTTCAACCGGCGCCTGCATCGGCCACGTCGGACCGGAGGCACTGGCCGGGGGACCGCTGGGACGGGTGCGCGACGGTGACCGCATCCGCATCGTCATCGATCGGGTGCGCCTGGTGGGCGAACTGGACTGCGTCGGTGACTCGGAGCGTCGGATGGAACCGTCGGAGGCTGCGGTGATGCTGGCCGGCCGGTCAGCGCATCCGGCCCTTTCGCCGCACGAGAAACTTCCGGCCGACACCCGTCTCTGGGCGGTCCTGCAGCAGGCCGGAGGCGGGACGTGGGGTGGCTGTGTCTACGATGCCGATCGCGTGGCGTCGCTGATCGCCCGGGGTCTGGCGGCGGAGGCCGCAGGGGAGTCCTTCTCGGCGTCGGGTGGAGATTCGTGAGATCCCGGATAGGTGGAGAGCGTGATGCCGAAGCCCAATGAACCAGCAAGGGTGACCAACTCTGGCGAAAGTGAGTCGCACTGGAGGTACACGTTGCGGCGCTCGATCCCGAAATCGAGTGTCACGCTCTCGACTCCGGGAAAAGTGCGAAGGCGTCGCAACTGTGCCACGTGATTCCGGAGAAAATTCGTGGCCTCGGTTTCCTGCCTGGCGAATTGATCGAAATCGGCGCCGCTGGCGACCACATGCACCCCTGAAGACATGTGGACAGGACCAGCGCGTCGAAAAATGGGCTGTCCACGTTGGTAGACGGAGCACACGGGCAGGGTGCAGCCGTGAAGAAACGCATCGACGTCGAAATGCTCACCTCTTGCTTTGATGACAGCCGACATGGTGCTGATGGGTTGGATGGATCCTTTGATCTTCAAGTTGAACGGTCTGCTCCGGGATGGCGGGCTTCGCCACCGCGAGCGGCCACGACATTCGATGCGGATTTGCAGGCCACGTCATCTGTGATTCTCCAACTGGGTTCTCGGCAGGAAAGATTCGTTCGTGCCGCTCCCGATGTGCAATCCGTCCTCGCGCCAGTCCATCGTGCCCCATCTGGAAACCGCCTCGGCGTCCGTCTGGACCGTTCCCAACTTTCCGCAGTCATGAAAGTAGTCATTTCCGCGTCCAATGTAGACACGAGCCCAAACCGAGTAGCCGAGGGTCGCCGGCACAAGGTAGACGTTTGCGGATCATTTCAGGACAAGCTGGCGCACGACATGTGTCGCTCGACCTCTGTCGTCATAGGCGATGCGAAGCTCCCAGCCCTCTTTTTGCCACACCTGGCCTGAGGGCGACTGCGATGCCGGTTGCCCAAGCGTGTCCACGATCTGCTCTTTCATCATGCCTTCGCTGACAGCGGCCCAAGACTTGGGTGAAGTCTTCGTCGTTGCCGACGAGCACCCGGTGAGGCAGGCGACGGCAAGCGTCAGGAGGGTGATCGTAGGTTTCATGATGGGGGCGTGCCGACGTTGATTGGACTGGACTAAGGCACCGGAAATCTCTCGGGGTGTCAACGTGGGCATTGGTGGGCTGGGGGGCGAAGACCTGTTTCGCAGCCACGTTCGGAGTTCTGGTGACCCTGATCCAGGAGGCTCTCTTCTTGTCCCGGACGCTCAAGCCACTCGATGGGGCGGAGCAGAGAAAGGAGGCGAAATGCCTTTTTGCGAAGGAAGGGGAAGTTTGGTTCCAACTCCGCAGGCAGATGACACCCGTGTGTCACTGCCTGCGTCAGTCGTTTCGCCAGAAATGGCGACCCCACGGGGATTCGAACCCCGGTTACTGCCGTGAAAGGGCGGTGTCCTAGGCCTCTAGACGATGGGGTCGCAGAGCGTTCTCTTGACTTACCTGCGGAGGGTGCCGGTTGTCACGCCGGAATTTCCGCGGGCAGTGTCTTGAGCCCGATTGCTGACTGGTGGGTCGGCAGGGATTTGAACCCTGGACCAACGGCTTAAAAGGCCGCTGCTCTACCGCTGAGCTACCGACCCATTCAGCGGGGCGGGCACGGTACGCGGCTGATTCCCATGTGCAAGGAGCATTTTCTGGATAATGCGGATGGAGGAGGCTTCCCGGCACGGAATCAGTTCGGGAACTGGCATGGGGTGGCGATGTCCTCATCGCCTTCCGGAGGGGCTTTGAGGACGGCGACGAGGACGTCGCCACCCCGTCTGTGAGCGGGGTGGCGATGTCTTCATCGCCTTTGGGATGGGCTTTGGATGGGCGACGAGGACGTCGCCACCCCGTTCCAGGGGTGCAGGTCCAGACTTCCCGTAGAAGAGCCTTCAGGCTCCTGCGGCGGCCTCGGCGAGGAGACGTTCGATGGTCTTCAGGAAGACGGAGGTTTCGAAGGGTTTGGTGAGAACCTCGGAAGCGCCGAGGGTCTTGGCCATCTCGAGGTATTCACCGGCCGGAACACGGCCCCCGCCGGAGATGGCGATCACTGGGAGCTTCGGGTCGGTACGGCGCAGGTGAAGGACCACCTCGATGCCGTCCTTCTCGGGCATGAGCAGGTCGGTGATAACGAGGTTGAAGTGGCCTGAGGCAACAATGCGCAGGGCATCCCGGCCGTTGGATGCCTCGACGACCTGATGCCCGACGCGCTCCAGGGTCCGTCGCAGGAGTGAGCGCATGGCCTCGTCGTCATCGATGACCAGAATCCGGTTCATTTGAGTGTGTCATCAGCGTGCCGGAAACGCCGGGCGCATGGAAGAACTTCATTGGGGGGGGCGTGTGGCACAAGGAAGACGGATCCGGTGACCGACCGATGAGGTGAATTGGCCACTCCAGTCGGGCGCAAGGACGTGGGTTGGCCGGGCAGACACGTCCCAAAGTTTCGGCGTGCGTCCGGAGCTTCACCTTTCTACGGTACTCCCATGCTCGTTTGGGTTTTTGCATTCCTCTTTGCCATGCTGTTTGGGGGCTTGGGCTACGGCTCCGGAGCCATCCGCATGTTGGTGGCGCTGATCGGCACGGTGATCTCGCTCGCGGTGATGGATCCGCTGGGTCGCTTGCTGGAGCCGGTGGCGGCGAAGGTTGCCGCGGACAACATCGCGTTGCGGGAGGGATTGCCTGGCTTCCTTGCCTTCGTGCTGGTCTGGCTCGCGATCTACGGGTTGGGATTCCTCGCACACCAGCCGGTGATGCTGCACATGAAGTACAAGGAGGACGACGCGACCCGCGAGTCCTTCGGCAAGATGAACCAGGCCGGTGGGGCGGTGGTGGGCCTTCTGATCGCCCTCATCGTGTTCTTTACCGCGGGCAAGCGCGTCTATGTGGGCGGTTACCTCACGGCCCAGACCACGGGTGAAGAGTCGAATGAACCTGCGCTGGTGAAGCTGGGAACCTCGGCGCGGCGTTCGATGGTTGGGACGTCCTGGGAGCGGACCTTCGCGGCGTTGGACAACACGCCGGCCCGCTTTTACGAAATCTCGGACGTGCTGGGGCTGGTCTACCAGAATCCGGCAGTGCTCGAGTATCTTCGCGATTATCCCCCGTTCTACGCGATGGAGGAACGAGCGGAAGTCACGGAAATCGTTGCTGATGCCGAGTTTCTGGATCTGCTGAAGAACAAGGCGGGATTCTCGCCGGTGGTCAACCACCCCAAGATCCGGGCTGTTCTGGCGAATCCCGAGTTGGTCGCCGCCCTTTCGCAGACGGATCTGGTCGACTTCACGGCGTGGGTCAAGACGGGCGTTTCGCCCAAGTACGCCGACGAGAAGATCCTGGGTCGTTGGCGCGTGGATGTGGCCAATGTCCTCCTCAGCATGCGTCGTCAACGGGGCAACATCCCCCCGACGGAGTTTGCGGTCCTGCGTACGGCCCTCAGTGCTGCCCTGACTCCCCTTCGATTCCGTTTCTACACGGATGGTCGGTTCACGGTGGTGTCGTCGGGTGGCGCTCCGGCCAATGGGGATGCTCCCGCAGAGGCGGCGCCCGCGGCTGGGGCTGGCGCTGGCATGGATCCCGGACTCGCGGCCCGTTATGGCATTGGGGGTCGTGGGGCGGCGCGGCCGACAGCGACCGAGGGTGGAGCGGCAGCGGCTCCGAAGGCCCCGCCGTTCAAGATGGACCTTTCCGGCGAAGGCCAATGGCAGCGCAACCCGGACGGCAAATACTCCCTGACGCATCCGGCGTTGTCCCGCGGTGGCAAGGTGGAGGCGACCATCAGCGATCTCGGTCGTGTGGTGGTGCCGCTGGTCGAAGCCAAGGGCTCACTGGTGTTGCTCCCGTCGAACTGACGTCCAGAACCGCAATCCCAGGGATTCCGGACAGGAAAAGGCCCGGGTGGCATGAGCCACCCGGGCCTTCTGTCTTTCAGGGTAACGAACCGGAAAGGGGGAAACGTCCCTGCGTCTCAACCAAAGGTCACTGCTGCCAATCCAGGCCGGACACCGTCATGGGTGTGAGCCTCAGGCCGTAGGGCGGGGGATTCGACTCAACGGCGAAGATCTCGATGCGATAGCTCATGCCGGAAGGGAGGTGGAGGGGTTGATGAACGGCAGGACTGCCAGCAGCGGAGGACAGCCCTTGGGAACTGCTGCCGAAGTCGAGGCCTGCAGCCTGAGGGCGTTGAGGTGTCGTTTTCGGAGCCGGGCCGTTGCGAAGGAAGAAACCGGTCACGGCAAGGAGGGCCAGCCCGGAACCGATCAAGGCGTTGGGATGGCGCCACATCGGGGCGCTGCCAAGAAATCCGGCAATCCGTTCCCACAAACCACCGGAGGCCGGGGCGGTATCGCGTTCGATCCGGGCCCTGACCTGACTGGAGAAGTTCCGGAAGTAACCGGGAGGGGGCGTTTCGTGACGTTTGAGGGCCAGGAGCCGCCGGATCGCTTCGTTGTTTTCGGGAGGCAAGTCCATGTTCATCTCAAAAAGTCGGCAAGCCATGCCTGCAATTGCTGGCGGGCATAGAACAGACGGGATCGCACGGTACCGGGATTGCACTCGAGGATCTTGGCGATCTCGTCGTGGGGCAGTCCCTGGATGTCATGCAGTGTCACCACAGTCCGATGTTCTTCCGACAGCTTCTGCATGGCCGCGTTCAAACGCTCTCCCAGCTCCCGCAGGTTGATGTCGCGTCGCGGGTTCTTGTGGGAGATCAGCTGGACGAGATCCGGGTCGTGCTCGGCGTTGAAATCGAGATCGTTCAGGGAGAGGTGCTGGGTCCGGGCGCGGCGGGTCTTGAGGTGGTTGAGGGTGTGGTTGACGGCGATGCGGTAGACCCACGTGTAGAAGCTGCTGTCGCCCTTGAAATTCCGGAGGGCCTTCCAGGCCTTCACAAAGGCTTCCTGCGCCAGGTCCCCGGCGTCCTCGTGATTGGACGTCATGTGGTAGACCAGCGCGTAGATGCGCTCCTGATAGCGCACGACAAGCTCGTCGAAGGCGTTGGCATCGCCCGATTGTGCGAGCCGGACAAGCTCGCGATCCCCCGATTCATCGACGGGGGGAGCCGCGGGAACGCTCGTAGCGGGCCTTTCCGCGGGGAAGTCCATGAGGGCGATTGCGCCAGACATGGGCCTTCAGACACCAAGACTGGAAGTTTGTTGCGCGAGAAATCCAGGAAGTGCGTAAAGGGCGCGGGTCTCGGCCGTGTCGGGCAGGGCAGTGGTGCACTCCCGGGCCGTGTTCAGCAGTCCGTCGATGACCTGGCGGGAGGCTTCGAGGGCATTGGATTGGTCGAGCATGGCCCGGACACCCACGAAGTAGGACGGGTCCCAGGCATCAAGCCATTGGATCATCTGCTGGCGATCCGGCTCGCTGGCGTTTTCGAGGAAGATCAGGAGCGGAAGCGTGACCTTGCCCTTGGCGAGGTCGGTTCCCAGGGATTTCCCGGCGTCATCCTCTGCTCCGTACAGATCCACGACGTCGTCGTAGATCTGATACGCGGTGCCGAGGGCCAATCCGTAGCGGCGCAAGGCATCCCGCTGGGGTTGGGTGGCATCGGCCAGCCGTCCGCCCAGGTCGCACGCCAGGGCGAACAGTTCCGCGGTCTTCATTTCGAGGACCTTGTAGTACTCGGCTCGCGGAAGGTTCCAGCGACGTCGCCGGTGGGATTGCAGGATCTCCCCGGCGCAGACGACGTGGGTGGAAAGGGCGACGGCCCGACAGACGTCCGCCGTGGAAAAGCTGGCGGCCAGCTTGAGGGCGTGGGCAAAGAGGCAGTCCCCGACCAGAACCGCGATGTCGTTGCCCCAGCGCATGGCGAGGGTGGAACGGCCACGCCGGAGGGAGGCGCCATCCATGATGTCATCGTGGACCAACGTGGCCAGATGGATCATCTCGATGATGGCTGCGAGCGAGATGTGGTCGTCGTTCAGCTTGCCGCAGGCGCCGCCGGAAAGGGCGACGAGTGCGGGCCGCAGTTGTTTGCCCTGATTGTCCAGGGCATAGCGGGCGTACTCGGCGATTTCGGGCTCGAATTCGCGGACTTGGTCCACGAGGCGCCCGGAAACCTGTCCGAGGAACGATTTCACGGGAGCGACCACTTCCTCCCAGGCGGCGCGGACGCGTCCGTTGGGATCCGTGGGGCTCAGATCAGGAATGAGTTGGGGCGCAGGAACCGCCATTGCGTTGCACAGTATGGCTGCATGGTGGGGGGGTCAACCGCCGGCCTGAGGGTATCTTTGCGCGGTCGCCCCATTCCGTGCGGGAGTCGGGCCCGGGATCTGGGTAGGGTTTCCGGACGATGGCGGAGCGATTCGAGCTGGTTTCGGAGTATGCGCCGGCCGGGGACCAGCCCGGGGCGATCGACAAATTGGTGCGTGGGCTGGAGGCGGGCGTCCGGCATCAGGTTTTGCTGGGGGTTACCGGCTCCGGGAAGACCTTCACCACGGCGAACGTGGTGGCCCAGGTGAACCGGCCCACGTTGGTCATCTCCCACAACAAGACCCTCGCCGCCCAGCTTTACTCCGAGTTCAAACACTTCTTCCCCAACAACGCCGTCGAGTACTTCGTCAGTTACTTCGATTTCTACCAGCCCGAGGCGTACATCCCGCGGACGGACACGTTCATCGAGAAGGACAGCTCCATCAACGAGGAGATCGAACGTCTCCGCCTCAGCACGATGAACAGCCTGCTGACGCGGCGGGACGTGCTCGTCGTGGCCAGCGTCTCCTGCATCTACGGCATCGGCAGCCGGGAGGATTACGAGTCCATGGTGATCCCCCTGCGCGTCGGTCAGGCGGTGACGCGCGACCAGTTGCTCTCGCGTCTGGTGGACCTGCAATACACACGGAATGACTACGAACTCACCCGTGGGAAGTTCCGCGCGCGCGGCGACGTCGTCGAGTTGCACCCGGCGTACACGGAGGATGCCGTCCGGATCGAGTTCTTCGGGGATGAGATCGAGCGCTTCACGCGGTTTGAACCGCTCACGGGTGAGGTGCTGGAGGTGATGACCGCGCTGAATGTCTTTCCGAGCAAGCAGTTCGCGACACCGCAGGAAAAGGTGAACCGCGCCATCCTCTCCATCCGCGAGGAACTGTGCGATCGGATCGCCTGCTTCGAGAAACAGGGAAAACTGCTTGAGGCCCAGCGGATCAAGATGCGCACGGAGTTCGACCTCGAACAGCTCCAGGAACTGGGGTTCTGCTCCGGCATCGAGAATTACTCGCGCCACATCTCCGCCCGCCCCCCGGGTGCGCGGCCGGGCGTCCTCCTCGACTTCTTTCCCGCCGATTACCTCCTCGTCATCGACGAATCCCACGCCACCCTCCCGCAGATTGGCGGCATGCACGCGGGCGATACCGCCCGGAAGAAGGTTCTGGTGGAACACGGATTCCGGCTGCCCAGCGCCCTCGACAATCGCCCCCTGAACTTCGACGAATTCCGCACGGTTTCCGGGCAGGGGATCTACGTCAGCGCCACCCCCGGCCCCATCGAACTGGGCTGGGCCGGACAGGACAACATCGCCGAACAGATCGTGCGCCCCACCGGATTGGTCGATCCGGAGGCCGAGATCCGGCCGCTCGAAGGGCAGATCGACGACCTGATCGAGGAGATCCGGAAGACGGTCGAAAAGAAGGAGCGCATCCTCGTCACCACCTTGACCAAGCGCACCGCCGAGGAACTCACCGACTACCTTCGCGACATCGGCATCCTCGTGCGCTACCTCCACAGCGAAATCGACGCCATCGAGCGGGTCGAGATCCTCCGGGCGCTGCGGCGTGGGGAGTTCGACGTGCTGGTCGGGATCAACCTTTTGCGCGAGGGGCTGGATCTTCCCGAGGTTTCGCTCGTTGCCATCCTCGACGCCGACAAGGAGGGATACCTCCGGTCGGCTACCAGCCTGATCCAGACCGCGGGCCGCGCGGCGCGTCACCTGAACGGTCGCGTGATCCTGTATGCCGACGTCCGGACGCAGAGCATCCAGAAGTTCCTGGCGGTGTCGGAGTATCGGCGTGGGCGTCAGTTGGCCTACAATCGCGAGCACGGCATCGTGCCGCGCGGCGTCCAACGCGCCGTGGAAGCGGGGCTGAGCTCTCAGCCGCAAGGACGCGAGGCGGTCGCGGCCGCGCTCAACGAGTCGGTGGAGCAATTCGACTACGCGGAAACATTGCGCGACCTGGAGCAGGAGATGATCGCCGCCGCCGAAAACCTGGAGTTCGAGAAGGCCGCGCTGCTGCGCGATCAGATCCGCGAACTCAAGGGACGCGTCGGGGGCGGTCCCATGAAATCGCCGGGGGCCGAGGCCGCACGTCGCGGGGCAGGGAAGAAGGGCGGGTACGGACGCAAGGGCGGACGGCGATGAGTGGGGGGGAGTTTGAAGTTTGAAGATTCAAGTTTGAAGCCAGGGCTGAAGGCCGGGTGACTCCACCCGGCGAAGTCCGCGCAGCGCCGCGTGAGGGCACGCGGCCTACAAAGGAGTTCGCCCCCGGACCCCTTGACCCTGTGGCGGCCGTGAACAGTTTGGTCACGCATCATGAAATCGATTCTCAGTTCCAAGGGTCTGGTCGGTCGGTCGATCCTGACGGCGTCGGTGGCAGCCGTTTCCTTCGCTTTGGTTGGTTGTGCCTCCTTGCGGCAGGGCGGGGAGTCCGATGAATCCGAGGTTCCGGTCCTCCTCGAAAACTGTCCCGCTCCCGTGCAGGCGGCCTTGTTGGCCGAGGCGTTCAAGGCCGGCGGCATCATCGGTGAGATTGAGCGCGAGACGGAGTCCGATGGATCCGTGGTGTACGAGGGAACGGTCAACCTGCCTGGTGGCGGTGAGGTGGAAGTGGAGGTGGCCCCGGATGGTCGGGTGCTGGAGGTGGAACGTTCCTGAGGCGGGTGTTGATGGTCCTCCGGGGTGGCGACATTCCTGGGTCAACCCTGAGGCTCTTCGCCGGGAGGGGGGCACCCGGCCTGCAGTCGGGAGATCAGGCTTTGGTGTAGGCCGCGTGCCCCCACGCGGCGGTCTGGCCCGGCTTCGATCTTGAATCTTCAAGCTTGGGGCTGCTTCCACTGCCTCCTTACGTCGTCAGCTACCCATCCATTCGTCGCAGACGAGGTCACGAGGCTGTGGTTGGAGGCAGCTGGCAACTCCCCCGGCGCCCTTGACATTCCTTTCCATCGGTGTTTTCTGTTACGGCAGAAATGGCTGATGAACACACACTGAGTCCCGTGCAGCAGAAATTCATCCTGCACTGGGGGGAAATGGGCGCCCAATGGGGCGTCAACCGCACCGTCGCCCAGATCCATGCCCTCCTGTTCATCTCGCCCCGGCCGCTCCATGCCGAGGAGATCACCGACACTCTCGGTGTCGCCCGCTCGAATGTTTCGAACAGCCTGAAGGAGCTCCAGGGATGGGGAATCGTCCGGCGCGTGCATGTCATGGGGGATCGTCGGGACCACTTCGAGAGCCTCAAGGACGTGTGGGAGCTGTTCCGGACGATTGCGGACGAGCGCAAGAAGCGGGAGGTGGACCCCACGCTGGCGGTGTTGCGGGAGTGCATCGCTGAATCGACGAAGACGGGTGCCCCGGACAGTTACACGGAGGGCAAGCTTCGGGAGTTGCTGGGGTTCTTTGAGACGACGACAGGCTGGTACTCGCAGTTGCGGGGATGGTCGCCGTCGGCGTTGTCGCGGTTGGCGACGATGGGAGACAAGGCCCTGAAGCTTTTGGGGGTGGGCCCCGGTTGATGGGATGGCTTGGAACCGGGCCTGCGAGGGCCCGGCAATTTTTTTGAACGGAGGTTTCTGTGAATACTGAAAGAAACGTTGATTGTGGAGAGACTGTGAAAACGCGCGGCCGGGTCGGGTTCGATGCCCTGTGCCCCGTTTGCTCCGGTTTGCGCAACCGGTGGCATCCCGTCCTCGCCCCGCGCGGATTTCCCTTCGTGCCCCTGCAGGACCCTTCCATCGCCGACGAACTCGACCTCGCTCCCGGCGAATTGCCCGGTGAGATCCAGTTGCTGCTGGCGGATGGACGACGGCTGGGGGGTACGGACGCCCTGTTGTATCTCGCCCGACGCGTGTGGTGGCTGGCACCGGTGGCGTGGGTGGTGATGCTCCCCGGATTGCGGTCGGGCGTGGACGCCGCCTATGCGTGGGTGGCCCAGAACCGGCATTGCCTGGGCGACGCCTGCCGCGCTCCCCTGCGACGTCGGCATCGGGGCCATGAGGCCTTCTTCGAATCGCCCTGATTCCGCTGCGATTCCACAGATGGGCGGGATGGGCGAGCTCCACAGAGTACGCAGATGGTTGGAGCGGGTGGGGACTTAGATTTCTTGGATTGCAGGCAAGCGGGGAGGAACGATGAACCAGGTGCCAGAATTCGTGGAGGCTTCGGTGGGGCAGTTGCTCTTGGGACGGGGAGAGATGGGGCGACTGCGGTATGCGCTGTGGGGGCTGGGGCTCACCTTGGTGAAGTGGAATCTGGATCGTCTCGTGGGGGCGTCGCTTCTCGGCCTTCCAGAGCGGTTGGATTACCGGGCGCTCGCGCAGATGTACCTCTGGCAGTCGATGCCGTCCGGCGTGGAGCGTGAAGGCCTGTTGTGGATGCTGGCAGCGTCGCTTCCATTCCTTTTCGCGGGCGTGATGTTCACGCTGGGTCGATTGCGGTCGGCAGGAATGGCGGCGGGTTGGGTGCTCCTCTTCTTTGTGCCAGCGGTGAAGATCCTCTTCTTTGTCCTGCTGAGCGGAATGCCCCGCCGGTTCCGGTCTGGGGAACCGGAGAAGGAATCGGGATGGCTTCGCTGGATGCCGCACAGCGCCTGGGGCGCGGCGAGTGCGGCGGTGGTGCTGACAACGGTCTTTGCGTTGCTGACGACGGCCTTTGCCGTGCGCGTGGCCGAGGTCTACGGATGGGCGTTGTTCGTCGGAACGCCGTTTGCTCTGGGGTTTGTTTCGACCCTGCTTTTCACCGCACGGGAGCCGCGCTCGTTGATGGCGTGCCTGTGGGTGACCGGGATGGCGATGATTCTTGCCGGCGGCGGGTTGCTGTTGTTCGCGATGGAGGGTGCGGTGTGCCTGTTGATGGCGGCCCCGTTGGCTGTCGCGATTGGAATGGTGGGAACGGCGGCGGCCTGGGGCATCCGACAATCCTGGCCCGGGAATTCGTGGTCGTTGTTTCCGGCGGGATTGGTGGCGGTCGCACTGCCCGGCACGATGGGCGTGGAAGGCTGGATGGAACCGCTGTCGCCGTTGCGTCCGGTGCGGACGGAGGTCGTCGTGGCCGCGCCTCCGGAAGTCGTCTGGAAGCACGTGGTCTCGTTCTCCGAGTTGCCGCCGCCGGACGAGTTCCTCTTCCGGATCGGGCTGGCCTATCCGGTGCGGGCGGAAATGTTGGGCAGCGGGGTGGGCGCGGTGCGTCGGTGCCACTTCTCCACCGGACCCTTTGTTGAGCCCATCACCGTGTGGGACGAACCGCATCGATTGGCATTCCGGGTCGAATCGAATCCCGCCCCGATGCAGGAATGGACGCCGTACGACGACATCCATCCGCCGCACCTCGACGGCCATTTCGTGTCGCGTCAGGGGGAGTTCCTGCTGGAGCGGACTGCGAGCGGGGGCACGCGGCTTGTTGGCACGACATGGTACGAGCACCGGCTCTGGCCGGATGCCTATTGGCGGCTGTGGTCAGACACCATCATCCACCGGATCCACCTGCGCGTGCTGCGCCACGTGCAGGCGTTGTCGGAGGCGGAGATCTCCGGGGCTGCGGGGCCTGCGAAGCGGTGAACCTGAAAGCAGCAGTTGGAACCGCAGATGTCGCAGATGACGCAGAGAGTCAGCAGCTTGGATCGGGCGTGCCCTTCACCCGCAAGGTGACGTCTGCACGAGCCTTGGGTGCTGGCAATTCTGCCCCTCCATCTGCGGAATCGGCGGCATCTGCGGTTCAATGAACTGCCGTTTCTAGGCTGAATTCCGTGGTTACTGGATGGGCAGCACCAGATCGAGGCGGTTGGTGCCGCGCAGGACGGTGGCGGGAACGGTGCGGCCCGGTGGGAGCCGGGTGAGGGCCGAACCGATCCACTGGCTTTCGGTAATCCGATTCGTCCGGCCTTCGAGGGAGACGAGGATGTCGTCCTTGCGGAAGCCCGCGTTCTTCGCCGCAGCATGCTTTCCGTACTCGCCGGCATGACGCACGTGCAGGGCCATGGCGTCGGGCGACAGTCCGCGTTCGCGGCGTTCGGCGTCGGTCAGTTCTTGAAGCTGGAGTCCGCCGGACGCCATCGCTCGCAGACCCCACGTTCCACCCGGCGGGAGATGTCGGCCGCCTGTCGCCAACCTTCCGGGAGCGGGACGTCCAGGGTGTGCGCGCTGCCGTTGCGTCGGATCGATGCCTGAACGCGGGCGGTGGCCGGCTGGCGGTGGAGTGCCCAGCTGAAGTCGGCGGGGGAAATAAGGGGCTGACCGGCGAACTCGGCGATGTCGTCGCCGGGAAGGAAGCCCGCGCGGGCGGCGATGGATCCCGGTGCGACGGACATCACGCGGGCCACGTGATCATCGGCGAGGACGAGTCCGACCGTCTCGGGCGCAGGGTTTGGATCGATGAGGGATTCCGGCAGGGTTTGCTGCTGGTTGCGCAAGGTGACCCGGAGCCCGTCGTTGACCTGGTGGCAATGGACACAGCTGGGAACGACCTTGCCACTCCAGTTCAGGAAGGGGGTGTACTTGCCGGCGAGACCGGGGATCTCAACGGGTGTCTTGTACGCGATCGGTGCGCCCTGTTTGCCGGCGAGGGATTCGCGGTTGGCGGGGTAGCCGGCGTGCAGGTCGAGGGCGGACTGCAACGCGGCGCGATAACCGGCGGTGGCGGTTTCCTGGGCATTCTTCTGGTGCAGCCAGGATCCGTAGCGGCCGTAGACGGTGCCGTCGCCGTTGAAGATCAGGGTGGTGAAGGAGAGGTCGAAATCGAACTGGAAGCGGGACAGGTCGAGCGTGTTCGCGTTGATGAGCCGCACGCAGACGAAGCGGTCGAGCAGGGGACCGAGGGCGGACCCTTCCGTGAGGACCTGCGTGTCGATGCCGGCGCAGGCGAGGCAGGGGACGCAGCGCAGGACGACCAGCAGGGGCTTGCCGGTGCGACGCGCCTCGGCGAAGCCACGATCGACGTCATTGTAGATCCAGCGGGGATCGTTCTCTCGCGCGGCACGGTCCTGGCGCAAGGCGCCTTCCCGATCCTTGACGGTTTCAGCGAGGACGGTCGCGGAGGTGGCGAGGGCCAGCAGGCTGCTGAGGAGGATCCGGTGGATCATGGTTTGGTTCAGGATTTGCCCGTTGCCTTGCGGGCGGGCGGCATTGGGATTTCGACACCTTCATCGCGCAGGCGCCGGAGCTGTTCGTGCGGTGCTCCCGGAAACTTGGGATTGGGCCGTCCTTCCTTGGTGAGGACACGCCACCAGGGCGTGACCCCGGCAGCATCCCCGGCGAGTGCGGCCTCTTCGGCCGCGTGGGCGACGATGTTGGAGAAGATGCCGGTCACCAAAGGGCAGGTGCTGTCCGCGTTGTGCAGCCGGGCCATGTCCTCGCGCAGTTGGAGAACCGTCCGGGTTTGGCCCCGTGGGATGGTGCGGATGACGGCGTCGACCATGATGGGGCTGGGAATGAGGAGTCGGCCGGGAGGATAGGGGCCGCGCCGGGGGCCGGTTGGGGCATCCACGATTCGCGGAAGCCCTTTGGAGTCCTCGAGCTTTTGCCGCCAGGTCTTGCGGGTCGACGTCTTCATCCGGAGGTGAGCGAGTGTGGGAGATTCCAGTTCCCGGAAGCGAGTTCCCAGTTTGTCCTGATGAAGGCCGCGTGCCCTCACGCGGCGTTGTGGCGCAGGCTTCAAACTTGAAACTCCCGCTGGGAATTCCCCGCGAGCGATTGAAGGATCCGGGATCCCATGAAGTGCGTTGATTTCAGCGGAGGCAACGTTGGTGTCCATGGAAGCCGTCTTTCGGTGCGTTGGGCGGCATGTTTGGTCGGGTTCGTTCTGTGGATGTGGCTCGGCACGGTGTGTGCGGTCTCGGCGGCCACCGCGACGAAACCGAACGTCGTCTTCATCCTCGCCGATGATCTCGGTTTCGGGGATCTCGGGTGCTATGGGCAGGAACGCATCCGGACGCCACGCCTCGATCGGATGGCGCGTGAGGGCACGCGTTTCACGCAGGTGTATTCCGGGGCGACGGTGTGCGCGCCGTCGCGGTGCGTGCTGATGACGGGAAAGCACACCGGACACGCACGGGTGCGCGGGAACGCCGGGCAGGCCAACCCGTTGGCGCAATCCCTCCGGTTCGGAGACGTGACCGTCGCGCGGGTGTTGTCGGAGTCGGGTTACCGGACCGGACTGGTGGGCAAGTGGGGATTGGGGGATGCGGGCGTTGCGGAACCGGGATTGCCCGAGCGCCATGGGTTCGAGCACATGTTCGGCTACCTCAACCAGACGCACGCACATAACTATTATCCGACGTTCGTCTGGCGGAACGGGCAGCGCGTGCCGCTGCGCAACACGGTGACGAACGCGACTCCCAGTGGCGCCGGGGTGGCGTCGGTGCGCGTGGATTACACGCACGACCTGTTCGCCGAGGAAGCCCTGCGGTTCATTCGCGATCATCGGGACCGGACCTTCTTCCTCTACCTCGCGTTGACCGCGCCCCATGCGAACAACGAGGCCGACAAGCGCGGCATGGAGGTCCCGGACCTCGGCGAGTACGCCGGACTCGACTGGCCGGAACCCCAGAAGGGTCACGCCGCCATGATCACGCGCATGGACCGTGACGTGGGACGGGTGCTGGATCTCCTGAAGGACCTCGGCCTCGACGAGAAGACGGTGGTGGTGTTCACATCGGACAACGGGCCGCATCGCGAGGGCGGGAATGATCCGGCCTTCAACCGCAGCAGCGGACCGTTCCGCGGGATCAAACGCGACCACACCGACGGCGGGATCCGGGTGCCGATGATCGTGCGCTGGCCGGGAACGGTGCCGTCGGAACGGGTGGATGCGAGCGTGTGGTGGTTCGCAGATGTGTTGCCCACCCTGGCGGAGTTGGCCGGGGCTCCGGTGCCGTTGGGATTGGATGGGATGAGCGTGCTGAAGACCTGGAAGGGCGAACGTCAGCCGGAACTCGACGACCGGTTCCTGTACTGGGAATTCCACGAAGGCGGATTCAAGCAGGCGGGTCGGTGGAAGCAGTGGAAGATCCTTCGGAACCGCCGGGACGGACCCTCGGAACTCTACGACCTGTCACGCGACGTTGCGGAATCGGACAACGTGGCCGCCGCGCATCCCGAACTCGTCCGGGAGTCTGGAGGAACGCCTGAAGACCGCGCGGGTGGATTCGGAGGACTGGCCGGCCGGGGGGAGGCGGTGAGGTGTTGGGTGGGTGGGGCCTGCCCCCCGCATGGAACGGGGTGGCGACGTCCTCGTCGCCGTTCCCAGGCCTTTCCCAAGGCGAGGAGGAAAACACCGTTCCGAAGACCATGGCCAAAGGTTGCCATGTGAAGAGGCGCCGGTGGTGTTCTGGGTAATCGTTTTACTCTGGGTGGGGCTGTTGGTAATGATTTTGGCGTCTGCGTAACCGTTTTGGAAATTGACAATGCCACCCGACTCTACCCTTGCGGATGCCATCCAACCGGCAGGTTATCTGCTTCTCCAGCAGCGGTACGGTCTTGGGTGCCTCCCACATCACGTCGAATCGTTCGTCACCCACGGCATGCGTCGCACCCATTCCACGCCGGAGAAGACGCTGGAAACCTATCCCCGAAGGTATTGGCCGGGCGAGGGCGATTTTGATCACCTGGAATTCGCGCTCAAGCGCGAGGGGCTGCACCTGCAGTTGTTGCGAGTGTTGCTGCCGCGTTTGCCCGCCGAAGCGGTGACCGCCTATGTCCAATCGAAGCCCACGAGCGCCTATGCCCGCCGCATCTGGTTTCTTTACGAGGAATTCTCCGGTCAGCGACTCACCCTCGGCGATGTCACCCAGGGCAACTACGTGGATCTACTGGACTCCCAGGATTATTACACCGGCCCGGCGATCCGGAGCCCTCGCCACCGCGTCGGCGTCAACCTCCTGGGCAGCGTTGCCTTCAGTCCCGTAGTGCGGCGCTCCAGAAAGCTGAAGGTCGCCGAGGCAAAACAGCTGCAGGAGCGTTGCCGAAAGGTCATCGCCGGAATCCCCGCAGAGTTCTATGCCCGGGCGCTGCAGTATCTCTACACGAAGGAAACCAAGTCCTCTTACGCCATCGAGCGGGAGACTCCGGACCAGAAGCGCGCCCAGAAGTTTGCGGATGCCCTGCGGGAGGCTGCTCAACGCGACTACCTGCTCAAGGAGCCGCTCGTCACGCTGCAGCAGGCCATCGTTGATCCGAGGTTCGCCAACCGGGGATGGCGCGACACGCTCGGCGAGCAGAACTTCGTCAGCCGCAGCATGGGCATGAACGATGAGGAGATGCACTTCATCGCTCCCCGGCCGCAGGACCTGGCTGAGTTGATGGATGCCTATCTGGACGCCTCCCGGCGCATCCTCCATTCCGACCTCCATCCGGTCATCGCCGCCGCGGTTGTGGCCTTTCCTTTCGTCTTCCTGCATCCGTTCTCCGACGGTAACGGTCGGTTGCACCGCTTTCTGATCCACTACGTCCTCGCCTTCCGCCGCTTTGCCCCTGACGGGGTGGTGTTTCCCATCTCGGCCACGATGCTGCACCGCCCTCAGGATTACGACGCCAGCCTGGAATCCTTCTCCAAGCCCCTGCTGCCTCTGATCGAGTACAAGCTGGATTTCCACGGACGGATGACGGTGACCAACGAGACCAGTGACTTCTACCGCTACGTGGACTGCACCAAGCTCACGGAAATCCTCTTCCAGTTCGTGGAGGATACCATCGAGCGGGAACTTCCGGCGGAGATCCTCTTCCTGCAGCAGTACGACACGGCCCGGAGACGGATGCGGGACGTGGTGGATTGCCCAACCGTCACGCCGACCTATTCGTCCGCCTCTGCCTCCAGAACCAAGGCACCCTCTCCAAAAGCAAACGGCAGCTCCCGGAATACACCGAGCTTTCCGACGATGAAATTGCGGGACTGGAGGCCGCCGTGGCTGAAGCGTTCGCGCTGAGGAAGAGACCGTGACGGAGTGGCTTCGTCGGTGGTGGCCGAGCCACACTTGAAACCCCTGCATCCCGCCGCGTGGGGGCACGCGGCCTTCAAGGGAGATCCCAGAACCCAGACCCCAGTTGCCAGATCCGTGGTTGAAGGCCTCAGGGTTTCGCCGGCGGTGCGGGTTTGCGGACGACCTTGAGGAGTTCGAGGAGCACCAGCGGGATGTCGCCGATGGCGAGGTAGAGGAGGCCGGTAGCGAACGGGACGGGCGCGGTCTTGAGGAGGCGTCCGACGGTGTCGTTGTGCTGGCTGAAGATCTGCAGGGCGAAGGAGGCGACGACGACGATGACGAGGCTGGGGTTGGTGAGCAGTGGAATGCGCCAGATGGGCAGGGTGGCGCTGCGGACACCGAAGGAGCGGAGGAGTTCCGCATAGACGAGTACGGCGAAGGCCGCGGCGCGGGCCTCGTCGAGCGTGCCCGTGCGCAGCACCCAGGCGTAGGTGGCAAAGGCCACGCCGGCGGTCAGGAATCCAGTGAGGAACATCATCCGGAGGAAGGGATGGTTGGCGATGCGGCTGGATCGCGGGCGGGGTTGACGCTGCATCACGCCGGGATCCACGGGATCGGTGACGAGGCACATCGCGGGCAGACCATCGGTGAGGAGATTGATCCAGAGCAGATGGATGGGAAGGAGCGGCATCGGCATGCCCGAGAGGATGCATCCGGTCACGAGGAGGAGTTCGCCGGTGTTTCCCGCGAGCAGGTATTGCAGGGTCTTCCGGATGTTGTCGTAGGTTCCGCGGCCTTCCTCCACCGCGGCCACAATGGTCGCGAAGTTGTCGTCGGTGATGACCATGTCCGCCGCCTGCTTGGTGACCTCGGTTCCGGTGCGACCGAGGGCGATGCCGATGTCGGAACCCTGCAACGCCGGGGCATCGTTGACGCCATCACCTGTCATGGCGACAACGGCACCGTCGGCGCGGAGGGCGCGGACGATGCGGAGTTTGTGTTCGGCGGTGACCCGGGCGTAAACGGCGGCGGTGGTGGACTTCTGGCGGAGCTCGGGTTCGGAGAGGCGGTCGAGGTCGGCTCCGGTGATGGGGGCCGGGGCGGCGTCGATGCCGAGTTCCCGCGCGATGGCGAGGGCGGTCTTGGGATGATCCCCGGTGATCATGACCACCCGGATGCCGGCGGAACGGCATTTCTCGATGGCCTCGCGGGCCTCCGGTCGGGGCGGATCATACATGCCGGCGAGACCGAGGTAGATGAGGTCCTTCTCGACGGTGTCCGGGGTGAGTTCGGCGGGCGGACGGTGGGCGATGACGCCTTGGGCCGAGGCGAGGACACGCAGCGCCTGATCGGCCAGTGATCCCGCCTGCGCGAGGATCGTTGCGCGGTCGGCCTCGGTCAGCAGTCGGACACCGTCGTGGGCAGCGATCCGATTGCAGGAGCTGAGGACAGTTCCGGGGGCTCCGTTGCAGAAGATGCGAAGCTGGCCGTCGGGTTGGAGGCGCAGGATCGAGCTGCGTTTGCGGTCGGAGTCGAACGGCAGCGTGAGTGACTGGGGGAGTTCGCGGTCGAGTTGTTCGAGGGTGACCCCGGCCTTGAGCCCGGCGGCGAACAGCGCGCCTTCGGTGGGGTCGCCGACCAGCTTCCAGGTGGTACCGGTGGCTTCGAGGCGTGCGAGGCTTCCGCCCACGAGGGCCTTGCCGAGTTCGAGCAGATGGACCTGCTGGCCAGGATCAAGTGCGCGTCCGGCGAGTCGGACCTCCCCCGCGGGTGTGTACCCCTCGCCAGTGACCTCGAAGTCGTGGCCCGCGACATGCAGCGTGCGCACGGTCATCTGGCCGAGCGTGAGCGTGCCGGTCTTGTCGGTGCAGATGACCCCGGTGCATCCGAGCGTTTCGATGGCGGACAGGCGTCGGACGAGGGCATGACGCCGGGACATGCGGAGCACGCCGATCGAGAGGGCGACGGTGACAACGGCAGGAAGGCCTTCGGGGACGGCGGCAACGGCGAGGCTGACGGAGCTGACGAGGAGTTCGAGGAACGGGGTTCCTCGCCACAGCCCGAGTGCGAACGTCATCGCGACGATTCCGACGGTGGCAAAGATCAGGATGCGACCGAAGGAGTCGAGGTGCTGTTGGAGTGGGGTGCTCTTCTCCTCGTTGGTTTCCGCGAGGAGTTGGGCGATGCGGCCCAGCTCCGTCTGCATGGCTGTGGCCACGACGACGGCAGTGCCGGTGCCCGAGGCGACGCTGGTACCGAGGAAGACGAGGTTGTCGCGGTCGGCCAGGGGGATGTCGTCCGCGTCCAGGGTCTGGGCGTGCTTGTGGGCAGCCTCGGCTTCGCCGGTGAGGGCGGCTTCGACGCATCCGAGGGAGGTGGCCTGCAGGAGGCGTGCATCGGCGGCGACGAGGTCGCCGGGTTCGAGCAGGAGGAGGTCGCCGGTGACCACGTCGGTGGCCGGAATGGATGTGATCTTTCCGTCGCGTTGGACGCGGGCCTGTGGGGCGTTGAGTTCCTGCAGGGCTTCGATGGACTTCTCGGCCTTGAACTCCTGCCAGGCCCCGACTACGGCGTTGAGGGCGACGATGACGAGGATGGCGGTCGCATCTGTCCATTCGCCCAGGAATCCCGAGAGGACGCCGGCGCCGATCAGGACCCACACGATGATGCTCTGGAACTGTCGCGCGAGGATGCGGATCGGATGTGCCTTGCGACGTTGTTGAAGGGTGTTGGGGCCTTGGGCGGTCAGGCGGGTGGCGGCCTCGGCCGTGGTGAGGCCGTCGGCGGTGGCCGCGAGACGGGCGAGGATGTCTTCAGGAGACAGGCGATGCCACGGGGGCGGCGTGGTGGCGGGGGGCGGGGGAATCGGGGAAGTCATGGGCAGGAGGCCGGCAAGCGGATGGGTTCAGCGTTAAAACGGTGGTTGTATCCGCAGATGGCGCCGATGGCGCGGATAGTCTGGAGCTCGGTTGGATTGGGTGCTGCACCCAGAGGTGAGAACCAGGCCGGGGTCTGATCTTGGCATTTCTGCCTTTGCATCTGCGCGATCTGCGCCATCTGCGGATAAATGAAATGCCGAATCCAGGTTCAGCGACGCGAGGGACCACCGTCGGTTTCGAAACGACCGAGGGCGGCGGCATCGATGGCCAGGAGGGCTGGGGTGGGCGCGGGTCGTGTCGATGGCTCTGCGGCGGGCACAGGTGGGTTGGCTTGCCGGGGCCAGGCTTCGAGGAGTCCGGTGGTGAGGGTGAGGATGACGGGACCGAGAAGGATTCCGACCGGGCCGAACAGGATGATCCCGCCCACCACCGAGAGGAAGGTGAGGACGGTGTGGAGCTTGAGCCGGTTTCCCACGAGGACGGGTCGGAGCAGGTTGTCGATGGTGCCCACGACCAACATTCCCCAGACGGTGAGGATGGTGGCCTTGCCCCAGCTTCCTTCGAGCGCGAGGTATAGGGTTGCGGGAATCCAGACCACGAAGGCCCCCAGGACAGGGAACACGGCCAGCAGGGCCATGACCACCCCCCACAGCAAGGGCGCCGGCAACCCCAGCCACCAGAACATCAGTCCGCCCAGCAATCCCTGCACGGCGGCCACGGCCAGGGTCCCGTAAACGCCGGCATGGACGGTATCGCCGACGCGCCCGAGGAGTTTGGTGGTGGCGGCGTCCGAGACCGGGGACGCCGCACGGAGGAAGGCGATCGCGGCGTCGCGGTCGCGGAGGAAGAAGAACAGGAGGTAGAAGGTCAGACAGAAGTCGATGGCCTGGAGGAAGGAGCCCCGGACGAGGCTTCCCGCGGTCGTGGTGAGCCAGGAGTTCAGGGATTTGGCGAGCCCGGGGAGGTCGATGTTCCGGTCGATGCGCCGGACCCACGGCGCCAGCCGCGGTTGGTGCTCGAGCTTGTGTCGCCAGTCGCCAGAGACCACGCGGGCTTCGATGGTCTGGGCTCCGGCGGTTGCCTGCTGGATGAGGTTCTGTCCGACGAACACCGCCGGGATCACGACGAGGCATCCAATGCCCAGGACCGCCACCAGCGCAGCGAGGCCCCGCCGTGGGATGTGTCGTTCGAGCCAGCCTTGCAGGGGAGCGAAGAGGATCGCCAGCGATCCGGCCCAGACCAGCGGTGGGAGGAAGGGCACCGCGAGTCGGTAACAGAGGTAGAATCCCAAGCCGATGGCGAGCAGCAGCACCAGCGCATGGAGGCGTCGCGGGGTGGCAAAGATCATGGCGCGTGGGGAGGGCGATTGCCTCCGTGGAGAATTCGGTAAGGGCAGGCCATGAGCGTGCGCGGTGGTTTGGGATTCAGTGAGGGCTTACGGTTCATGGCATCGGCGACTGCAGTGGGTGATGGAGCCGGCGAGGCATTGGTTGGGCCTGCGGTCATCTCCATCCGGATCGTGCCCTGCGTGGGGCGCGGTGAGGCATGGGGTGTTCACCGGATCCGGGGAGGGAGTTCCCAGATACCAGAGGCCAGTTGCCAGAGTGCTGAAGGCACTTGGGAGTCCATCTATTGCCTGATCGATGGTTCCGCGCACCGGGTTAACCGGGCCTGTGGCAATTTCAGTGACTTCGAGCTCGAGCGGACGGCTACGGCCGCGGATGCGCCCAAGGCCAGGTGAACCCGGCGCAGCCGGCTAGGAGAGGGGTTCGTCTTCCTTGAATGGGTTGAACACCTTCAGTCCGGGCCGGCGGAAGTCCTTGTCGTTGCCGGTAACAATCGTCAGTCCGTGCCGACGGGCGGTCGCGGCGATGTATCCGTCTTCGACGGGCATCCGCTTGCCCGCCTCTTCCAGCAAATGTTCCTGCTCTGCCCAGACGTGCGCAACGGTCACGTTGAAGCCATGGATGCGGCCCTGCATGGCGTCGATCAAGCGGGTCAACCAAGCCTGCAGCATCTCGCGCTGGCGACCTTCCTTGCTGCGCACCCAATGGGTGAGCTGGGTAACAATGGGTCGCGTCTATAAATTGTACATTTGGGCTGAGGCGGATGGTCCATCGCCAAATGTATAATATTTAGACGCGACCCCATTGCCTTGGGGCACCTGGGCTACAGAAGGGGATGCGCCGGGTGGGGGCACCCGGCCTTCAGTTGGTACGCCGGGTGGGGCACCCGGCCTTCAACGAGAGTCACGCGCCTTGGGTTTCGGGTTCGCGACGCGGGAACAGGGACGTGAAAGGTGCCGCTGCGCGGGGGTCAATTGCCTTGGACCGCGCGGAGGAGAAGGAGGTCGCCGGCGGTGGCGGGGTTCACTTCCACCTCGGCGGGCAGGCGATTGGTGGAGAGGGGCGTCCAGGCTTTGAGGTCGGTGCTGGACTGCAGGACAACTTCGGTGCCGGCTTCGCCCTGGAGGGACCATCGCAGGCGGCCATCGGGCCCCGGTGTGAGCGTCGCGAACGTGAGGGAGGTTGCGGAGGCCACGGACGTGACGAAGACGTCGGATTCCTGGTTGTGATCGTCCGGCACCAGATTCGAGGCCATGGATTCGAAGGCGATGCGTCGGCCGTTGGCGCTGATCCTCGGGCGGGAGGAGGCACCGTTGGCCGAGGCACCGGTCACTGGATGGCGCGAGAGGAGGCGTGTGGTTCCGGTCACGCGGTCGTGCACGAAGATGTCGGGAAGGCCGTTGGTGTCTCCATCGACCAGATTGCTGGCAGCGCTCCGGAAGACGATCCGGTTTCCGTCGTGGCTGATGACGGGTGAATCAGAGAAGCCATTGCCCGCGCCGGATTGGCCCGCAGGGGTGCTGATGCGCGTCAGTTTGAGGGATGGCAGTTCGCGGATGAAGACATCGTTGGCTCTGTTGGTGTCGCTTGTCCCTGAGAAGGCGAGATTCGAGTCGAAGGCGACGAGCCCTCCGTCCTCGGAGACGGCGATGTTGGAGAACTTGATTCCACTGGATTGCATGGGTTGGATGGCGACCAGTGTACTGGAGTTGACGCTGAGATTGCGCCAATGGATCGCCGTCGGCTGAAGGTTGGTGGTTGGGTTGCTGACGAGGGCGAGATACTGGCCATTGCGGCTGAGGCTCACGCTGAAGGCCGGATTGTTGGCCGCGCCGGGAAGGGCTGTTTCGAGGAGTCCAGTGCCGACATGGTAGACATACGCTGCAGTCCTGGTGACAAACGCCACACGGGATCCGTCGCCGCTGATCTGGGCTCCGAAACCTTCGAAAGTGTCGGCGGGCGAAGCGGGGCTGAGGTTCCCACTGACCAGGATCGTGCGACGGGTCGGGAGGTGGCGGAGGAACAACTTGAAGCCGGAGGTGGCGGTCGGGACCAGGTCGATCGCCCGGCTTTCGAAGAGGACCGTTTGTCCATCCGCGCTGATCACCGGATTCCGCGCGGACCAGGTGCCTTTCGTCGTGGACCGGTCCTGGGCGCTGACGAGGGTGGTCGTCCCATCGGCGAGGTCCCGGACGTACACGGCGGCGATGGCGTTCGAGTCGTTGGCGATGAGGTTGGTCGCCGTGCTGACGAAGGCGACGCGGGTGCCGGACGCCGAGATGCGGGGTTGGCGGGAGTCGCCCTTCGCGGGTTTTCCATCGAGACCGACGCTGACGAGGACCTGGACGCCTTCCTCGAGGTCGCGGAGGAAGACATCGCGCCGAAGGTTCTGGTCGCCCTCGACCAGGTTGCTCGCGGCGCTGGTGAAGGTGATGAACCGTCCGTCGTCGCTGAATGCGTTTGGTTCCAGACGGCTGGAGGCATCGCCCGTCCGGTTGGCGAGCCCGGGATCCCGCTGGCTGACGAGGCGGACGTCTTCGAAGCTGGGCGAAACCTGATAGACATCGGTAGATCCGTTGTGGTCTTCGACGCCGGGCAGGGCAAACGGTGGCGCGATGAAGAGGGACTGGCTGTCGGGCGCGAACTCCGGCGAGACATCGGAGTAACCGGTGAGAAGGTTGGGTGCCGGCGTCCAGGTCCGGCCGGATGCCAATTCGCGGACGTAAAGGCGGGGCCCGGTGGACACCGGGACGCCGGCGGCGGGGAGGGCGGCATCGGTCTCGAACGCGATGAAGGTGCCATCCGGGCTGAGGAGGGGTGCCCAGGCGGTTGCCGGTTCCTCGGTTCCCGGAGTGGGCGTCTGGCGACGGGTGTTGAGGGTGGTCACGCCGCGCACGGCATCCCACGCGAAGATCCGTTCCGCGGCGGCGGCGTTGCTCTGGGCTGTGAAGGCAAGGAGGAGGCCGTTGAGGGCGAGAACAGGGCCTTCGTGCGGGTGATGGCGGCGGCGTTGCCGACGAGGAGGGTGCCGGAAGCGCGGACGGGTGAACCTCCGTTCAGATTGACACGCCAGATGCCTTCGTGTGCGGCGACTGTCGTGGTGGCGTTGGGAACGAGGAACGAGAGGTATCGCCCGTCACCGCTCAAGGCCGTGTTGTAGGTGGTCAATGGCAACGCGACTCCCGCGGGCGGTGAACCCGCAAGCGCGATCCGACGCAGGGTCGCCGTGGATCGCGTCCAGACGAGGAGGTCGGTGGCGATCTGGCTCCCTGCGGCGACAATGTCGGTGGCGGCGTAGCGGAACACCACGGTGCCTCCGTCATCGGACAGGAGGGCTGAACTGGCGATGCTGGAGCCGGCGGCCCCGTTGGTCCGGCTGCTGATGCGTCGGGACTCGCCGGAAGTGCGGTCCCAGAGGAACACGTCGGTAAGGAGATTGGTGTCTGATCCGGTGGCCAGATTGGAAGCAGTGCTTTCGAACAACACGTGGTTGCCCGGGCCGGAGATGATCGGGATGCGGCAATCTCCGTTGGCTGCAACGCCTGCCGCCGTGCGGGAAACCCACCGGACCGCGCCGGTGTCCATGTCGCGCAGGAAGATGTCCTCGGTGCGGTTGGTGTCGTCGGGGACCAGGTCGGAGGCCCGGCTGGCGAACGCGACCCAGCGACCGTCGGTGGAGGCGCTGAATCCGGTGACGGGGCCGTTGCCGGCGCGGCCATCGGCGGCGCGGGCACTGACGAGTTGGGTGGTGTCGGTCTGGAGATCGTGACGGTAGAGGTCGAGGATGCCGCCGTTGAGATCGTTGGTGGTCAGGTTGCCGGCGGTGCTGAGGAAGAAGACGAACCGACCGGAACCGCGGGAGAGCGGCGAAAAGGACGATCCGCTGGCCGCATCCCCGTCCGACAGCGGAGGAGGAACCGAGGACAGCACCTGTGCCGGGACACCCTGTTGGGCGGAGAGGGTGAAGGCCGTGGCGAGGACGGAGACGGCGGAAAGGAGGGAGCGAACGAAAGGCTTCATACGCGGGGTGTGGTGGCGTTCGAGATGTCCAAGTGATGTTCAGCCATCAGCGCACCAGTTGGCTGGCTCGTTCACCCAGCCAAAGGACGGATCAAGGTCGCGCGGCGTCGTCGTGACGGGGTTGAACGTGCTGAAACGTACGGGTTGTCGGATGCGGGAATTCTGCCAGCGACGGGTCTCCACGTGGCCGTCGGCGAAGGCGAAAGTGGCGGCGCCGTCGTGGAACGACGCTGGGAGGTCGTAGAAGTTCCTGCTGGCGGGATCCGCGAGAAAGTTTGGGTCGCTCATGCTGTCGGGATGCTCCTCGGTGAACACGAACGTAGTCTGGGGACTGGAGAAATCGGAGAGGGTGCGGAATCGGGCGTAACCGGAGGCGAAGATTTCGGCAATGGTCGAGTGGACCAGACTGTTCATGGCGTAGGTGCGGACCCGGTACTGCCAACCACTGCTTCGCTGGACGGGGGTGATGTAGCGGTCGGAGGGACAACGGAAGATGCCTGTATCGGTTCCAACGTACGGAACGAACGCTGGGACCTGGATCCTGCTCAGGTTGGTGTTGTCCGGGGTGGTGGTCCAGTCGAGCCATCCGAGAGCCCAGGAGTCCGGGGTCAGTGGGTTTGGAATGGTGGCTTCGGGTCCGTGGGGATTGCGAGCGAGGAGGGTGTTGTCCGTGCCGTGGGCATGCCAGCCTTTGCTCAGTCGCCGGAGGTTTTCCTGACAGAGGATCACCTCGGGAGTCACCCGATGGGTGCTGGCCATGGCCGTTGCGACGAGTGCGAGCAGTGCGGCGGTGGCCAGAACGGCAAGGAAGGGGTCCATACGGGAGAACCCTTGGCACCTGGCTTTGAACCTTCGGGGGATCATATGGGCTGGTCGTGCTTGAATTGGCGACCCTGCATACCAGCGGATGGCCCGTTGGTAAACCCTCCACCCGCATCGAGGCATGGGTCCATGCGCAGCCTGCCACTGCGCAGTGACCAAGAAAGGCTTTGGGACAGCGATGTCATGATCGCCCTTGGAAGGTCCTGGAACGGCGACGAAGACGTCGCGTCCCTGGTTCAGGCGGGGGGAGTGCGGACACGCCCATTGTCTGCGACCGCCTGCTGGGACGCCTGATTGTTGCAAATCGTACTTTCGAAATACGAAATTCAACAATGCATCCCCCATCTCTGCCAACCGGTCACGGGGCCTCCGTTGCCATTGAGCCCCGATGGCTTCCAACTTGAAACCGGAATCTTGAGCCTCCCGCTGCTTGCGTGGGATGGGGTGAACGGCTAGAGACCGCGACCCGCAGAAATGAACGAAAGCCACGTTGCCCGGATTGCCGCCGAGTTGAACATCGCCCCCCGACAGGTTGCCGCCACGGCGCGCCTGATCAGTGAAGGGGGCACCGTCCCCTTCATCGCTCGCTATCGGAAGGAGGCGACGGAGAGCCTGGACGAGGTGGCGATCACGTCGATCCGGGATCGGCTGGTGCAGTTGGCGGAGCTTGACCAGCGGCGGGAGGCGATCGTGAAGAGCCTGGCGGAGCGCAACCTGCTGACGGATGCGCTGGCGAAGGCGGTGAAGGAGGCGGACTCCCTGTCGACGCTCGAAGATCTCTACGCGCCATTCCGACCGAAGCGGCGGACCCGGGCGACGATCGCCCGGAAGGCGGGGTTGGAGCCGCTTTCGGTGAAGCTGTTCGACGAACAGGGCACCACGGATCCGCTCGCGGAGGCCGTGGCCTTTGTCGACGCCGCCAAGGGCGTGGCGGACGTGGCCGCGGCGCTGGCGGGAGCACGCGACATCATCGCGGAACAGGTGAGCGAGGATGCGACGGCGCGGGCGCGGTTGCGGGAGATGTTCTGGGCGGACGCCACGGTGAGGTCAAAGGTTCTGACCGGGAAGGAAACCGAGGGCGCGAAGTTCAAGGACTACTTCGACTGGACGGAGCCGGCGGCGAAGATCCCGAGCCATCGCATGCTGGCCATCCGGCGCGGGGAATCGGAGGGCATCCTGCTGGTGCGGATCAACCCGCCGGAGGAGGGGCCGCTGGTCCTGTTGGAGGGACTTTTCGTGAAGGCGCCGGGGAAGCCGGCGGGCGAGCAGGTGCGGTTGGCGGTGCAGGACAGCTACAAGCGCCTGCTGGCTTTTTCGATGGAGGCAGAGATCCGGCTGGAGTCGAAGAAGAAGGCGGATGCTGAAGCCATCCGCGTGTTTGCCGAGAACCTGCGTGAGCTGCTGCTGGCGTCGGCGTTGGGAAGCAAGAACGTGCTCGCGCTCGATCCCGGGTTCCGGACGGGTTGCAAGCTGGTGTGCCTCGATCGGCAGGGGAAGTTGCTCCACAACGACGTCGTCCATCTCACCCATTCCGCCAACGAGGCACAGCAGGCTGGCATGATGATCCGGGCTTTGGTGGCGAAGTTCGAGATCGAGGCCATCGCCATCGGCAACGGCACGGCGAGCCGGGAGACGGAGCAGTTCGTGCGGTCGCTCAAGTTGCCGGCGTCCATTGCGATCGTGCTGGTGAACGAGTCCGGCGCCTCGATCTATTCCGCGTCCGAGGTGGCGCGCGAGGAGTTCCCCAACCATGACATCACCGTTCGCGGCGCAGTGAGCATTGGGCGGCGGCTGATGGATCCGTTGGCGGAGTTGGTGAAGCTGGATCCGAAGTCGATCGGTGTCGGCCAGTACCAGCACGACGTCGACGCGAACCTGCTCAAGCGCGGGTTGGATGACGTGGTTGTCTCGTGTGTGAACCGGGTGGGTGTGGAGTTGAACACGGCGAGCCGCCAGTTGTTGTCCTATGTCGCAGGCTTGGGTCCCTCGCTGGCGGCGAACATCGTGGCGCACCGGGATGCGAACGGCCCATTCAAGTCGCGCAAGGATCTGCTGCAGGTTCCGCGCCTTGGGCCGAAGGCGTATGAGCAATGTGCCGGCTTCCTGCGGATCCGGGCGGGAGAGCATCCGTTGGATTCGTCGGCGGTGCATCCGGAGCGGTATCCGGTGGTGGACGCGATGGCGCGCGACCTGGGATGCGGCGTGGCCGACCTGCTGAAGGACGCCGGTGCGCGGGCGAAGATCAAGCCGGAGAAGTACGTCAGCCAGGATCTGGGTCTGCCGACGCTGCAGGACATCCTCAACGAGTTGGCGCGGCCGGGTCGGGATCCGCGTGAGAAGTTCGAGGCGTTTTCCTTCGCGGACGGGGTCCACAAGATGGAGGACCTGAAGCCTGGGATGCGGGTGCCGGGCATCGTGACGAACGTCACTGCCTTCGGGGCGTTCGTGGACATCGGGGTGCATCAGGATGGGTTGGTGCACGTAAGCCACTTGGCGGACCGGTTCATCAAGGACCCGTCCGAGGTCGTGAAGGTGGGGCAGAAGGTCCAGGTGTTCGTGGTCGAGGTGGACCTTGAGCGGAAGCGGATCGCGCTGTCGATGAAGGCGAATCCGACGTCGGCCCCAAGGGAGAACCGCACGTCACCGGTGGCACCGCGGCCTGCGGGTGGCGGACCCCGTCCGGGCGGAGCGCCCGGCGGACGGCCTCAGGGCGGCCAACGTCCTCCGGCACGCGGTTGGGAGAATGCGGGCGGGTTGAGCGCCTTGGCGGACGCCTTCGACAAGGCGAAGCCCAAGCCGTGAAGGGGGGCGGGCGTTTCAGGATTCAAGTTTGAAGATTGAGGCCAATTGCCCTGCTCCCGCACGGAACGGGGTGGCGACGTCCTCGTCGCCGTTCCAGACGCCTTGTGAGGGGATGAGGACATGGAGTTGGAAGCCATTTCAAGCCACCTGAGCGCCTCGTGACCTCGTCGGCTACCCGGTGCACGAGGTGCAGGAGGCAACGAGGCAGTGTTGAATGGCGTGTTCCTGGGGAACTCCCCTCTCAGGGCGCGGGGATCCTGCGGGGCACGTAGAGGAGTTCGGTGGTGGCCGAGGGGGCGCGCAGGTTGGACAGTTCGTTGAGCAGGGCCTCGGACTGCGCTTCGGTGAGGCCGTACCGTTCAAGGAACCGTTCCCGGTAGGCGCTGTGAAAGGCACTGCGGGCCTCGTCCTGCTCGCTTCCCAGTCGGGCGGTTTCAGCGGCGAACCCGGCGGCGTCCGGTGTTGCAGCGAGGGTCTGTTGAACCTCACCGAGAAAGTCCAGAAGCTCTCCCGAACCAGCGACGAAGCGGAAGCAGTCCATCAGACAGTCGCTGGAGGTATCCATGGGGATGCCGCAACGTTTGGCGGCTTCCTCGACCGACCGTAGTTCAGGAATCTGACGGGCGCGTTCGTAGAGGTTGGGGAGCGTCACGTTTCCCCTTGGATAATGGGCGAGCATCTCGAGTGCCTCCGGCTCTGGGATTCCCTGATCGACCAGGGTCCCCAGCAGGTCCGAATCGGAAGCTTCCGGGTTTGCGAGCAGGGTGTCCGAAAGGGTGGTCAGGACGAAGAGGTTGGTCAGGATGGAGCGTGTATGCGCGCTGCCAGGAAGCAGGGACTCGGCGGATGTCTGGAGCGGGTTGGCCGCGGGTGCCGCCGCCATCCTTCGCAGCAAGGGGAAGCGGGAATGATTCGAAGACCGCAGGTCGTGTGAGTGGGTGGGCTTGCCGGACACCGTCGCGACTTCACTGCCGGAGACAGGATTGGATCCACGGGTTGAAGCGCGGAACAACCAGAGACTGACGGCCAGTGCGAACGCGAGGACCAAAAGGACGGATGCAGATGGCTTCATGAGCTGGAAATCGTTGGGGCGGGTAGGGGGAGAAAGGGATCCGCAGAGATGGCGGATGAAGTCTGTGAACCTGTGAGCCGGGCAACCGACGCTCCTGGGCGGCCTCGATCGGGTTCACGCATTCATCGGCGTGCGACCTCTGCGGATCCGTGGGTCATGATGGTCGGTGATTCCTAGAGGTTGGCAGCGCCGTTGGTCGTTGGAGAAGGGACCCTGGGTGAGCTTTCGGGTGGCAGGGGAGACTCCTTCAAGGACGGGTCAGGCACGACGCGGACAGACTGATCGACGCCATCAGTCCAGCCGAACTTGGCGGGGTTGGGGACGAGCAATGGATCGTAGCTCAGCAGGTTCATGACCGATCCGAAATGCCGGTTCTGTCCGGGCAGCGTGAAGAAAGTGGCGCCTGCGGCACGGAAGGGGACCCTGCGATACTCGTCCTGCGTCGGGCCAACCGTCTTCTCGCCATTCTCGTGGGGAGGGGTGTTGGACTGGATCTTGGAAGTGGCCTGATAGGCGAGGATGGCATCCCAGTTTCCCGTGGCGTTGTAATATTGGGTGGGGAAGTTCCCGACGGGGCGGATATTGGAGGCCCACGCCTGGAAGACGCACCCAGCCTTGATGACCAGGCCGTTCCTCAACGGCCCCTTGTTAAAGAACCACTGATAGTCCCGGTTCTGATAGCTATCGATGAAGAACGGCTCGAGGCTGATGCTCGGTTTGGTCATGCCAGGGCTGAGGCGCGCCTCATACCACAGGGGCTTTCCTGGATGGATGGATGAGTAACGGTAGACGCGCACGAGGGTGTCGGCCTTGCCCTTCTCCCAGGCGGTGACCTCGCGGTTGTAGCGGCTGAGGGCCACGTTGCCCTCGAACTCAATGGTCATTTGGCGGATGGCGTCCCGCGCTCGCAAGATCTCCTTCGCGATCATGAGGTTCTGGGCGGTGCCTTGGCCGAGCAGTCCGAATGGGATTAGACTGAGGCATGGAATGATAACGGCTTTCATGGTTGATACCGGTTCTCTGGACGTTTGGGTTGTGCCTCGTTGTTCCGGGCTGCGAACCGCGACTTCGCGGCTGCAGTATCCTGAACACCGAGGATGTTGGATCGGGTAGTGCACGCAAATGCGGTCGTCAAGAGGGCGACTTTGCGCGGCCTATAACCGTGCCTGCGTTGGATTCAAACGAGAGTTTGCGGCCGCCGCACCATTCCACCGCCGGGTGAGGGCACCCGGCCTTCAGGCTTGAGTTCCCAGTTGCCAGAACACTGCACGGACTTCCGGCTTGAGTGGCGGGTGGGTTCGCAGTCCCCTGAGCCATGCCCCGTTCTTCATTGTTTCCAGCCTGTGCCAGCGCCGCTGTCGCAGGGGTTCTGCTCGCTCTCGTCACCGGCTGCCAGAGTTCGTCTGGCTTGGGTTCATACCGGGAAAACCCGGGGACGAATGGCAATGGCAACCTGGTAATCGGCCCCACGTATACGAAATCCACGGACCTGACGGACCAAGGGAATCCGAAGGGGAAGCAGTTTGAGTTCCGGATGCGCCTCGCGGACAGCAAGACGTTCAAGGGCGACGACAAGACGCTGGAACCCGGGAAGAAGGCCGTCCGTACCGAGCGTCGGATCTTCGTCTATATCCCGGCGGCGTATCGGGACGGCACCAAGGCTCCGGTGCTGGTGACGCACGACGGCCCTGATCAGCTGGGGCTCGTCCGCAACGCACTCGACAACCTCACCGTCTCGAAGGATCCGGAACGTCGGTTGCCTCCGTTCATCGTCATCGCGGTGGAGAATGGCGGGAACGACGGCAAGAACAGCGAGCGCGGTCTGGAGTACGACACGATGTCGGATCGTTTCGCCCGGTTCATCAACGATGAGGTGTTCGCCGCTGTGCTCGCGGATCCGGCGATCCGGGCCGCGTATCCGAAGTTGGCGATCACCGGGAATCCGTGGGGCCGTGCGACCATGGGATGCAGTTCGGGCGGCGCGGCGGCACTGACGATGGCGTGGTTCCGTCCGGACCTTTTTCGACGTGTGATCGCGTATTCGGGGACGTTCGTGGACCAGCAGGACGACGATGCGCCGGAGGAGGCGCAGTTCCCTTACGGCGCGTGGGAGTACCACTCCAGCCTGAAGCTCATCGCGAATGGCCCGAAGAAGCCGCTGCGGATCTTCACGCACGTTTCCGAGAACGACCTCCGCGCGAAGGATCCGGAGAGCACGCAGCACAACTGGGTCATGGCCGGCAATCGCACGGCCGATGCCCTGCGGGAAAAGGGCTACGACCATCGGTATGTTTTCAGCAAGGCGACGGGGCACTGCGACCGGAGGGTCTTCGAGGAAACGCTGGCCGATACGTTGGTGTGGCTCTGGCGCGGTTACCACGGGGAATAGGTGCGCATGAGCGGCTGCTTTCTGCGGATGCGCGTGGCGCAATGGCTTCAGGCTTTTGGCCTGCTTTGTCTGATGACCGCGCACGCCGCAGCGGCCGCTCCGTGCCGCATCGAGGTCGTCGAGAAAGGAAGCGGGTGGCCGGTTCCGTTGGTCGAGTTGCGCACGACGCATCACCGGAGGTTTGTCACGGACAATGCCGGGCTCATTGCCTTCGATGACCTCGAGTTGATGGGGGGCGAGGTCTGGTTCGACGTCTCGGGACATGGTTACAGCGTGCCTCGGGATGGCCTGGGGCAACGCGGCGTGCGTCTGCGTCCCGTGCCAGGTGGTCGGCTTCGCGTGGAGGTCGAACGCTCCATCGTGGCGCGACGTCTGGGTCGCTTGACCGGATCGGGGTTGTTCGCGGAGAGCCAACGGTTGGGGGAGTCCACGGGCGGCAGTCCGGAGACCGGAGTGCTCGGTTGCGACAGTGTCCTGAACGCCGTCCACCGCGGACGCCTCTTCTGGGTGTGGGGGGACACGACGTTGGCGGGGTATCCCTTCGGGATCTTTGATTCGACGGGTGCGACCTCCGCGATCCAGCCGCTCGACCGGTTCGAGCCGCCGCTTCGCCTGGGGTCTGCGCTGGAGTTGTTCCGGGATGTGGCCGGCAAGCCCCGGAGAATCGCCCGGATGCCCGGGGATGGGCCGACCTGGCTCACCGGGTTGGTCAGCCTGCCGGATGCGTCAGGAGAAGCGCGCTTGGTGGCGACCTATACCAAGATCAAGCCCCCGCTCGAGGCTTATGAATGGGGGTTGTGCATCTGGAACGAGACAACCCGGAACTTTGAACCGCTCCGGACCGTCTGGACCAAATCGGAGTCGGAGCCAAAGGCCCCGCCCGGTCCGGAGGGACATCCGGTGGTGTGGCGCGACACCTCGGGGCGCGAATGGCTCCTTTTTGGGAACCCGTTTCCAACGCTCCGCTGTCCGGCGCGCTTTGAGGCGTGGAAGGATCCGAAGACGTGGGAAGTCCTCGAACCGCAGGCGGTGGTGAAGGCCGCAGGGAGTGGGCAGGAAGTGAAGCCGCACAGCGGTTCCATGGCGTGGAACGGCTATCGCAAGCGTTGGGTTACGGTGTTCATGGAGAAGTTCGGCAAGCCTTCGGCATTCGGTGAGCTGTGGTACGCCGAGGCAAAATCGCCGACGGGACCCTGGGGACCGGCGGTGAAGGTCCTGAGCCACGAGAACTATACCTTCTACAATCCGGTCCTGCATCCGGAGTTCACGGCCGCAGACTCGCCCGTGCTGTTGTTCGAGGGGACGTACACGATGCAGTTCGCGGATCGGCCGGTGCCTACGGCGCGCTACGACTACAACCAGATCCTCTATCGGCTCGACCTGGATGCCCCTGCGTTGGCCGGCGCGCGACAGGAGGAACGGCCGTGATGGCTGAAGTGGGGACAGGATGACAGGATGACAGGATGGGGAGGATGGGGAGGATGGATCCCGGAGCTCTTCGCGCGAAGGCGCTGAGACGGAAGGAGGACAAGGTCGCGGTTCAGGCTGGTGGGTGATCGGCTAGGTTTCCGGTCTGTTGCCGGGAGCGGACTTTGCTGGAGGCGTTGAAGGATCCTGCTTGGCGCCCTTGAAGGGATTGCGCTCCGGGGCTTCGGCATGAGGGACCGCGTCGAGCATGCCTCGCACCAGCCAGTTCATCGCGGGGACGCGGTGACGCAGCCAGACGGACATGGGTTCGGGTTTCGCTCCGAGGGCGGCCTTGGGCTCGAGAGCCGTGCGGCCGAGGGAGAGCCGCGTGCAGCGCCAGTCGATCGCGTCGGCGATGGTGGTGTGGAGGAGGCGAAGGTAGAGGGGAATGCCTTCCGCGGCGGCATCGCGGTCGAATCCGATGTAGTAGCCGACCGCGGTGTCGCCATCACGGAGTGTGGAGATGAAGCCGAGGATCTGGTCGCTGCGGCGGATGATCGTGCAGCAGAAATGATCCGGTGCGGCCTTGGCCAGGGCCGGCAGGAAGGATTCGGGCAAGGAGACGAGCTTCACCGAGGCCTTGGATTGGATCGTCTTGTAGAGGCGATGGATCTCCGCCGCATGCGGGGTGAGATCGGAGAGCCTCTCGATCGTGCACCCAGCCGCGGCAAGCTTCTTGATCTGGTCGCGCGCATTGCGTCGGTATTTGGCGTCGAGTGCGCCGAGATAGTCATCGTAGGATTTCCATGCGGGATCGATCTGGAGGGCCATGTTCGGTTCTGTCTCCGGGGGCGGTAGCTGAACGTCCGAAGGGCCTCGGCGTGGGGTTCGGAAGGCGTGACATCCTTGACGAGAATCAGGTCGGTCTTGCCGGCGAGATTCTCGGCGCGACGGATGCGATACAGGGCCTCGGCGATTCCCGGCCAGGCGTCGGTGGGGTCGATTCCATCGGCGAAGGCGATGCCGTTGAAGCCCCAGGACATGAGGTTGCCGGCGACGAGCGCCCGTTGTTCGAGTCGCGCCACCAGTCTTTGCGCAGCGGGAGCGAGCGCGCGGGAGAACGAGCGTCCCTTCCGCTCTGCTTCCCCCTCGGTTTTGCTCCACACGTTCGCGCCGGAGATGTCGACCATCTGGGCAGCGACTGCGGCCACAGGAGAGTCCTGGTCGTAGATCAGTGCGTAGCGGGAGAGGTTCGCGGGGCAGTTCTGCTCGATAGCCTCAAGGACCGGGCGCCGGAGGAAGAAGCAGCGATCGCCGGTGACGGCGTCCCAGTGGGCGGGGTTGAGGAAAGCAACCCGGTCGGCGAGGGCGAAGCGAAAGCCGGAAGGGCGATGGCGGGCGATGTGTCGTTCCCGTGCGGCGGCGATCCCGGCGACGATGCGTCTGAGCGGATTTTTCGGAGGCATGGGACTGGAAGCTCGAGGATGGGTGAAAGGCGGTGAGCTGGGCTCAGGGAACGAGGATAGAAACGAGGAATCGGATGATGGCCCCCAGGAGCAGGATCCAGAAAAAGGCCACCAGCAGGAGGATTGGGAGGATCAGCCAGAAGATGCCGACCGGAGGACCCTCTCGACGGCGGGCTGCGTAGGTGACAATGCCGAACGCCCCGGTGGGCAACAGCATCAGGCCGGCGAAGTCGGTGATCGGAGCATTGCCCTTGTTGGTCTCCGTTAGGGCGGCGAACAAGAGGCAACCGAGGCCCAGCAGTCCTAACCACCGGGACAGTTTTGCATGATCCGGTCTCTTGGAATCGCTATTCACGATGCTTCGAATCGATCCAGAGGGTGACGGGGCCGTCGTTGAGGAGGTGGACCTTCATGTCGGCACCGAAGATGCCGGTGGGGATGGAGCGGCCGAGGAGCGTGGTGAGGCGCTGGTGGAAGGCTTCGTAGAGAGGGATGGCGATCTCGGGTCGCGCGGCGGCGCTGTAGGAGGGGCGGTTGCCCTTGCGGGTACTGGCGTGAAGGGTGAATTGCGAGACGAGGAGGATGCCGCCGGCGACGTCGAGGACGGAGCGGTTCATGACGCCGTCCTCGTCGTTGAAGATCCGGAGGTTCACCGCCTTGGCAGCGAGCCATTCGATGTCCTCGGCGGTGTCGGTGGGTTCGATGCCGACGAAGATCAGCAGTCCTTGGTTGATCTCGCCCGTGACCTGTTCGTCGACGGTGACCCGGGCTTCGGAGACGCGTTGGAGGAGCAGGCGCATGAGACTTCTCTGAGAGTGGATCGTTGGGTGCACGTGTTCCAGTTTGGTTTTGGGCGACCCACTTGCGGGGCCCATCTCCACACTGCCACCTGAGGGAATGGCTTCGGGGCGGCGATGTCCTCATCGCCATGGGGAGGGGCTTGGGGAGAGGGCGACGAGGACGTCGCTACCCCGGTCCATGTGGTGGCAGAGTCGAGAGGCACCCAAAGGGCAGCGTTGCTTGAGGGGGCTCCTCAAGTCCGGGAGAACAAAAAAGGCGCCAGGGCTTTCGCCGCGGCGCCTTGTTCAGCCAGGGATGCGCAGGACTATGGGCGCATCAGTCGGAAGTGGCGTTGGTCGTCGTCGACCGGGAGGAGGACCGTGTAACGGTCGCCGACGAGTTGCGGCGTGTTCTGGAGGGTCTGCCATTCGGAGTTGGAGACCTCGGAGTTGGCCTGCACGAGGAGGCCGGGGAAGTGGCTGCTCCAGGAGAGCTTCACCTGATTGTTCGGGGCGGACTCGATGTTGAGCTTGAGGCCCACGAAGATCGGCCATTCCCAGGTGAACTCGCCGTTGTCGTCGTCCCTCACGGTCATCTTGATGCGGTAGATGCCGTCACCCGGATAGGTGTGGGCGAGGCGGACCTTGCGGTCTTCGCCGACCGGGACGACCACGGGGCCCGGGGCGTCACCCCAGTCGACGAACGCGGTGAAGGTGTCGGCGCCGGGATCAATGATCTCGATGGAGTGATCGAGGGGTTCGCCGGAGTTGAGGACCTTGGGCGGCCCGGGGAAGAAGACCGGCGCGCGGTTGGTGACCAGAACGGGGTCGTAGGCCTGGATCGAGGAGAGGCCGTTCGGGCTGAAGAGGTGCGCCGTGATCGCGCGGGTGGTCTCCGCGGATCCGGTCGGTGAGTCGTCCGCATACTTGTGGCCGATGGCGAAAGTGCCGCCGCTGACATTGTTGGTGGTGTTGGGCATGCCGTCGCCCCAGTTGACAACGAGCTTCAAAGTGGTCTGGAGGTCGGGCCATTCATAGACGCCGCTGAGGGTCATGACCGCGCCTTCCATGATCGGGGTTTGGCCCGCGAACTGGGTGATGACAGGGCGGGGTTGACCACCGACCAGGACGAATTCGTTGCCGTTTCCACCGTTGTATTTGGCGGTGAAGGTCCCGGCGCTCGTGTTGACGGTCGAGTTGGCGGGGATGGCCTCGAAGGTGCCGGAGATCAGTTGGACGGAGAGGGTCTCGATCAGGGCGATCTCCTGGCCGGCGGGCACGATGTTGTGGACCTCGACGTCGAGCTTGGCGCCGCTGAGGGTGGTCTTGTCCTGGACGCGGATCTGGTCGTAGCCGGTACCGGCGGTCGTGCCGTTGACGTGGGCGTCATAGATGGCGCCAACCTCCAGGTTGAGGTCGTTGTCGACGATGATGCGGCCGGGGCCGAACTTGCCGGGCGAGACCGTGCCGCCGGACTTGACGGTGAGCGTGTCGATGGTGGGTTCACCGGTGAGGAGGGCACCTGAGCCGACTTCGACGGTGGCATTGGGGAGGCTGCCGTTAAGGGTGACCTCACCGCCGGAGACCAGGACCTTGCCGGCGTAGTCGCCGGTGGCGGTGAAGGCGAAGCGACCGGCGCCGGCCGTGGAGAACACGGAGCCCGCGGTGCCGTTTATCGTTCCGTCGAAGTCGATATCCAGGGAGTTGGCACCGAAATCCACGCCGAGCGTGCCGCCGTTGATCTGGAGGGTGCCGGCGCCCTGGAGGATCCTGATGAACTCGGTCGTCGCGCCCATCTGGAGGGTGCCGGTCTTGAGAACGGAGATGAACAAGTCATCCGGGATCTGGTGGGACGCGTTCAGGATCAGGCGTCCTGGGCTCATTCCGGCCATGGGTTGACCGACGAAGATGGATCCACCGGTTGCGGCGACTCCGGACGGCTTTGCGAGGTAAAGGTCGCCCCTTGGCACCTGAAGGCCGCCGGTCATCGTGTTCGGTTCGCTGCCGCCCAGTGAAAGCGGCGCGCTGCCGGTCTTGATGAGCGTGCCCGGTCCGGAGATGGGGCCATTGATGGCGGCGAGGCTCGGGCTGCCACCCGCGATCGCCCAGACGTCACTCTCGAGGTGGACGGGGCCGTTCCAGAAGGAGTTGTTGCTGAGGTATAGGTCACCCGGCGCTGTAGGACTGTTGCCTCCCATCCAGAGGGATTCGCCGGCAACCCCCTTGAAGGCTCCGATGTAGAGGATGGCGTCTGATTCGATGCGGACACCGCCCGCCGGAGAGCCGAAGGCCTTGGTGTGGTCGGCGGTGATGCTGCCAGCCTGTACATGGACCGCACCGCTGTAGGTGTTGGCGCCAGCGAGGGTGATGTTCCCGGGACCCTTCTTCACGAGGCCAGCCCCATCCGCACCGGAGATTACCGCGGAGATCGAAAGGCTGTCGGTGACGTTGAAGTTGCGGTTGGTTGAGCCCAGCGAAATGGCGCCGTCGATGACGGAGGACCCGGAGGAGACGACATCCCCACTGAGCGTGACCAGCGCGCCGTCGGTGTAGAGTCGGCCGTCGTTGAGCGTGAGAGGACCGATGGTGTCCGTGAAGCCGGCGGTCTGGATGATGCCGGAGGTGTTCACCGTGATGCTGGCGGAGTCGACGATCTGGTCGGCAGCGAGGTATCGGACCTCGGCCGGCACGCTTCCGCCCGGGGTGCCGACGATGAGGTCGCCCGGGATCGCAGGGGCTCCTGCGAGGATTCCGACGCTGAGATCGAGCCGGCCGGCTTCGACGCGGGTGGTGCCGGAGTAGAGCGAGGAGACCACGGAGTCGAGCACGAGGATGCCACCGCCGATCTTGGAGAAGCCGCCGGCGCCGCGGAGCACACTCTCGATCCGGAGCGTCTGGTTCGTGGCAACGGAGAATTCGTTGATGCTTCGTCCGCTGCTCAGTTGGAACGAGAGGGAGGAATGGATCTTGTTGCCGGATCCGGTCGAGGAAACCAGCGCACCGCTGGCCAGCGTGACGATGTTTCCCGGGTTCTTGCCGAAGAGGGTGTAGTTGCTGCCGGTGATCCGGAGTTCGTCGACGACCAGGCCAGCGAGGTCATTGGTCGAAAGCTTTTCCGTGGCGGTGTCCGGGAATACCAGAATGACCGGGGAGGCTTCGTTGGTTGAGGGTGCGCCTCCGGTCCAGTTGAACGGGTCACTCCAGGTTCGTGTGGTGTTCCCGAAGAAACCAGTGCCGTTCCAGGTGTGGGTGGCCGCGGTGGCGACCGGGGTGGCGAGCGTGAGGGCTGCCAGGCTTGCCGTGATGCCGGATTTGAAGTGCGTTTTCATTTCGGATGACGGCGTCTGGTCTACCCGGTGGAGATGGGTTGGCGGAATCCGACCTCAGTCCCGCGGAAGCACTCTCGAATCCGACCTCGGTCCTAGGAGAGAGGGAGGAGGGTTTGAAGATTCCAGTTTTGAAGGCCGGGTGCCCTCACCCGGCGATTGCTTCAAACCGAAGCTTCAAACTTGAAGCTCACGCCCGCCGCGTGGGGTCACGCGGCCTGCAGGGGGAGTTCCCGGTTGCCAGTCGCCAGTTTCCAGACCTCGGAATCACCGGCCGGGAACCGGGATCTGGTGACTGGAGACGGCGAACTCTTTCGGGGAGCGGCGGGCGAGGAGGAGGGCGTTGCCGACAACGATGAGGTCGCTGAGTCCCATGGCGGCGGCGCAAAGTGCGGGATTCACGAGGCCGAGGGCAGCGAGGGGGACGGCGGCAGCGTTGTAGAAGAACGCCCAGAAAAGATTCTGTCGGATGGTGCGCAGGGTCGCCCGGGCGAGGTCGAGGGCTTCGGGCACCGCGGCAAGGTTGCTGCGCAGCAGGACAAGTCCGGCAGCCTCGCGGGCGACGTCCGAAGCGCGCGCGACGGCGATGCCGAGGTCGGCCGCGGCGAGAGCAGGGCCGTCATTGATGCCGTCGCCGATGAATGCGACCCGGTGACCCGCGCTGCGTTGGGCCTGCAGGTACCCGGACTTTCCCTCGGGTGGGACTTCGGCCTGGACCATGGTGACGTCGATGCCCACTTCCCGCGCGATGGCTTCGGCCACGATCGGAAGGTCCCCGGAGAGCATTCCCACACGGTAGCCGGAGGCTCGGAGTTGTCGGACGACTTCGATGGCTTCGGGGCGCAGGGAATCGCGGAGGGCAAAGGCGGCGACGATGTGCTGGTCGATGGCGAGGAGGACAGGAGTAGCGCCCTGTTTCGCCCAGAGGTCGGTGAACGCCCGTGTGGAGCGGGTATCGATCCCACCCTTCTCGAGGGAGCCGATGGAGGCGAGTCGGACGACATGGTCCTTCCAGCGTGCCCGCAGTCCGACGCCTGCGAGTTCGGTCCAGTCGGAGACCACGGTATTGCCGGGGGCGATGTGGGCGATGGCGACGCTCAGGGGATGGGAGGAGCGTCGGGCCAGGGCTGCGGCGAGGTCCGATACCGCCGCCGTCATGGGAAGGGGAGCGGGATCCGACGGATCGAAGGTGGCTGAAGCGACCACGGTGGGATGTCCCACGGTGAGGGTTCCGGTCTTGTCGAAGAGGAGGGTGTCGATGGTGCCGCAGGTTTCGAGGACGGCAGCATCGCGGACGAGGATCCCACGGCGTGCGGCATTATTGACGCCAGCCATCAGGGCGGCCGGCGTGGCGAGTCCCATGGCGCAAGGACAGGCGATGACGAGGACGGCGCAGGCGACGATTGCGGCCGTGGCGAGATTGGAAGCGGGCAGGTGCGAATGCCAAAGCCAGCGTTCGGCGAGGGCGTGGGCCGCGCCTGCGGACTCCGGGGCGAGGATCCACCACAGGGCGGCCGTCACCGCGATTCCAACAACGATGGGAACGAAGATCGCGCTGATCCGGTCTGCCAGGCGTTGGACGCTGGCGCGGGTGGATTGGGCGCGCCGGATGACATCGGCGATGCGCGAGAGGGCGGTTTGTTCACCCATGCCGGTGACGGCGGCGACGAGTCTTCCGTTGGTATTCGAGGTGCCCGCGAACACAGGTTGGCCCGGGACCTTTTCAACCGGCATGGATTCGCCGGTGAGCATGGATTCGTCGACGGCGGAGCTGCCTTCGACGACGAGGGCGTCCACCGGAATGCGGTCTCCGGGGCGTAGGACGATCCGGTCCTCGAGGGCGAGTGTGGCCAGGGGGACGGCGATCTCCTTGCCGGACTGTTCGAGTCGCGTGGCGGTTTGTGGAACGAGGCCAAGAAGGGCGCGCAGGGCGCTTCCCGCCTTCACGGACATCCGGTGTTCCAGGTAGTGCCCGGTGCCGACGAAGGCCAGCAGGGTCACGGTTTCGGTGAAGAACTTGTGCCCGGGAAGGTTGGCGAACAGCGCTGGTACGCTGTAGCCCATCGCGGCGGTGACACCGAGGGAAACGAGCGTGTCCATGTTGGCGCCGCCCGCCCGCAACTGGTTCCAGGCTCCCTGGAAGAATCGTCGGCCCAGGAGCCAGACCATGGCGGTGGCGACAAGGAGGGAGATGAACTGGAAGGTCGTGTTCAGGCCGAGACCGAAGCCCCAATCACCGAGCATCATCAGGCCGGCCAAGGGCAGTCCGATGCGGAGGGATGGGGCCCAGGGGTTGGCGGCGGGTTCTGCGTTTGGAGCATCGCTGGGCTTGGCGAGGCATTCGCGGGCTTTGAAGCCTGCTTCGGAAAGCCTCTGGAGCAGCAGTTCGGGGCGGACGTTGGCGACGTTCGTCCAGTCGACGATTGCCTCGCCGGTATCCAGATCAACGGTGGCGACCGAGACACCCGGCGTTCCGGCGAGGGCGTCCGTGACGTGACGGACGCAGTTGCCGCAGGTCATTCCATCGACAATGAGGCGGGTCCGGGGCGAAGGATGCGATGTGCCTCCGGGTCCCGGACGGGGAGCGGGTGCAGGCACCGACACGGCTGCGATTCTGGGATCGCGCCGCATCGGACGGAATTGGATCGGGACCTCGGCCACGGTGTCAGGGTGGGGGAACCGGAGGGGGTTGCCTGGGGGGGGTTGGCCGGCTTTTCGCCCAGATTGCCCAGGCACTCGACGGACGCCTGCGCGGGGCGCATGCTGCGTGCATGACACGTCAGCAGGTGCTCGACCTGTATTTCATGGATGCCCGCTGCAAGCTGATCGAGGTTGCGGCGTTTCTGGACCGCGTGGATCGGGGAACCGGCGAGGGAGACTTCCGGTTGGAAGCCTTCCGCAAGGCGATGGCGCACCTCGCCGCAGGCGAAACAGGGCGCGCAGAGGCGGTGCTCCGCGCTTTGAGTGACCCCACCGTGACCCCGATTGACAAGGCGCCCGGCAAGGGTGCCGTGGGTGCGTGGCCGGGTGGGGCCAAGGTCTGAAGTGGGTCTGATCGTCCGAACCCTCTTCGCCCTCATGACGGTGCGAGGAGCATTGTAACGCCGTGCTGGTCCATGTTTTCCCTCCCTGTGCTGGGCTGGTGAGGGGTTCCTGTTGAGTGGAAACTGGAACCTGAATCCGTGGTTTGCGCAGGTCGAGCAGGTGCCCATGGTCGAGATCCCCATCGGGTCGGTGGGCGTGGTGATGTCCTTTGTCGGCGCGGCGCACGAAGACGTGAGCGGAACGGACTTCAAGCACGGTGATCTGGTCAATCCCGGTCATAAGGGCGTGTGGGTGACGCCGCTGAACCCGGGGAAGCATCCGATCAACACGCGGGCGGAACTGTGCAGACGCAGACCGAGCGCAAGATCGCGGAGGAACAGCGGAAGACCTACGAGGTGCAGGAGGCCGCCCAGTACCAGCGTCAGCAATGGGTCCGCGGCACCGCTTTGGCGGACATTCAATCGAAGTTGGTTGCGGCGGAGCAGGGGGTGGACATCGCGCGGTTGCAGTCGGACGCGCACATCCGTCAGGCAACGGGTGATGCAGATGCGGTGCGGTTGCGGGCGGACGAGGAGGGTAGCTGCCGGAGTGTCGCCCGGTGTCGGGGTGGGTTCTTCTGCGTGCGTGTCGATTGAGCGGATGGGTTGAATTCTGAAACGAAACCGCGGTGAGTTGGTCCGAACTGCATGAGCCCCCTCGAAGGGGGGTGGGTCCGGGCTTGCGGGGCGTCGATGGACGCGGCAACGTGAACGGGATTCCGGGAGTTTGGCATGCCACTTTACGAGTACGAGCTGTGTGATGGAAACTGTGCGGCCTGCGGAGGGCGATTCACCCTGCGGCGGCCCATTACGGCACCTGCCCTGACGCAGTGTCCGGCCTGTCGCAAGCCGGTGCGGAAACTGATCTCTGGCTTCAATACGCCTTCGATCACCAAGCCGGTGTCCATTTCGGATGCGAAAAAGGCCGGGTTTACGGTCCTGAAACGGGTGTCGAAGGGCGAGTACGAGCGCCAGTGATGGGTGGGCAGCGAGAGCTTTGGATTCGGAACCTCAACCAGACGAACAATGAGTGACCTCCAAGTACTCCAGCAGACGCTGGATCGGACGATGACCCGGGCCCGCCTGACGCGAGCATGGCGCGGGTTGTGGCGAGGCCTGCTGGTGGGTGCCGTCGTCTATGCGGTTGCCTTGGCGGTTTACAAGTTGGCGCCGGTTCCTTGGCTCGTGGTCCAGATTGCTCTCGGAGTCGGAGTGGTTTGCGCCGTCGCCGGCGTCTGTTGGGGGTTGATGCGTAAGGTTTCTGCAGATGAGGCAGCGCGTTTCCTCGATTTGAAGGCCGGCCTGAAGGAACGCCTCAGCTCGGCCTTGGAGATGAGCCGCGCCGGGAAGCAGGACCGGTGGGCGGAATTGCTGATCGCCGACGCCAGCGTCGCCGCGAAGACGGTGGATCAACGTCGCGTCCTGCCATTCGAGGTGCCGCGGTTCTCGCGGTGGGTGGTGGTCGCCTTGGCGGTCGGTGCCGGTCTCGGGTTCGCCCCGGAGTACCGTTCGAAGGCACAGCAACAGCAGGCGCAGGATGCCGGCATCATCAAGGACACTGGAAAGAACCTGGTTCAGGTGACCAAGCGGGAAGTTGCCGAGCGGAAGCCGGCGTTGGAACAGACCCGCAAGGCGATGGAGGATGTCCAGGAATTGGGCGAAAAGCTCCAGAACGCGAAGCTCAACCGGGACGATGCACTGCGGGATCTGGCGAAGGTGACGGATTCGATGAAGCAACAGGCCCTGGATCTGGCCAAGAATCCGGCCCTCCGGAAGCTGGAGAAGGCTGCCCGGAATTCAGGCTCCAGCCCCAATCAGACGCCTGCGTCGCTCCAGAAGCAGATGGACTCATTGCAGAAGGCTCTTGGAGACAAGGCCGACCAAGGTGAGGCGATCAAGGATTTGCAGAAGCAGTTGGACAAGCTGCAACAGGACGCGAAGGCGATGGCGGACAAGTCCGGCGCGGCCGCTCAGGAGGCCAAACAGGAGTTGGCCAAATCTCTCGCGGAACTCTCCCGTCAGGCGGAAGCCATGGACATGCCGATGGAAGCCCTGGGCGATGCTGCCGAAGCGCTCCGGAACGCGGACATCGACCAGTTCGTGAAGGATCTCGGAATCGCTGAGAAGGATCTGGAGAAGTTGGCCGACATGGCCAAGCAGTTGGCCAAGATGCAGGCTCAGGCCGACAAGATGGGCAAGGATCTGGCCGAGCAATTGAAGAACGGTCAGGCCGAGGCCGCCGGCGATACCCTCCGCAAGATGATCGAGCAGTTGCAGATGGGGAACCTTTCCAAGGACCAGTTGCAGAAGCTGGCCGAGGAAGCCTCAAAGGCCGCGAAGCCTGGCGAGCAGTACGGCAAGGTGGGCGAGTTGCTCAAGAAGGCTGCCGGCCAATGCGAGAACGGTGACAAGAAGGGCGGTTCGGAGAGCCTCGCTGCTGCCCAGAAGGAATTGCAGGACCTGATGGAGCAGATGGGCGATGCCCAAGCCATGATGGCTGCCCTCCAAAGCCTCCAGAAGGCCCAGATGTGCATCGGTAACGGTCAATGCTGGTCGCAGTGCAAGAGCCCTTCAGGGATCCCAAGGGCCGGCAAGGGCTCCAAAGGTGGCAAGGGCGTCGGCACATGGTCCGAGAACGACGCGTGGTCCATGCCGGACGAAATATCGGATCTCTGGGACAACTCCGGCATCAACCGGCCCGACATGGCCGGCAAGGGCAACACCGATCGCGATGTCAACCAGCCGGAAGGGTTGGTCCCAACGAAGGTGAAGGGCCAGATGCAGCCCGGTGGTCCGATGCCCAGCATCACCCTCAAGGGTGTCAGCGCCAAGGGGGAGGCCCGGGTCCAGTACGCCGAGGCCGTCGCCACCGCGCAGTCGGACGCCCAGAGTGCGTTGAATCAGGAGCAGGTTCCCAAGGCCTACAAGAATGCCGTTCGGGACTACTTCGACGACATCAAGCGCTGAGGTTTGCAATCTCCGGTTGGCCGAAGGGGATCGAAGCCTCTAGGATCGCTGCAATCTATCCATGAAAGCTGCCATCCTCCGAGGCGTCCAGGAGCTCTGCCTTGATACCGTCGCCAATCCTCACGCTGCCCCCGGTGAAGCCGTCGTGCGCCTTCACGCCGCGGCCCTGAACCACCGGGACGTCTGGATCAAACAGGGTGCCTACGCCGGTCTTCGATTTCCCATCGTTCCCGGATCCGACGGTGCTGGCGTCGTGACGGAGGTTGGACCGGGCGTGGATGACTCCTGGCTGGGTCGTGAGGTCATCATCAACCCGTCCTTGGACTGGGGCCACGACCCGCGTGCGCAGGAACCACGGTTCAGCATTCTGGGAATGCCCCGGGACGGAACCTTGGCGGAGTTTGTATCGATTCCAGCGACGCAGTTGGCTCCGAAACCCGCGCATCTGGATTGGGTCGAGGCGGCTGCTTTGCCACTGGCAGGACTGACCGCCTTCCGTGCCGTTTTCAGCCGGGCACACCTGAAGGCTCACGAAAAGGTGCTCATCAGCGGAATCGGGGCTGGAACTGCGCTTTTCGCCCTGCAATTCGCCGCTGCTGCCGGAGCCGTTCCCTGTGTGACGTCCAGTTCCGAGGAAAAACTCCGGAAGGCGCACTATCTGGGCGCGAAGGCTGGCGCCATCTACACCAAGACCGGGTGGGCACGGGAGTTCGGCGAACACCACGGGCCCTTCGACGTGATCATCGATAGCGCCTGCGGACCCGGGTTTGGCGATCTCGTGGATCTGGCCGCCAATGGCGGGCGGATCGTTTTCTTCGGTGCCACCCGCGGCAACCCGGCCGAACTGCCGATGCGGAAGGTGTTCTGGAAGCAGCTTTCCCTCCTTGGCACGACCATGGGCAGCCCAACCGACTTCCAGATGATGACCGCCTATGTCGCGCGCCATGCCATCCACCCGGTCGTCAGCCACCGCTTTCCCTTGGATCGAGTGGACGAAGCCTTCGCGTTGATGGAATCCGGCGGCCAGTTCGGGAAGATCGTCGTCGAGATCGGCTGAAGCGACCGCGGCCGGGCGCTTCCTACGATGCCCGGTTTACCGGGCTCAGTAAGTGGCGCGGACGCGATAAAACCGGTTGGGATCTCCGTTGGGATCGATCACCACCGTTGGAGGTGTCTTCACGGCGTTGTCCGATGGTTGCGCCGGACCGGAGTAGACTTGGGCGGGCAGGGCTTCGGGAGGCAGGTTCGTCAGGGCCTGCCACACGGGGGGGAATTCGGTCGTGAATTCGACGAAGTTCGTGCGGCCAGCCACAGGATTCCACCGGATCTCCGCGGCACCGTCCTGCCGACGCGCGACCTGCACGTTCAGAAGGCTGACGTCGCAATACACCAGATCGTCGAGGTCCACATAGCGACCACCATTGGTTGCGGTCCGGAGTTGGAGGATGGGGAGTTCGTTGTAGGGACTTCCCCCAGCGTTGACGATGAGGTTGGGGGCGTTGGTTGGGGTTGTCTGCGAATTGTAGCGCGTGAAACCGTTCCACTTCTCCAGGACGTTGGTTCCCCGGATGACCCTGCCAAACACGGTGAAACCGCCCGAATTGTTGGTGGCGTCCAGTGAGCCGGCGTTGTTCCGGAGGTTGAAGAAGAACTGCGAGCTCGCCGAGTTCGGGTCCGAGGTCTTGGCCATGGCAATCGTGCCCGCCACGTTCGAAAGGAACGGACCGACACCAAACTCGTTGGTGATGGTGGGCCGGATGGGAATGGCGCTGGCCAACCCATTGGTGCCTCCCCGGTTGGTCACACGGAACCCCCCGCCCTGAATGACGAAGTTCGACACGATCCGGTGGAAGAACATGTCCTGGTACGCCCCATCAGTGACGTAACGGATGAAGTTCGCCGAGGTGATTGGCTTGTCGGCGTCGTAGAGTTCGACATCCACAGTGCCGAACACGGTGCGGAACTGGACGACAGTGCCGGCGCTGGCCATGTGGACCGCCGCGATCAACGTGGTTAGGAATGGCAGTGCGCGTTTCGAGGGATGCGTCATGGCTCGGGGGAGGGGGAGGAGGTGGATGCTGGAAAGCGGTCTGCGATCTGCTTGAGCGGCTTGTGGATGTGGCCGTTGTTGGCGTTCAGCGAGTATTTGTAGGGCTCACCGTCGATCGGGGTGATTTCGAAACGGCCACCCGCCCGTTGAACAATGAGTCCGCCCGCCGCCACGTCCCACAAACGGATGCCCGCCTCGACGTAGGCATCGAAGCGTCCGTCGGCAACATAGGTCAGGGCGAGGGCGGCAGATCCCATCAGGCGGACCTTCCGTACCTGATGGATGAGTTCGCCGAAGACGGGAAGCATGCGATCGAGGGTGTCCTTGCTTTTCGCGAAACCCAGGGAAACAACGGCTTCGGAGAGCCTTGGGCGTGCGCTCACCTTGATCTTTCGCCCGTTCAGCCGTGCAGGTCCGGTCGCCGTGGCTGTCCAGGTTTCATCAAGAAATGGATCATGCACGACGCCCACGAGGGTCGTGTACCGTTTCCTGTCCCGGATCTGAAGGGCGATGCTCACGCAGGCGTGAGGGATGCCATGGGCGTAATTGACAGTCCCATCAATGGGGTCAACAACCCACCGGGCCGGTGCTTCCTCGATGGCGGCGTCGCAACCTTCTTCGCCAAGGACGGGGATGTCCGGAAATCCCAGTGCGAGTTCGCGCGTGATGAGGCGTTGGCAGCGGACGTCCAGGTCCAGCTTGATGTCATGCTGCGTCGCCTCGTTGACCTTCTTGGTCCTTCGGAGGTGAGCCCTCATGAGTTTGCCGGCGGCGCGCGCGGCAGATTCAGCGGCGGCCAGTGCAACGGGGGCGGAAACAGGTTTCATTCCAATCTGGAGATGAGCCTATCGGGTTTGATCCCCACTCCCAAGCGTGAAGGCGGCCACGCGAAACCCGTGTTGCTCACCTGGGCTGCACACAGTCGAGGGACCTCCGGTTAAGGCAGGACTTCCCTGCGTTCAGCCAGACTTTCCATAAGCCGTTCCCGCTTTTCGTCGATCAAGCCTTCGTCCGAGGCCTTCAGCGCTTCCAGCAACTCGCGTCCCTCAAGGATACGACCGACGCAAACGTAGCTGGCACCTGCGTCGATCAGATTTCGGGCATCGGTCAGGACCTCAGCCGGGGCGATGATCCTCGCGGTGGGATTCACCTGCCGTAGGCTGCGCACCAGCTTCTCGTTGGTGATGCCTTTGAGCAGGCTGTCCGGAACCGTGCAAACCAGGACTTCCGCCTGCGCCAGTCCTGCATGCAGGAGCGTGTCGCGCTGGCTGATGTCGCCATAGATGACCTGAATCCCCCGGGCCTTGAGTTGGGCATGGACGACGGGATTGAAGTCGATGACCGCAACGTGCGGAAGCAACTCCGGGGCGTGCCGCTCGATTTCATCAAGCAAGGAGCTGGCTGCCCGGAAGAATCCGAGGAACAGGATCCGGGCGCCATGGCCATGGGCCGCCTCACCAGCAGCCGTAGCGCCTCCAGCTGCGTCGAGGTCGCGGAGGCCCAGCTTCTTCAGAACCGGAATGAACCATCGGACCAACCCATCAGAGCGGGTCATTCCGAACGTCGAGACCGTTGCCAGGATCACGAAGGCGAGCGACGCCATGTCCTTGGCCATTGGCCCCACGTGTTTGAACTTGTCACTCGCTCCCAGTTCAAGAAGCACGAGCGAGAATTCCGAGACCTGGGCCAGGTTGATGGCCGGCAGCAAGCTTGCCCGCAGTCCTTGCCGCAGCCAGTAAAGCGGTGTGAAGGTGGTGATGAGCCTGCTGAGTACCGCAAAGACGCCAAACACGATCGCCCAGCCAAACACGGCCAGACCCGGCATCTGTATCTTCATCCCTAGACCAACGAAGAACAGCGTCACGAAGAAATCCCTCAGGCTGGTGACCTTGGCCGTCACATCCAGGGCGTAGGGGAAGGTGGACAGAGCAACCCCGGCAACCAGCGCCCCCATTTCCCGAGACAAGTGCAACCGTTCGGCGAATTCGCCCACCAGGAAACACCACCCAATGGCGCCCACCAGAACCAACTCCGGGAGCCGAGCCACCTTGTGGAAGAGCGGGGGAAGGACGTACTTGCTGACCAGAAGCGTGGTGCCCACCAGGAACGCCACACGGACCAAGGACATCAAGAGGACGCTCGCCTCCATCTGGTTGAGGTTCGGTTGGACTGCCAGGAACAGGATCGCGAACAGATCCTGTATCACCAGGACTCCAAGGGTGACCCGGCCAGGCAAGGTATCGAGTTCGCGCTTGTCGTACAGCACCTTCACGATGATCACCGTGCTGCTCATCGCTGCCGCGGCTCCCAGATAGAGGGCGTCCCAGCTTCCGCTCCCCAGCTTGAAACCCAGCATCCGGAATACGGCCACACCGAGAGCGAAACCTCCGAAAATCTGGACGGCCGCCGTCACCGTGATCGACTTGCCGGCGCTCATGATCTTCTTCAGGTCGATTTCCAACCCGATCATGAACAGCAGGAAGATGAGGCCCAGTTCGGAAATCGTCGCGATCGACTCCTGGCTTGTTACCCACGACAACACCGCGGGTCCCAGAAGGAATCCTGCCGCCAAGTATGCCAGAATGATGGGTTGCCGGGCCAGTTGTGCCGCCAGTCCGAGCAGCCAGGCGGCTGCGGTACACAGGGCGATATCTCGGATGAGCTCGTGCATGGTGGGCGGTCTGTCTGAGGTCCAGTCGGACGGCGAGGCTGATACTGCCTTGGAGGATCTTCGGGTCAACGCGTGGTTGGGTGTTTTTCGAGCCCGACGCCTCCAATGAGGTGCGATCCCAACGGGGCCGCCTGTAGCACTGCGGAGTGAACACTGGGCTCGCTCAACAGTTCATGTGGAGCCATGTTGTGAACGTGCTGAATCGTAAGAAAATCGTGGTGCTGGGCGCTGGCTTTGCCGGGCTTACCTTCTGTCGATCCTTTCGGCACCCCGAGGCAGACATCGTCCTGATCGATCGCCAAAACCACCATCTCTTCCAACCGCTCCTCTACCAGGTCGCCACGGCTGGGCTTTCCGATGCCGACATTGCCCAGCCCATCCGGTCCATCCTGTCCGACCGTCCCGACGTCCAGGTCCACATGGCCGAGATCCTCGACATCGATGTGGATCGGCGAAGCGTCCGGACGTCCGTGGGTGAGGTGGCCTATGACTATCTCGTGGTCGGATTGGGAGGTCGGACAAGCTACTTTGGGCATCCCGAGTGGGAACAGCACGCGCCGGGTCTGAAGTCGCTTGAGGATGCCGAACGGATCCGTCACGGGCTCCTGATGGCTTTCGAGCGCGCGGAGAACACCTCTGATGAGTCGGAGCGGCATCGGCTCATGACCGTGGTGGTGGTTGGGGGCGGTCCCACGGGAGTTGAACTCGCCGGCGCTTGTGCAGAACTGGCACGCGTCGTCTTGCGGGCTGATTTCCGCAGGATCGACCCGGCTCAGGCGAGGGTGATCCTCATTGAAGGCAGCTCCCGATTGCTCGGCCAGTTTCCCGAGGAATTGGGCGAAGAGGCCCGACGCGAATTGGAGAGGATGGGGGTGGAGGTTCGCTGTGGTGTAAGGGTCCGCGACATCCGGGACGGAGAGGTGGAATTGCCGGGGGAAACGATACGTGCCGCAAACATCCTATGGGGCGCCGGCGTGGCGGCTTCACCATTGACCGCTCGGTTGGGAGTGCCATTGGACAGGTCAGGGCGGGTGCCAGTATCTCCTGATCTCAGTGTTCCTGGTCGTCCCGAGGTATTCGCGATCGGCGACCTGGCTGCGGTGGTCGACAAGGATGGGCAGGTTGTGCCTGGCGTTTCGCCCGCTGCCATCCAGGAGGCCCGCCATGTTGCCCGGCAGTTGGTGTGCGAACTTGACGGCGAAATGATGGCTCGTCGGCCGTTCGATTATTGGGACAAAGGGAGCATGGCGACGATTGGGCGTTCGGCTGCCGTCGCCAAGTTGGGTGCCCTCGAATTGACGGGCTGGGTGGCCTGGGTTGCGTGGCTCTTCGTCCACCTCCTCTTCCTCGTCGGGTTCCGCAACCGACTCGCTGTGCTCCTGCAGTGGACCTACAGCTATTTCACGTATCGTCGGGGAGCTCGCATCATCGCGATTCGAAGCACGGGTACCGAAACGGCTCCGTAAATCGAAAAGGCGGTGGCTGATGGCCACCGCCTTCCTGGAGGGAACTCGATCGACGCTACAGCTTGGGATCCAGCGAAGGCCGGATCAGATCGAAGCGAGGGTCCGAGGTGAGTTGGGTGCGGAGGTTGGCACTGGCCGGATTGGTAGCCAACCGCGCATCGCTAAGGAGGAATGCCTTCCTGAGGCTCCCTGCGGAGGAACTGGATTTCCCGAGTACTGCCTGGATCGCTGCGAGTTGATACCAAGCCTCTGGACTGTCGGGAACCGCACGCGCGTATTTCTCCATGGTGGCTTCGACACGATCAATGCGTTGCAGTTGCTGGTACGCTTGCGCCAGCGAGGCCAGTGTCCGCAGATCCGAGTCCGGCTTCGCGAGCAGGGAGTCGAGAATGGCAACCCCCTCATTGCTTCGACCGGTATTGAACAGCGTGCTGGCCAAGCCGAAAGCTGACTCCAGATTCGTCGCAGCCGCCGCGGCGACCGACGCGTTGGGTGCGACCGTTGCCGCAGCGGCGGTCCCAGCGGCGGGCAGGGGTGCGTCCTTGTAGGGTTCCAATTGCTTCAGCAGGTCGCGGATTCCGAGGTTGTCCGGGTCAATCGTGTAGCACGCTTCAACCACGCGGTAGGCGTCCGGGTACCGTCCGAGCCCCGCCAACAGCGAGGCATAGTTGAAGACCGTCTCCGGGCTGTAAGGACAGAAGGCGAATGCTTGCTTCAGCGCAAATTCCGCCTCCTTCACCATCTTTGCCTGGTACACAGGGTCCTTGGATTCTTGAGCACGCCATCCGTAAACGGATTTCCCAATGGCGTTCCGCAGCTTCGAGAAGGCCTTCTGAGCGTTGTCGTCCCGAACGAAACGCGCGTCGCCCTTGAAATTGGAGTAGTCGCGCAACCGATAGGTCCGGAGCGCAAAGTCACACACTTCCTGAACCGGAGTTTCGTACGTGATCCAGTTGCCAATGAAACGCTCCGAGTACTGGGACCAGTATTCGTGATCCCGGCGGATCTGCTCGTCCGAGAGTTGGCTGACGGGCTCGCGCTCGATCTTGAGGATGATTCCGAAGGGCACCAGGTGCGGATACATCCAATCCAACGCGAAGCTCTCCTCCACGTAGAAGGAATGGTCGGGGTTCTTGTCGAAAATGACCTTTGTCAGAAGCCCGTTGATGGACATGACAGCCGTCTGTCCAGAGACGGAAACGCGTCCGTCGGGAAGGGTCGTCAGGATCTCGCCCGGCTTGAGCTGTCGGCTTTGGGCACGGCGCTGGGCGTCAATGCTGTATTCCTCGAAGCATCGACGAAGATCATCGGGTGTGGGCGTCAGGATCTCACGATCCGGGTAAAGACCTCCAGGACTGCTGGCGATCAATCCACTGTACGCTTCCTCCAGCAGAAGACGGTTCAGTCGGATCCGGGAATGATTGGTGGGTGCTTGCGCTGCAAAGCGTCGCACATGATCACTCAGCTTGATTCCCGCAAACCGTTCCGAGGTAAAGAGTGAAGGTCCTTCGATGAGCTGATTCAGGGCGTTTACCACCGTTTCGGCGTCTGACGAGGCAGCCGCTCCAAGAGCCTGCTTCACGTGCCTCGACAAAGCGTCCGATCCTCCATCGATCTTGGCTTTAAGGGAGACCAGGTCTTTGAAATCGGATTGCTTGAAAAAGGACTCGCCGACGCGGCGGTCCTTCTCGATCGAATCTCCCACCCCATCCATCCACCGGTCCACCGGAGCCATGACACGGGCCATGGTGTTGGTTCGATTGCGTGAAATGGAGACCGCATCATTCAGCATGGAATAGAAGAATGACGGATCGCTTTGGGCGCTCCGGTTGTAGTGGGCGCGGATGTAGTCAAGGTAGGTGTTGTCCGCGAGGGCGTTCTGGGTGATGAGATAGACGTCCCGCCGGTCGAAGTTCGGATTCCGCCGATGTTGGGGCGGAATGAAGCTTTCGCAGAAGATCATGTAGGTCGGGCAGAAGCGCCCTGGATCCGTGCCCCCAAACAACACGGTGTGCTTGTCCATCGATGGGTAAAAGGGTTTCCCATCCTTGTCTTTCGGGGCCGGCGCCGCGGACGTATCTGCACCGGGCTCAAACATGTCGTGGCCGAACCAGAACCCAAAGTAGTGGTTCCGTTGTTCGTTGTCCGCCCAGTGATCAAGGATCGAGTCCGCGGGGATCAGGGTGAACAGGGCGAGAACGATGCTGAGGCGTGCCTTTCCGCGTGCACCCGAGTCTTCAGGCCCCATCGATGCGGTGGAGTCCCCAAAGACAGCGGGTTCCTGACGCCACAGGAGCAGGAACCCGAGCAGCGCTGCCGTAATCGCGAGGCTGAGCGCCGCCGCCAGACGCGGGATCAGGAACACGTTCTTGTCCGAGTTCAACGATTCAGACAACTGGAAGAGGTTCAGGGCGACGGCCACGGTCGCTCCGGCGATAAGGATCGTCCTCCACTTCTGGAAGGGCCCCTGCAGCAACGCCCCGACGATCGCCATGCCGTATCCAATGACCATTGCGATCATGACGTGCGAGGATGTGTAGAACACCTTGACCAGTTCCCTCGATTGTTTGTCCGTTTGGGCGTTCAGCAGGTAGATCAGGAGGAACGCCAGACAGAAATAGGTGACCCCCAATCCGATCAGCCATCCTCGCTCCCGATTCTTCATCTTCTTGATCAACGCGAATGGCAGGATGAGCAGGATGAGGTTGGCCCAGTTGAACTCATCCTTCACACCTTCGAAATAGGCGACAATCTGGGGAATGCTGATGCCTGGGGAGGTCTTTTCGTACTGACCACGGGTGAATGCATGGATGAATCCATCCCAGACGCGAGGGTAACCCCAGTTCAGCGGTGGGTTCGTCACCGAGGCGAGGGGCATGTAGAAATAATTCAACGCGCCAACACCGAACGATATCCCCGACAGCAGCACCACGTGGATCCGTGTCAGGAGGCTGCCAGTTAGGATTGCCGTCCAGACGCAACCCACCGCAGAAAGGATTCCCACCAGGTTGAAGATGAGTAGCAGGGAAGGGTTGTCTGAAAACGTCCTGATCTTGTCTGCTGCATGCAGGGAGAGCCCCGCGAGCCAGCAAAAGGTGTTAAGGAACAGGAAGTCCCTGCCCACACGACGGTCTGCCATCAGCGCCAGGACTTCCAAACCCATGGCGGCAACAATCAACGTCTGGTGGTTGCAGAAGCAGATGCCGAACAGGAAACACGCAGCATAGAGATGACGGCGTTGGTGGGGCATCCACATGTAGCGCTTCAGGCAGACAAGCACTCCCATGAGGGACCAGACTGCGATGGTGTAAACCTCCACAATCACGGCCTGACTCCAGATGTAGCCGTTGAAACCCAGCAGCATTCCGGAGACGAATCCGGTGACCAGTGAGATCCTGGTGTCCAAGGTCGTGTCCCTGGACTTCAGCGCTTCGACGCTGTCCAGGATCAGGGCTGATCCGCGGGACACCAGAAGCGCAACCATGCCGGCCGATACCGCCGCAGCGAAGGCCGATGAAACAGCGACCCTCCAGGCGATGTTTGAAAACGGCAGGAGCTTGGTGAACAGCCACGTGTACAGCGTCCAGATCGGATAGCCCGGAGGATGAGGAACTCCGGCATACATCGAGGCTACTGCCAGTTCCCCCAGTCCTCCAACGTCAGGTCGGGGGCAATGGTCAGCATATAGCCGAACATCACGATGATCGTGACCAGCAGGAACGCGAGCCAATCCACCGGTCGGAACAGCCGCCCGACGACGGCTTCCATCTGTGGGGTTGCGCCACCCTGCTTTCCTGGGACGGGGGTCATCCGGACATTGGCCGGAGCGAGTGGCCGGGGGCTGGTACCTTGGTTTGCTTGTGCCATGTGTTGAAAGTGTTTCAGCGCGTCAGAGCGCCTTCTGGGCGGTGTTGGTGGCCAATGGCTGGGACTGGTTCGTGAATGTAAAGCCGGCGACCGGCAGGCAGTTCTGGGCGACGATGGCCGACATCCCTACAAAATTCGGTTGAGCCTTTCGACTCCCATCAACAGAGGGTGACCACGCGACCGCCAAGGCACACATCCAAGCTGAAACAACAACCAGAGTGAAGCGGGGCCAGACAGCCCCTGCCAAACCGGGGTGATCGGATTGAGTGTCGCTGGCGAAGACGCGCTCCCGTAGAGCGGCGGAAACCTTGCGCGGACGCCAGGGAGGCAGGCTCGGCGTACTCATGCGTTGAAACAGGGAGTAAATGTTGGATCCTCGCTGAGCTTAAGGTGTTTCCGGAGTCGATCCATCCCATACCGAAATCTCCCTGCGGCGGTGCTCTGCCCAACGCCAGTCACCTCAGCAATCTCTTCGAAGGTCATGCCGTGCCAGAATCGGAGGACAATCACCTCACGCTGTTCAGCTGGAAGACGTGACAATTCCTCCATGGCTCGTGGTTCATCCGGATGCGGATCCGTAGAAGGCTCAAACCAATCCTGACTCTCCAGTTCACGCGTGAGTCGCCGCCACAGGCTGCGTCGACAATTCAAAGCCCGATTGCGAAATGCCCTGACAAGATAGTGTGGCGGATTTCTAGGCGGATCCCCGAGAGTCAAAAGGGCCGAAAAGACATCCTGAACCACATCTTCGGATTCGGAATGCCCGAGTCCAAGCGCACGTCCATAGAGCACCAAGGCGTCCGCCTGGGCTTCGAAGAGGACTTCAGCCCAATGCGCATTACTCGATGACGACCCAACTTCCATTCTCGAAAGAGTGACACCACAGACTTCGGAATTGTATTCCGGCTTTGAAAAATTTGCGGAACCAGAGGCCAACTTCCAAAGAAGTGCATCGTGCTGGCGCCTGACATGAACGATGGAGCGCGTCTGGTGAACCGATGACCCAAGGGGGGATGGGTTCGAATGCTATCCAAGGCGGAGTGTTTAAGGTTACCGGTCGACTTTAGGTCGCTTTGGAAACAATTCGCGATTCCAGTGAAATGGCTGCTGGAAACGGACTCCAGTACACTTGTTGAGTGTAAAACTTTCGGAGTTTCCGCAATCGAGGGTTACCGGACGAAGTTCCGGAACCCGTGTTTGGTGCGCACGGCAGGACTTGAAGGACTTCCTTGGAAGAGTGGAATACGGCCTGTTTCTGCGAGAATCCCGCCTGTCTCCACTCCGTTTCCATCGGATCAATTCGTTTTCACCTTTGGGACTGGGCGGATTCGTGGGGATTTCGGCGTGCACGCCTCGCGCTCTACCTTTTCCGGCACTCTCATTCACCCGGAAATGCGGAAAGGCCAGTTTTCCGGGCGTTTCCACGTCCGGATTTCTCAGGGTGAATCCCTGCGGGCGGGGTTTTCACTCGGGATTTCTCCATGCTCTGCCCTCTCTCCGGTTATCCCAACGGCTTCCGTTCCGGCATCCGCTCGCACCCTTCGTCTGGGATGGTCCCGCCCGTGGATCTTCCGCCCAATCTCGGGGGGAACTCGAAAAACGGCCCAACCTGCCCAACCTGCCCAACCCAACTTTTCCAAACATATGCAAAACAGGGTTTTGCGGTTTCGTGAAGGGATGGGATTTTGGATTTCCAGCCCATCCCTCGCTCGAAAATCCCAACCCTCACCCTCCCTTGGGTTGGGCTGGGTTGGGCTGATGGGATGGGATTTTTTCGGGTCTCAATCCATGAAAATCCCCGGTTTCTCTCACTTTTTACCCCCCTTGGGATGGGATGTTGGGATGGTTGGAGCATTTCCGCAGCCTCGACCCTTTCCGGGATATGCTTGGAGAGGGTCGAGGTTGGTCATCTCTGGGCTACCCCTTCCCACCCCATCCCAACGCCAGGCTTCCTCCAGCGCACCCCCATAAACGAGCGCACCCCCGGCCGGGGTGGCGGGGGTGCGGTCAGGGTTTGGGCGTCGCGACGGCGGGAAGGGTCTACGGCGGGCTGATGCTCCAATGGGTGATGCCCTTCGGCGTCGTCATCTTGAAGCGCTGGGGCTTCTCCTGTTTCAGGGTCCGGAGGAACGATCCGCAAGCGTTCGAGGACGGGAGGATCTGCTGGGCCAGCCGGCCGTATTGGTCGTGGCTGGTCATCTGCTGCTGAATCTCCGTCGCGGTCCCCTTGAGCGGTCCCGCCTCGCTTCGCCCTTGGCTGAAGAAGATCAGGTCCAGGAGCTCCTCGAATCGCTTTCCCGGGTTCGAGTCCTTCATGGCCTGTTCAATGTCGGGGTTTATGTACTCCCGGAATCCCATCCGCTCGCCCCCTTCCTTCAGTTCTTGGGAAACGACGTGCTCCTTCATGAGGTAGTGGCGGAAGGCGGGCATCTCATTCCGGAAGCGAGTGATGTTCGCATGGTAGTCGGCCGTGAGGGTTTCGACCTTCGAACACTGCAAGATGATGAGCTTGTCCCGGATACCCTCGGTGAGGAACGGAAGGTTGGTCTGGGCGTCCGACTCCTGATTACAGGAGATCGTGATTCGCCGGAACGTCGGGAGGTGGATCTTGTCCCGGCCCTTTGCGTGAACGTCGAGAACGCGTGTGACGCAATGGTGCTTCACGTTCTCGGAATAGTGCAGGCGCTGGGAAATCTTGTGGATGGGGGCCTTGTCCTCCATGCGCCAGTGCGCGGCATTGGCCAGGTCCTGGGTGAATCGTCCCCGATCCGATCCAATCAGCATGTCGTAGGGATCCGCCTCCCCGCCACCGATCCATTCCGAGATCAGGGTTTGGAGCATGGATTTGCCGCATCCGGCCGGCCCCACCAGCCCGAGCATATGCGAGCTTCTCCAGCCGTCAGGATTTCCGCTGGCGTAGTCCTCAAGGGCGGACTTCATCCAGGCGAGGAAGTACGGAAGCTGGCTTTCCCCAAGAAGGTCGAAAAGGAAGTGGAGCGTTTCGCCGGAGTCTCCAGGAGTCGGCTGCATTGGGCGCATCCCGTCGGGGATCAGTACGCCCTTCCCCTCGCGCGTTCGGAGAATGCCCGGGCGATGGCCCGAAAGGTTGAAGACCGTCGTGACGTGGCAGTGGTTTTGAAGGAAGACAATCGCTTCGTCGAAGAGCCGGGCGCTTCCGATCTGGCCGGGGACAAGTTGCGCCATCACCGGAAACCCCTCTTTCCGCAGATGGCGCTTCAGGTCCTCCTGGGGAGTACGTGCGAAGGTGCCGTCGTGCGTTCGCCGCCAGTAATCCGACTTCTCCCGGCTGAAGACGTAGTTCGCCCCAAGGTGGTCGAACATCTTCCGGGCGGCATCCTGAACTTCCTTCGGCCAGTCAGGGGAGATCCCGAGCGGTTGCGTGGTCGCGTCCTTCGCTTCTTCGGCCGGCTTTGGTCCGGCCGTGGGAGTCTTTGGATTCGGGGTGGCCGGCTTGGATTGGTTCGGGCGGTAGGCTCCAGAAGGTCGCGGTTCGCTCCCTGGGATGGTTGGTTGTGTTTCGGTCATGGGAAGATGGCTTCGAGGCAACGGAAAGCGGTGCGCCTTTCAGGACTGAGGCGGGCCGCGTCGTTCAGGTCGTTGGTTGGGCTTCCGTCGTTGTCGGTGATGCCGTGGAAGCTGAAGGCATCCACGTCGGCACCCACCGCGGCGAGTTGGTCGGCCCATCGCTGGGCCGCGCGGTCTCCGGCGGCATCGGCATGGGCGAAGATCCGGATTCGTTTCCCGGCGAAGGAGGGCAGGGCTTCCGGATGGATCCGGACTTCGGCTCCCAGAATGGCCACCGGGCACACGTCCGGTCGCTCCTGGGTCAGGATGAAGTGGAAGGCCGCGAGGAGATCGGGGCCACCTTCGACCAGGGCGAGAACGGGCTTTGTGCGGGATTCAAGGGTTCCGACCGGCCAACGCGCCTGTGAGCCCTTCAGCGTCCAGGCTTTCACGCCTTGGGCCAGCGGCTGGCCGTCCACGCGCCTTCCTTGGGCTACCCGTCGTGTGGCATCCAGAACGAACCAGGTTCGAGCCCCACGCCAGGTGCCGAACCGGATCAATCCAGCCTTGGAGGCCAAGGCCACGGACTCCATCGAGATCCCCCGGATCCGGGCGAGCTGCTCGAAGTCGTCCACGGTGCCTACGTCGAGGGCGGGAATGCGCGGGAGGGATGGCCCGGCGGGTTCCGTTGGTTTCGGATACCTCGCCGCCGGTTGCGCGCATCGGGCGTTCCCGACCGGTGCAGGCCGTCCGGGTGTGGAACATCGCTGGATGAACTCAGGCCGCGGCTTCGAGCGGCGGAAGGCATCCGTGAGCTTGTGGCGAAGGTCAGCTTCATCCCAAGGAGGACGGCAGTGGGTTTCGTTCCAACCCATCAGGACCTGCCACGCCTCTTCCTCTGACAGTCCGAATTCCACCAAGCGGCAGGCGGTGGCGAGGGTTTGGTTGTGCCCGCCGCTCCCGGAGATGGCGGGTGGGAGCCTGTCCACGTAACGGCGGGCGCGTTCGAGTCGGGTCATGGCTCGCGAATGGCTTCGGCGTCCTCAATGAACGATTGGAGGGCGGAGTCTGCGGCCGATGGCGATGCACTCGACCGAAGAAATGCCCAACCGTTTTCCTCCTTCACGGCGAAGCCGGAGAACAACGCCCACACGGAGCGTCCAACCCGCCCGTGGCTGCATGCGTAGGCAACCACGATGCCGACGCCAGGCGAGGCCAGCATTGCCTCGGCGGACGTCTTCTCGATCTGGTCCCGCGTTTCGCTGGGAAGGGCTTCCAACGCGCGGCGAAGCCCTTTCCCTTCGTGAACTCCAACCAAGCGAGATCGGTCCCGATAGGTGCAGTGGGTTTCCATCAGTCCGGAAGCGATCGCGCCCACGCGGGCGACGGCTGCCAGGTGTTTGGGTTCCTTCATTCGGTCCCCCCATGGGTCAGGCTGGACTCAACGAAGCGGTCCACGTCCAGGGCACGGAACCGGAGGGGCGCGGTTGCCGAAAGTCGAACCGCCCGGAGCTTCCCCTTCTGGACGTAATCACGAACGGTGCGGGGTGAGATCCGGAGCCGGTCCGCCGTTTCCTGTAGGGTCAAAAGGTCGGTCTTCATGCCGGTTGTGGTTCGGCCGTGGTGTCCGGTTGGATCATCTCCAGCCGGGTCATGCGGCCCGTGATGACGAGCTTGGCATGGGTTCCGGAATCGGTCTGGAAGGTGTCCGCTTCGGCTTCGCCCGAGATCGTCAGCCAGTCCCCTTTCTTCAGGGCTTTGGAGATCTCGGGAACGTCCCAGAAGGTCCGGGCCTCGACACGCTGGCAAAACCGCTTCCCGTTCCACTGTCGGGGAACCAATTCAATCCAGGCGGAGAGCACGTCCTTCCCGTTGTCCGTCTTGCCTGCGGAGATCCGGAGAACCCGGCCCGCGGCGGTAGCTTGCACTTTGATCATGTTCAGAAGAGTGAGGTTTGGCCCGGTAGGATCCGGGCGCATTGTTCGAGGGTGAGGGATGAGACGGAACGGCCATGCTTCTTCCTGAACTCAAGGCGTCCGTCCTTGAAGCGGACCGTGTAAGGCTGGCCGTTGAGCACGACTTCCCCGAGGTGGGCGGCTCGGATGCGTTGGCGCTTCATGCGACGAGTCGGATTCCTGAGTTGTTGTTCGGGATCATGGCCAGTTCCGCCTCAGTCGCTGGGGCGATCTTCCAGAACACTTCCGCGTCCTCCAGGGTGACCAGTTCCCGGTAGTGCCGGAAAAGGACCGCCTCGGAGTGTCCTGCTTCGAGGGCGGTCCTTGCTGCGGATCCGGATTGGGCCAGGTGGTAGGAGACAAACGAATGTCTGGCCACGTTCCTTGGCCAGGCGACGCCAGCCATCTGTCGAATCGCCTTTATCCGCTTGGGCTCTGATACCAGGGGCAGGGAGCCGCCGACGTTCAGGAACGCCCTCAACGCAGGCGGGATCACAACCAGCCTTCGGGACCGGGTCTTCGAGATGCTGGCGGGAACTTCAATGTACCGGTCCCGAATATGGCTTTCGGTGAGTCGCCCAATTTCAGCGGTTCTAAGTCCAGCGAAGTAGGCGATGGCAAGCCATCGCATTGCGTCGAGGTCTGCCCACTGGGCAACGTGAAGGATGCGCCGAACTTCTTCGGGGCTGTGAATGCTGATGGGCGCTTCGCTTCTGTGGCGTGTTACGGGAACCGCCTGTGCCGGATTGGTCTTGCAGTAGCCGAATCGAATCAGGGCTGAGAAAAAGCCGCGCGTGCTTTGGAGGTGATGCACGGCCGTTACAGGGTTCCAACCGCGTTCCCTGTTCAGGGTGTCGATTGTCTGCCCAATCTCCGCTGGTGTGATCGTGGAGACGCTCCTCTGCATCTTCCCTCGAAAAACGTCCGTCAGATGAAGCCTTACAGTCCTGATGAATCGGGGAGATCTGCCGGATCTGGCCAGCCCAACCAGGTACTCGTTTCCCGCCTCGTTTATCGTCTTTCGAGGGGGTGGGGCTTCAGGACTCTTGAAGAGTTCGTTCAGGGCTTCGGACAGTGCCCTTAGTTTCGAGAGATTGGTTAGGTCCAATCCCCCGTGTTCTGGGGTGCTGTTCATTGTCCTCCCTTTCTCGGATAGGGCCTTCCCGCCAGGTGAAATGCATCCTCGGCGGTGATGAACTTCGGGACGGGCGGGAAGTCAGTGTCCAAGGCAGCAACGACGGTAGACCGATCAAATCTCCGGTCCTTCTCGCTTCCGCCGTGGCATTGGATTCGTCGACGTTTCAACCACTCGGTCACGGTGCTTCTGGCAACGTCGATCTTCCCAGACGCTTGGTTATACAATTCCCGAACCTCACCGATTCGGATCAGGTGTTCAGGCATGGGTTCCCCCTTCCTCCCCGAGCATCGCCAAGGCGTACAGGTGGGCGGACTGGTCGAGTTGGTACCCGGTGGCGATTTCCGCCGGGGTGTCGCCGCGAATGGAGTCCGTCACTTGCTCCCCGATGCTGTCCACGTCCTCGGCGAGTTGGTGCCTCATGGCTTCGAGGTTCTCCGGACCGGTGAGGCGAGGCTCGCCATCGAATGGGTGAGGGCAACCGCCAGGAGGTGGCAACGCGCCGCTTCCCGTGGATTGCCTGCAAGCTCGGCATCCCGTGATTCCCCTTCGAGGCGGACAATCTCGGCAACCAGGGGAAGGTCTACCTGCGGCATCCAGAGGACGGGCCGATAGTTGTGTCCAAGGCATCGGCGGGGGTTGCCATCGGTTCCGGCCTGTGGCTTCTTCTTCTCGGGTTTGCCTTCTTCGTTGTTGTTGGGGCTCCTACTTCGCCCGTTCCCGTTCCAGCGGGGGCGGGCTTTTCGTTTTCCGGGATCCGGATCCGAGCGCGTCGGCAAAGGACTCCAGTGCGGCATCCCGGATCCGGGAACCGATCATGGTGATTCCAGCCAGGGCCAGGGCCAAGGCTTGGAACTTCACCTGGGGCCACACGGCACCAGGCATGGGAATGATTGCTGTCTTCATGACTTCAGGTAACTGCGGTTTCTGGATGCCTCACCGCTCCACTTCGCCGCGGCATCCGGCCGGCGGGTGGAAGGCTTTGTGTTTCGGGTACAAAACGGATTCGTTGCTCTTTGGGGTTGGGCTTGGTCTCGGTGATTCCTTGGGTTCTGGGTTGTGATTGGCGCGCTTCGCGCGGAGTCGGGAAAGTGGGCGCTTTGTGGCGAGAGGGTGGGCACAAGGGCAGGGGGCTACTGGGTGTCCTGGGTGGTGGACTTCCTCGAAGCCATTTGCGCAGCGCGTTCCGAAGTGCGGGCTTCGTGCGCGAGGAATTGGAGACGCTCCACCCGCCGCTGGCGGCGTGCGCTAGCAGGCCGGCGAGCCTCCACAATCAATGCCCGACTCACCCACGCCGAAGCGCAAAGCTCTTCATCGCTTCCACCCGAACGAAGCGAGCCGGTCAGGTCCGAAACGAACCGCCGAAGCAGTTCCGCCGGCTTCATACCGAACGACAACGCCAACGCTCGAAGCCCGAGGCGTTCTTCTGGGGTCAGGTGGAGGTTCATGGGGGGCTAGAGCTTTCCCTTTGAGCGGGAAGACTTCGGTGATTGGGCAGGTGATGGAGCCCCGTTCCAAAGGGCGCTGATGAACAAGGGAAGGCCTATTCGCATGCTTTGGCGCATCACCTCGGACCGAGAAGAACGTGTTTGGTCAGCGGCCTTGTCGATGTCGGCCAGCAAGGCGGCGTCCATGGTTACCGGGACGTTTGGCTTCTTTGGTTTCATGGCGTAATTAGCTTACGTAAAACGTATGGTGCCTACGCTTCGTCCTGTCAAACGGGAATCGTAAAGACTTTACGCTTCTGCTAGGACGTGGCCTGTGAGTCGTGCGAACAACATTCCGGTCACGATGGATGACGACATGCTTCGTCAGATTGACGAGGTCGCGGCGTCGAAGGGTGCGAGTCGAAGCTGGGTCATGCGGGAGGCCATTCGAACCGGCCTTCCAATGGTTGGCTCAAGCGGACTCGTCGAAGTTGTTCCCGTTGACTCGGAGCTTCAGAAAGACGTGACGACAATCGCGGAGGGGAAGGGGCTTACGCGCAGCAAGGTGCTCTTGGAGTCGCTCAAAATTGGGTTGCCAGCCGTGAACGTTCGGCTTCCAAACAAGGAGTTGAAGGGGACGCCAGAAGCGGAGCTTTTCGAAGTGTTTGCTTCGCATGATCCGAACTCGGTTCCAATTGCTCGTGACCTTCGAAGGGCGTTGTACAGCGCGGCTTACCTTCGCGACATCATGGAACAGGTGTGCCGAATCACAGAGGCAGAGGAAAAGCTGGAACGGGAGAGGAAAGAAGCGGCAGGTGAACCGGTTCCAGTAAAGCGGGTGCCTTCGGTTCGAGAACAGCTTGAGCGAGTGAACCGGGTTTACCGGTGGGTCAGCAAAAGCGGAAAGCCGTTCGGTGCCTCACTGGACATGGTGGGTTGGATCCCCTTCGACACTTTCCGGGAGTACGAGGCCGAAATGCTCGCAGAAGAGTCGGCGGCCGGGATTGCCACCGAACCAAAGTCCAAGGTCGAGGCTCCAGCCACTGCGGCCCCTGTGCCCACTCCTATTCCGACTCCATCACCGAAGCCCAAGCCCGCCCGAAAGCCTCGGAAGGAGTAGCCCAGAGAACGCGGGCTGGGGTGAAGAACGGGCTTCGTGGAGGAATGGGTTCCCGTTAGGTTCGGCCCACCATGAAAACAACCATCGCGTTCCTTGTTTCTGTCGTCGTCCTTCTGGCCCGTGCCTGTGCTGGGGAAACCGTGTACTTGGAACTTCGCTGTTCAGCGGTCTTCCCATCGACCAACTACGCGGTGCCGGCCGGCCGTGTGATTCAGTTGGTGGACTACTTCGGCCCGTCGTCCTCGCCTGATGACATCTTGGGAAGTGCGATCCGTGTTCGGTATATCCGGCCCGAGGGTTCGACGTACGCCGCACTTGGGATCCCTTCGACGATTGTCGGGCCGTGCACCATCGAAATGGTCTGGACGAAGGAGCTTCACCCTACCATTGGCATCTACTGGGCGACGCTGAAGGAGTTCGACGCCGTGGAGGCGGGACCCTCGGTGAAACTCTCGCTCGAAGCCTCGACGAACCTGCCGAGCTTCGGACCGGCATCCGCCTACTTCCGGACGGTGAAGGCCAAGGACTGAGTCAGGCGGCGACGGGCATTGGTGCACGCCAGGAGAGCCGGCCGTCTTCGTCCTCATGGATGAAGTCCGAGAACGGCCCGCCCGGTGCCAGAGCGTTGTAAGCCGCGGTTTGCCCGCATCCGGTACCGGACCGGATCCGGGCGACCGCTTCGCCGCGCGTGCACGGTCCAGCCTCGAAGGCGGCCCGGATGGCATGCGCTTCGAGCCGCTTCACCGGCTTTCGAATGGCAGGCTTCAGCGGCGAGCTGGAGGAGACGGGCGGAGATGTGGGGACGACGGAAGCCGCAAGCCGTGGGGCAGGGGTGGGAAGGGAAGGCGCTGGAGTGGCGGCGGGGAGTTGGGCGGGTAGCCGTTTGGGAGCGGGCGCCGCTACCTGGGGGGCGACTGGTCGGGGTGCTTGGGCCTTCGGTACGTCCGGCGTGGGCTGGGGCGTCGGTGCCGTTTCCCTGCCGTCGCAGGCTTGGGCGAGTCGTCGAGGAATTCCAGGATCAGCAATCCCGCAACGACGCCGATCCCGGCCACAAGAACGGCAGGACCGGCCAAGGCGGCGGCTGGGGCGAGGCTGGCAATCAATCGGGGGTTCATGAACTCGTTTCCTTTGTCGGTGAAGTACGCCACTCCAAAGCCCGAGCGCAAGGCCCGTGAAGCGGGGAGAGGCTCAAGCGTCCCCCTTGGCCTTCCCGGGATGCTTCCTCTGGAGGGGATTCACGACGGGAACCGCCGTCAGTTGGGCGAAGTGCCGTTCGTTGATCGTCACGATCTGGGCGGCCTTGAGCCGTTCAGCCATGGCGCAGTGGAAGGCGTCGTAGATCTGGGGACCGGTGACCCCGCTCGACAAGGTCGCGTCGTAGTCCCCCGCCTTCGGTTCATGCCAGATGATGGACTGGATGCTGTCGATCATTCCGGACGCGGCATCCGCCGGGATCCCGTAGGCCCGAGTCAGGGCGTTGTAGACCTCCAGCTTGCTGTGGAGGCTGGCGAGCGGTTTGCCGTAGTGGATCCAGGGGAAGCACGCTTCGTGGTGGGCATGCGCTTCGATCAGTCCGGCCACGATCACGTTGGAGTCGAGGTAAGGCTTCATTCTTTGTCGGCTTGGTTGTCGCGTTCATCCCGCCCCATCTGAACCGCAGTCACCGGGTCAATGTCTGGAACCGATCCCGTCCAAACCAGAATGCCGCCCTTTCGGCGCAGTTGCTTCCCAGTCGATGGCTTGGCCTTTGAAGGCTCGGGCTTCAATGGCCGAAGGAGGACGCCCTCGGCGGTACGTTCGAGGGCGAACGCTTGCCCTGGGAGGAATCCCAAGTCCTTTGGAAGGGTGATGCGCCTTCTGTCGTCAATGGTGGCCGGAGCCTTCATTTCTGGGGTTTAACCCACGCTTCCAATATGGGCAAGGACGGCGAAAGGGCAGGGGACGGGACTTCGATGGGGATGGAAGGGGATTCGGGGGCGTTCCCGGCGGGTTGGGCCTCTCCCACGGATGCCTGGGGAATGCCGGATGCGGCTTCCGTCCGCCGGCGGCGGAGAAGGTGGGGCGGGATGTGCTTCGGGCGTCGGTGCTCGGCCATTCCAGCCGTCAGGGCGTCGGGGTTGGGGAGTAGCCCAAAGAAGGCCTCGGCCTCCCGAGGGTTCACGCGCTCCCGGTAGTGTCGGAAGAGCATGGCTTCGGAATGCCCCATGATGGCGGCGGTCTCACTGGCCCGCCGGTGAAGGGCGAAGTGGTAGGATGCAAACGAGTGCCGGAGGGCGTTGTGGGAGTACTTGTCCTTCAGGCCGGCCCTGTCCCGTGCCCGCCTCCAATCCCGATCCCAGCCAATGGGCGGAAGGGGAGCCTCGACGGCCCGGGCGGCATCGAGCCAGGCGGCGAGTTGGTCGGAGATGGGAACCAGGCGACGCCGCCGGGTCTTGGCCTTCGCGCCTTCGATGTGGACGAAGCCTTCCCGGATGTCCTCCCATGAGATCCGGCGGGCCTCATCGGGGCGGAGTCCACCGAAGAGGACCAGGCAAACCCACGGGACCAGCCGGGGGGAATGGCGCTGGGTGGCATCGAGAAGGTCCCGGACTTCGGACGCGGTCAGGATCCCCGGGGCTTTGTCGTCGAGGATGGGGGTATCTGTGGCGAGAATGGGGTTATCCAGCCGATAACCCCGCCGGACACACCAGGCGAAGAAGGCTCCAAGATCCGAACGGTAGCTTTTCCGCGTAGCCGGCCGGTAACCGTTCTTCCCAAGGAACTCCTCCACCGCATCCACGGTTATCTGGCCAACGGCGAGATCCCCCTGTTTGTCATGAACAGGCGAAGCGTCCGGTCGAGCTTCTGGAGGTACTTGGGGCGGCATCCCTGCCCACGCTTTCCCTCCAGGAATCGAGCCACGGCCTGAAGGATCGTGGTTCCATCCCGAGGAACGGAGCGGTTCCCAAGAAGCCCGGGAACGGAATCTGGGTCGATTCCGTGGGATTCCAGCCAGGCACCAAGGCGCAGAAGCTTCTGTTCCCTGCCGGAGGAAATGAAGGCGGCTCGAAGTCCGACCTCCCGGGCGTTCTTGAAGGACTTGCGGACGTATTCTTCCGCCTCCCCTCGGGAGCGGAAGAGCTTCTTCTTTCGCTTCTCGGTGAAGCTGGCCGGAATGTCTACGATCCACGCGGGCCGGCCTCGGTGCGTGGATTGCAGGATGTGGGGGGTGGCATTCATCGGGCTTGGGCGTTTCCAAGCCGTTTCCCGAAATGAGCCGCCAAACACCGTTTGAACCTGTCCGGAGACGTTAAAGCCCCGTGGTCCTTGGATCGTGAGTTATGCCCGGAAATCGGGCCTTTCCTGAGGGTTTCCGGACGAACTTCCGGAACCCGCGTTTGGTGCGCACGGCAGGACTTGAACCTGCACGCCGTAAGGCACTACCACCTCAAAGTAGCGCGTCTGCCAATTCCGCCACGTGCGCGTCAAACCAAACTTCCCTTATCGGGCTCCCTTGGGAGGGAGAGCAAATGGTCGGGGCGGTGAGATTTGAACTCACGACCTCTTGTACCCGAAACAAGCGCGCTAGCCAGGCTACGCTACGCCCCGATCCGAAATGCGGGCGGAAGATGAGGAACGAAGGGGAAGACTGCAACGGTTTTCTCTTCGAGTAGTGAAGAATTTCTCGTCGTTGTTGGAACCTGGCTTCGGAAACCGGAGCCAATGACAGCGAATCCAATGACATTGGCACACGGCAAGATCGCGATGATGATGGAACCCACAGTGACGAAGGAAACATGCCTGAAGCCCCGTGCTGATTGAGCTGATCCTCGCGATTGCCATGTGAATGGGATCGGGATCAGGGCATTACCGTGTATCCGTAGATAAGGCCTTCGCTCCAAGCCTCCCGATCCTGCGGCAGTGGACCCGTGGCATTGTCCCGCGTTCGGACGTGACGATCCTTGTTCCTGCAGCTTCGCGCGCATCCTCGGGATGCCGGAAAACCGGGTTCATCTACGCCAGCCTGCGGTGCATCCGCGCGAGTGCCTGTACTGAGCAATGCAACTGCCACTGGACCAGGATCAGAGGAGGGAGCGTTCCTTTATCCGGGGAAGCACTCGTCCTTGTCCTGCGATGGAGAATCAAACTCGAAGTAGCTGCTGGTCGATTCGTTGAGAAGTCGACCTCGAACTGTTGGGTTTGGAGGGCCTTCGAACGGTGTGGATATCGTCGACGATGAGGTCCAGGTGAGGCCTTTGACGCTTCACGAAGAGGTGGCGGAGTTCGTTGGCAGCAAGTGAGGAGTCCTCGCCACAGGTGCTGATCAATCGCCTCTGGGAGACCCTCTTGGGTGGAAACAGAACTCACGAGCGGGAAGACTGGGTAGACGACAGGCATCTGCAGGATGCGAGGACACCGAACTCATTTTCCCTTCTGCGCAAATCGGCGGGCCAGATGCGTCCACGTGGCATATGCTGCGCAGATGGGATGTTCGATTAAGAAGGTCACTCAATGGCGAGGATTGTGGCGACTGTACTCTGAGAATGGAATTGGTGGGGGAGCTGCCTCGATGGATGGAACCTTGGGATTGGAGGACACTGTAAGGGGGGAAAGGAATGGGGCTGAACAACAGCGGGTGTCTCGATCAAGACCAGCGGATTGATCTGGATTTCCCAGAGCTGAAAATGAGCAAGGGGGGATCGAAGAGGGGAGGAGGAGGTCAGGTTAGGCTTTGCTAGGATGTTACAAATTGCTCTGTAAACACCTTGTTATGAGAATGATGAGCCTGAAATAGCTTACTTTTCGTTCTCGAGTCCTCGGCTGGGATCCAAAGGGGTAGGCTTTTCGCCATGGCGAAGTCCTTTCCCCAGACCGGCACGGCTGAACTTCTCGACCTGCTTTCCCCCCTTCGCTCCAGACGATTTCATCAACGCCCGTTGGCCCCATCCCCACCGTCGAGGTCGTCGTCTCAGCTACTCCCACGATCAATTCTTTCGCGTCCATCTGCTCGCCGTCCTGAGCCTCGTCCATTCCTTCAATCTCCTGGCCCGGATCTTGCCCGAGCAACCCGACTGGCATCGCTTCGCTCATATCCGCTGCGCCAGCCGTACACCGGATATGCGGATGCTTCACGAGTTCCGAGCTCGCCTGGGTGTTTGCGGCTTACGGAAAATCGTCGTCGAAATCCTCCGCCCAATCATCGAGCGGTATGCCGCTCTCCCACCTTCGATCGCGCTCATCGACTCAACGGATCTGAAAGCTTCGGACGTGGGCTTCGAAAAAAGACACGGGCACCTGCGGGGCCCACGGTGCCGTGTTGGGAGCACGCATCATCAAGATGGGAAGGACCCGATGGTACGTGGGCTACAAGAAGCCCACCCTTCGGCTTTGGCTCCACGAGCACCAAGACATCGTTCAGCTCGTTCCGCTGATCTCCTGGGTCACCGGAGCCAATGTCTTTGACGGGAGAATGCTTCTGCCGAGTCTGCGTCACTGTCAGCGGATCTGGGAATGGTGCCCTTCCATTGTCGTCGGCGACGGCGCCTATCTCAGCCGTGAAGCCACGCGGGAGTGCCGTAAGCGGTGGAACGTCGCGGTCCTCACGCGGCTGAGCTGCGATATGGGGGTGGTCGCGTCGTACGCTACCGAGCACCGCACGGAATGTCCGTAAGGCGAACTCATCGAGTGGCGCGGCTTCGACCCGAGAATCCAGCGGCAGTGGTACGGGACGCGGCCGGAGAGCGAGCTGTGCTCGCGGTGCTGGGAAGCCAGCCGTTGCCCGCGGGAGTCCTCGTATGGGGCCGAGGAACACGAGGGCCTTCTGGGTGTGTTTCCCTCGGGAACCATCTACGCGAGGCTGTTACTGGAGCGGATCAGGCCTTGGGCGGAACCGGAGCAGTCCTACGAAAAGAACCAACTGGGGTTGAACGATGCGTTCGACAACAGCCTGCGGATGACGTGGACGATGAGCCTGCTGGCGGATGCTGTCGTCGGAATGCGGGCGAGAGCTCTGACGGAGGCGAAACCCGTGATCGATCTGCTGGTAGGATTACGTGGGCAGAAGATGCTTCCTGGGCTGCCGGACGAAAATGAGGGCTTAGACGAAAAGTGAGGTTTCCGGGGCTTTTCACGGAATCAGAAAACTCATTTCATAACACCCTCATTGAAATCCCAAAGGGGGGCTTCAGTGCATGTGCGGAGAGGGTGGCAGAAATTTTTTCAGAAAAGCGTTGCGAGTTCGCCAGCGATTCATAATCTCTGCGCTCCCGTTTCGCCCTAACAAGCGATCCGATGAGCACGGCCGATAACCAAGCTGCTCCAAGCAGCTGGGAGTGATGGCCGGGTGCACTGCAGCGAGTGCTGCGTGTTGTAGATTTGAATTTTAGCCTGTGAAAACATTTAGGCCTCTAACGCCATCGACGCGTTACATGACGTACGCGGACTTTTCGGATATTACGAAGAGTCGTCCTGAGAAAGCGCTGGTTTATACCCGCAAACGCTCGGGTGGTCGCAATTCTTACGGACGGGTGACAGCCCGGGCCATTGGTGGTGGACACAAACAAAAAGTGCGTGTCGTAGACTTCCGCCGAAGCAAGATCGGATTGGAGGCCAAGGTGGTCGCAGTTGAGTACGATCCGATCCGGAGTGCCCGTCTGGCACTACTGGAGTATTCGGACGGGGATCGTCGCTACATCCTGTGCCCTGAGGGGCTGAAGGTTGGTGTGACAGTGCTGAACGGGCCGAGTGCGCCGCCAAACGTTGGCAATTGCCTCCCGCTCTCCGCAATCCCTCTAGGGGTCACTGTTCACAACATCGAACTTATACCTGGCAAGGGCGGCCAAATGGTCCGTTCCGCAGGCTCTGGTGCGACTTTGATGTCTCGGGGTGATGGGTACGCCCAGCTTCGGTTGCCTTCTGGTGAAATTCGTCGCGTCCACGAAAACTGCGTTGCTACCATCGGCCAAGTCGGAAATACCCAACACGAAAATGTCGTCTTGGGTAAGGCTGGTCGCAGCATTCATCGCGGGCGCCGTCCGATGTCTCGTGGTATGGTGCGAAACCCTGTCGACCATCCCAACGGTGGCGGTCAAGGTAAGTCCAAGGGTGGTGGCGGACGCCAACACCTGACCTCCCCGTGGGGTTTGTTGGCAAAGGGCTATCGCACCCGTGAAAAGCGCAAGATCTCAAACCGGTTTATCCTCGTTCGCCGCGACGGTCGGCCAATGAAGCTCAAGTAAGCATATGGGACGTTCTCTCAAGAAAGGGCCTTTCGTTGACTCCCACCTTCAGGACAAAGTCCAGAAGGCTAGGGCAACCAAATCTAAAGCCCCGATCAAAACTTGGTCGCGACGATCGACGATCACACCTGACTTTGTCGGGTTGACGGTCAACGTGCACAATGGCCGTGTCTTCAACCCTGTTTTCATTACTGAAAACATGGTCGGACACAAACTGGGGGAGTTCAGTCTCACCCGAACGTTCAAGAAGCACGGCGCGCATACCGCCAAGGCCGAAGCCAAATAGTAAGGAACTGCCATGGAAGTTCACGCCATCTACAAGAATTTTCGGATGTCCCCGCAAAAGGTGCGGGAAGTTGTCCGCCAAGTGCAGGGAATGAACGCTGTTCAAGCCCTCGCAGTACTCAAGGTCGTTCCGCGCAAGTCAGCTCGTGCTGTGGCGAAGACACTGCAGTCTGCCATAGCCAACGCGGAGAACAATCATGGCCTGAAGGGAGAAAGCCTCAAGATTTCGGGCGCATTCGCACAAACCGCTGGTTCGTTTAAGCGCTTCATCCCAAAGGCTCGCGGTTCAGCTGGCCCCATCATCAAGCGTAACAGCCACATCAAGATCGTCCTCAGCGACAACTGATCCTATGGGCCAGAAAACAAATCCAATTGGTTTCCGGATTCCGGTCAACCACGACTGGCGCTCCAAGTGGTTCGCCAACAAGCGCGACTTCAGCGGACTTCTCGTCGAAGACCAGTTGATCCGCTCGATCCTGAAGAGGAAACTTGAGAGCGCATCCGTTCCCCGAATCAACATTGAGCGCGCCGCCAACCGGTGCCGGGTAACCATCTTCACCGCGAGGCCTGGTGTGGTCATCGGTCGCAAGGGCTCCGAGATCGACAAGCTGAAGGAAGAACTGTCCAAGATTACCGGCAAGGATATCTACGTCGATATTCAGGAAGTTAAACAACCGGATCTCGATGCTCAGCTCGTTGCTGAAAACGTTGCACTCCAACTGGAGAGGCGAATTAGCTTTCGGAGAGCCATGAAGAAGGCGCTTCAGATCGCCATGGATCTGGGAGCAAAGGGAATCAAGATTCGATGCGCAGGCAGGTTGGGAGGAGCTGAACTCGCTCGCGTTGAAACATATCACCAGGGCAGCGTGCCGCTTCATACTCTGCGTGCAAACGTTGACTTTGGCTTCGCCGAAGCGCGTACAGTGTATGGCAAGCTGGGAGTCAAATGTTGGATTTGCAAGGGTGAGCCCAAGCGCGCCGAACGTAAGCCTGAAGATCGCCGAGTGGACCCCGTCGCTCGTCCTGTCTGACCCACACGAAACCGTTAATTTAGGAAAAAGGATTTCAAATGGCCTTGATGCCCGCACGGGTAAAATACCGCAAAATGCAGCGGGGAAGCCGGACCGGTCTCGCGTCCCGCGGTAATACCGTTGCATTCGGTGAATATGGACTGCAGGCCCTCGAACGCTGCTGGATGGATACCAAGCAGATTGAGGCGGCACGCGTTGCCATTACACGCTACATGAAGCGGCGTGGTAAGGTTTGGATTCGAATTTTTCCAGATAAAAGCTTCACCAAGAAGCCTTTGGAAGTTCGAATGGGTACAGGTAAGGGTGGTGTTGAATCCTGGGTGGCTGTGATTCGCCCCGCTAGTGTTCTCTTTGAGATTGATGGTGTTACTGAAGCGGTTGCTCGAGAGGCTATGCGACTTGCCGCAACTAAACTACCCATCTCGACCAAATTCATCTCCCGACACAAGCTCGGATAATTTCAAATCCCATGGCTAGCAACGCTTTTAAAGAGATGTCCGTGTTAGAACTCGCTGCAAAGGGTCGCGAGTTGCGTTTGGAACTGTTCAATCTTCGCCTCCAAAAAGCGACTGCGCGATTGGAGAAGCCCCACAGGATTCGCGAGTTGCGTCGAGACATTGCCCGTTGTGAAACTCGGCTCTCCTCATTGCGCCCTGCATCAGAAGGTACGAAGGCCTAAACCTTGAACACATCTCATATGACAGAAATTTCCCAAGATCGAGGCCATCGCAAGGAACGTGTGGGTGAGGTTGTCTCTAGCAAGATGCAGAAGACAATCGTTGTCCGGGTTGAACGTCGCTTTAGGCATCCTCAGTTCAAGAAAGTTGTCACAGCTTTCAAGAAGCTTTATGCCCATGACGAAGGGAACTTGGCTAAGGTTGGTGATCTCGTTCGAATCCAGGAGACGCGGCCACTATCTCGGACCAAGTGCTGGCGGTTGATGGAAGTCTTGAATCCTGATGGCTCCTCCAAGACGGCTTGAGAGTCACGATCAGACCTAAAGGAGTCATACCATGCTTCAAATTCGATCAAGTCTCGATGTAGCTGATAACACGGGTGCCAAGGTAGCTTGGACAATCGGTGTACTCGGTAAGAACCAGCGCTACGCCCGCGTTGGGGATATCATCAAGGTGCACATCAAGGAGGCGGCGCCGGATGGCACCGTCAAAAAGGGCGACGTTTGCACAGCAGTCGTTGTCAGAACGAAAGCACCGATCCGCCGATCCGATGGCTCGTACCTGCGCTTCGACCGGAACGCAATTGTCATCATCAACGCTGAGGGTGAACCCAAGGGAACCCGCATTTTCGGACCAGTTGCGAGGGAACTTCGTGAAAAGAGGTTCATGAAGATCATTTCACTCGCTCCAGAGGTCATCTAAGTTTCAATGCTCAGGAATGCTATGGCAAAGTCTCATGTCAAAAAAGGTGACGAGATCGTCGTCATCGCCGGATCGGCTAAGGGCCGCCGGGGCACGGTAACAAAAGTGTTGCCTGCGAAAGAGTTTGTCATCGTTGAGGGCAACGATGAACGTTCCAAAACTCAGGAAGATCGTGCCCGCCTCGTAAAGCCTGTGCTGCACTATTTGCGCAAGAGCCAACAGAATCCGCAAGGTGGTGTGTTGTGGCTTGAGGGACCCGTCCACATTTCGAATGTGATGAAGGCGGACGAGTTCGAGCGTCGCCGAACAAAGAAATCCGCCAAGAGCTAAATCATGAAGCCACGACTCCAGGAGAAGTACGAGAAGGAAGTACGTCCAGCACTGGTAACCAAGCTCGGATATACCAATGTGCATCAAGTTCCGAAGATCGAAAAGATCGTCGTGAACATGGGCGTTTCTACATCGCGTGAAAAGGGCGCTTTGGAAGAAGCAGTTAAAGACATGGGCGCAATCACAGGTCGGAAGCCAGTGATCAGCAAGGCGAAGAAGAGCGTCGCCAGTTTCAAGCTACGCAAAGGACAATCTGTGGGTTGCCGTGTAACCCTCCGTCGGGAAGTCATGTATGAGTTCTTTGACCGCTTGGTTGCCACAGCACTTCCGCGCATCAGGGACTTTCGTGGCATCAGCCCTCGTCAATTTGATGGACGGGGTACTTACTCGCTCGGACTTCCAGATCAAACCATTTTTCCTGAAATCGAACTCGACAAGATCAAGTTCAATCAGGGTATGGACATTACGATTGTAACGACCGCTGAGACCGACGCCGAGGCACTTGACCTTCTTCGCCTCATGGGTATGCCGTTCTCGAAGTAATAAAAAAAGTTTCACTATTATGGCCAAGAAATCCTGGCTCGCTCGGGACAAAAAGAAAGCTGCGACGGTTAAGAAATTCGCAGCCATCCGCGCCGAATTGAAGGCAAAGGGTGATTATGCCGGGCTTAGTGCTCTTCCCAAGAACGCAAGCCCAGTTCGTGTGGTCAATCGCTGCAAGATCAGCGGCCGGCGTCATGCATTCATTCGAAAGTATGGCGTCTCGCGCCTCACTTTTCGCGAGTTGGCTCTGACCGGTCAGATCCCAGGAGTTATTAAGGCTAGTTGGTAAGGAGATTACGAAATGCACGACCCGATTTCAGACCTGCTGACACGAATCCGGAACGCCGGAATGGCGCGCCATGCCAAGGTCACAATGCCCTATTCCAAGCTCAAGGCCTCCGTTGCCCAGATCCTCCATCAGGAAGGCTATGTAGCCGATGTTGGTGTAGAAGGTGGACCTAAGAAGGCATTAACCTTGGCCCTAAAATACGATGGAAGGCGTCCTGTGATTGCTGGTCTTCGCCAAATCTCAACTCCTGGCCTCCGTCGATATGTGCGGAGCACTGAGATCCCGAGGGTACTTGGTGGAATGGGTGTGGCGATTGTTTCTACTTCGAAGGGTGTTATGACGGGCTCCGAAGCAAAGAAACAGAACTTGGGGGGCGAACTCGTCTGTTACATTTGGTAAGGAGCTCCTATGTCAAGAATTGGAAAAATGCCGGTGGATGTCCCGGCCAAGGTTAAGATTACCATTGAAGGATCAGTGGTAAGTGCCGAGGGACCAAAGGGAAAGCTGAATTTGACGCTTCCCCCAGCACATCCGCAAAAGTCGTCGGAACACAAGTCAGCCTGAGTAGGCAAGGGGAAGGCGCCGAGGCCAGGGCCATGCACGGTCTGGCACGCGCGTTGGTCAACAACATGGTCCGCGGCGTTAATGAGGGTTATCAGAAGAAATTGGAGATCCAGGGCGTCGGCTTCAAAGCAGCCGTACAAGGAAATCTGATCAATCTTTCTCTCGGTTACAGTCACCCCGTCCTGTATCCAATCCCTGCCGGCATCAAGGTCGTCGTCGAGGAGAATACGAAGATCACGATCGATGGTTGCGACAAGGAGGTAGTTGGTCGCGTTGCTGCTGAGGTTAGAAGTTACTATCCTCCTGAGCCTTACAAGGGCAAGGGTGTGCGGTACGCCGGCGAGCAGGTTGTTCGCAAGGAAGGTAAGACCGTCCAATAACCCAGTTCCCTTTTACATCTTCCCTGACAATGAGATCCGAGAAAAAGCACTCCCTCGCCCTACGTCGCCGTTGGCGCGTTCGCCAGAAAGTTACTGGCACATCGCTCCGTCCACGAATGGCCGTCAAGTTCACTGGTGCACACATCTACGTGCAGTTCATTGACGACGGCCTGGGGCTCACACTCGCCGCGGTGGGTACGCGGGACAAATCGGCTCCAAAGGACATCAAAGGGGCTAACGTCGCGAATGCCTTGCTTGTTGGAAAGCGTGCAGCTGAGGCTGCAAAGGCAAAAGGTATTGAGGCTGTTGTATTTGACAAAGGTGCGGCTCGCTATCATGGCAAGGTCAAGGCCTTGGCGGATGCCGCTCGCGAAGCTGGTCTGAAATTCTGATCCGGAGGTTTAAAGTGGCTGAAGAAAACGAAAGCAAAGGTCAGGCGGCACCGGCTGCAGTAGCGGCTCCAACCGCACCAGTTGGTCCTAGCGGATCATCCTATTCTGGGCGCTCCGATCGCAATGATCGTGGTGAACGCCCTCGCCGTCGTCGAGGGCCAGACTCCGATGGAGATTCCCGGCGCGATGACTTGGTCGAGAAGGTTATTTTCATCAACCGTTCGGCTAAAGTGGTCAAGGGCGGACGTCGCTTCAGCTTCAGTGCCCTCGTGGTTGCTGGTGATCGGCAAGGCCGAGTCGGACTCGGGCTTGGCAAAGGAACTGAAGTTTCTGACGCCATCCGAAAAGGTGGTGATGGTGCAAAGTCTGGTCTGAAGCATGTTAGTCTCGCGAGCAACACTATCCCTCACGAGGTGTACTCTCACTTTGGTGGTGCCAAGGTACTACTGAGGCCTGCCTCCCCAGGTACGGGTTTGATCTGCGGAAAGACCGTGAGAGCCGTTGTTGAATCGGCCGGCATCCGAGACATCCTTTCTAAGTCCTTGGGTTCCAAGAATGCAGCGAATGTGGCCAAGGCTACCCTGAAAGCACTACTGCAGCTGCGTACGAGGGATGCGATCCTCAAAGCCCGTGGACTTGAATCCCGTATTAAGAAAGCGATCTGAATTATGCGACTTCATGATTTGAAGCCCCGACCCGGGGCTAAGCATCGGCGTAAGCGGCTGGGTGCTGGTGAATCGAGCGGCCACGGCAAGACATCCGGACGCGGGGGAAAGGGGCAAAGCGCTCGATCTGGCAGTTCTATTCGAATTGGTTTCGAAGGTGGTCAGATGCCACTGATTCGTCGGATACCTAAGCGCGGTTTCAACAATACGGCGTTTAAGGTAAGTTATCTGCCAGTCAATTTGAACGATTTGAACGCGTTCGAAGAAGGCTCTATTGTCGACGCCGAAGTGCTTCGAATCGCGGGCGTGGCCAAGGGCTCAGGCTTGGGAGTAAAGATTCTTGGTACGGGTGAGTTGAAGAAGAGGCTGACTGTTAAGGCTGCTGCGTTCAGCGCCGCAGCAAAGGCAGCTATCGAGAAGCTTGGCGGAACAGCTGAGTTGGTCAGCTAACAACTGAAATCTCATGTTGGGCCAGATTTTCCAGACCTTTGCAAACTGCTTCCGCATCCCGGAGCTAAGGTCCCGACTTGTATTTACCGGGTTGGTGCTCCTCGTCGCGCGTTTGGTAGCCTTGATTCCAATTCCAGGTCTGGATGGCCGCGCCCTTAGTGCCCATTTCGAAGCCAACTCCGGGCAAGGTGGTGTTGTTGGCTTCTACTCTCTATTCACTGGTGGAGCTTTGGAGAAATGCTCGGTGGGCTCGTTGGGGATTATGCCATATATATCCGCCACGATCATCATTCAGCTCCTCTCAGCTGTTCTGCCCGGTCTTGCGAAACTGGCCCGTGAAGAGGGCGGAAGAGCCAAGATTATCGCGTACGGTAGATATTTGACGGTTCTGTTGTGTTTGGGCCAAGGGTTGGTGATGGCCATTGGGTGGGAAAACCCATCGGAAGCCTTCAAGTTCGACGGTAGGCTGGTACTGATTGATAACAGGTGGATCTATCTATTCCAGACGGTTGTGATTCTAACTGCTGGCACCCTTCTACTGATGTGGCTGGGAGAGCAGATTTCCGAGAGGGGTATCGGCAACGGTGTTTCGTTGTTGATCACCGTTGGTATTCTTGCCCGGCTACCATTGGCGTTCACTTCTCTGTGGACTGGTTTCTTCCCCCTGATGGCAACGTCGCTAAGTTTCGTTGGCCTCATGCAGTATTACTGCTGGCGCTCTTGGCGATTGTTATTACAGGAGTCATCTTGGTTACCCAAGGGCAAAGAAAGATCCCTGTTCAGTACGCCCAACGCGCTGTGGGTCGGAAAGTATTCGCTGGAAGTACTTCTTTCATGCCCCTCCGTGTGAACTATGCCGGCGTCATGCCTGTGATTTTTGCTCAGGCGATTCTTATGTTCCCCGGGTTACTTTTCGAAAAATTGGGAGCAGCGATGAACCTCCCTTTCTTCAGTGAGCTGGCTCGGCTTCTCCGACCCGATTCCGTGTTTTATCTACTCGCGGAAACCTTGATGATCATCTTCTTTAGCTACTTTTGGGTTGCAACCCAATTCAATGAGCTTCAGATCGCTGATGACCTCAAAAAGCATGGTGGGTATATACCTGGGGTCAGACCTGGGGTCGCAACTAGCGATTTTCTTCACCGTTCGATGTCGCGGCTTACACTGGCCGGCGCTGTCTTCCTGGCAATTCTCGCTGCAATTCCTACCTTGATGAATTTTTCGATGCAGATCGACTTCAATGTAGCGACCTTTTTTGGGGGAACTTCCCTCCTAATAACCGTTGGTGTTCTGTTGGATACAATGCGGCAGATGGAATCTCATCTCCTCCTCCGACAGTACGATGGCTTCCTGAAGAAGGGCCGTGTCACGGGGCGTAACTGAATCCCGACGTTCTTTGTAACACTGCCTTCCCAGCTTTGGGGAGCGACAAACATCCTCATGGCCAAACCAACACCAAAGACTCCAGATGAGATCATTCTCATGCGCGAGGCTGGAAAGTCGGCCATGAGAGTCCTTCGTAGGGCTGCTTCAGCCGTGGCGCCTGGCCTCACAACAGCTGATTTGGATAGCCAGATTGGGGGATGGATCCGTGAGGATGGCGGAACAAGCGCCTTCCTCGGCTATAGGGGCTTCCCAAGGCATTCGTGTATTTCTGTCAATGAAGAGGTAATCCACGGAATTGGTAGTTCCAGACGCCTTCAGTTTGGAGACTTGGTTAAACTTGACATTGGCGTACGTCGGAAGGGTTTCATTGGCGATGTCGCTATGACTGTCCCATGCGGCGGTTGTAGTCCAATTGCGCAGAAGCTTCTTGATGTCACTGTGCAGGCCCTGAGGGAAGGCCTCGGACAAATTCGCCCCAACTGTTCGACGAATGACATTGGTCGTTCCGTTCAGAGGGTAGTCGAAGCAGCTGGGTTTGGAGTGGTTCGGGAATTTTGTGGCCACGGGGTTGGGAGAACGGTTCATGAAGAACCGCAAGTGCCAAATTATTTTGATTCGGGTCAAGCCTCACGGCTAAAGCCTGGGCTTACGATTGCTGTGGAACCAATGGTGACGGTTGGATCCCCGGCCGTAAAAATCTTGAGTGACGGATGGACCGTTGTGACTCATGATCGCCAGCTTTCCGCTCATTTTGAGCACACAGTGTTGGTGACGGATGACGGATTTGAAATTTTAACAGATGATGGACTGCCCGCGCTCTATTGAGCGAGGGTGTTGGATAGGAATCATTTAGAGATGAAAGTTAGAGCCTCAGTTAAGAAGCTTTGCGAAAACTGCAAAGTGGTGCGGCGGAAGGGTGTGATCCGTGTGATCTGCTCCAATGCTCGGCACAAGCAGCGTCAGGGCTGAAATTAAGGAACTGCCATGCCACGTATTCTGGGTGTTGATATTCCGGGAGATAAGCGCGTTGATATCGCGCTTCGTTACATCTACGGCCTCGGACCAGTGAATTCTCGCGAGGTACTTTCTCGTGCGAACATTGATCCTGCCTTGCGGGCGAAGAACCTCTCAGAGGCGCAGCTTTCCCAGATCGTGAATGCGATCCAGGAAGGAAAGTATGTGATCGAGGGTGATCTTCGACGTGAGATCGGTATGAACCTTAAGCGCCTCCAAGCGATCAAATCGTACAGGGGCGTACGTCACCTCAAGGGTCTACCGGTTCGTGGACAACGTACGCAGACGAACGCTCGAACCCGTAAGGGGCCCCGCCGCACTGTTGGTGTCCAACGTAATCCGAATGCCAAGGCCGGCACTCATTAATCCAATTTGACCAAAGCTTATGGCTGACGAAATCAAGCCCAAGAAGGCTGTTGTAAAGAAGGATAGCGTGGAAGGCGCGGCACCCGTTGCTGCCTCGGCTCCCGCCGAGAAGCCTGCGAAGGCAAAGAAGGTCGCGGATCCGGCAGCGGTAGCCGCTCCTAACGTCCCTGCTGGGCCTGCGCCGGCCGCCTCCGCGCCTACGGCTGCGGAGCTACTTGGCGAAGATCCTAAGGCTCAGAAGATCATTCGAGCGAAAGGCGCGAAGAACATCGCCAGCGGCGTGGCCAACATTCTCGCGACCTTTAACAACACTCAAGTCACCATCACTGATATGCAGGGTAACTCCTTGGGCTGGAGCACTTCTGGTCGTGTCGGTTTCAAGGGTTCCCGTAAGAGCACGGCTTTCGCTGCCCAGCAAGCAGCTCAGGACGCCGCTCGCCAAGCCATGGCTCATGGTTTGCGGGAAGTAGAAGTCCGCGTTAGTGGCCCTGGGTCTGGGCGTGAGTCCGCGATCCGCGCTCTTCAGGCCATTGGTCTCGAGATTACCGCCATCAAGGATGCCACACCCATCCCTCACAATGGTTGCCGGCCCCGTAAGAAGCGCCGCGTTTAAATCCTTAATTTCTTCATCAAATGGCACGATATACAGGTCCCCGTGTTCGCATCAGCCGTCGGTTGGGCGTTCCCATTTTCGGTTCTTCCAGTATCTGGAACGCCGCCCTTACCCTCCCGGGATGCATGGTCCGAAGTCGAGGCGCAAGAACAGTGATTACGCCGTCGGCCTCTTGGAGAAGCAGAAGCTTCGCTATTTTTACGGACTGCAAGAGCGCCAGTTCCGCAATGTCTACGAACGAGCATTGCGAATGCGCGGTGTGACGGGTGAGAAGATGCTCCAAATTTTGGAGACCCGTCTTGACAACGTTGTTTACCACAGTGGCTTTGGGTTGACCCGTCCTGCTGCTCGACAATTGGTTGGTCACGGCCATGTCCGTGTTAACGGCAAGAAGGTTAATGTTCCCAGCTACGTCGTTAAGGTTGGTGATGTGATTGACATTCGCGATCATACGAAGTCCAAAACTGCTGCACGGAAGAATGTAGAGGGTTCTACGGCGCGAGTAGTACCAGACTGGATTTCTGTGGATCGTGAAGGCCTGAAGGCAACCTTGCTTCGAATCCCCACACGGGATGAGATCAATCCGATTGCCAACGAGCAGGCTGTTGTCGAGTTTTACTCCCGATAGTAGTTCAACAATTCCGGCAGCATTGCCGGTGTCTGCAATTATATGGGGATCGAGAGCCGCGGGAGGGTTCGAGATCCCAGTTTAAAATTGCTTCCATAAAATTATGCCAGTGCGATTGGGTCGATTTGAGTTGCCAAAGCGTCTCGTAAAGGATGAGGCCACGGCTACGGATACATACGCTCGGTTCATTGCTGAGCCGTTCGAAACAGGTTACGGTCACACGGTTGGCAATTCCCTTCGGCGTGTTCTTCTCTCATCCCTTGAAGGGGCATCCATTACCTCGGTCAAGATCGACGGGGCCATGCATGAGTTCACCACGGTGGACGGCGTGGTGGAGGATGTGACGGACATGGTGCTCAATCTCAAGAGAGTGAAGTTCAAAGTTCACTCCCGCGAGACGCAGACCTTGTTGCTCTCTGTGAACAAGGAAGGGGCGGTCACTGCCGGGGACATCGAGCTCAACCAGAACGTTGAGGTTGTGAATCCGTCCCAGCACATCTGTACTTTGGACCGGAAGAAGAAGTTGGAGATCGAGCTTGAGGTGAAGGTTGGTCGCGGTTTTTGTCCTGGGGACGAGAACAAGAAAGTCGATCAAGCCATTGGTGTCATAGCCATTGACTCACTTTTCTCCCCCGTCAGTCGCGTCCGGTATGCCGTTGAGGCAGCTCGTGTTGGGCAGCGTACTGATTACGACAAGCTCATCATTGAGCTGTGGACCGATGGGCGAATCTCTCCGGACGACGCCTTGACTCAAGCTTCCGCCATTCTTCAGCATCACTTGGACGTATTCGTCGGATACGACAAGAATGCTGTTGAGTTCGAGGAGGAGGCAAAGCCTCAGGATGACGAGAAGGCAAAGCTTCGCAAGCTGCTCAACATGTCTGTGAACGAGATCGAGTTGAGTGTCCGCGCTGCGAACTGCCTCAACAACGCCAACATCACTACTGTTGGTCAGTTGGCTATGAAGACAGAGCAGGAAATGCTCAAGTACCGTAATTTCGGCAAGAAATCCCTGAACGAGATCAAGGAGAAGCTGGCCACGCTCGGTTTGGCTCTAGGTATGTCCTTTGAGCCGGGCCTCCTTGAACCTCAGCCCGAGCCGGCCAACAAGCTCTAATTTCCCAGCATCATGCGACACCTGAAGCGCAATACGAAGTTTGGTCGGAACAGCGAGCATCGCAACGCGATGCTCACCAACCTGGCTGCAAACGTCATCAAGCACCAAAGAGTTACCACCACGGTTACGAAGGCGAAGGTCGTTCGTCAGGTTGTGGAGAAGCTCATCACCCTGGGGCGCCATGCTATTGGTGCGACCAAGGAGAAGAATGTTCACCTTCGGCGCCAGGCGGCTGCCAAGTTGAGGACGCAACCTCGGTCCCTCTTCAGGGGCACACCCACCCTCAAGGGTAAGGTGGTCCGCGAAGAGTGGCGTGAGGAGAACGATCTGGTGCACATCCTTTTCGACAAGATTGCTCCTGTATTCAAGGACCGTGCGGGTGGCTACACTCGTATCGTGAAGTTGGGCCAGCGCCAAGGCGATGCGGCGCAGATGGCCATCATCGAGTTGGTGGAACTCCCCGTGTCTGCTCCCGCGGCGGTCTCCACCCCCGCGACGCAGGGCTGAACGAAGTTTCCCTCAAAGCGATCAGGGCATCCGACCTAGTGTCGGGTGCCCTTTTTGTTTTCAGAGGATGGGCCTTGCATGGGTGAGGTGGGGGTGCAGTAACGTGAAGCCGTAACTTTAAACGACCAGCGCGGTCCAAGTTTCATCTGCCATGACAACTGAAGAATCCATCACACAGTTCCGAGAAACGTATGCCGCTATCCGGGCTGAGATTGGTCGCGTGATGGTTGGTCAGGATGAGATCGTCGAGGGCACCTTGAACGCCATTTTTGCGGGCGGGCACGTGCTTCTGGAAGGGGTTCCTGGACTTGGGAAAACCCTGCTGGTTCGGACACTGGGGGAGGTTTTTGATCTGAGTTTCAGTCGTGTTCAGTTCACCCCCGACCTCATGCCTGCGGATATCCTCGGGACGAACCTGGTGATGGAAACACCGGAGGGTCGGAAAGAGTTCCAGTTCCAGAAGGGGCCGGTTTTCGCGCATTTGGTTTTGGCTGACGAGATCAACCGTGCGACTCCGAAAACACAATCGGCCATGTTGGAAGCGATGCAGGAAAGGCAAGTGACGGCCGGTGGTGAAGTTCGACCTCTTCCGCAACCGTTCTTCGTTTTGGCCACGCAGAATCCGATCGATCAGGAGGGGACGTATCCTTTGCCCGAAGCGCAGTTGGATCGTTTTTTCTTCAAACTAGTGGTGGGGTACCCGAGTGCCGCGGAGTTGACGGAGGTTTTGAATCGTACGACGGAGGGTGGGAAGGTTACGCCTGCCAAGATGTTGGACGGTAACGGTTTGGCTGCTCTTCAGAAGTTGGTGAGGCAAGTTCCCATTGCGAGTCATGTCAAGGACTATGCTGTTCGGCTCGTACTCGCGACCCATCCGAAGACGACGACAGCCCAGCCGATTACGAATCAGTATCTACGCTTTGGAAGCAGTCCGCGTGGCGCTCAGGTGCTTGTGCTCGCCGGAAAGGTCCGAGCACTGACGCAGGGGCGCTTCAACGTGAGTTACGACGACATTGCTGCGGTTGCGACTGCGTCGCTTCGTCATCGGTTGATCCCGAATTTTGAGGCCGAAGCCGAGGGAATCACCACAGATCATGTGATTGCCCAGATCCTCAGGGATGTTCCTCGTGATTCGGTTTCTGGTGTTTGAAGAGCGATCCAGGAGGCTGAGTCATGGCAGGAATCCTAACGCCTCAGGTGCTTCGTCGGTTGGAGCAATTTCAACTGATCGCGGCGCGTCGCGCCAAGAGTTCAGCCAAGGGTGAGCGTAAGAGTCGGGCCAGGGGGCAGAGCGTTGAGTTCGCGGATTATCGAAATTACGTCTTGGGGGATGACCTCCGCTATTTGGATTGGAACCTCTACGGTCGTCTGGATCGCCTGTTCCTGAAGCTTTATGAGGAAGAGCGTGAGTTGCCGGTCCGGATCTTTCTGGACGCGAGCGAGAGCATGCTTTTTGGAAGTCCTTCGAAGTTTGATTTTGCCCGCCAGGTTGCCGCGGCCATCGGGTATGTTGCCTTATGCGGATTTGATCGTGTTTCTCTTCACGTGTTTCCGGAGCTACAAGCGACCTCGGATGACGAGATGCCGAACTACAACCAGCAGATGGCGATTCGGGGAGCTCTGAGAAACGTCCGTGGGAAGAAGTCCTCGCTGCAGTACTTCGCCAACCTTACTGGCCTCAAGGCGGGAGGAGTTGCGGACTTCAACGCGTCCCTCAAGCGGGGTGTACTGGAATCGCGGCAAGCGGGTGTTGCTGTGGTGCTGAGTGATTTTCTGGATCCGGCGGGCTATGAACCTGGGCTTTTGGCTTTGGTTGGCCGGGGTTTCCAGGTCAATGCCATCCAGATCCTCTCCCCGGAGGAGTTGAATCCTGGAACCTTCGGCGATTTGCGCCTGCTGGATTCCGAATCCGGGGCCGTGCAGGAGGTGACCTTTGGGAAGTACCGTTTGGCGGCCTATCAGCAGGCAGTCGCCAATTACGTCCAGCGGTTGAGGGAATTCTGCAAGGGCAGGGGGGCTCACTTCTTCAGCGTCAATTCAGGTGAATCTATCGAGGACCTGCTATTGCGACAGTTGAGGTCTGCGGAGATGTGGGGATGATTACGAAGCATATGGGACACAACCCGAAATTTAAGGAGCGAGAGATAGGTCGACGCCGGTTCGTTGGCATGGCTGCTGTTGCGGCGGGTGTCGCGGCGACATCCCGCGGGTTGGCCGTGGAATTGATGGAGATGCCGTTCGAGAATGGCACTCGGGAGTTGGTGCGATACCCGCAGAAGCGTCCGCTGATCCGGCTGACATCACGGCCTCCGCAATTGGAGACTCCCATGTCGGTCTTCAATGAAGGCCTGCTCACTCCCAACGATGCCTTTTTTGTTCGCTATCATCTTGCGGGTTCTCCTCCAGCGCAGGAGCTGCTGAGCGATGCAGCGTTCACCCTGTCGGTGGGAGGCGCGGTGGAGCGCCCATTGGAGCTGAAGCTTGCGGAGTTGAAGCGCCGCTTCGAGTTGAGTGAAGTCGTTGCGGTCAATCAATGCTCCGGGAACGGTCGAGGGTTGTTTGTCCCTCGGGTGCCTGGGGGCCAATCGGGCAATGGCGCGATGGGGTGCGCGCGCTGGAGAGGTGTTCGCCTGACCGACGTGTTGAAAGCGGCAGGGGTGAAGGCCGGTGCGAAGCAGGTCCTTTTCGATGGGATGGACAAGCCTCCCACGGGAACGATTCCGGACTTCGTGAAGGTGCTCGAAACAGATCAGGCATTGGATCCGGACATTCTTCTGGCGACCGAGATGAACGGAGAGCCACTACCGTGGCTCAATGGCTATCCGCTGCGTTTGGTGGTACCTGGCCACTACGGCACTTACTGGATCAAGCATCTGCATCGGATCACGGTTCTGGACGAGGCGTTCCAAGGGTATTGGATGGACCCTGCTTATCGGATACCGGACGATCCTTGTGCGCATGTGGCTCCTGGCAGCAAGCCGAGGCGAACGATCCCGATCAGTCGGTTCAACGTCCGATCGTTCATCACGAGTCTGGCTGCTGGAAGTGTGGTGCGGGAGGGGGAGGTGGTCCGGGTTCGAGGCATAGCGTTTGATGGTGGTGCAGGGATTCGCGAAGTCGCCTTCTCCGAAGATGAGGGGCGCAACTGGCGGAGCGCAGAACTGAGCCCACAGCTCGGCCGGTTTGGGTTCCGGGAATGGACACTCGGATGGAAGCCTGCGGGGAAGGGGGAGCGGGTTCTGTGGGCTCGTGCCACCAACCGCTTGGGTGAGTCGCAACCGTTGGAGCCACTTTGGAACCCTGCTGGTTACATGAGGAACGTAGTCGAACCCGTCAAGGTGGTGATTTCATGAATTTCCCGTCTCACATCCGGTTTGGTACGGCATCGGTGCTCTTGGCTGCATCCGTTTTGACGGCAGTGGCTGACGATGCGTGGAAGCTGCCCCCGGAGAAGGTGGACCTGAAGCCGGGGAAGGGGCGGGAGGTGGTGATTGGGCAGTGTTCCCTCTGTCATTCCGTGGATTATCTCACGACGCAGCCGCCGTTGACGAAGGCGGGCTGGACAGCCTCCGTGGACAAGATGCGCAGCAAGTATGGAGCTCCGATTCCGACGAACGCTGCGCCCCTCCTGGTGGAGTATCTGGTTGGGCAGTACGGCAAGGCTGACCCGCAACCGTGAGCAATAGATGAACTTCCTGACGCCACTGGCCTTCTGGTTCGCGCTGACCCTCCCGGCGGTGGTGGTGTTTTATCTGCTGAAGAGGAAGCGCGTCACCCGCGTGGTGGCGTCGACGCTGCTATGGCAACGGTTCCTCGCGGAAACACAGGCCAGTGCCCCCTTGCAGCGCTTGCGCCATAACTGGCTGCTGCTCCTTCAGTTGCTGCTGTTGCTCCTTTTGGTCCTTGCCCTCGCACGTCCGTATTTCTCGGGCAAGTCGAGTGACGGGAAGCTCCAGGTGGTGGTCCTGGATGCGAGTGCGTCGATGCAGGCGACGGACGAATTGCCCAGTCGATTCGAGCAGGCGCGGAAGGAGGCGCTCGCGTTGGTCAACGCCTTGGCGACCGGCAAGGGCGGCCAGATGGTTGTGTTGGTGGCCGGAGCCAATGCGGAGGTACGACAAAGTGCGACTTCCGAGAAGGCGGCCTTGAGGCGGGCGTTGGAAGGCGCCCGTGTCACGGACTCGTCGACCCGACTGGCGGAAGCGTTGCGGGTGGCGGAGACGCTCATCCGTGACCGTCCTGATGCCGAGATCCACCTGTTCAGTGACGGTGCGATTCCGGAGTTGGCAGAATTTGAGACCCGGGAAATGCGTTTGATTTACCACAAGGTCGGCAAAGGCGGCCGTAACGCGGGCATCATCGCGTTCGATGTTAAGCCCAACCCGGAAGATCCTTCGAAACGTGCCCTGTTCATCAGCGTGGCGAACCATCAGCCGCAATCCATCGATGCCCGTGTGGAGATTGCCTTTGAGGGCCAACTGGTGGAGACCAAAACGATTACCCTGGCACCCACGAACACGACACCCGCGGTCTTCATTGCGGCGCAGGCGCGGGATGGCGTGTTTACTGCGAAGTTGATCACGGACGACGACCTGAAGGCGGACGATCAAGCCAGCGTGGTTTCCCTGATGCCCCAGCCGATCCGTATCCTGCTGGTGACCCGAGGAAACCGTTTCCTGGAGAAGGCCCTCGCGGCGGCTGGACCGAATGTAGAACTGAGCACTGCTTCGGACCATTCCGCGGCGGACGCCGGAAGGCACGAGTTGGTCGTGTTGGATGACGTGGTGCCGTCGGAGTGGCCGAAGGGGAACCTGCTTGCGATCAATGTTGCGCCCACCAATTGGTTCGAACCGCCGGTGGGGGGGATTGAGGCGCCACCGATCGTCAACTGGAAGAACACCCATCCCCTGTTGCGGTTCGTGACCTTTGACAACATCCAGGTGGCCAAGGCACTTCAGGTGAAGGCACCCGGATGGGGAGTCTCGCTGGTCGACGCCCCACAGTCGCCGTTGGTAGTGGCGGGTGAGATGGGGCGCCAGCGGGTGATCTGGATCGGGTTCGACACGCTGGAGAGCACCTGGCCTTTGCGGATCAGTTTTCCGATCTTCATCTCGAATGCGGTGGACTGGCTGAATCCGGCGACGGCGAAGGCCGAGCAATTCCTGATCAAGGCTGGGGATGCTTTCCGGCTGCCCTTGGTCAGTCCGGTGATCGAAGCGGTGGTTACGGTGCCCGATGGGACAGTCCAGAAGGTGGCTGTTGGCGCGGAGTCCACGGAGTTCGTGTGGGGAGATACGGGTCGGCAAGGTGTTTACCGGGTCCAGTTGGGAACCAATCAGGTGGCCTTCTCGGCGAATCTGCTGGATGCGGCGGAAAGCAATATCCGGCCGCGGGAGACGTTGGACCTGGGACGGTTCACCCAGGTGACGGCAACGACCGAGCGGGACGCGAACCTGGAGTGGTGGCGGTGGTTCGCTCTGGCGGGGTTGGGGGTGATGCTGGGGGAATGGTGGTGGTTTCATCGCCGCACCGCATGAGTGCCAAGCCACGAGGGGTGAACGCGGTGTTGCTGGTGCTGATGCTGGCACTGGTGCTTGGGTTGTTCCTTCTGCTGTTCCTGAGTTTGCTGACGGGCGGAGTTGGTCAACGTAACGATTCCTCCTCGTTGGTCCTCTATTGTGCGCAGGATCAGGTCTTCGCGGAACGGGCCCTCGAGGAGTTTCACCGTCGCACCGGGCTCAAGGTGCGGGCGGTCTTCGACAGCGAGGCGGTGAAGACTGTCGGCATGGCGAACCGATTGCTGGCGGAGGCGAAAGATCCGGTGGCGCACGTGTTCTGGGGCAATGAGGAGCTGCGGACGCGCCAGTTGGCGGAGCGGGGTGTCTTTGGAACGAACCAGATCCTTCCTGGTGGACCGGGGTGGGCTGCCTTTGGGGCACGGACCCGGCGATTGGTAATCGATCCAAGCCGGTTGGGTGCTTCAGAACGTCCCGTAAGCCTCGTGGAACTCACGAATGCCCGCTGGAAAGGGAAGCTATCCCTGGCTGTGCCGCTTTTCGGAACGACTTCGACCCACTTTCACGTCTTGCGCGCCCGATGGGGTGAGGAGGCGTGGCGGCGCTGGTGTTCGGCGTTGGCTGCGAACGAGCCGTTTCTGGAACCGGGCAATTCGCATGTTGTCAGGCGGGTCGCCCGGGGCGAAGCGCTCGTTGGATTGACGGATTCAGACGACATCTTCGTGGCGCGGCGTGAAGGGGTCCGGGTGGAAGGGCTGACTCTGGAGGAGGACCTTCTGGTGGTACCCAATACAGTGGCACTGGTCCGGCCGGCGGCTCCGGGAGATCCAGCCCGGCGGTTGGTTGATTTCCTGATGTCGGCAGAGGTGGCGGCGCTATTGGTGCGGGAAGGGGCCCTCGAGAGCACAAGCGTCCCGCAAGGTCGTTGGCTGGCCCCGGACTGGACGCGGGTTCTGCGGGATCTGGACGTCACGGTGGGTGAGATCGAGGGGATCTTCCGAAAATGACGGCGCTCTGGAACACCATTTGGGTTGCCCTGGGTGCCGGGATCCTGGCTGCCGGATTCGGCTGGGCCTTTGCTACTTCCTGGATGAGGTCGGGCCGGCGATGGCGTCCGTGGTTGTTGGCAATCGCGGCGATCAACCAGGCCCTTCCTCCGTTCCTTCTCGCCAACTGCTGGCTCGAGATCTCTACCGCGTGGCGATTGGAGTGGGGTGGACAAACTTCGGCGCAGGCGATGCTGCCGTTGACGGCCTTGGTTCTGGCGGGGATGCACTGGCCGATTCCTGCGATCCTGCTCATCGGCGGATGGAGCCGGGTTGAACGTCCGGCATTGGAATCGATTCCAGGAATGCGTGGCTGGCATTTGCTCCAGCACATCCAGTGGCCCAGCGGTCGTCAGGGACTTGGTGTCGCCTTCGTCGTCTGTGTTGTTCTGGCGGCGGCGAACTTTTCGATCCCGACGCTTTTCCAGGTTCGGGTGCTTCCTGAATTGCTGTGGGTGCGCTTCAACACCCAGTTGGATGTGGGTGGGGCCTGGGTCGCCGGATGGCCATTGGTGCTCCTGGGAGCAATGGCACTGCTTTGGGTGAGTCGTTCCGGGGTAAGCTGGCCGCACGTGGAGGGTGGTGCAGATCCTTCCCTTTGGCGTCGGAGCCTGGGGAAGATCGGTTGGGTTTGCGATGGACTGACTCTGCTTGCCGTTGGCCTCTCGATCGGGTTGCCGGTTGGAATGCTGATGATCTCCCGCCGGACCTGGACGGAGCTTGGACCCGCAAGCCGGGCCGGGGCCGTGTCGATTGCGACATCGGTGATTGTCGCGGCGGTTGTGGCGGGTGGGTTGCTTCTCCTCGCCCTGTTGCTCGTCCAAGGAACCCGTCGGGCTGCCCCGTGGCGATGGCTCGCCTGGTTGTGGTTTCTGATTCCGGGAATCCTGATCAGCACCCTGTGGGTGCCGGTGCTGGGCAAACCTTCCATGCGATGGTTGGCGGACTCGGCAGGTGTCTATGCACTCTTGCTGATGCCCCGCTACCTCGCGATTCCATGGTCGGTGGGGCTTGCCTCGATGGAGCGTGTGGATGCCACAACGGGAGATGCCCTGAGGACATCCGGGGCCAGTCCCGTCGAAGCCTGGTGGCATTCCGTTTGGCCTCAGGTCCGTGGAACGAGCCTGATGGGAGGCTACATCGTTTACCTGCTGGTCCTGTGGGATGTGGAAAGCATCCTCTTGGTGCTGCCTGCGGGGATGGAGACGGTGGCTGTGCGTGTGTTCAATCTGCTGCATTACGGACATGCGGGGCAGGTGAATGCCCTTTGTGTGGTGCTTCTGGGGATCGCCGTCCTGCCAATCGTATTGTGGAAGGTGGCGTCGATGGTCCGATGGCGTCTCCTGATTCCGGGGGCGGCCCTTTTGCTTGTCGCGGGCTGTGATGCCCCGGCGAGTCAGGGGCGGGTTGCGTTGGGGTCCCGATGGTTCAGCCATGTGGAAGTGATCGGCCGCCGTGGTGTGGGGCCGGGCCAGTTCAACAAACCGCGGTCGCTGGTTTGTGACCGCAACGACAATCTCTACGTCGCGGATGTCACCGGACGCATCCAGAAGTTTGATGCGAACGGCCGGTTCCTCCTGCAGTGGCAGATGCCACAGACGGATCTCGGGAAGCCCAAGGGGATGGGGTTGGATGCGCAGGGAAACATCTTGGTCATCGAGCCGCACTACATGCGGGTGAATCACTTTGATCCCGAGGGAAAGCTCGTTGCCCAATGGGGTGTGAAGGGAACAAACGGCGGGCGCTTCATCCTGCCACGGGCGATCGGGCTGAACAGCCTCGGTGAGTTCTTCGTGAGCGAGTATACCGTCGTCGATCGCGTGCAACGGTTTGGTCCGATCACCTTTGGTGCGAAAGGCGATGCCGTCGAGTTGCCGCGATTTGGGATCGCGTGGGGGGAGCCTGGCGAAGCCGAGGGGCATTTCAATCGGGCTGAAGGACTGGGGATCGGCCCATCGGACCACGTCTACGTGGCGGATTCCTGCAACCACCGGATCCAGGTCTTCGACCGCGAGGGCCGGTTCCAGCGGATGCATGGGCAGGCGGGTTCAGCCCCCGGAGCCTTCAGCTATCCTTACGATGTCCGCGTGGAACCTGACGGAACCCAGTTCATCTGCGAGTTCGGCAACAGTCGGATCAGCATCGTGGATGCCCGGGACCAACTCGTGGAAATCATTGGAGGCCCTGGGGCCGAACCAGGACGATTTGCCAACCCATGGGCGGTGGCCTTCGATTCCCGAGGGAATCTGTACGTGGCGGACAGTCAGAATCACCGCGTGCAAAAACTGATACGTCGTGACGGAGTGGGGTCTGTCCCGGTCGCACGATCAAACAAAGCCGGCTGATGTCCTTTCAGTTCACCCATCCTTATTGGCTGTTGCTTCTGGTCCCCGCGATCGCATGGACCGTCTGGCTGGCGACGCACTCCGATACATCGCTGGCGCCGTGGAGGCGTTGGGCGTCCGGACTCCTGAGGGTTCTGTTGTTGCTCCTGCTGATTTTTGGGATCGCGGGTTTTCAGTGGAAGCGCCCGCAGGAGGGCATGATCTCGCTCTTCCTTCTGGATCGCTCGGATTCCGTGCCCTCTGCGCAACAGGAGGAGGCGCGGCGGATCGCGAACCAGTGGTCGAAGGACAAGAAGGAGGAGGATCGCGCCGGATTCCTGATCTTCGGCAGCGATGCAGCATTGGAGACGACCGCCTCCGAGGTGGCGGCGGCGGAAAAGATCCAGGCAGTGGTGGGAGGCGAACGGACTGACATCGCCGGTGCGATCCGATTGGGAACGGCAGCGTTTCCCGAGAATGGTCAGAAGCGTCTGGTCCTGTTCTCGGACGGCAATGAAAACGTGGGTGATGCGATCTCCGCCCTCATTTCGTCGAAGCCTCTGGGTGTGACCCTGGATGTGGTTCCGCTGGGCGCGATCCGAGGAGGGGATGTGGCGGTCCAGCGGTTGGTGATCCCTGCGAACCTCAAGAAAGGGCAGACCTTCGAAGCGAAGATCTTCGCCACCTCGGACAAGGTGCAGCCGGCGACGGTGCGGTTGTATCGGAATGACCAGTTGTTGGGGGAGCAACAGGTCCAACTCGATGCGGGCAAGAACCTCTTCAGCTTTCCCCAGACCCTGCAGGAGCCCGGATTCTACTCGTATCAGGTGCAGGTGGAGGTCCAGGGCGATACGGTGGCCCAGAACAACCGCGCGACGAGCTTTGCCAACGTCCGGGGTGATCCCCGGGTCCTCGTGATTTCCGCGGATCCGGCGCAGGATGCGAATCTCGCGACGGCGCTGCGCTCGGCGAACCTGGACGTTCGTGTCGGCGACATTGGGATGATGCCCGCGTCGCTGGCGGAGTTGCAGAGCTACGATGTCCTCTTCCTTTCGAACGTTGCCGCGGGTGATTTGGGGCCGGACCTGATGCGGTTGGTGGAGAGTGGGGTTCGGGATTTCGGCATCGGGTTGGTCTGCATCGGCGGTGACAACGCTTTTGCGGCGGGTGGGTATCGCAACACGCCATTGGAGGCTGCGCTCCCCATCGACATGGAATTGAGCTCGAAGAAGGTGCTGCCCAGCGGCGCGCTGGTGCTGTTGATGCACGGCATGGAGTTCGGGAACGGAAATCAGGTCAGCCGGGATATTGCCATCGCGGCGCTGGACTCGCTCGGGCCGCAGGATGAGATGGGCGTGCTGTTGTGGGACGGCAACGAGCGTTGGTTGTTCCCCTTGCAGAAGGTGGGCGACAAGAAGGCGCTGGTGCGCCAGATCGCCGGGATGAACCAGGGAGACCTCCCGAGTTTCCAGGGGTTGATGCAAATGGGGCACGACGGCCTGAAGGCGTCGACGGCGAACCTGAAGCACATGATCGTGTTCAGCGATGGCGACCCGAACGCGCCCTCTGACACCCTGATGAAGGATCTGACCAACCTGCGGGTGACGGTCAGCACAGTGATGATCGGAGGGCACGTGCAGCCCACGACGATGGAGCGGATCGCAGGGCAGGGGAATGGGCGGTTCTACGACGTGAAGTCACCAGCGCAGTTGCCCCAGATCTTCATCAAGGAGGCCGCGGTCATCCTGAAGTCGGCGATCTTCGAGGAACCCTTCAAGCCACAGGTTGTGGCCAACAGCGAACTCATCCGTGGCATCGGTCCCGGCGAGTTTCCGACCTTGCGCGGATATGTGTCCTCATCGGGCAAGCCTCGGGCCGAGGTTCCGATCGTCTCGGAGAAGGGCGATCCGATCCTCGCGCACTGGCAATACGGGTTGGGCCGCACCGTGGCGTTCACCTCGGATGCGAAGTCCCGGTGGGCGCAGGACTGGATGGGGTGGACGAAGTACAAGCAGTTCTGGACGCAGGTGGCCCGGTGGGCGATCCGGCGGGTGGATGCCGCCGAATTCAATACCCAGGTCAGCGTGGACAATGGTCTGGGTCAGATCTCGGTGGAAGCGTTGGACCGTGAGGGCAACTTCCGGAATTTCCTGAAGCTGCGCACCACCGTGGTGAGCCCTCGGGGCGTTCGGCAGGACGTGATCCTTGAGCAGGCGGGTCCCGGGCGATACGAGGCGAAGTTCGAAACGAGGGAGGTCGGAGCCTATCTCTTGAACCTTCAGGAGCTGGACGACCAAGGCGGCATCCGTGGATCGCAGGTACTGGGTGCGAGCGTGAATTATTCGCCGGAGTTCAACGCCACCGAACCGAACCTGCCGTTGCTCCGACGGCTTGCGGAAATGGGTGGAGGCAAGCTTCTGGATCCAGCCATCGACAATCCATTCCGACTGAATCGCCTCAAGACTTTCCAACCCCGGGACCTGTGGGATGTCCTGCTCAAGGTCCTCGTGTGTCTCTTCCTCATCGACGTCGGCATCCGTCGGGTGGACATCGACCGTGAGGAGTGGGCGAAGTGGTTTGAGTCATTCAAGCGGCGGCTTGGCTTTGGAGACGTGCGTAAGGCCGTTGAAGCCGAGGAATCCATGTCCGCGCTCCTCGCCCGCAAGAACGAGGTGCGGGCGCAGCAGAGCGGACGACAGGAGCCTGTGGTGGTGTTGCCGCCGAAGCCTTCCGCGGATCTGTTCAAGCCGCGTCAGGCACCGACGCCCGCTTCCGGAGTGGGGAGTGGATCGGATACCGGCGGCGAAGCGGCCACGCCTGGTGCGGAGGGATCGGCTACAGCAGGACCTGCAGCGGACTCCGGGACAAACCGCTTGCTGGAGGCGAAGCGACGGGCCCAGCGGAAGCGTTGAGCGGTATTTTTGAACTTGGGCAAAATATCCCTTGAACCGGCCGGGCTTCTCAATAGATTCGCGGCCGCTCGTTTGCGGTTGCGCGGTTAGCTCAGTGGTAGAGCACTACCTTGACACGGTAGGGGTCACAGGTTCGAACCCTGTATCGCGCACCATCTTTCCCCCCCGGACGGGTTCTTCCCCGCTCCTCACCAAGTCAGAATCTCCAAGTCGGAATCCTCGTGCTCATCCGTAGCCTGAGTTTGGGCCGTTCCACCCAGCGCTTCGATCCTGCCCCTGCGGCGTTGGCGATCCCTGCCTTGGGTGGGCACGCCGAGCCAAGATTGGATTTCGACGATGCGACTCCAAAGACCGTGGGTGCAGTACCGATGGCACGTCGAGGGGCGCGGGAGGAGAGAACCGAGGAATCCTGTCGTCCCGAGTGAATTGCAGAGGTTCTGCTTGCAGACTGGCACGGCTCTGGCTTTTTACGCGGCGCACCAAGCGGCGGGTGAGGAACTTCCGCATGCTTGGTCACAACGGTAAGCCAACACAGGAATCGACCGATGCACGGAACACGACCCGGTAATCCGCCACTCCAGCGTCTTCAGGCTCGCGCCACGCTGAAGCCCATCAATTTCATCTGCATCGCCCTCGAAGCGAAGCAGGTCTTCCTCGTCGGTGACTTCAATCAGTGGAACCCGACCTCGCACCCGATGAAGCGCCATGTGGACGGTTCCTGGCAGCTGGCGGTCTCTCT